>JBQCFW010000079.1:0-50780 GCA_051958655.1 Agriterribacter sp. | reverse complement strand
CAACAGGCACACACCGTTATTTGTTTAAAATTTATGCTTTGGATTGTGTACTGAATATTCCTGCAAGTTCCGGAAAAGTTGAATTAGAAAAAGCAATGAAAGACCATGTGGTTGGCTTTGGATTTCTTGTAGGAAAGTATCACATGAGAATATAACTACTGAAAACGCGGGTTGCTTGGTGTTGAAAATAAAAGGTCCTGCAATGCAGGACTTTTTATTTGTATCACGGACGAAGTACATAAAAAAGGCGCCTGTTTCATCACGCGCTTTATGTGCCCCGGAACGGACTTGAACCGTTACGACCGTTGCGGGTCACAGGATTTTAAGTCCTGCGTGTCTACCAATTCCACCACCGGGGCAAATATTTTAATTATCAAAAGATCTTTTCAGGTTCCGGTTGCAGGTCACCCCGATTGTAATCGGGGCGTGTCTACCAATTCCACCACCGGTGGCCTATACCCAAAAAAAATCCCCTCGCACCACGAGAGGATTGTTGAGCGGAAGACCGGGCTCGAACCGGCCACCCCGACCGTGGCAAGGTCGTGCTCTACCAAATGAGCTACTTCCGCTTGTTGTTTGATCAATAAAGAACTATTTCCCCGTTGCTGTACACTTCGTTTCCGTTTGGGGAGTGCAAAATTAAGGATTGTTGGTAAACGGCAAAATTTTTCTGACGTAAAAAGTTGCTTATTTATACTTGGGAGTATAAAGCGTGTTCTCGGGCACCACCACTTTGGGTTTGCCTTTATAGCGGTGCTTGTATAAGCCCCAGCTTCCACCTATCAAAAAAGCTACTACGCTAACCACCTGCATGTAAAACAAAAAGCGGGATGATTTTACCCAGCTCCAGGCGAAATCTTTTTTACTGTTATCAGGAATTTCGTGCTCCATACTCTTTTGTTTGCTTTGCAAAAATAGCGGTTACAAGTTAACATTCATGGTTTACCGTCAACAATTTCTTCAAAATGCCGCTTCTTTTTTATAAAAAACTGCCATACGATACTTCCTTTATAGACCCCTGCAGGTTGACTGCTTCTTTTGGAGGGAAAAAAACGGCGATCTTTTTTTATTAATAACCAGCGATAAAATGAAAAATGCGCTTTTAGTACAGACCATAAATATTGTATGTCGCCCTTAAGCAGCGGAGGTAATACGCTTATACCATCCAGCACCAAACGGAATGGCAGCTTCCACAATTTTTCTGCAGCCGAATAATTTTTAGCAAGCATGATAAGGCTGTTGCGGTAATTGAGAAATATTTTACGGGGATTTCCCTGCGGCAGGCTGCCACCACCTACGTGATACACTATCGATTGAGGACAAACGAAAATACTGTACCCGCTCAACTGCATGCGCCAGCATAAATCAATTTCCTCCTGGTGCGCAAAAAAGTGTTCATCCAATCCATTCATTTCATGATATACCGCTGCGCGAACAAAAAGTGCGCAGCCTGTAGCCCAAAATACAGGAGTAGTGTTATTATATTGCCCCCTGTCTTCTTCAAAAACATTAAAAACCCGGCCGCGACAAAAAGCATATCCAAACACATCTATCCAGCCCCCGGCACCTCCGGCATATTCAAACATTTTTTTATCGTGCCACGATAATATTTTAGGTTGACAGGCGGCTATTCCTTTATTGCCTTCCATCAGCTCAATAACCGGTTCAATCCATCCGGGCGTTACCTCCACATCGGAGTTGAGCAGCACATAATACTGCGCTTCTACTTGTTTTAAAGCAGTGTTGTATCCTTTGGCAAAGCCTTCGTTGCTGGTGTTTTGTATTTGTTGTACAGCAGGGTAGTGGGCAGTAAGAAATGCCATTGAATCGTCGATAGAAGCATTGTCTGCAACCACTACTTTGAAGTTCGGATAACTTGATGCCATCACAAATGGCAGAAACTTTTCAAGGAATTTTTTGCCATTCCAGTTTAAAATAACCACTGCTACGGTTGGAGAATTGCTCAATACAAAACATTTATTTTTCAAAAATAAAGGATGCATTGTTACTGTTTCGCTATTTTTAAAATATGTTTAGGCGATTTTTAAACTGGCGCACAGCACTGGCAGTAATAGCCATTGCTATTGTTACAGGCACTATTTTTTATTCGCAATACCTTGCCGACAAAATTGCTAAAGACGAAAGACAACGTGTTGAAACATGGGTAGAAGCCGGTAAATTCCTCATCAGTTCTCCACCCGACACAGATACAAAGTTGGTTTCGGCCATACTTACGCACAACGATGATATCCCCATCATACAAACAAATGAGCAAGGAGCTGTGATTGAATATATCAATCTCGATTCGGCTAAAGTAAATAACGACACCGGCTACCTCAAAAAAAAATTGCGGCAGTTTAAAAGTCAGCATGATCCCATCATCTATACTGATCCGCTGAACGGGCAGAAAGATTTTTATTATTACGGCGCCTCCCGTTTGTTGCAGGAGGTGCGTTATTATCCATTGGTGCAATTGCTGATCGTAGCGTTGTTTATTGTAATTACCGTATATGCCATAACCACACGCAACCGCTCCCTGCAAAACCAGCTATGGGCTGGCATGGCAAAAGAAACTGCACATCAATTAGGCACACCCGTTACTTCGCTGCAGGGTTGGGTAGCGATGCTGAAGGAAGATCCTGCGCACGAAAAGCTGGCAAGCGAGCTGGCGAAAGATGTAGACAGACTGCAATTAGTGTCGGACCGCTTTAGTAAAATAGGCAGCACGCCGGTGCTGGAGCAAAAGGAACTGCTGGAGCAGATCAACAACATGGTAGATTATATACGTCGCAGGGCGCCGGGCAAAGTACAATTTACTGTAAACGCACATAATGAAACAAGCATACCGGTAAAAATATCAGCTTCTTTATTCGACTGGGTAATTGAGAATCTTTTAAAAAATGCGCTTGACGCTATGGGAGGCAAGGGAAATATAACGGTTGATATTAAACGCACCAACGAACAGGTGTTAATAGATGTAACCGACAGCGGCAAAGGTATAGCAGCAGCCAATATAGCCAGGGTGTTTAAACCAGGCTTTACGACTAAAAAGCGCGGGTGGGGGTTGGGGCTCACCTTGTCTAAACGCATTATTGAGCATTATCACCAGGGACAGTTGTTTGTAAAAAGTTCAGAGCCGGGTAAAGGAACAACCTTCCGGATTGTGTTGAATAATGTGGAATAGCTCAGTGAACGATAATGTATCTTTAAATAAATCTATGAATTTGGAATTAGTGTATGCGGAAATAGAACTAATAAACGGTGGTGATCTTGAAATGGTACGTCGCAAATTAATGGACGAAGATGATGTAAAGCGCATTCGTGTGAGTGCACTTGTAGATACAGGCTCCATTATGTTATGCATAAACGAAAACATACAGGAACAGTTACAGCTGCCGGTAGTGGAAACAAGAAAAGCGCAAATGGCAAACGGAGCTATTGTTGAATATGAAGTAGTGGCTCCGGTAGAATTGCGATTTAAAAACCGGAGAACGAGTTGTCAGGCAATGGTGTTGCCCGGCAATTCAGAAGTTTTATTAGGTGCCATACCATTGGAAGACATGGATGTACTCATTCACCCCCAACGGCAGGAGCTGATCGTAAATCCAGAACATCCTTATTTTGCTCAAATGAAGATTAAACAGACAACCCTCCTTTAATCATTCAATCGTCGGTATGTGCAATAGAAATACATCGCAGGTTTTCAGGGACAATATTCTTTCTAACCGATTGAGTATTTAGCATTGAGCACGAAAGAGGCTGCGCTGGTCTGCGAAAAGAAATCAGCGCATACCTGCGGGAAAATATGCTTCGCTGATATGCGCTGACGGCTGAAATAAAATAAATCGTTTATTACCCAAACATTTCCTTCACCCTTTCAAAAAAGTTCTTTTCGCCTTTATTAGGTTGTGGTTTAAAATTGGGAGATTGCTGCAGTTTTTCCAGCATGGCTTTTTCTTCGCTGCTTACATTTTGAGGAGTCCATACATTTACATGTATCATCTGGTCGCCCCTTTCATAAGAATTCACAGCAGGAAAGCCTTTTCCCTTCAGCCGGAATATTTTGCCGCTTTGCGTGCCGGCTGGTATTTTAATTTTTGCTTTGCCGTCTATTGTAGGTACTTCCACCTGGGTGCCAAACACAGCGTCGGTAAAAGAAATATGAAGATCAAACACCACGTTCAGCCCTTCACGCTGCAAATCAGCATGTGCTTCTTCTTCAATCAAAATAATTAAATCACCTGCCGGACCACCTCTTTCACCTGCATTTCCCTTGCCGCTCATGCTCAATTGCATACCTTCCTGCACGCCCGCCGGAATTTCAATGTTCAGGGTTTCTTCGCCATATACCCTTCCTTCGCCTTTACAGGTAGTACATTTATTGGTAATGGTAGTTCCTTCGCCATTACAGGTTGAGCAGGTGGTAACGGTTTGCATCTGCCCCAAAAATGTATTCTGCACTTTTCTCACCTGTCCGCTGCCGCCGCAGGTAGAGCAGGTTTGAACGCCGCCCTTATCCTTAGCTCCGCTTCCGTTGCAAGTGCTGCAATGCACATACTTTTTTACCTTGATGGTTTTACTGGCGCCATTGGCTATTTCTTCGTAGTTGAGTTTGATTTTTACCCTGAGATTGCTGCCTCTTACGCCACGTGTGCGTCCACCACTTCTGCCTCTGGAACCACCAAAAAAGCTACCGAAAATATCATCGCCAAACACATCCCCAAACTGGCTGAAAATGTCATCCATGTTCATGCTGCCACCGCCAAAGCCTCCACGATTGTTACCCACGCCGGCATGACCAAACCGGTCATATTGCGCTTTTTTTGTATCGTCGCTCAGCACTTCATAAGCCTCTGCCGCTTCCTTAAATTTATCTTCAGCAGCCTTGTCACCAGGGTTACGATCAGGGTGGTATTGCATAGCCACCTTGCGGTACGCCTTTTTTATTTCATCCGCGGAGGCTCCTTTGGATACGCCCAGGATTTCGTAATAATCTCTTTTCATAAATATGTTGATAAACCTATTTGAAAACTGTAAGAGGGATCAGGAATTCAAATCTTAAATCAGAAATCTCAAATTATTGTCCCACTACCACTTTGGCAAACCGGATGATCTTATCATTCAGATAATAGCCCTTTACCACTTCATCTACCACTTTGCCTTTCAGATCTTCAGACGGAGCCGGTATCTGGGTGATCGCCTCATGCTGATCGGGATCGAAATCCTTTCCCTTTGCATCCATTGCCTTTACGCCTTTAGCCAACAAAACAGACCTCAGCTTATTAAATACCAGCTGAACGCCTTCTGTAACCGCATGCGGCTGTCCGCTTTCCTGCAGTTGCTTTTCCGCACGGTCGCAATCGTCCAACACATCCAGCAAAGAAACAATCACTTCCCGGCCGGCAGTTTGAATCAATTCCACACGCTCCTTAGCGCTCCTGCGCTTAAAGTTGTCGAATTCCGCATATAAGCGAATGTATTTATCCTTTTGTTCTGCCAGTTCTGCTTTTAATTTTTCGGCTTCACCTGTCATATCCTCCGGGAATTCACCTTTTCCTGCCAAATTCTCATTTTCTACTTGTCCGTTATCGTTTTGAGCGTTGATATCTTCCTGATTTTCAGCGTTTTTATTCATAAGATCTTCCATGACTGCTTTTTATTGATGAATGCCCATATTATTTACAACAAGTTTGCCAACAAACAGCTAAGGTCAAAATGACGCAAATGGAGATTTGTGAATTTTGATTGTTGATTTTTATGTGCATGCGTACACTGCCTCCTCACTTCTGCCCACTGCCTTCTGAAAGCTGATGGCTGATCGCCCCTGGCTCCCTACCTTTGCGCCCATGATAAAAGTTTACCTCCGGCAAAAGATCAGTAACCGCGTATTAAATGGACATCCCTGGATATTTGCCAATGAAGTGAAGGAAGTTGAAGGCAATGCTGCCGGTGGAGAAACGGTAGAAGTATACACGCATGATAAAAAATTTATAGGTAAAGGTTATATTAACCCCAAATCGCAGATCATCGTACGGCTGCTCACCCGCAACAGGCAGGAGGAAATTAACGATGACTTTTTTTACAGGCGCCTGCTCGAAGCCTGGCAGTACCGCCAGCAAATAGGCTATAAAGAAAATTGCAGGCTGATTTTTGGTGAGGCCGACCAAATGCCGCAGCTCATCATTGATAAGTTCAACGATTATTTTGTAATACAAACCCTTGCACTTGGTATAGATGTGTGGAAACCTGCTATTGTAAAGGCAATTGAAAAAATATTTTCGCCCAAAGGAATATATGAGCGCAACGATGTACCAGTGCGTGAGTTAGAGGGGCTCACGCAACAAAAAGGGTTTTTATCTGAACCCTTCGACACCGATATTGTTATCAACGAAAATGGGTTGAAGTTTAAAGTAGATATTGTTAACGGTCAAAAGACCGGCTATTTTTTAGATCAGCAGGATAACCGCCGCGCCATACAGCATATAGTAAAAGGGGCAGATGTGCTGGGGGCTTTTTGTTATACCGGCACTTTTGAAATTCATGCCGCTCATTACGGAGCTAAAAGTGTTTTAGGGCTGGATATTTCGGAAAATGCCTGCAGGCAAGCCACCAAAAATGCAGCACTGAATGGCTACGAAAATATCTGTCGCTTTGATTGCGTGAATGCCTTTGACGTGTTGAAAGCCTGGGCAAAAGAAGGAAAGCAATACGATGTGGTAATGCTCGATCCTCCTTCGTTTACCAAAACCCGTGAGAACATTCAAAAAGCAATTACCGGTTATAAAGAGATCAACCTGCGCGGTATGAAGCTGGTAAAGCCTGGTGGATTCCTGGTTACTTCCAGTTGTACCAACCTCGTGCAACCAGAACTTTTTTTAGAGATTATTGGCATGGCTGCCAAAGATGCGCGGCGCAAACTCCGCCAGGTTACTTTCCAGGCTCAGGCTGCCGATCATCCCATCATTCCTGGTATGGAAAATACCAATTACCTGAAGTTTTTGATTGTGCAGGTATTGTAGAGCCGGGAGCTTTCAGCGGTCAGCTATCAGAGTTTACTATAGCGATCAACCCCAATTTTTTTACTAACCAAAATATTAAAACATAGTTGTCGGGTTAGCCTCGCTGGACACAATATTTTGGTTAAAATGAAAAGTGTCATAAGGCACGATATTTAAATGCAGTGTAGCGAGATATGCTTCTCGGTTAAAGGTATATTGTTCCGAACGCTTCACATTTACACTCTTTGATCACCTTTATACTTGTAAAGTTGCTGCCTCCAAAATTGGAATGATAAGCTACAGTGCTGTTATGGTCAGTAAAGCAATAGGTCAGCAACGTAACCTTGTTGAGTATTCCCACCTAGACTCAAGTATTATTCCACAGCTTGTCACCCCGACGAAGGAGGGGTCTAATTTATAGCACAACGCTGCGATGGTTAGGTTATGCTACGCGGTGCCTCGTGTATCACAAGACGCCCATCGCGCTTACTAACCCTAATGCTTATGTAATATTTAACCTTTTGGCATCTTATTTCAAATAAGAGAGCGTCACGCTTTTAAACGTCAAGCAGTAAATTTGAATTACCTAAATAGTTATCATGAAGTTTGGAAAACATTTGTTGATAGGCCTGTTAGGCTGCCTGCTGTTTTTTTATACCAAAAGTCAAACGAAAATGAATACTTACGATAGCGCCTGGAAAAAGATTGACGACCTGGTGCAAAAAAAAGGATTGGTAAAATCGGCACGTACAGAAGTTGACAAGATTTATGCACGCGCAAAAAAAGAAAAAAATGAACCGCAGCTTATAAAGGCTTTGTTATACAAATTGTCGCTACCGGCTGATGGATCTGCCGGCGAAAACGAGGAGACGCACCAAATAAAGACGCTTGAAAGTGAAATACAATCTGCCACACAACCTGCCAAACAGATACTGCAATCGGTAGCCGCAGAAATGTACTGGCATTATTTTCAAAGCAACCGCTGGAAATTTTATGACCGCACCAACACTGTAAACTTTAACAAAGAAGATATAGCCACCTGGACAATTGATGACCTGCATGCCAAAATCAGCGACCTGTACACCGCTTCTTTGCAAAATGAAAACCTGCTGCAACAAACCAAACTGGAAGCATACAAGCCCATCATTCAAAAGGGAAACACGCGCAATCTGCGCCCAACGTTGTACGATCTGCTTGCACATCGCGCATTGGATTATTTTGAAAACGATGAACGCGATATCACCAAACCTGCTTATTCATTTACGATCAACATGAATGCAGCTTTCGATCCCGTTGCAGACTTTATTCATCGAAAATTTCCAACCAAAGATTCAGTGTCTTTACAATACAAAGCGCTCCTTTTATATCAACAATTGCTTTCTTTTCATGTAAATGATAAAGACTACGATGCATTGATGGACGCCGATCTAAGGAGGTTAGAGTTTGTATATGGCCAGGCGGTAATGGCCGAAAAAGATGAAGTATATGTAATGGCATTAAAACATCTTGCCGCTCAATACGAAAAGCAACCCGTGGCGGCGCAGGCATGGGCTTTGCTGGCGCAATATTATAGCAATAAAGGCGATGCTTACGAAGAAGCGAGTGGCAACACGGCAGACAGCACAGCTTTTCAAACTGCGAAAGAAATATGCGAAAGCACTATTAAAAAATTCCCCAAAACGCAGGGTGCAGTTGATTGCCACAATCTGTTGAACAATATTCTCCGCAAGTCATTACAACTGTTCACAGAAAAAGTAAATGTGCCGGGTGAAGCATTCAGAACCCTGGTGAAATACCGGAATTTCTCCAGCCTGCATTTCAGGATTATCAAAGCAGATAAAGCATTAAAAGACCAGTTGGCTGACCGGTATGAAGATGCTTACTGGACAAAACTCTCTGCTACTCCCGCGCTCCGCAACTGGAAACAGGACTTACCCGCAACATCAGACTACAGGGAACACAGCGTGGAAATTAAGATCGATGCCTTGCCTACAGGAGAGTATATTTTGCTGGGAAGCCTGGATAATGACTTTGGCATTAGCACGAACTTACTGGCGGCTCAATATTTTCATGTATCCAACATTAGTTTTGTTAACAATGAACTTCATTATTTTGTGCTGCACCGCACAACTGGAAGCCCGTTGGCGGGCGCTTCGGTACAGGTATGGACATCGAAATATGACTATACCGACCGTAAAAACAAGTTGCAAAAAGAGGAATTATTAACCGCAGATAAGAATGGATATTTCCGTACAAAACCAGCAGGCAAACAGAGGCGGAACATACGTTTGGAAATCGGCTGGCAGAAAGATCGTTTATTTATGGACGATTATGTGTACACGTACAATCGCTACGATTCTTATGAAGGGCTAAATGACCCGGACTATGAAAAGAAAAACAGCAATGTTTATTTCTTTACCGACCGCAGCATTTACCGCCCCGGTCAAACAGTATATTTTAAAGGGATTGGCATTACTAAAAACAAGGATACAAGAAAGGCTGCTATCATCACCAACAAAAAATTGCTGGTATACCTGCGGGATGAAAATGACCAAACCGTGGATTCATTGTCGCTGGCATTAAATGAATTTGGTTCCTTATCAGGGCAATTCCGGCTCCCGCAAAATGTGTTGACAGGTAATTTTAGTATACGGGTGCAGGAATATGAACAAAGCAGCACCTATTTTTCGGTAGAAGAATACAAACGCCCGAAATTTTCGGTTGAAGTAGAGAAGCCCATACAAAGCTTTAGGGTAAACGATACCGTTAGCATAGCTGGTAGTGCCAAAGCTTATGCAGGCAATAACATTGATGGCGCTACCGTAAAATACCGGGTTACCCGGCAGGCGAGATTTATCTATCCCTGGTTGTATTATAAAAGAGGGATGCCCCGAACCAGTAGCATGGAGATAGCCAGTGGCGTAACAACAACAGATGTGAACGGGAAATTCAATCTGCAATTCAGCGCCATACCCGATCTTACGCTTGATAAAAAGCTCGACCCCGTTTTCGACTATGCTATACAGGTAGATGTCACCGATATTAATGGCGAAACGAGAAGCGCCACCACAACGGTACCGGTTGGATACAAATCGCTGGTGCTGGAGTTGGCAACAGCATCAACACCTATTCCGGTTGACAGCTTTAAAACAATAGCGCTCACCAGCAAAAATTTGTTGGGCGAGTGGCAGCAGGCAAAAGCTACAGTTACCATTTACCCGTTGAAAGCTCCGCAAAGACTTATTCGTAACCGCTATTGGGAAAAGCCCGATCAGTTCATTTTCAGCGAAGCCGAGTACATCAAACATTTCCCCCACGACGAATACAAAGACGAATTTGATTACCGCAACTGGCCAAAACAAGCTGCAATATATACAGATACTTTTACTGTTGCAGCCAATCAGAAATCAGAAATTAAAAATCAGAAATTTTCTCCCGGCGTTTACGCTGTCGAAGCTACCGCTCGCGACAAAGACGGCGGCGAGGTGAAGGCAATTGAATATGTACAGTTGTACGATGCAAAATCGAAAAACATTTCAGTCCCTTTTTATCAATGGCAGACAGATATAAATAGCACGGCTCAGCCTGGCGAAACAGCGAAATTGTTGCATGGTACTTCTGCCACTGATGTGTTCGTAATACAGCAGGTGAATAAAGATATACCAGATCAGCCGAGACCGTTAGCCAATAACCAATTGCAGCAAACACCTGCAAATGAGTTTTCCTTCCTAACACTGAACAACGAAAAAAAACAATTCGACTTTCCTGTAACGGAAGACGACAGGGGCGGCTTTGGTGTTACCCAATTTTTTGTAAAAGACAATCGATTTTATACGAATTATAATGCTATCAATGTTCCCTGGACAAACAAGGAGTTGGCTATACAGTTTTCCACTTTCAGGGACAAGCTGCAGCCCGGCAGCCAGGAGAAATGGGAGGTGAAAGTAAGCGGTAGCAAAGGGGAAAAAGTAGCAGCCGAAATGCTGGCGTCGATGTACGATGCATCGTTGGATCAGTTCAAACCTCATCATTGGACAACGCCTGGCATATGGCCTACTTATTATGCCTACAATTATTGGAACGGCAGACAGTCGTTTGTGCAGGTACAATCGAATGACCGGAATACGATACCGGTGGATTATAAATCGTACGAAAAGAATTATGATAGATTGATTTTGGGTGAGGCGGCCAGACCTGAAATGGCAATGCGAGGAGTGGTGTCTGATGAAGTTGCTTATGTTGGCTTTGGGAATCAAAAACGTGCAAGAATAACCGGTGCCGCCCCGGCTCCGTCTGCAGCAAAGGAAGAAGACAAAATTCAAACTAGTTTTGCTTATTCGCTGGCTAACCAGTCGGCAGGAATAGAAGTTTCAGAACCGGGTCAACAAGGGAAACTCGCAAACCCCGTTGCTCCTCCCCGCAAAAACTTCAACGAAACAGCTTTCTTTTTTCCTGACCTGAAAACAGACAGCAGCGGTAATATAACCTTCAGCTTTACCATGCCCGAAGCATTAACACAATGGAAGCTGATGACCTTTGCGCACACCCAAGACCTTGCAATGGGGTATGCGCAACAGTTAGCCGTTACACAAAAAGAATTAATGGTGCAACCCAACCCGCCGAGGTTTGTACGAGAGAAAGATAGTATGGATTTCAGTGCCAAAATCGTGAATATTAGCGATAAGGTGATCAACGGATTTGTGCGGCTGGAGCTCATCAACGCGCTTACCAACGAAGTGGTGAACAGCCAGTTCAACAATGCGGTAGCCTCCAAAACATTTTCGGTGCCGGCACGACAAAGCACCCCCGTTCAATTCAGCATCGATATACCGCAACAGTTCAATGCACCGTTGTTGTATCGCATCGTGGCAACATCCAACAGTAAAGAATTAAGTGATGGTGAAGAAAATGTGCTGCCGGTATTAACCAACCAGATGCTGGTTACCGAAGCGCTTCCATTAAACATGCGTACAACCGGCACTAAAAAAATCAGTTTTGAAAAATTGTTGAAATCGGGCAGCAGCCAGTCGCTGAAAAATTACGGACTAACAGTGGAGTATACTGCAAACCCTGCATGGTATGCCGTTCAATCATTGCCTTACCTGGCTGACTATCCTTACGAGTGTGCAGAGCAAACCTTCAACCGTTATTATGCCAACATACTTGCCGGTACTATAGACAACAACCATCCAAAAATCAAAGCCGTATTTGACCAATGGAAAGCAGACACATCGGGCAGCAGCCTGCAATCGGCATTGCAAAAAAATGAAGAGCTGAAAAGCATTTTGCTGCAGGAAACTCCCTGGCTGGCGCAGGCTAAAAATGAATCGGAACAGAAAAAGAATATAGCATTGCTGTTTGACATGTCGCGCATGAGCGCCGCTACCAGCTCCAGCTTCAACAAGCTGAAGGATATGCAAACATCCAACGGAGGATTTGTATGGTTTAAAGGCGGTAACGATGACCGTTATATTACCCAATATATACTAACAGGAATAGGACATTTAAAAAAACTAAACGCCATATCGAAAGAAGAGCAGGCGGATTGGAACGGGGTAATTGATAATGCGCTGACTTACGCAGACGCCAGGATAAAAGAGGAATACGATAACCTTGTTAAATCAAAAGTCAGTCTCAAAGGAAATCATCTTTCATACAGCGCCATTCAATACCTCTATATGCGCAGTTTTTTCGCAGACAAAAAAGTTTCCGAAAAATCGGCCACCGCGTACAACTATTACCGGCAGCAGGCTAAAACATTCTGGCTAAAGCAAACAAAGTACATGCAGGGTATGATTGCTTTAACCTTATTCAGGAATGGAGACAAAACGACGGCGACAGCTATACTCGCTTCTCTTAAAGAAAATGCCACAATACATGAAGAGCTTGGGATGTATTGGAAAGACAACCGGTGGGGCTATTACTGGCATGAAGCGCCGGTTGAAACGCAAGCATTGTTGATAGAAGCATTTGCTGAAATAACAAAAGACAATAAAGCTGTGAATGATATGAAGGTATGGTTGCTGAAACAAAAACAAACTCAGCACTGGGGCAACACCAAAGCAACGGCAGAAGCTTGTTATGCGCTCTTATTGCAGGGTGCGGACTGGCTGGCAGCGCAACCTTCGGTAAAAATTGAATTGGGATCAAAAACGCTGACAAGCAACAATACAGAAGCCGGCACAGGTTACTTCAAACAAAACATTGCGGCGGCAGAAGTAACTCCTGAAATGGGCAATATAACAGTGAACGTATCTGCCGTAAAAAGTACAGCGCAGCAGTCGGGCAGTTGGGGGGCGGTTTACTGGCAATACTTTGAAGACCTGGATAAGATAACGCCACCCGATGGTAAAAGCATGCCGCTGCAGTTAAAAAAGAATTTGTTTGTAGAAAGAAACACAGACCGCGGCCCTGTGCTTGAACCTGTAACCGGCAATATGCAGCTAAAGGTGGGCGATAAGCTGAAAGTGCGTATTGAACTGCGCGCCGACAGGAATATGGAATATGTGCACATGAAAGATTTAAGAGCCGCTGGAACAGAGCCCGTTAATGTATTGAGCAGCTACAAATGGCAGGGCGGACTAGGGTATTATGAAAGTACCAAAGATGCGTCTACCAATTTCTTTTTCGGATACCTGGCTAAAGGTACCTACGTATTCGAGTATCCGTTGTTTGTTACGCATACGGGGAATTTTTCTGCCGGTGTAGCTACCATTCAGTGCATGTATGCGCCTGAGTTTATTTCGCATTCCGAAGGCATAAGAATAATAGTGCAATAATAGAGAGACTGTTATCAAATGTTAATTAGGTTTATCAAAGTGCGGTTATCCTATAACGTTAGTTGTAATAAACTGTAAGCAATAACCCTTATCGGCGTAAAATGGCTGAAAATCGAACAAAGGAATACCATTATCGAATAAAGTTCAGGTTAGAAGGAATTCGCAGCATCTTTACATCATCAAACGAACACAACACGACGAAAACAAAAAATTAGGATAAAGGATCCCAGGTTTAAGGGAAACCACAAAGCCGAGGTTGAAGCGGATTAACGCCACAAGTAAGCGCATTTACTTAATACCCATCGGAATTATTGGATACAAATGCCGGTCTTTATGACCGGTTTTTTGTTTTGATGATTTATTGGTTCAACTGTCTTTTAAAAAATGCCCAGGCTTCGAGGTATACGTCTATATCTCCCGGATAATCATGCTTGCCGCCGATCACTTTAAGTAAAGTAACCTCCGGTGCTCCCCGTTTTTTATACGTATAACCTTCAATGATCTTTCCATCGGAAGGATTGTTATCCGGATAAACCCTTTTTACAGGCTCGCCCGTATACCCGGCAATAGACGACCAGTAAGCAAATGTTGCATCGGTAGAACGGACTGTGCCCAGGCTTGCGCTGCCAGCCCTGATCAAGCCACCTGTGTAAGGATTTACGTTGTCGTCTGTTCCGTTTACGATCATTACCGGAACTGGTTTGCCGGAAGGCGTACAATCCATATTCGCACTGTCCGGCAGGTTGGCTACTATAGCAGTGATGGCACAAATCTTGTCGGGAATGTTCATGGCGAGTTTGTAAGCCATATGTCCTCCGCCGGAAGTGCCCACCACAAAAACTTTCTTTGTATTTATTTTATATTTCGTTTTGAAATAATCAATCATCCCTGCAAAAAATGCTTCTTCATTGATGTTTTCTTCGTTAGGGGGAGTAGCCGCCATTTTGCGGCACTCGTTCCAGAAGCGTTTATACCCGTCTGGATAAACGATCAGAATATTTTCTTTTGCCGCTATGGCTTCCAGCTTTTGCGTGGTACCCATAATACCCTTTCCGTCGCCACCCGATCCGTGCAAAACAAAAACAAGGCTGGCATTCTTTTTCAAAGAAGGTTGGTTGAAATGAAATATCCTGTAGTGGTCATCCACTTTTATGGAATCGGTTAACTGTGCTTTAGATAGCAGCCCTGTTAAAAGGCAGGCAAAGGTTATTAAAAGACGCATGTTTGTATGTTTTATAACTAGTGTTCTTACAAGGTGATGCGGTTAAATATACTACAAAGAGCCTGACGAAGATCTTGCGTGGTGATAAAAATCGTGTTCCAGATTTTTTGTTAGGGGGTGAAGACATAGCCAGTACGTCATTTAAGAACATGCTGAAATCGGATGTCCCATCCTTCGACATGACAAACAGTAGTCAAAGCCGAACATGAGCACAATCCCTTCGCCGCGGGGCGTGTCTCAAGACTCACAATCTTCGGGTTTCGTGAGACACGAAACCGGGCGTAAAGTTGATGGCTATGGTGAGACACCGACCGGAAGATTATGCAGGAGGTAAATAAGCCCGGATAACCCGAAACTAATAAGTAACCGTAAACAGTTGATGTTATCGCTTTGCGCCCGATGTTTGTTTGCTTAAAGCCAGGTGTATAAACTTGTCGTTAAATATCTCCACTCCTGCCTGGTTCAAATGGTCGGGATCATAAAAATGCAGTGAATCATCTAATTGCAGTATTTCATTAAAATTGTAATATTCTCCATACTGTTTCATCATTTTATTGAATGCTTCTTTTTTTTCGAATGTTTTGTAAAGGCTTTTGCTGATGGGTGTTTGTACCAGTATCAATTTTATGTTCTTGTTTTTAATTAAATGGATAAGTTTTATAAATGTGTTCCACTGATGATCATTGATATCGTACTTCCACGGCGATTCTTTCATCGCGTTTTTAAAAGGTGTTGAAGCTCTTTGTACATACCCTCCTTTTACATAAGTATCCTCGCCTTTTACAGAATCTTCGTCAAATGCATTTGTTGTTCCAATAAGGTCGTTGCAAAGTCCGTAAATGAACGTGTTGGTAGTGCCGATATGGTTAAGGTTCATTATCATTTTTACGGATTCAAGATCGTTTTTGTCGTTTGAAATAATGTCCAGTGCCGACTCAACACCATCGGAGGTAAATGCAGGATAATACACTTCGTAGATGATCACCTTAGGGTTGATAGTGTGCAGGTAACGGTTGAGCAACACTTCGGTTTGCATAGGAGATTGCAGGCTGGACCCAAGGTTAAAGCTTTTTAAGCCATGCTTTGCAAATATCCTGGGGTCGAAGCCCCTGTAGGCATGTGAGGAGCCGAGAAAAAGCACGTCTACATTTTTTACGTGCTTCGCTTCTTCCATCCTGGTAAACATGTGTCCGCCATACCCCATGCGGTAATACATATTTCTTTGCAAAAATCCGGGCATTATGTCACCCCATATACACAGAAAGGCAACATAAGCTACTCCCGAAAACAGGAGGAACAAAGAAACATAGCGTATCAGCTTAAAAAGTTCTTTCATTGCTGTAATCGTTTAAAACTGGAAATAAATAAATGGCATTTCATCGGTAACCATAAACATCCCAATCAAAAAGATGAGGAAAGAATAGAAAGCCCATCTCCAGTATTTTTGCCAACCAAATCCTAACTTTTCGATAGCATATTTTTCTTCTCTGCCAATCCATTCAATCAGCATAAAGAATATAACAAGCACCATTGTTCCTGCGGCACCATCAATTCCTTTGAATAATGTCACTGGAAAAAAAGGCCTGGTAAAAATCCCAGACAAATAGTTTAATGCATGTTCAATATTTTCTGCTCTGAAAAAGATCCACGCAAAAACGGTTAACCCAAAAGTTGCAGCTATGCTTACAGCTTCCCTAAAGGCAGGCAATGCTCTTCCTGCTGCTACAATCTCCAGGTTTATCCTGTTCCTGTTACTCAGCAGCAGGGGTAGAAAATAAACGGCATTCAATGCTCCCCACAAAATGAAGGTCCAGTTAGCACCGTGCCAGAATCCGCTTACTAAAAAAATAATAAAGATGTTCCTCACTTTCATCCATGTGCCGCCCCTGCTTCCTCCCAGCGGAATGTATAAATAATCTCTGAACCAGCTCGAAAGCGATATGTGCCACCTTCTCCAGAATTCGGCAATGTCTCTCGAAAAATAGGGGAAGGCAAAGTTGCGAAGCAGTTCGATTCCAAAAAGCCGGGCAGTGCCTAACGCGATATCAGAATATCCCGAAAAATCGCCGTAAATCTGGAAGGTGAAGAACAGCGCACCCAGTATTAGCGTGCTGCCCGAAAATGCATCGGGGTTGCTGAATATTAAATTGGCGTACGTTGCACATTGGTCGGCTATTACAATCTTCTTAAACAATCCCCATAATATCTGCCGCAATCCGTCTACCGCCCGCACATAATTAAATGTTCTTTTATGCTTTATCTGGGGCAGCAGGTGAGAAGCCCTTTCGATAGGACCAGCTACCAGCAGAGGAAAGAAACTCACGAAAAGCGCATAATCAATGAAATTCCGTTCAGCTTCTATTTTCCGGTTATAGATGTCAAATACATACGACAGCCCGTGAAAAGTATAAAAGGAAATGCCAACCGGTAGAATGATTTGCAATGTAAACGGACTAAAGTGTAACCCTAACCGTGAGAACAACTGCACAAAAGAATCTGCAAAAAAATTGTAGTATTTAAAGAAGATCAGGAATCCAAGGTTGATGATAATGCTGATCCAGAGCCAGATCTTTCGGTTAACCGGTTCTTTTACCTGTTGCAATTTCAAGCCGCTGAAATAATCGAGTAAAGTGGAAAAGATAAGCAGGAAGAGAAATCGCCAGTCCCAGCATGCGTAGAAAAAATAGCTTGCTGCCAAAAGCAGCCTGTTCTGAAGGTGCAGTGTTTTATTGGCGGCGAACCAATAAAGCACAAACACAACGGGCAAAAACACGGCAAAATCAACCGAATTGAAAAGCATCTCTCGTGGATGTGGGTTTGCTATTCGGCCATTGTTGCCAATGTCGAATAGGATAAGGTTTAGAACAATAACATGTAAATCTAGAAAAAGAATTTAACTAATGATAATTATTTCGAAAATATATAACCTTTTAAATTTGACGATATGCTGCAGTAAACTATTTGCCTGCGGCGCCTTTGTCCGTTTCTGATATCCGTTTGTCCAATGTTCGAGAAATGATTGTTGTAAATAGATGGTATAAAAAAACTCCGCTCCGTTAACAAACGGAGCGGAGCTTTTTTATGCAGTAATAGACTTATTTACTTTTTCTTGCCTGTATACAGTTCGTGCTCCTTATTACCGCCCGAAACAAGGTAAGCAATCAGGTCTCTCAATTCCTCTGGGTTTAGTCTGTTTACCATACCTGGCAGCATAGGCGAAACCTCGGATATCCTTGTTCTCACTACATCCTTTTTAGGGACGTCTCTTAACACCTGTGGCGCGAAAGGATTTTGAGAAATTGAATACTTCTGATCATCCTGGCTAACAATTCTGCCGGTTACAGTGCCGCCGTCTTTTAAATAGAATACGGTTGCACCATACTGATCAGATATGGTTTTGCTGGGATCGATAATTGCTTCCAGTATGTCTTTGGCCGAAAAGCGGGTACCCAACTGCGTGAGGTCGGGACCAGAAGTACCGCCTTCACCCTTCATGTTATGACACGAAATACACAAAGAAGCCGCAAACATTGCCTTGCCGTTTTCAAAGTTCCTGGGCGTAAGGCTCAGGCTGTCTATAATAATAGAATCTGCCTGGGCTGTCTTCCAGTTTCTGCCCGGACCTTTAGGCTGCGGTGCATTGTCTGCAAGCGCATTGCCCGAACGGTTTACGATAGAATCGCCAGACATGGTATTGTACATTGCAAACTCTGCTTTGGGTACGTTTTCCAATGCCGCTTTCCTTGCATTGTTAATGAAGCCCCTGAAGCTGTGTCCGCCCTTATAGCTGAATGCTTTGTAAAACCATTTGAAGTATTGCTCACGCAATTCAGGCGTCCAGCCTGTTTTAGCCTTGCAAAGCGCCACGGCGTAGTAAGTTTGCTGTGCAGGCGGAACGCTGGAAAGCATATTTGCTATATCCATTCCATATTGCGGGTTGCGCATAATAAGGTCCGAAGACTCCATCAACGTTTTCTGTCCCGATGAGTTATCATCCTTCGCGTCTTTCAACAGTGCCATGGTTTTGCTCACTGCTTCAGGAGCGTCGAGGTACAACAGCACTTTTGCCAATACCCTGTTAAGCTCATTGTTTTTTGCGGGATATTGTGCGTTGAGGTAAGTAGTTGTTTCTGCCTTACCGGCAGCATCAGGTGCTCCCATGCGGGCAAACACTACTTCAAAGGTGCGTACCAGGTCAATTTGCTGCGATTCGGAAAGTTTACCAAAATCAATACCTGCCAGTGCATGCACCAGTTGCGCCTTTACAGAGGCATCTCCCTGCCTTGCCAGCGACAACCCGGCCTGCGTTAAAGTAACGGGATCTTTTTCAGCCAATACCTTATCCTTCCATTCTGCTACAGGCTGATGCTCAACAGCAATCCGGGCGGCATACCTTACAAACCTGTCGGAGTGTTTAAGATAAGGCCATGCAAAATCAACGGCGCCCGCTTTAGGACCCTGGTGGTAAGCCTCAAGCTGAATGCGTATTTTGCGCTCAGGAGTTTCTTCAGTTGGTTTGTGATCTTTTTCATTCAGCTCGTCTGCATAGTACACACGGTACAGATCAGATTCAAGCCTGCGGCCGCCGGTAAGAAAATACATCGCGCCATCAGGTCCTATTACGCCATCGGTTAATGGTAACGGTGAGCCCGATACGAATTCTTCGCCGGTTGCTTTGTAAGATGCTCCATCCGGCTCAATCAAAATGGCATATATAATACCAAAGCTCCAGTCGAACGCAAATATTGCCTTGCGGTATTTTTCAGGAAATTTAGCCTTGCCGCCGTATACTACGTTGGTAGGTGAACCCTGACCAACGTTTACCACTGCCGGTAAGTTATCGGGGTAAGTGGGCGACCATTTGCTGTTGCCTGTGCGCCAGCCAAATTCACTGCCGCTGGTAGCATGACAAATACGGGTGGGGCGGTACCAGGGCGTACCAAAGTCCCATTCCATATCAGAGTCGTAGGTAAACATATCGCCCAGGTCGTTGAACGCAATGTCAAATTCATTCCTGTAACCAGCGCTTACCAGTTCCCAGTTGCTGCCTGTAGAGTCAACATGCGCAATCCAGCCACCCGGTGCTTTGCGATCAACCGCGTGCCCGTTGGGAGCGGTAAACAAAGGGAAAAGATTGTCTTCTTTCCAGTTGGAAGGAAGACGATACGAATTCATTTCCGGTACATCGGTATGGTTTCCTGCAACAACATAGATTGATTTTCCATCGGGAGCCAGCACCACACTATGCGGTCCGTGCTCACCTTCGCCCTTCAGCGATTTCAGTAATGTAACCTTGTCAAATTCGTCGTCGCCATCGGTATCCTGCAGGCGGTACAAGCCACTGCTCTTATCCATCTGCTCGTCTTTAGAGTGGCTAACGATTACGTACAGGCTATTGAATGCATATAATAACCCGTGCGCATAACCGATGCTTACTTTTTTGCCGGTAGTATCGGCAGCCACCACCTGGTCGGTAGTGATCTTTAATTTTTCAATTTTTGTTTTTTGCGTGCTATCCGCTCCGATAGGAGGGAGCGTAAGCCTGTAAATGGCACCATATTGGTCAGAGGCGATCAATCTTCCCTTGTCGTCAAAAGCCATAGACACCCAGGAGCCTTCTTTGTTTTCTGAAGGTCCATACAACCTGTCTGCTTTAAAACCGGGAGGGAGTTTCAGTTTTTCTACTTTTGGATCAACGGGACCCGTAGGTTTATCGTCCTGCTTTTTTTCATTGTTGCATGAAACGGCTACACAGCCTAGCATAAAGAGGGCTAAAACCAACTTTACAGAAGGGAAGTTTCGATACATAGTGGAAAATTAATATTACTTATAAACAATTTTTAAAAATGAAATATGGTACCGGATATCCACCTGATCGAATAGTAATGGCTCGCAATCTTATTATCCTTTGTACCGCACCGGCTTATTGTTTCAATACTTGTTGTTGTTTGTAAACCGATTGAAGCGGTAAAATACTATATAAATGCATAGTATTAATTTGATAACAAGATTATTTTGAACGATACACGTACAATTTTAAAACGCTGCTTTTCTTTTTAACAATAATTAACCATCTTAAAAACAACCTGTAAAGGAATGGTTGTTCGGATAATCGCCTGAAATGCTTGCTGGTAAAGGGTTGTACGAAGAAACAGTTGGTGCAAAAAATTAAATAGCATAACGGAGAAGAATAACCTTATAGCCCGGCACACCACAGGACAGGACGGGACAGATGGGGGAGGGAGGTGAGAGGTGGGAGGTGAAAGGTGAGAGGTGAAAGGTGAGAGGTGAAAGGCCAAAGGTTAAAGGTAAAGGTGAAGGGGAAAGGTCAAAGGTGAAAGAGAAGGCACAAAGCGGAAAGACAAAAAGGAGAGGGCAAAGGGAAAGCCAAAAATCTTGCTTCTTTCACCTTTGCCTTTTCACCCTGAATTAATTGTTTATCTGGAATACCACTGGTTGCTTTCTGTAAGCTTTTACTTTCTTGCCATTGTTTTCGGCAGGTGTCCAGTTAGGGCCTTTACGCACAGCGTTCACGCAAATTTCTGCCAGCTTGGTTCCTTTCATCGTCAAAGCTTCTACATTGCTGATTGATCCATCTACATCTACAACAAACTGAACGATACAGGAGCCAGCTTTACCTTCTTCTTCCAGTTCATCCATATAACGGTTGATTTGTTTAGAAATATATTTCCGCCATTCTTCATCGCCGCCAGGAAATTTAGCCTGGATTTGAACGATGATGGGTATTTCATCTTCCTTCTCTTTTTTAGGGGCAACTATTACACCGCTGCCTTTATCTTCAATTGGTGGTGCGGTAATGTCGGCATTTCTTAGTCCATCAACATTTGCTATGCCGATTTTTGTGTCTGCAATTTCTGTAACGTCCTTCATTTGTTCTTCTGGTTTTATCTCTTCATGCACCAGGAGCGGGGCAGTGTACTGCGACATTGCAATTCTGGGCTGTTCGGCAGGCGGCGGAGGTGGCGGCGGAGGAGGGGTTGCAACTTCCGGCTCATCAATAACTTTTGTGATTTCTACATCTGTCACATCAAATTTAGCAACGGCAGACTTGTCTTCAAACCGGGAACTGATAAAAGAGGCGAATACAATTAACGATGCAAACGCTATCGTGCTAACTATGGCGGAAGATAACCTGGAGCCATATTTTTTCCTTAACTCGTACGCTCCGTAGTTTTTGTTTCTTCCTTCAAAAAGAATGTCGATAAAGCTCGCGCTTAAGATTTTATTTGTTTCCATAAGCATTTTTTCAATGAGATGCCACCCTCAAAAAAATCCATAGCACCGGCTTGGGAAAAGCCGATTATTCAGAAACAAAAAAAGGGCTACTATTTTTATGGATTTTCATTGAGCCTGCGTCGAGGAGAGGAGAAGGTGAAAAGTGAAAGGTGGAAAGTGAAAGGTGAAAGGTGAAAAGTGAAAGGTCGTAAATCATAAGCCACAATCTCAAATCATAAATCACAAATCAAAAATTGATCCCCGTTTACACATATTTATTTGGATTTCAGTAAATCTGGTAATACATTCATAACATATAAGCATACCGTATTTAACAGCGGTTTGTTTTACATTTGCTGTATGAGAAATAATGAGGTAATCAACTCTTTATTTTTTGAGGTTTGCTCCAACAACTGCATGAAGGCTTATGAGCAGCTATACAAGCTGTTGTATGGGCGGCTCGTTCATTTCTCTGCCGCCATTGCCGGATCTTTTCAACTGGCGGAAGAAATTGTTTCAGATGTATTTATAATGCTGTGGCAAAAAAGAGAGCAACTCGGTTCCGTAAATAATCCTGCGGTATACATATACGTATGCACCCGTAATTTTTCTTTGAATGCATTGTCTCAACGCAGGTCGCAAAGCATTCCCTTCGAAAATCTTGATAAAGATGCATTGGCAATAATGCCCGATATTGAAGAAAGGCTGGTTTCAAGAGAAGTTGCTACGATTATTGAAAAAGCGGTTCGCGAGCTACCCGGGCGGTGCCAGCTTATTTTCAGGCTGGTAAAGTCGGATGGTTTTAGTTATAAAGAGGTAGCAGAACTGCTGGGTATTTCGCCCAAAACCGTTGATGCCCAATTAGCTATCGCCGTTAAAAAAATAACCCTTGCCATCAGGCTGCACACACCTGCCCGCCTTGTAACTGATTTTCTCAGGTCCTGAAAAATAGTTTGATTTCTTTTAGGGAATTTCTTCGTTCATTACTGTCCTTGTTATGCATGGACATCGATCATAAGAACAACAACAGGCTATGGTATCTTCTTGCAAGGAAGATGGCGAACGAAATAACGCCTCCCGAAAGTGAGGAGCTTGTAAAGCTGTTGCAACAGCATCCCTATGCTTTGAACGCGCAGGAAATGATGGAGCAGCGCTGGCACGACAGTTACAAAAGGCTGAATGAAACTGCTGCAGACCAGGCTTTTGAAAGGCACAGGCTGCGTTTGCAGAACGCATTGTCTGAACCCGCATCCAAACAAACCGGCGATTCTGCCGAAAAAGTCAGCACCGGAATTTACAGGCGGATGTTCGTGCGTTACGGCTCCATTGCCGCTGCCTGCATGCTGGTAGCATTTTTAGCTTTTAAATGGAAGGGTATGCAACAGGCTGCATCGCCGGCAGCAGAACTGCAGCAACTGGCTACACAGCATGGATCGAGATCGCAACTTACCTTGCCCGATGGAACAAAAGTGTGGCTAAACGCCGGCAGCAAACTGGATTATCCTAAACAATTTACCGGTAAAACCCGCGAAGTAAAACTGGAAGGTGAAGCCTATTTTGATGTAACAGAAAATAAGCAACAACCTTTTCTGGTGCATACAAAGGCCTTTACGGTAAAAGTGCTGGGCACTGCATTTAACATAAGGGCTTATGGCGACGAAGACAGCGCCGCCACTTCGCTGATCAGGGGTTCGGTAGAAGTAGCCCTCCTGTCTGATGAAAGCAATAAAATAGTGCTGCGTCCCAACGAAAAATTAACCGTTCCGCAAATAAGCACCAAACAGGAAACAGCCACAGATGTAACGGATGTGCAACGGCAGGCATTCTCTGAAAAAGAAATTAAGAAATCGCTGGTCAGTGTAGACAAGGCAAACACCGTAGTAGAAACCGCCTGGATCAACAACAAGCTGTCGTTTAAAAATATGGGATTTCAGCAAATCGCTTCTTCGCTTGAAAAATGGTTTGCGGTTGAAATAAAATTTAAAAGCGAGAAGGCAAAGAAACTAAAGCTGAGCGGCAGTTTTGAAGGAGAGAGCCTGGAAGATATACTAACAGCATTTAGTGTGGCTGATATAGAGGGAGGCAAGCAATTTTCTTTTAAAAAAGACAGCAGCGGGGTAATGTGGATTTATTAGCATTCCGCCGGCTTGTTTATACTAAACCAAAATTAACCGTATGCTACATAACAATACTACCTGATGTATTAATGCTGCATATCCTTAAACTAAAAGCGGGAAATGTTGGCCCATTCCCCGCGTAACGATGGTTAAAGGAAATGCATTGTCCAAATGTGTTTTAAACAAAAATTCAATCAACCAACAATCCAAAGGTAATGGAAAAATTACTACTGCTGAACCGTTCCTGCCATCGGCGGGAACTAAGAAAAGTGTTCCTGTTTATGAAACTAACTGCCCTATTTTTGTTTGTATGCTGTTTGCATGTTAGTGCCCGCGTACACTCGCAGAAAATTTCCCTTAATCTCAACAGGGTATCCCTCGAAAGGGCGTTTACAACCATTGAAAATCAAACACAATACCGCTTTGTTTACAACGACGATAATATTCCATTCAATCACAAAGTATCGGTAGCCGCAAAAGGTTTTTCTATCGAAGAATTATTAACGAGCATTTTAAACGAAACCAATCTTGGTTTCCGCATGCTGTCTGAAAAACTGATTGTAATTGCACCCAAAGGCACAGAAAAAAAGGATGTTACGGTTACGGGTACTGTAGTAAATACATTGGGCGAAGCATTGCCCGGCGTAACAGTACAGCTTAAAAATACCAGCCTGGCATCCACTACCGATGCGAACGGGAAATTTGAGATAAAAGTACCGGAAAATGCAGTGCTTGTTTTTTCTTTCATAGGTCATGAAACACAGGAAATACCGGTGGAAGGAAGAACCTCTGTTAACATTACATTGATCGCTGTAGAAAACTCTTTAAATGAAGTAGTGGTAGTAGGTTATGGCTCTGAGAAAAAGATAAATGTAACAGGCGCTGTAGACCAGATATCCGGCAAACGTTTGGCAGAAAGGCCCATTGCCAATCTCTTCCAGGGATTGCAGGGCATTAGTCCCGGCTTAAACATCACTTACCCTGGTGGCAGACCTGGCGCAACACCTTCCATCAACATACGCGGTATAACCACTTTAACCGGTGGGGGCTCGCCGCCATTGATCATTATAGATGGTATTGCTTCTGCGGTGGACGATATTATGCGGTTAAACCCGCAGGACATCAGCTCTATGTCTGTATTGCGCGATGCTGCTTCTGCAGCCATTTACGGAGCCCGGGCCGCTTTCGGTGTAATATTAATTACTACCAAATCGGGCGCAACCGGCGGCAAGCAAAGAGTGAGCTACAACAACTATTTCTCATGGTCTAAGCGTACGGTGCTTCCCAACCAGATTACCGATCCCTATATCTATTCAAGAGTATTGGAAACCGCTACCGATAATACGCCGTGGGATTATGTAAACTATTCCGACTATCAGTACCAATGGGCCAAAGAGCGTTCTGAAAACCCTTCGGTAGAGGATACACGAATAGATCCCAACGATCCCACCAAGTGGACCTATATGGGCAACAACAACTGGAACGATTATTTTTTCAATAAATCCAGTGCTTCTCAAAATCACAGCATATCGTTCAGCGGTGGCGGAGAAATTGGCAAAGGCAAACCTTTCGGCTACCTCTTGTCTGCCGACTGGACCAAGGAGAATGGTTTGAACAAGCTGGCGAAGGATGACTGGAACCGTTATGGTTTAAGGGCGAAAGTAAATTTCTCACCCCTTACATGGCTTAAGGTGGAGAACAACCTGAATATTTACCAAACTGTTGCCGATGCACCCAGCTACAACATCACCGATATTTATTACCTGCAACCAACCCAGGTAGCTAAAAACCCCGACGGTAGCTGGGCCAATACCGGCGCAGGACGACTGGGTGCGCAGATCGTTGATGGCGGACGTAACAAATCAACACGTTTCGGTTTCCAGAATATCGTTCGTGGAACTGCCAGCTTTTTGAACAACGATCTCCAAATAGTAGGAAGCGCCAGTTTTAAAAGAGAAATATGGAAATACAATACCGACTTCCGCAAGTATGAAATTGGCTATGGTCCGGACGATATACGAGAAGAAGGCGGAGTTGGTTCTGTATCTGCCAACAACGGCATCGTAAAACATGATGTGTATGACCTGTTTGCCACCTATAATAAAACAATTGCAACAGATCATAATTTTAAATTGCTGGCAGGGTATAACCAGGAAGAATACGTGTGGTCTTACGAAACTGCGGCACGCGACAGGCTCATCTCTTCTTCCCTGCCTTATATTTACTTAACTACCGGCGAAGTTCCGACACTGAATGCCGGTTATACTACTTACGCATTGCGCAGTGTTTTTGGAAGGTTGAACTATACATTTAAAGGACGATACATCATAGAAGGCAATGGCCGTTACGATGGATCATCACGCTTTCCAAAAGAACGCCGCTGGGGTTTCTTCCCATCTGTTTCTGCAGCCTGGATAGCCAGCGAAGAATCGTTCTTTAAACCGTTGCAGGATAAGATTTCTTCTTTGAAATTACGTGCTTCCTATGGCGACCTGGGCAACCAAAGCGTATCTGATTTCGGGTTTATTCAAACACTTCCTATAGGAAGGTCGCCCTACCTCATCAACAGTACAATGCCAACCATTGTACAGGGTGCTGCACCGTTGTATGTTGATCCGGATACTTACACCTGGGAAAAAGTAACCACCTTGAATTTGGGGGCCGACATAGGATTGTTAAACAACCGGGTGCAGGCAGGGTTCGACTATTTCGTTCGTAAAACTATTGGTATGCTTGCCCCAAGCCAGGAATTACCTGGTGTGTTAGGAACAACGCCTCCGTTGCAAAATATTGCTGATCTTTCTACAAAGGGTTGGGAGCTCACAGTTGGCTATCGCGACGGATTTGATATTGGCAACAAACCTTTTTCATTTGGAATAAAAGTATTTGTTTCTGATTCCCGGTCAAAAATTACAAAGTATAAAAACGATCAATTGCTGTTGTCGAACTACAGGGTAGGACAGGAAATTGGTGAAATATGGGGTTTGCAAAACGATGGTTATTTTACCAGCCAGTCCGAAATAGATGCGCTGGACGAATCTGCTATTGTGCCCTGGGGGGCGTTGGATATAGTACCAGGTTGGCCGAAATATGCTGATCTTAATAAAGACGGTGTAATTGAAAAAGGAAATACTGTTACCGATCCGAAAGATCTTAAGATTATCGGTAACAGCAGCCCACGCTATCGCTTTGGCGTTAACCTCGATTTCGATTGGAACAATATCGATCTGTCAGTATTTCTGCAGGGAGTTGCTAAACAGGATTTTTATCCGCGCCATTATCTTTTCTGGGGACCCTACCAACAACCTTATGCCGGCATTTACGAATGGAATCTTGATTACTATCGTGGCGAAGCAGAAACTGGTGCAGACAGAGACAGGCACTCTGCCTCGTACATAGCAGCCGGCCTTGCCGATGCCAATACCAATTCTTATTTCCCCGTATTACAGTCATGGTTAGCCGACGCCAATTATGGCTCAGGGTTAGACATTCCTCAAACAAAATATTTGTTGAATGCAGCCTACCTGCGCGTGAAGAATGTAACGCTGGGTTACACCATTCCTAATTCAATTACCAAACGATTTAAAGTAAGCAGGTTAAGAATATTTTTTACGGGAGAAAACCTGTACGAGTTCTCCTCTATCAAAAAATACATCGATCCCGAGGCTGTGGCAGACGGCTGGGGCTGGGCTTATCCTTACCAGCGCAAATATGCATTTGGCATTAACCTCGATTTTTGATAGAAGCGTGACACATTCTTTAAAAGAAAAAATGTTAGGATGAAATGAGCCATAAAAATTATCATACCCGAGTAATAATTATATGGCAAACTCTATCTGACCATTCAGAACAATAAAAATGTACAGATGAAAAAGTTTATCAACATACATACAATACTAGCCTGTCTGTTGCTGCTGGCGGCTTCGTGCAAAAAGGGCTTTATGGACCGGTACCCGCAAACATCGGTGCCGCCTGAACTGTTTTTTAAATCGGAAGAAGATCTTGCTTTGTATATAAATGGTCTTCTTACTATACCCGGTCGCGACAGTTATTTATCCGACCAGGATACGGACGACAAAGCGACCACCGGCGCTGTGGAAATAAAATCCATTATGACCGGTAATCCAAGCTCACAGAATATTACATCGGGCTGGAGTTGGACGCGGTTAAGAGACATCAATTATTTCCTGGATAATTATTCCAAAGCGGATGTGAGTGATGCGGTGAAGAATCATTATGCTGGATTAGCGCGGTACTATCGTGCGGTGTTTTATGTAGATAAAGTAAAACGTTTTTCTGACGTGCCCTGGTACTCGCGAACACTGAACCCTTCGGATACCACAGACCTGTATAAGCCACGCGATTCAAGGGCAATGGTAATGGACAGCGTAATGGCCGACCTTGCATTTGCAGCAGCCAATGTTAAAGAAGAAGTACCCACAGGCACGCCCAACGTGTGGGTAGTGAAGCTGGTGCAGGCAAGAACTGCTTTGTACGAAGGCACTTACAGGAAATACCATGATGAGTTGAACCTTCAAAGTTCGGCTGATGGATTTTTACAACAGGCAGCAGATGTGGCAAAAGAGATAATGAATTCCGGAAATTTTTCATTAAGCAATTCATACGGGGCGTTGTTTACCAGCGCCAGCCTTGCGGGCAATCCCGAAGTGTTGCTTGCCAGCATTTACGACCAGGATTTGAAACGCAGTGGTGGTAACGGAAATATACTGGACTATGAAATGTCGCCGGCGCGCGACCTGGTGCAAACTTACCTTATGAAAGACGGCAGCAGGTTTACAGAGCAGCCAGGCTACCAAACCTTCGGATTTGTGAAAGAGTTTGAAAACCGCGATCCCCGTCTTAGCAGTGCGCTGTTTTACCCCGGTCTTATCCTGGCCACCAATGCACCCAACCCCAAGCCCTATATTCAGCGCCTCAATAAGAATTTTACCGGGTATCATCAACTGAAAGGCTACATTAACAGCACCGATAATAAAACGATCGCTGATGTGGATTTTCCTGCCTATCGCTATGCAGAAGTGCTGCTTACTTATGCCGAAGCAAAAGCAGAGTTGGAAACACTTACCCAATCCGATCTCGATGAAAGTGTCAATTTGCTTCGTGCGAGAGTAGCGCTTCCCGGCCTTGATATGGCATGGGCAAACAGCAATCCCGATCATGTATTAGCAGCCAAATATCCTGCTGTATCAGGCGCCAATCAGGGTGTGATTTTAGAGATACGTCGCGAAAAAAGAGTGGAGTTCGCCATGGAAGGATACCGGTTCGACGACCTGATGAGATGGGGTGCCGGTAAACAGTTGGAGAAAATACCCGAAGGCATGTATTTTTCAGGCCTGGGAAATTTTGATCTTACCGGCGATGGCATTGCAGATATTAAACTAATAGATAAAGGCGCCACCATACCAAGCGAAGATCAGAAAGAAACCAACTCGCTGGGCGAAAAATTAGTGTATTACAAAGCCGGAAGTTTTGGAGAAGATGTGACCGTTTACCTTAAAAACGGTAATGCAGGGGGTACTACCGTTACCGAAGTAACGCCCCGGCAGTTTATTGATCCTAAGTATTATTATCGTCCTATTCCTTTTAACCAGGTTACATTAAATCCTGCACTCGAACAGCAGTTCGGCTGGCAGTAATATAATTGCATATTTATACCGGGAAAGATGTTTACTTTCCCGGTTTCTTTTGATTTGTCAAGTATTTGCACCAGGACTAAAACCGTTTGAAAATTCAGTAAGGATGAAAGCTATAACATTTATTTTCTTTTTATTCTTCAGTGGCGTAACCGCTATTGCTCAGCAAAGCAGGAAAGCCGTATTTGTAATTGTGGATGGCATTGCCGCCGATGTAATTGAAAAGCTCAATACCCCCAACCTGGATGCCATTGCCAAAGTGGGCGGCTACACAAGAGCGCACGTGGGCGGCGATAAGGGCACCTATTCTCAAACACCTACCATTTCTGCTGTAGGCTACAATAGCCTGCTCACCGGTACCTGGGTGAATAAGCACAATGTGTGGGACAATGATATTGTTGCGCCTAATTATAATTACTGGACCATATTCAGATTGCTGAAAGAACAATATCCTCAAAAAAAAGCGGCAGTATTTTCAAGCTGGGAAGATAACCGGACAAAATTGGTGGGAGAAAACCTGCCTGCTACAGGCAACCTGAAGCTCGACTATCATTTTGATGGATTGGAACTGGATACCGTAAAATATCCGCACGACAAAAAAAGAGACTTCATGCATCGTATAGACGAAGCAGTGGTTGACAACGCTTCAGACTATATCAAAAAAGAAGGCCCCGATCTATCGTGGGTATACCTTGAATACACCGACGATATGGGACATATGTTTGGCGACAGCCCGCAGTTTTACAAAGCAGTGGAAATGATGGACAACCAGATGGGCAGACTTTGGGCAGCTATCCAATACCGTGAACAACAGTTTAAAGAAGATTGGGTAATTTATATTACCACCGATCATGGACGCGATGTAAAAACAGGTCGCGATCACGGCGGTCAATCCGATCGTGAAAGAAGCACCTGGATCGTAACAAACGCTAAAGGTTTAAATGATTATTTTAAGAAAGGAAATCCTGGTGTAGTAGACATTATGCCGTCTATTGCCAAACACCTGGATATAACCATACCCCGCGAAAAACTGATGGAAGTAGATGGTGTATCCTTAACCGGGAAGTTGTCTGCTACCCATCTCGCAATTACCAATGAAAATGGTAAATTGAAAATAACATGGAAGGCTGTTTCGCAACAAGGCGATGTAAAAATATGGCTGGCAAGATCGAACCATTTTAAAGACGGTGGTGAAGATGAATACGTGCTTGCTGCAACGGTTCCCGTTAAAAAGCAGCAGGCAGTAGTGGATGTAAAAAATGCGGATGCCGAAATATACAAGGTGGTAATTGAAACACCCGGCAATATGCTCAACAAATGGTGGGTGAAAGATTGGAAAAAGATGGAAGCGGCGCTGGTGAAATAGTTGGTGGTTGAGTAGTTGAGTGAGTTAAGTGAGGGAAAATTGGTTGAGTGGGTTAAGTGGATGATTGGATTAAAACTGTTCTTACCGGTTTGAGCTTTCAAATCTCAAATCTGCCTGCCGGCAGGCAGGTTTCAAATCTCAAATTTCAAATTTCAAATCTCAATGTTCACAAGGTTCTTAGTTAGTTTGGTTTTAATTACTTCCGTAGCATCGTGTAAAGTACAAAAGCCGGTTGCTACTAAGGCTTCCTCATCGCTGGTTACACAAGGTCCGCTTTGGGGTGCTGTGTGGCAGCAGAAAGCCTCCGAATACAGGGCGCTTTGCTTTCAGGCATATAACACTGCCCGCTTTCAGCTCGACCTTTTGTTGCAACAACCGCATACAAAACCGCTGGCTGTTGTAACAGATATTGACGAAACCGTATTGGACAATAGTCCCTACCAGGTACATATAGCCGAAAAGAACCAGGAATACAGCGATGCTACCTGGATTGAATGGACAAAGCGCATAGATTGCGATACCGTGCCCGGCGGACTGAGCTTTTTTAAATATGCTAAAAGCAGGGGCGTAGATATATTTTATATTACCAACCGGTTGGAAGAAGAACGCGCACAAACGTTAAAAGATTTGCAGCGCTGGAATTTTCCCGATGCAACCAACGACCATTTGATTTTAAAGACTGCCGGTTCCGGTAAAGGGCCTCGTCGAGATGTTGTTGCTAAAACACATGAAATTATTATGCTGTTTGGCGATAACCTCAGCGATTTCAGTTCAGCTTTCGATAAGCAGCCCACCGAAATAAGAAATGATAGTACGAGGAGCCATGCGGCGCAGTTCGGCACCCGCTTTATTGTATTACCCAATGCTATGTATGGCGACTGGGAGGGAATGCTGTATAAATATCAACACCAGCTTCCGCCCGCAACAAAAGACAGTATGATTTTGCAGCAATTAAAAAAATACTAGGGAAGGTGTAAGGGGTAAGGCATAGGGTGTAAGGCCTTATACCCTACACCTTTCACCTTCTACCTTACTCCTTATTCAAAGAATACCCGGATGGTTTGGTAAAACAAGCGGTTTTGCAGGTGAGCCGACTGTTTTTCAGAAAAGCCCTGCAAGCCCAGTAAGCCGGCGGCATTTCCTTTATTAATGGCTATTTCCAGGTAGCCCGCCGCATTAAATAGTGCCAGCTTTTCTCCTTCAGCAACATCGGCGTAGGTTTCGCTTATCCGGTCTATTACTTCATCCCGCTTAAAAGCAATAAAAAATTTTCTTCCCCGTCGTTGCTCTTCAAAAGCATCGCGCGTAATATTCACCACCACATTTTCAAAGTGATCAATAAAAATGATCTGTCCCTCAATCCAGTTGCTGCCAAGCATGGGGTTCAGCGGATTTTTTTCGAGGATCTCAATATCAGGATTGCCTATTTTAGAAAGACTTTCACCATCGTTCAGCAATTTAACCGCCCTGCCAAACATACGGGTAACATAAAGTGCATTTTTTGCAACTGTTTTATCCATTGGCAAGCCTATCACCATTTCGGGTTTGCCCTCCAAAATCATGGTAAGCAATCCATTATCTGCGCATAGTATATACTGTTGGTTATGAAAAGCCAGCAACAGGTGCTCGTTTTTATTCTCAAAAAGATTGATCAGTACAATGTGAAAAGTATATTCCGGAAAGTTTTTGATAGCATTTCTGCATACGTAGGCCGCCTGTGGATAATTAAAAGGTGTTAGCTGGTGACTGATATCAACCAATGTACAATTGGGAATTATTTGCAGCAACTGCCCTTTTATGGCTCCGGCCAGGTAATCTTTTTCTCCAATATCTGATGTTAATGTGATTAGGGGCATGCAGTGATAAACAATATATAGTATAATCCTGCAAAAATAAGAGAGTGAACCCGTAACGAAAGCGATGAATTGATGAACAGCCGCTCTCTTCTAAAAAAAAGAAAGCACATTGTTTTTTTAAAGTTTGGTTGGATAGGTCTTTCCCTTATTTTTGCACTCCCAAAAACGGAATAAACAGTTTAACCCGCAGGGAAGAGATTGTTTATTAAGTTAAAGGATGACTCTGTGGCTCAGTTGGTCGTAGTTTTTCAAAACGACGAAGGAGTTTCAGAAAAACAAGATCCCGATGAGCGATAGTGATATCGGGATAGAGCATAAAAAAATTGATTCCGTAGCTCAGTTGGTAGAGCAATACACTTTTAATGTATGGGTCCTGGGTTCGAGTCCCAGCGGGATCACCAAAAGGATTATCTTAACCGATAATCCTTTTTTCTTTTTACATCATTTAACAAATGATGCTTGATTTTCAGATTAATGCAACAAACTCCCTCATTTCTTCAAAATAGCTTTACACCAGTAGACATTATCTAAATCGACAAAAAGATCGACAAAAAGATCGACAAAAAATGTCTGCATTGTTTTTATGTCAGGTTGGACTTTTAAAAAACTAAAACAGACAGTTTGAATCGATGAAAGGAGGTGTATTATGCTGTTACCTATTAAAGCTACCTGCGATTGCAGGACGAGAAAAGATGGACCAATGTTCAATTGAATGATTGACGAAATTCAGTGGCGTTACATTCGTTTTCATTTTAAACAGCTTGGTAAAAGATTGCGGGTATTCAAAGCCAAGTTCGAAAGCAATTTCGTTGACGCTTAAGTTTGTGGTAGAAAGCTTTTCTTTTGCTTTCTCTATAAGTTTATCATGAATATGGTGTTGCGTGCTTTTCCCTGTCAGGACCTTTAACAAACTGCTCAGGTAATTGGGAGACACATGCAGTTCGTCCGCAATAAATTGCACGGTAGGTAAGCCCGCAACGGACAGGTTGGTGTTGTTAAAATAGTCCGTCAGCAATAGTTCAAGTTTGTCCAGGATATGATGATTGGTGATCTTGCGTGTGATAAACTGCCGACGGTAATACCGTTTTGAATAATTAAGCAGTGTCTCAATCTGGGTAATGACAATATCCTGGCTGAATTCGTCAATATTAGCATGATATTCCCGCACAATATTTTGAATGATGTTATTAAGGATTTCTTCTTCCTTTCCTGAAAGAAACAACGCTTCATTGACAGCGTAGTCAAAGAATTCGTATTTCTTAATTGTCCCGGCAAGCGAGGTATTCCAAAAAAAATCCGGATGGATCAGCAAGAGCCATCCTGTGTGTTCCGGTACAATGTCCGGTTCGTGTGATGTCCTGAAGACCTGGTTAGGTGCCATAAAGAACAGCACGCCGTTGTCGAAGTCATATTGTTGCTGGCCATACTTTATTTTAGCATTGGTCGTTCGCTTCAAAGAGATGCAATAAAAATCCAATGACCAGCTTTCCGGATGTTTATGGGGATCATATTTGATCAGCGTATAGTCAACCACGCTGATCAACGGATGTTCCGGCTTTGGCAAACCCCGAAGCTTGTGGAACTCACCGATCGTTTTAATGTGAAGCGGTGCTTTGTTTTTCATCTTAATGAGCGCTTTTTTCGTCTTCAAAGATCCGGGCGAACTCGATTGCATAATCTTCTATTTTCACTTTGCCGAATCCGGGTTTGTGTAACACATAATCTTCAGTCAGTTTTCCAGTGTGAAGCGCCTGTCCGAGTTCAACGAGATTCTTTGCTGCATTTTCAGGCATCCCCGTACCGAGAACCGATTGGAGAACTTTTTCCTGCGGAAAGGCATACCATTTCAGATCGTCAATCCCGATAGCTTTTCCCAATATTTGAGCTACTTCATTACAGGTCCGCTCATCGCTGTTTACATAGCGAATGTGCGGAACATTGTCTGTAACCTGAAGTTCTTCAGCTGCCGCAGCAGCTATATCGAGTGGAGACACCATCGACAGTTTGTCCTCACCACCATACACTGCGGCAATGAACCCAGCCTGTTTTATCATATCCACGAAGTGGAGCAGATTATAATAAAAGTAAGTTGGCCGGAGTAAAGTAAGTTGAATATTTGGTATGCCATTGAAAATTTGTTCCGTCCTATGCGATCCGGAAATAAAGCCGGTTCCTGACGGCAAATGCGCGCCGTAACTGCTGAGGTGGACGATTCTCTTAACGCCGGAGTTGCGAATAGCTTTTGCATAGATGCTTGCGAGGCGGGCATAGTAGTCCACCTGGTCGGGCTGGCTATAATCAGGAGGGATCATGCAGAATGCCGAATCCATACTGGAAAATGTTTCAGTAAGAAATTTTGCGTCATCGATCCTTCCTACGGCTGCAGTCGCACCAAGCGCTTCAATTTCCTTTTCCTTGTTTTCGTTGCTGGATATGACGGTAACCTTGTGACCAGCTTTTACTAAAGCCATCGTGAGTGGACGTCCAATATGGCCCAGAGACCCGGTGATTGTAATGTTCATAATTAGATTTCTTTGATGAACAAAGGTCTGTCTCGATCCTCGAAGAAAAGTTGCCGGATCTAAGATTGTTGTAATCAAATCTTAGCAGCATGCATAATGTGAGGATTGCCGGATCACTGATTTTGCGCTGAGAGCTGCAAACCCTCACCAGCAGTTGAGCCATACAGGCAAGTAAATTGAGCCGTAAAGGAAAATGAAGGCGGGACCTTTAACGTTAGCTTTGTTTTGTTAACAAAAACACAGCAAACAATGACAAAAATAAAAAAGATACAACTGGGAAAAAACGGACCCACGGTATCCAAGCTCGGATTAGGATGCATGAGAATGTCCCCGATCTGGGGTGGTATCTGGGGCGGCAACGATCAGGAAAGCATTGCGACCATTCAAGCGGCTCTGGACAACGGTATCAATTTTCTGAACACGGGCGATTTTTACGGAAGCGGGCATAACGAAATGCTGATCGGTAAGGCGATCAAGGGAAGAAGAGATGATGCATTCATCAGTGTGAAGTTCGGTGGGATCATTTATGGTGGTCAGTTTATAGGGCTTGACCTTCGCCCGATTGCGATCAAAAACTTTATTAATTATTCATTGACACGGTTGGGCATCGATACGATTGATCTGTATGAACCTTGCCGCCTTGATGATAGTGTACCAACGGAAGATGTAATCGGTACGGTTGCAGACTTGATTAAAGAAGGTAAGGTTCGGCATCTTGGAGTTTCCGAAATAACGGCAGATCAATTACGCAAAGTAAATAGCATCTATCCGGTTACTGCACTGGAAATTGGTTATTCATTAGCCGATCGTCAGATAGAAGCCGAGCTTTTACCAACAGCGAAAGAGTTGGGTATTGGCGTCGTGGCATTCGCCAACACAGCGGAAGGATTGCTGACCGGTGAAATGAAAGCGCCGCTTCCAAATGGAGATTATCGTAACTATTTCACACGGTTCCAGGGCGAGAACCTTATCAGGAACCTTGAGAAGGTGGAAGCATTGAAAAAGATGGCAAAGGCTAAAGGTGTTACTCCGGTCCAGCTTGCCATTGCCTGGGTGAATATGCAAGGCGATCATATCATGCCACTGGTGAGCATGAGCCGGAGATCACGCTTACCTGAAAACATGCAGGCAATGGAAATCAGCTTTGCACCGGATGAGATCAGGACGCTGAATGCGCATTTCGCCCCAGGTTCAATACTTGGTTCAACCTACCTGCAACGTTAATGTTAATCATGCCTTATGTCCATTTTCATAACTTTACGTGAATGACCAATCCAGCTGAAATACTACCGGGAGTTATTTTTTACTCCTATTACTCAACCTCAAGAAAGGAGAAGGTTGGATTTCTTAAGCACAATACGCTGGTTCTTCAGGTGGCGGGTCATTTTACACTCGAAACGGATGCTCAGAAAATTTCCATGAGCGGGGGGCAGATGCTGCTGATTGGAAAGAATCAACTGGGAACGCTAACAAAGAATGTGCTGGTGGGAGAGGATTTTTATGAAACGATCGTCATTTCACTTCAGGAGGATCTGCTGAGGAAGATTGCACTGGAAGAGCGTATCGAAGTTCGACAGAAGTATACCGGACCACTGAATGTCCTTATTCCACCGAGCAGTTATCTGCAAGGTTATTTTCAATCGGTTATACCCTATGTGCGTGATCGTGCAGAGAATATCACACCGGGCATGGGTTTGCTGAAAGTGCAGGAGGCGGTAAAGCTGATCCTGCAGGCAAAGCCCGAGTTGAAGGATTTGTTGTTCGACTTTTCACAACCATACAAAGTTGATCTGGAGGAGTTCATGCTCACCAACTTCCACTACAATTTGACGATTGAAAAGTTTGCGGGGCTTACCGGGCGAAGCCTTGCAGGGTTCAAGCGCGACTTTCAAAAAACATTCGGAATGCCGCCACGTCACTGGCTGCTTGAAAAAAGACTGATGGAGGCAAAAAAGCTTATCGAACGGAAAAATAAAAAACCGTCCGACATTTACCTTGACCTTGGATTTGAAAGCCTTTCTCATTTCTCCTATTCATTCAAGAAGAAGTTCGGCCTGGCGCCAACCGAATTCGCTCAATAGGTACACCCATTCAGTTGAGTGAGCAAACGGCATAATTAACCTGGTTAAATCATTATGCTGTAAATCTCCTAATTGTTCGTTAGAAAATTTTTGTTTGTAAAAAAATAGAGAACGATACTTTACAACTTTAGCGAGCGCTGTCTTCTGTCTGGCAGTAACTAATAAAAACAATTAATGATCGATAAGAAATAACCTCTAGGGTATATCATTTTTATGGAATTTATCCAAAGTCTGTTGTTTGAAATTGTTTTAACCCATATATTTAAGTTTCTTATCCTGTTAAAAAATAGCCTTAGACGAATGAAAAGATATGAAGTTATCCTTCCATCAACTTCCGGGAGTTCCGTTTCGTGGCTTCTTTTCTTCAGGTATAACATTGCATGTACAGAAAATAATTTACAAGTCTTCGACATTGTATTAAAGACCTATGCCAATACCATAATAGCTATTATAGAGATAATTCATAGACGTTATGAGTATGATAAAAAAAGAGCCCGGAATTAAAACCTTAGGCAAAATATTACGCGGGTTGGTATTATTAATCTTTGGTTTAAACATCTCTACTTTGTATGCTCAAAACTGTACTGCCAATGCCGGTGGTAATGCCACTGTTTGTGGCTCTGCTACTACTTTAACAGGAACAGTGAGTGGAACACTTGGCGCAGGTACTCCAACCTGGAGCTTTATATCCGGTCCGGTTACACCCGTTATTGTTACGCCCAATTCGCTGACTACAGATATAACCGGTATGACAGCTGATGGCGACTATGTATTCCAGCTTTCACGTAATTGTGGGACAGGGGTTGCTACATCAACGGTTACTATAACTGCGCATCCACGCCCAGCTAGTTTTACTGCAGGACCGGACATCACGAATGTATGTGCGACGGTGGGCACCACTCCGCTTGCCGGTGTAATACCCACCGACTTCACCGGTGAATGGAGAGCGGAGAATATATATTTGTGGGAAAGGTATGGACAACTTGATAATCCCAATGCTGCTTTTGACAATACTACTATAGCCACACCTGATTTTTCTCTAATCGCTAAAGCTGATCATACGATTGATCCCGCTTACTCAACAATCTTAAAGATAACGTCAACCGACAATGTATGCAGTTATGAAGATACGGCCCTTGTTAGTTTTGTGCCTAACCCGCAGTTGATCCTCACTCCCGTAACCAGCATTTGCCGCGATGCCAGTGATCCCAACGCTGTTGTTTTTTTAGATGATGCTTCCCCGGTGTTTGCTACAGGTCCGGGTAGAACTGCCGGTTCGGTTGCTGCTGGTACAACCATATCCCTCACTGTTATAAGTCAGCCTGCCGGCGGCGCGCTTGCTTATAACCAGATAAGTGATGAAGGAAGGGTTTTTCTTTCAGGAGTCGATGTGCCCGGAACATATGAATTTACACTTACGATCACGAATAGCTGTGGCACGCATACCACACCTACGATCACTTATGACTTTATCGGCACAAAACCTCACGAAATAAGTTTTCAACCGGCAGGTCACGAAGCGCCCGAACAATTGGTAATTTATTCCAATGCTGGTTCCGGAGGTGAAATACATTGCAGCGATATGGCAGGCACCACCACTCCCGAAAATTTCTATTTTAGTATTGATCCTTCGGATCCTCCAACTGTAGTGACTGATGTTTTCACTACCGGCACCTATCCCCCGGGCGGAGCTCCTACGATAATGCTCTCGGGAGCTGGCACCTATGATAGAACGGTGACAGTTACTCCTCCGGCAGGCGGATGGAGCATAGGCACCTATGCTTTTTACATAGCCGTATCCAATGGTAGCTGTGAAACAATTCAAAACTACTATATTCATATTTCCGATGGCAATCGCCCCGACCTTGCCATCTCCGATGTAAGTGCTTGTTATCCGGCCGCGGGAGCGGTGGTATCTGCAACAGTCCCACTCCCAGCGGCTTACCAGGGAGTGGTAAATTCCAGCTATCTCCAGGACTTCTTTGGGTTCTATGAATTTGCGGTCATTTCCAAACCCCCAGGCTCAGCTGATCCAACGTTTACTGATCCTGATTTGCGCAGCATTACCAGTTCCAATACTACTATTTCAAATTTGGACAAACCAGGCGACTATGTATTCAGCGTCACTCCTATTAACGGTTTTGGCGGCGGTCCTTTTTTAGAAGCAGAATACGCTTGCAGTGGGGCATTGTTCACCAATACTTTTACCATCCACCTGGAAGATGTCATTAATGCCAATGCTGGTTCTGACCAACCGGACGTCTGCGATCAGACAGTGTCTCTTTTAGGCAATAGTGCCGGTGCGGGAACAGGGGAGTGGACAGTAGTTGACGTACCGCCAGGGGCAAATCCCAATATTACAGCACCCAATAATCCATCTACTACAGTTACTAACCTTGACTTTGTGGGCCAATACCGTTTTGCATGGACTATTACAACGCCCCTGGGTGGATGTGTTAGCGCTGATACTGTAACATTTGATGTGACCTGTGCATTACCCGTAAGTCTGACTCAGTTTACTGTAACCAGGCAATCAACTGCAGCAATACTTAAATGGTCTACTGCATCCGAATCAAATAACTGGGGCTTTGAAATTGAGCATTCCACAGATGGCAGCAACTGGAATGCAATCGCTTTCCAACCTTCAAAGGCAAAAGGAGGAAATAGTGTTCAGAACTTTGAATATAATTATACGGATCATAACCCGGTTAATGGCACAAATTTCTATAGATTAAAACAAATGGATTATGATGGTAGGTTCGAATATAGCCCTGTGCGACTGATAAAGTTCAATGACAATACTGATATTATGATATACCCAAATCCTGCGCAGGATCAGATAACTATCCGGGGATTAACTGGTAATGAAACGATTACTATTTATGATATAACAGGAAGGAAAGTAAAACAGCTGAACAGCAAAACTTTACGGCAAAATATAGTGATAACTGATCTGAGCGAAGGTATATTTTATATACACATTATCTCAGCAGATGGTAAAGCTGTCAGGCGCCAATTTTCCAAATTAAGATAAAACTAACGGAAAGAGATTGTTAGAATCCCTGTGTCAACATTTCTTTTCAGTACTTGTAATACGGATAAAACGTTTGCCTGATTTTGTAGCAGCGGTGCAGCTTTATGATAGCTGATTCTTTTGAAATGCGGTGCGAAATTCACGGCTTACAATAACATAGAGCATAGGCTTATTGAAATACAAGTCAAATTAAAAAGGTATAGTGGTCCTGGACGCCCACTTAATTTACAATCTATCTTCCGCCTTTGTCGGTGTTGAGCAATGCTCCTGTGCATAGCTTCACCAACAATAAATGCTTACAGCTATAGCCCAGCTTCTGTTGTTGGTATGCATCGCACTTTACCCCTTCTGCATGCCAGCAACGGTTAGATAATAACGTTATAATCCCATTTTTAAAATCGGAGATTCTTTACCCTGCCCATCTAATGCTGTTCTCATTAGAACACGAAATCCAATATGCTTATAGAAATCAACTGCCTGGATGTTTTGCTCATTTACATCTACCCTGGTTACCTTTAATTGCTCTATTCCGTACAAAATCAACTTTTTCCCTATTCCTTTGCCTCTAAAATCATTATGAATAAACAGCATTTCAAGATTTTCTCCGGCAACCCCCATAAATCCCACTAAAATCCCCTCTTGTTCATATCCCAACAAAGTAACATGTTCAAAGTATGAGGGAATATGTTTTTTATAATAAGTAAAATCTTCTTCTTTCAGAAAACCGTGTGTGTGCAGTACTGCGCTCTCCCAAATGTTTATTAAATCCTGATGATCCGCTGTTTCAATTTTTCTAATCATAACCGCGATAATCCTTTTTTATTTTATCTGCAAATCAGTCGTTAAATGGGCCTCATTTTACCGGGCGGCCAGCACCTCAAATTTGTCAATACCCACTTTTGTATCTTTACTTACATAAATCTTCCTGCCGGTAACTTCTATTTTTATCAAATGCTTACCCGGACTGAGGTTGTATTTTTCAAATAATACTTTTTGTGGTTGTGCGGAGGAAGCATACAAACTGTAGCACCCATAATTAACACCATCGATAGTTACTTTGGCATATCCGCGATCCGGACCAATTTCGCCTATTACTTTCACACCACTGCCATCGAAAGTATACTCACAAAACGCACCTTCTGTATTACTGATATGATTAGATGATCCATAAAAGTTTTGATTGTTTAAACTTTTTTCCCACCCTGCAGAGTATTGCGCGCCAGCGTCATCCGCACTATGCCATTTTTTTCCATGTATGCCCGTTACGGTAAAGGTTTTAATTGAATGAGCAGGAATTTTTACCGTCATTTTTGCAAAGCGGTCATTAACCATATCGCTGATCTTAATACCACTTGCTTCAGCAATTTTGGTAAACGTAGCAGGAACTCTTACCAATAAAGTGCGAACCACTTCTTTATTACTGGTATTGTTCAACGTTACACTAACCATTTTGTTGGAGTACTTTCCGGATACTTCAATCCCTCCGTTTGCCAATAACTTGCTGAAGCCAGCGCCGCTGTTTTCCCACTCCGCAGGAAGTGCAGGAAATATTTTTATTGTTTTATCAGATTGACCATCCAACAACATATTTTGAATGCCAAGCATCAACGATCCATGCGCTCCTACCTCCGGCGTTGTTTCGGGCCGGTTCTCATATTCAGAATAATACAAATCGTTATGCACTGGCATTGCCTTTAGCATAGAAAGTGCTTCCTGCCCGTAATTCATCATAGCAGCGTTGGCTGCCGCAATGCCTTTACCAAACGTGTAGGTTAAATCTTTATCGCCTATATAAGCCTGGTACGTAGGTTGAAGCAAAGGGTCTTCCGCATCAAATACCCGGGTAAATAACGATACCCATGGCGTGCCGTATAAATACAAAAAATAACCTTTCGGAAGGTTGCCCAGGGAGGGCGTATGTTCATTATATCTCACAATAATATTTTTATCCTGGATGGAATCGTAACGGATAGGGATATACACTTTCTTTGCTTCTTCGCCCCACGAAGCAGGACCGATACCCAGTTCTGCAGCTTTTCTCAGGCTCCACAACAGCGAACCCTGCTCCGTTATTTCTCCTCTCATAGGCTTCAATCCCAATCCCTGTATCATGCCGTTATTTACCCACAATCCATTTTCTTTTACGCAGGCGTCCAACTGGTATTCAACGGCAAGTTTCAATATATCTTTTGCCCTGGCAAGGCGACCGGCATCACGTGTATACTGTGCCTGCAACAGAGAAATATGTGCTGCAAACGCACTATTGAACGCCACCCAGTCCACCTTTTTTCCCTGGAAATTCTGGCATTCCGTTCCGTCATATCCTGCAAGCCAGGCCCACTTCGCACCATTCGTGTTCGGGTAAAAAGTCTTTGCCAGATCTTTGGCATTTTCCACTGTGTTTTCAAACCAGTTGGGTAAAACTTTGGCTATGTCCGGCTGGTTCGCGGTCAACAGTGCATTCCAGCAAAACATCATATCGCATTCCGTACCAATGGCTCCGCCATATCCTTCTTTCCGCGGGCCAAAACAACCGTCGGGCAGCGGATTATTATCCTGCGTTGCCTTTAAAATGTATTGCGATAAGATATACTTGCGCATCATTTCATTATCAGGAACATTAATGGAAGATTTTGCCCAGAAGGTTTTGTACAATGCTTCGCTCGCATCCTTCAGGCTGTTGTATCCTTTTTTAGAAGCGCCCGCTGCCTTTTGAAAGGCCGCGTTTATGTAATCAACGCCGTCCATTATTTCGCTCGCCGCAGCAATATAAAAGTACGCCGGCTTTCCAGGCGACACGTCTGCAGCAACAATGCCAGTAGCCGTATCCGTTATAACATTCAATCCTTCGCCTATCACCGACAGCACCGCGCCATGACCTTCTCCTAAACTTGTTGACGCGGTAATTCCTTTGGAAACAGCGAGATGTTTTTGTACATAGCCGGATTGCGGAGCTATTTGCACCTGGAAGGTATTGGCTGCATCATCTTCCAGTTTTATTACGAGCACGCCTTCATCGGTAACAAACTGTGTGCGGGTTGAATGATGCGATGTACCGTTTACCGTTAGTGCAAGTTTTGTAACCAGGTGTCCCCTGGATACATCCAATGTTTGATGAAAGGAATGGATTTTTCCCGGAGTAAGGTTTCCTGATATATTATAACCTCCTTTGATGGTAAAGGGATTGGCGCGTTCATAACGGTTGCTTTTCCACCAGCCTGAGTAATAAATGTCTGGGCTGTAAGGAGCTTTAGCCGGCTTTTGCTGGCAAAAACCATAAGGATCAGGCAATAACACTAGGCCATGGTTTCCTATCACAGGGTACTGGTAGGCATCCGCATTCAAATCGGTTTTGATAACATTACCTGCCGACAGGTTATTCCAGGCAGCGTCATCCCCCATATTACTTTTTACACTTTTTTCCCTGTAGCCGGTCACTAAAAAAACTAAGAGTAGAAGGAAAGCCAACCGTGAATTTCTCATGGCAAATTTGATTTGATTCGTGTAAACTTTTGCTTTAGTAATTAAGATTGTCGGAATACTACAGCAGCATGACAATACATTTTATCACTAACTAAGTTATAAATAAAAGCGTACAAGTTTCCATGCAGATGCTCTCACTTCAACATTTTTCGCGCCAGGGCAATCACATTTAAGTTTAACACACACACTAACGGTTTATTGTAGTGGCAGAGCGGGGGAAAATTGTAACCACTTTCTCAGTACTATCTACCGGATTCTCAAAACCGTTTCCATCAAGCGCAATTTTGATATATTTTGCCTGTATCAAATAAGTATATGAAAACTATCATTACCGCAATACTGTTGATGCTTTTTTTTAGCATCGGTTGCAAAAAAAATAATGACAAACAACCTGACAACCCCAATGAAGAAAAGCCTATTGGGCCTTTTTCCATTTATGGCGAGGAAAACTGCAACGGCGAGATAGAGGGACTTTCGCCGAATTTTACTTATGGCGAAGCCGGGAAAAAGATTGTATACTCGACCGGCTTCCAACCCTCCGATGTATGGACGCCGGAATTTTATGCAAAAAAAATCGTTTCTGGTGAGTACATCGTTTACTCCATTGAAAAACACAACGAAGACACCACTTTTTGGGTATGGTATGAGCCTGACGAGATCGAGAACAATTGTTCTTTTTCGGATGCCGGCTGCGGCACTGTCAGGTTGGAAGCCTTTAAAGACCTGAAAGCTGTTAGCGGAAGCAAATACAGGTACAAATTTGATCCCGACAATGTGACCGGCACTTTGATTGAAACACCAGGCGGAAGATTTTTGTATACCGGCGAAGGCAAAGAAAGAAGTACCGGAAACTGCAACAGGTTTACGCATTTGTTCACTGCCGCCAGCGCCCCCTGCAAAGCACTTCCAGAAGGTGAAAAGATATTCGACTGGTGCTTTAGGAATAAGTGGTTCTTCCGCAAATGATCTTCCCTATGCCCAAGGATCGTTTTAATTACGTGCCATAAATGGAAAAATGAAAAAATTTGTGCTGCATACAGAAAGTATTTTGAATATTTTTGGAACAGACCGGATTGCGTTGAGAGGGTAGCCGCCAGCGTTGGTAGTCATCAAGCAAATTTTGAAGAAGCAACATTCCGGTCGACCAAAAATGTGATGCATACAACGAGCAAATACCTGCTGACGTTCCTGGTGAGCTGGCTGTGCCTGGCAGTAAGCGGCCATACTAACGGTTACGCGCCCGCTAAAGTCGTGATTTTGGCTGGCGCCAAGAGCCATCCCGCAGGGTTTCATGAATATATAAAATCTTCCCGTTTGTTAAAGGCAATGCTCGAAAAGCATGCACCCCGCAAATTGGTTGTTGATATTTTTTACGACTGGCCCACTGACAGTACGGCACTGGACAACGCCAATGTAATTGTTTGTATTTCTGATGGAAGGGATGGGCACCTTTTTAAAGACGCTTCTTTTTTAGTGCCCGAGCGTGTGCCCATTATCGAAAAACAGATGAAGCGTGGCTGCGGACTTGTAACCTTTCACTTTTCAACCTTTGCGCCTGATGCATATGGCGATCATGTGCTACAATGGGCAGGTGGTTATTTTGACTGGCAGGACGACAAAGGAGACCGCAACTGGTACTCCAATATTGTTAACCTCAACACACAAGTATTGCCTGCCACACCCACGCATCCGTTATGCCGCGGCGTGAAGCCCTTTACAATAGAAGAGGAGTTTTATTACAATATCAGGTTTCCCGTTAACGAACCAGGTTGGAAACCGATACTCACTGTGCCTGCATTAAAAAGCGATAAGCCCAACGGTAATACAGTGGCCTGGGCTATAGAAAGAAAAGACGGGTCAAGAGGCTTTGGTACCACGATGGGACATCATTTTGCCAATTGGAAGAATGATGATTTTCGCAAGCTGGTTTTAAATGGCATTGTATGGGCTGCAGGGGTAGACGTTCCCGTTAACGGAGTAAACGCTCCTTTTTACACAGACAGAGAGGTAACGAATATCTTATTCAAAAAGAAACAAAAAGCGCTTATCCTTACCGGTGACAATATAGAAGCGCATGAATGGCCTAAAACCACTGTTGTGCTGCAAGCTTTGTTTGAAAAAGAATCGCCCTTTCACATCGACATTTCTACTGATATTGAAGACCTGGGCCAATACAACCTGCGCGACTATGATGTACTGATATTGAATTATTGCAACTGGAATCGCCCAACGCCATTAAGCGACCTGGCTAAGCAATCTTTCACTGATTATTTATCGGCTGGTGGCGGGTTGATGATTCTGCATTTTTCCAATGGCGCTTTTCATTCTTCTTTGCCCAATGCCCCGGAAACAGACTGGCCGGAGTACCGAAAAATCTGCCGGCGCATATGGGATCATCACGGCAACAGTGCGCACGATGCTTACGGACTTTTTACAGTAAATATTCGTTCGCGCAACAGTGCCATTACAAAACGATTAAAAGATTTTGAAACGACCGATGAGTTGTATTACAACCAGAAAGGAACGGAACCTGTAGACACTTTGCTTTCTGCCAGGTCGAAAAACACCGGTAAAGATGAACCACTTGCATGGCAATATCAGTACCATAACGGCCGCATTTTTCAAACATTGCTCGGACACAATGCGCAGTCCTATTCCGCTAAAGAATTCAGAAAGTTGCTGTTGCAGGCTGCTCTGTGGGCTTCCGGCAATGCAAAGTAAAGAGAGAACACGGTTGTATGGATATCTTATGCCGTTAGTTAGATGAATGCTAAAAAAACAACGCCGCTGCGGTGTTTTACCGGAGCGGCGTTGCTGCAATGTCTTTTTGGACGGGTTTACGACAATGCTTCTTAAAGGGTATGGATTATCGGGTGTTTTACTGGTTGATATTGGTTTTCAAAGGATCGGTTTCTCGGGTTAGGTCAGGGTTTCCAGGTTCGGGTTTTTCAGGGATCAGGATTTTCGGGTTAGGATCTATTGGATTTGTTACACAAAGAAACGGCGCTTTGCGTTTATAAAAAATCGAAGGACTTGTGATTGTTTTGTCATACCCGCTCCTACACCATCGGAAAACTACTAGTCAGCTGTCAGCTATCAGCTTTGAGCTATCAGCAAGACACAACTTGCTAAAATGCTTATGACTGACGGCTGATCGCTGATTGCTGACGCCCAACGCCTGACCGAAAAAAGATGACTATATTTATCGGGATATTTGAACGATAATACTCCACATGACGATACCGCGTATGAAACGGCTGCTGGTCTGCGGGCTACTGATATTGCTCGGTGCCTGTTCCACAAACAGGCAGGATGCGGCATCCACGTGGCCAACCTTTGGCCATGATGCTTCCAATAACAAGTTTTCCGCGCTCACTTATATCAATACCTCCAATGTTACCCAACTGCGCGAAGCATGGCGTTATGAAGATACTACAGAAGGTGGCGGTGTTTATTTTAATCCTGTAATGATGGGCAACCGCGTCATCGGACTGATGCCCTCCAACAAACTGGTTGCCCTCGATGCCGCTACCGGGAAGCTGTTGTGGGAGTTTATACCCGATTCCTCCTCCATTCCTAACTGGTCGAAGGGAATGACCTACCATCCCGGAAATCCGGACAGGATCTTTCTCATTTCCGGCGACAAGCTCTACTCCATCAATACAGAGAATGGAACAGTGATCAACAATTTTGGCAACAACGGTCGCGTCGATTTTTATGAAGGGCTGGAAGTGCCGGACTCCATGCGCGCGCAGGTGCCCGTGTCCAGCAATGCGCCGGGTGTGGTGTACAACGATCTGTTTATTGTTGGGTGCAAGGTGCCCGATGAATTGCCGTCAACGCCCGGCGACATCCGCGCGTTCAATATCAATACAGGTAAGCTGGAATGGGTATTTCATGTGATACCGAAACCCGGAGAATTTGGTGCCGACACATGGAACAAGGATGCCCGCATGCGCAACGGTGGTGCCAACTGCTGGGCAGGCATGGCGTTGGATGAAAAGCGGGGCATTGTATTTGTGCCCACCGCCTCACCGTCTTTCGATTTTTACGGCGCCGATCGTCCCGGTCAGAATCTTTTTGCTAATTGCCTGCTGGCGCTCGATGCGAAAACCGGGAAGCGCCTCTGGCATTTTCAAACTACGCACCACGACCTGTGGGATCGTGACAATGGTTCTCCCCCCAATCTCGTTACCATACAGCGCAATGGAAAGGACATTGACGCAGTGGCGCTGGTTACCAAAATGGGGTACCTCTTTGCATTTGATCGCGAAACAGGCAAGTCGTTGTATGAAGTAAACGAAGTGCCTGTGGATACCGTTAGCAGTATGCCCGGAGAAAAGCCCTGGCCTACGCAACCAATCCCGGAAAATCCTCCGTTTGCCCGGCAGGGATACAATGAACAATTTTTCGGGCGCTCTTCTGCATGGATCAAAGAAGAGGTTGCTAGAAACAAATACAAAACCGGTATTTATCAGCCCCCGTCTATGGAAGGGATCATTATGCTGCCCACGGCGCACGGCGGATCGAACTGGGGCGGTGCTTCGGTTAACCCCGAAACCCGTACGCTGTTTGTAAACTCAACCGACATCCCGATGATCCTGAAACTAACCGACCTGGAAAAGATCCGCGCAACCAACCAGCTCAATCCCGAAATACTATTCAGAACCTATTGCGCCAACTGCCATGGTGCTGATAAAAAGGGCACGGCTGTGGGACCCGATCTTACAACGCGGGTAAAAAAATACAACAGCGCACAGATTGCCGGCATTGTTCAAAAAGGCGCGCCGCCCATGCCATCGTTCGGATTTTTGTCTCAGGAGCAGATCGCATCGATTGTTGCGTATGTTAAAGATACTGTGGCGCAACAATCATTCGAAACAGCCGCCATTCCGCAAAACAATGAACCCTATGGTTTTAACGGGTACAGCTTTTACCTGGATCCCGAAGGCGATCCCGCCATAGCGCCCCCGTTCGGTACAATAACTGCCATAGATCTGAATACCGGCAGCATTCAATGGCAGGTCCCACTTGGCGAAGATCCGAAGTTCAAAAAGATGGGCATACCCAATTCCGGTATGTTTAACCGTGGCGGAAGTATTGCTACCGCCGGCGGATTGATCTTTATAGGCGCCACCGGCGATAATATGTTCCGCGCCTTTGATCAGCAAACCGGTAAAATAGTATGGCAATACCAGTTGCCTGGCATGGCGAGTTCCATTCCTTCCACTTACGCCGTTGGCAACAAGCAGTACGTGGTGGTGTCGGTAAATGGTGAACAGCAAAATAATTTTAAGGGAGGATATATTGCTTTTGCGCTTCCGTAAAGGCAGGTTCCGGGTTTGAGGTTTGAAAGTTTCAGCAACCTCAAATCTCAAATTTTAATCATTACGCCATTGTGCGAAAGGCATGAAAATAATCTTTTAATATTCCACAATCCCGGTTGTAAAATGCTCATGAACGAGATATATTCTCTTGTTAAATATCCGGCAGTACAATTTGTAATGTGTTAACTTACAGCTCGCATACTAACGCTTTACCCGTTACGTTAAATAAGATAACCCATCAAACCCTGTATATGAAATATATTGTTTCCTTCTTTTTTGTGATCGCTTTTTACTTTAATGGAAATGCCCAAAACAGTTCTGCGTTTTACCTTGGTCCGGGCTTTGGCTTTGACCATGGCGGTATAGGAATAAAAGCAGAGTTCCAGCCGGTAAAGTATATTGGCGTTTTTGCAGGAGCCGGCTACAACCTGGCCAGTCTTGGCGCTAACGGAGGGATTATTTACAATATTTTGCCCGATAAAAGAGTCACTCCCGTTCTTACGGCGATGTACGGATACAATGCCGTATTGAAGGTTGACTACCAAACCCGCACCGATTACAGTGTATACAACGGACTCACCGTTGGGGCAGGTGTCGATTTCAAATTAGGACAGAGCAAGAGAAATAAGATCAATGTAAACCTGCTGGTGCCATTGCGTAGCTCCGCCTTCTTCAAAGAATACAATTACATCCGCGAAAACGGAACCATTACACAGGAGATGATTCCCATTGGAATCAGTTTTGGATGGAACTTTTTAATCGGCGGTAAGAAATAGTTGCGGTTACTGCAATTTCAAACATCGCTTATGAGGCGTATGGGAGATTCCTCCTTCGTCGGAATGGCCAACAGAGGAAATGTTGCTGAACACCTGTACTGTTGCCCATTGTTCTACTGCTGCCTACCATGCCGAGGCACGAGGCCTCTGTATCTTGTGAATACTCAATCAGCATCTGGGATTCCTCCTTCGTTATAATGACATCCATCAGGAAAGGTTGAAAATCAAGCTGCATGGAATTTGATTGTACAACCTAATTTTTCTGCTTCCTTTTGGAGCCGTTGAATTTTTTTTGCTTTAATTTTTTCTTCATCCAGCGCAATGATTTT
>JBQCFW010000078.1:0-105090 GCA_051958655.1 Agriterribacter sp. | reverse complement strand
GATGTCAAACTTGTAGCTGAAGTTTGCAGCATCATAATGATAGGGCTCAACAATGTTGTTTTGCGTTTGAATATCTGAATAGACGCTGCCATTCGGACGATACATGCTCAGGCTGGAAAATTTGGAGGCCTTAAAATCGTCAAAGTATCCATTATAATGCAGGCTGAACAGGTGCCTGCGGTCTGCCTGCCACCCGGCTCCTACACGATACGTATAATATTTGATTTTAAATATATTCTCCGTAGTCCTGTCAATTAGAAATTTTTCATCATTTTGCACAACAGTATTGCCGCTTTTTCCTGTCATTACCCGGTGAGGAGTGTTATAGTCGAGGGAACCATACAGGCTCCACTTTTTTGTGTTCAGGCTGGCAGTGATATTTTCATTAACCATCCAGTACCTGCCTTTGGAGATTCCCGAACGCAAATCAATGGCATAGCCCAATGCATTTCGTTTTTTAGTGACAATATTGATAATCCCGGCATTGCCGGCAGCATCAAACTCTGCTGAAGGGGCAGTCAGGAGTTCAATCTTGCTGAGATTTTCGGCGCTCATTCCCTGTAGCAGTGCTGCTAATTGTTTGCCCGACAGGTAGGTCATCTTTCCATCAATCATTACATTAACGCCACTCGTACCGCGAAGCGATATATTGTCATCCTGGCCAATAGTAACACCAGGTAGCTTTCTTAAAGCATCAAATGCAGAAACGCCGGATGTTAAGGTGCTGTTCTGGAGATTCAATACGATCTTACCTTTACTAATCGCGATAAGCTGCTTTTTACTTTTTATAGTGATCTCCTGCAACGTGTCTGATTTTGCGGCAGCGAGCGTATCCTGCGCCAACAGAACATCCATTTGCATCATTATCACAAACAGTATTAACCAAATGCGGCTGTAATTTTTCATCATTATTTTTGTTACCAAATCTTTTTCAGTTTCCTTTTGCTGATTAAAAAAATAAAAGCAGCCGATAATAATAGTTCCAGGCAAACAATAACACTGGTTACCGAAATATCAACCGGCCTGTATGTAAAAACGGGAAACTTCTCATAGTCTTCCCTCGTCAGTTGTCGTTCGAAGAACAAGGATGGGAAATAGGCATCGTGCAATCCCTGGTGCAGCGCTTTTGCCTGCCAGATAAAATTGTGATTCGCTTGTGCATCATTAGCTGCCAAATGCGCAAACGCTCCATCAATGCCTGCTGCGGGATTAAATAAACTCGTGATATTGGTTACCTGCTGACGCTGTTCGATGCGCCTGAAATAGTTCTGAACAGCAACTGTATTGGTATCGTCCATTAACTCGTGATAGGACATATAGGTAGCAAATCCAAAAGCTGGGCTTTGAGGGCTTAATGTGGTATTCCGGTATTGCGATCGCAATACGCCAAGGTTTGCGATGGTTTGCTTTGCAAAAGTGGTATCCTCAAATTTGGAACCCTGTGGCCGGCGAGACATGCGGCTCACCAGTGTATTGTCAACCGGGATTGTTTTTTCAGCAATGGTGGTTACCAGTGCAGGTATGATAAAACAAAGGGCAATCCAGGAAATACCTCCAAAAAGGGCAGCATTGCTGGCGTTTTTTGCATAGGCGTTGATAGCATATACCACTGCTAGCCAGAAAACAATATAAACACCTCCCATTAACAGGAAAAGAAAATCGTTTACAGCGGGCCCCTGGTGGGGGCACCAGTAATTCAGTGCCAGGCCAACAATAAACAAGAATGTTACCATTATACACGCTATCCACCCGGCCAATAAACATTTCGCCAACACCCATTGTCTTGCACTAATGCCCTGGCTGCTGATCAGCTTCCAGTTGCCGTTATCGGACTGTGCGGATAGCGTATTAAAGCATAAGATAATAATCAGCAAAGGGAGCAGGTAGATGATCCAAAAACTGGTATCAAAATGCCCGGCAAGCGATCGTAACGGATTGGCAACTTCTCCTTGTTTGAAAAGCTGCATAAAAAAGCTTTCATTTTTAATCGTATAGTAATAGGGAAATATATCGGCCTGCCCAATATTAAAGATAGCAGTGCTCACAGGCGGTTTAGCAGCCGGTAAAACAATATTCCAATTGCTGGAAATAGTACCTGTTGCTTTTTTAAACGCTGCTTTTCCTTCTGACTTTGTGGTATCGGCAGTAAAACCCGATTTTAGTTCCTGCAACGCCTTTAATTTATCGCCGCGAAAGGCATCGATTGTCTGCAGTTGCTTTTGTTTAAAAGCAAACCCCTGGTAAAGCCCGTACAAACCGGCCAGAAAAAAAACGGTCAATAACAAAATGTTTATCGGTTGTTTCCTAAAAAGCCAGTAATGCATGCTGAAGGCAGTTCCTTTATGTTGATTGTGTTGTTTCATTCGTATATCTTTTGTTCATCCGCCTTTGGCAGATGGTTTTAACGGGCGAATGGAACTACGCACTCGCATTTCCCTGTGTTAAAAAAAGTTTCAGGCTTCGTTTCATGCTTATCATTTTAACGGTAACCGGCAGCATTCCCTCTTTTGTTATATCAGTATAATTAACAGCAGCAGCCAGCAGAGAAGTCCGGTATTGTCGATGATAATATGCGGAAAGGACCAGGAAAGTGTATGATTTTTGATCTCTACGTCGCCGATGGAATGGTATTTATTCTTGCTTACCTTATAAGTATTGAAACTGCCGTATGCGGAGTTATCACGCATATCGTTATTGAGGTCCTGAACAAAGGCGCGCCGGTAATGCTCGGCCTGCTGCTGAAAATCGATCTCCGACTCCAGGCTTGCATTAGATGCAGCCATCGATATATTCCGGACAGAGATAAATGGACTGGCCATACCCAGCCATGATTGCAGTTTTTTTTGCTTTTTTAAACTGCTAAAAATAGCTCCGAAAAAATTGTCGTATACTTTGCTGCTGTATGCTTCTCCCTGTTGCATGATATACCCTTCGAAATTGAAAGGCAACTGCTCCACACTGTCTACTTTATATTTGGCCAGCAATTCCTGTTCTATCCGCTTTGCCCGGTCACTTTGCGTATCATGCCCATCAAGCCCTTTTTCGATCGCTTCAGCAATCTGCCGCCTGAACTGGTAATTGGTGGCGACAGGATATACATTTTCAGCTATGTTAGCGCTTATGCGAGGTAACAAAATGTTGGTAAACATCCAGCACAGCAGCAGCACGGCAATAGCTCCTCCCGCATTTTTAATACGGGAAGAAATATATACCCCCAATAAACTCCAGATAAGACAATAACAACTATAAACCAACCATAAATAAGAAAGGCTGGCAGGGTCTATTGCAGTCTTTAACAGTACAGCCGCAGCGATTGCAGTAACCAATAGGTAAACTGTTACAAAGATTTCGAAAACCAGGAAAACAGCCAGCGTTTTTGCCCAAAGGAGTTGCCGGAGCGATACGCCCTGGGATAGCAGTAAAGACATGGTTCCTTTTTCAAACTCCCCGTTAATACTGTTAAATGAAAGAACAATAATTAATAAAGGGAGCAGTAACTGGCAGATCAATGCGGGACTTAACCAGCCAAAACGTATTCCTGTATCACTTTCCTGTCCCTTGCTGAAAAGAAAATCGTTTTGACGGTGCGGTTCCATATATACAGATGTACCCGTATAAATACTTAGGCCTGGGTCAAAACAATGCAGCAGGGTTGGTTTCTTATACGCATAGTTCCCAAAATGAGCAGCAATATGCGGATGTTTCAATTCCTGCGATAACCATTCTTTACGCGAGTCTTCCTGCGCTTTCATCCTGGTAGTGTATAGCTGGCTTTGAAAATCCAACTGATGCCACAGGGCAAAAGCACTGATAAGCAACAGAAAACAGATGAGCCATTTCAGGCGTTTATTCCTACTGTACTGCAGCCATTCATTCTTAATTATACGGTAAATCATTACTATTAATTTCTTTATTACAGGGCAGGCTTAGTTGATTTTAGCGAAGCCATTACATTGTCCGGTCAGGTCAAATTCTTTTGTTACGCTACCGCCACCGATTTTATAGGAATAAACAGCATTGCTGCCAGCTGCCGCCACGTTGAAATAAATTTTCTCGTTATCCCACTTGGTCATAAATGTAGAGCCGCCAAAAAACTTTGGGACCGCAGTGGAGATATTGCCGGATGTGCTTTTTGCAGAGAGATTAATTTTGTGGAATTCTCCTGCCGCACTGCCATCAAATGGATAAGCCGAAGCATCCGAATATTTTACTGTAAATACATTATCGTTATCAAAATAAAAAATGCCAAGACAATGACCACCAGTTACGGCGTCGAGGTTAAAGAAATAAGAAGGGTCGAAGTCCGTTGCTCCTTTACTGATTTTTAAAATGCCGCTGGGCTTACCGTTATTAGCGTAACCGTTGACGTAAATATCTCCGGCAGCATCTTTTACCAGGCAGGTTGGGCTAAATGAGGAAGAAGTGCCGCCATTCCACATCATATTGGTACGGGTATCCTTAATTAATTTTTCTACGCTGGATGTGCTTCTGTTAATGACAGCCACAAACACAGCATCTTCCAGGTTCTCAAAGGATGCATTTTGGTAGTTGACACCCATAAACAGGTAGCCATCCCGTTCTACAAGCCCTAAGTAATAGATCTCAGAGGCCCCCGGCAGCTGGAGACTGCTCAGGTCAATATAACCCAGGATTTCCATTGTTGAAGGATTAAACCTTACCATTTTGGGAATGCCTCCAAAACCGTTTGATGCTGCATAAGCTTCTGTTGTGCTTAAGAACTCCACCGCGCCAAAAGTTTTAAGTCCTGGAACCGCAAAGCTGCCCAGTTGTTTGGGTTTACCACTTTCATCAAAACCATATTTACGCAAAGTGGCCGGCGCACCAAAAGTGGCTATATAAACGTCGCCGCCATATTGATACATCTGGCCGGAACTACTGAGTTCTGCCGCATTACTTGTATTGACCGTGCCAGACGGAAATGCTTTTGTTCCAAAAACATAAGTGGTTTGATTGGGATAGGTGCCGCCGGTAACCGATAGTGCATAGTTGACTGTATGTTCTTCTATAGCTGGCTTTTCGTCTTTTTTACATGCTGTAAACAATAATGCCAGCAGCGAGATTCCCATGAGAGGCTTTAAGGTTGTATTCATTTTTGTTTTTTATTAAACTGATAAAATCTTATTTTAAAACTGAATGCTCTTCCCGGAAGCTGCACCCTGAAATTGTCGTAGGTGCGTGCATTCGTAAAATTGGTTGTTTCAAACGCCAGTGATAACCCTTCGTATAGCGAAAAGGAAATACCAGCTCCGTGTAAGAGTTGCGTTGGAAGACGGTTTTTCATTTCCCTGTCACCATCTTCAGCCCAATAGAGAAAATACTCGTGGGTGTAATTGGCCATATACCATACCTGAAAACCTTTACCAGCTTTAAAAACATCCCGCAGATTATAAGTAATGCCGCCATTGGCGAACAGGTAGGGAACATTCGGCATCCGGGCGTTCTTATATCGGCCATTATCTATAGGCCTGTCGCTAATATTGGAACGGTTACGCAGATCCTGGTAGGTGAAGTTGCCATTGATCGTAATGTTCTTCCCCAAACGATATTTAACACTGCCTTCAACCCCCACAACACGCAGGCTAAGCAGGTTATCGTAACGGCTGTAAAACTGTGAAGGCGGCAGGTAGATCAAACCGGTCACGTTCCGGTAAAATCCGGTGAGTTCAGTTTCCAGCTTTTGGGTATTATACATACTGGTGAGGTTAATATTTTCGCTTCCTTCTGCACCAATATCAGGGTTAGGAGCGACGTAAGTAAAATCGCCAAAAGCTTCCTCGGGCTCCGGTAAACGTGCTGCATGTTCATAAGACAGCTTTAATAAAAGCTTTTCATTCCATTGATAACCCAGCCCAGCATTCCATGCTAATTTGGCAACTGATTTTGCTGAAACTGTTTGAGCGGTGTTGACAATCTCAAATCCTTTGATGGACGTGTAATAATGTTTGAATGAGGCGAGGTACCTCCATTTCGTTTTATTAAGCTTTCCCTCCAATCCTATTGCCGACACATTTTTTATCATCTCCGACGGCGTACTGTAATAATCTATGCCTCCATAAAACTTTTGTGCTACAGGATCCCTCCCCTTGCGGTGATACCATTGAAACGTATTGCTGAAAACCAGCTTTATCTGATCACTCAGGTTATAAACCATACTGAGCTTACCGTTTAAAACATCCGTGTGCAGATACAATTCATGCCCGGAGGAACTGAGTTCGCCGCCATTGAGTTTGCGTTGCGGCTGTCCGTTAAGATCCCTGGCTACTTCGCCGTTCCATAAAAAGGAATAACGGGAAGTATCCATTAACAGGCTACTCACTTTGTTGTGGGAAAAAATAGCAGCCATATCGGTCTTGGGTAGCAGGTTGGCTTTTTGATACCGTAGGATGGCGCCCTGCAATTTTTCATTCCGGTAAACGTGTCCGTAGGGTTGCTTCATCATCAGGCTGTGTTGTAACTGATCGTGCATACCTGTCTGTAAAAGCGTAAGGGTTAATTGATCGGCAAAACGCTTTCCGGTATAGCCCGCCTGGAACCGGAGATGATAATTTTTAAACTGATCATGAAACAAGGGTACATTCATCGTATCAGCACGACCATTGGGTTTGATGACCTCTGCCTGCACCCGGTAATCGTTATCGGCGTAATTGAAATTTGCCTGTAACGAAGTATAAAAATGTCTGGCGATGTATTTCTTTCCAAGCAGGTTCAGCTTATGAGTATTAAAAGAACCGGTAGCGTAAGATGCATTGATATAATCTTCTCTTTCTTTCCGGGTCACTATATTGATCGCCCCACCAAGTGCGTCAGCGCCCAGCTCTACCGGCAACAGACCTTTGTAAACTTCCAGTCTTTCGATCTGTTCTACCGGGTAAATATTCAACGCTTGTGTTTCGCCCAGGTTATCCTGGGGCAAACCGTCAATGAAAAACTTTACCTGTTTACCGGAGCTGCCATTGATAAAAAATTCGTTGCCGGAACCAAAACCACCATTCTGCCTGATTTTAATTCCGGAAGCCTGCCTGAGCAGATCGACGCCGGTAATATTGCTATTATAATAGTCAGTGGCATCAATTACCGCAATATTAAAGGGTTGTTGTTTTAAGACCTTTGCACTCACTTTTCCGTATATAGTAACCACACTTAATAAACGGGCACTGTCGAGGTAGCTACTGTCCGTTTGAGCAGTACCCGCGAAGGATAATAACAGTATATAGATTAGGGTGATAAAAAATTTCATGAATGGGCTGAATTTTAAATAGTTTCCAGGTACAGCTTTTGCAATTCGTTCGCAGTAATATTTGTTGTTTCAAGCGTATGCATCAGTACCCCGCTTTTCATGATGCCGATATGCGTTCCCACATTTACCGCATTAAAGATGTCGTGAGTGGCCATGAGTATTGTTTTACCCCTATCGCCCAATTCTTTTACAATAGTTGTGAACTCCTGTGTTGCCTTAGGATCCAGGCCGCTGGTAGGTTCGTCCATAAAGATCACATCTGCATTTTTTGCCAGGGCGATGGCAATCCCTACTTTTTGTCGCATACCCTTGGAATAAGTAGATAATCGTTTAATGTGCGCCTCCGGTTGCAACCCGGCTTGTAGTAAAAACTGATCCAGCTCATCTGTTTGATAACTAAATCCCGCCAGCCTGCTAAAGAAATCAAGATTTTCAATTCCTGTCAGGTCACCATATAATTGAACCACTTCGGGAATATAGGCGATATGTTTTTTGATGGTATTGTCTCCTGGTTTAACTTCTATATCATTGATAAGGGCCGTGCCGGAAGTCGCTTTGATAAAACCCAGGAAAATATTAAGCGTAGTGGTTTTGCCGGCCCCGTTCTGCCCGAGTAAACAGAATATCTCCCCGGCCTTAAGTTGAAAATTGAGTTTATTTAGTGCTGTATGGCCGTTATATTGTTTAGTAAGATCAATGGCTTCCAGGCGATTTGATATAGAGGTTATCATCACAGTGTATTTAATTCTATAATTAATTGGTTATCCACCATTTCCTGGTAGAGTTGTTCATTACCGGTTGAACATAATTCTTCCCGGGTGGCAATTCCATCTGCCCGTTCCCATATTGATTTTCCGGCTGTATGCAGCGTATATGCCTCTTCGTTAGGTAAGAGGATATGAAGTGTTTCTCCCTGAGGCAGGCAAAGTGCCCGCTGATTACGAATGCAGCGAATAGCCGGTTGTTGCTGAAGGGGCAGGATAACCCGTTCTTCATTGTATAGTAAAAAAGAATTTGCCGGAAAACAAGATATCGGCATACTTGTTCCCGGCTGCATTTCAAATACTTTAATATCTTCCGGGTGTAATTCTTTGTCTGGTTGATACGTGACAATCTTGACCGGTGTAGGCTCACCTGAATAGTTGACAATTTCATTTCCTTCAACAGCTATTTTCTCTACAAAAAAGAAATCATCAGAAGCAGTGGCAGAGTATTTAATATTTCCTCCGTTATATACTTCAGAAATCAAAATATATTTCCCTGGCATTGCAGTGGGAGGAATGTAATAAGAGAAATAATAATGACGGCCTGCCTGGATATTCTGGAGTATCTGTACTAGCTGTTCCCTTTTATGATGGGTACTCAAATAATCCGCGAGTATCAAAAGGGGGGTGTTTTTATTTAAATGCTGCAACGGCTGCGCTTTATTTGGCACTCGTGCTTTAATCGAGGGTAAGCCAAAAACATGCTGTTCAAAAATCATGGTGATTTTTCCATCGGGGGCTTGTACACCTATCCGTACATAAGGGAACACGTGCGCATCGGTAATATGCACTATATTAAAGTTCCAGTGAATAGTAATAGTGGAACCAGGTATGCTTCTCTTCGGAAAAATGCTCATATTTTTCTTAGTTGCTTGATCTTTTCTTTACTATAAGTTTCGGGATAGGTCTTAAACCACTTGATAACAGTTTCTTCGCCCAACTGATCATACACTGTATTAATTACATGCTCCAGCTTTTGTAAATACAGCGTGCGAGCACTTTCAGGATCTTCCAGGTCGTTGCGTTTTTGGTCTTCTTTTTCTTTTTTGGATGCAGGCAGGTGATGAAAATACCGGTTGAAATACCGGTTACAGAATGCGTGATATTCTTTGGTGAAAAGAATGAAATTGTGCCACATCTCATCCAGGATAAGCAAGTCATCAGGAATAAAAATGCCCTTTACCTGGCATACAAACAGGAACTTTTTCGTTTCCTGGAAAAGATCAAAGGCCTCTTCATCTGTAACCTCAAACATGTCGGTAAAGCGAGACAGAACATCTTCGTTATAATAAGATAAAATGTCTTCCAGCTGTGCAGGATCCAGCGTTGGGGTGTCGGTAGTCATATCATATGTTTTTCGATTTTCTTTAAATAGGAGCAGCCAGCTGGCTGCTCCTGAAATACTCGTTTAGAGCGTTGCTGTGCAGTGACCGCAGTTGCTGCAGTGAGTACCGCCAACGGCTTTTAACGAAAGGATAGCCGCAATCAGGGCCGCTTTGTTTGATGAATTTTGCATAGTTTAAAATTTAAAAATGAACGCCTACTCGGTTAGGGATTTTCGGCATACTCCCGTTATTGCAACAACATCTTTAGTATTTAAAAAGAAAAACCCGATCCGCATTGATTTTAATATGCAGGATGTTACTACGTTTCCTAAGGGAGCGTTAAGGGTATCGGCAATTGAAAAGAGTATGTATTGGAGGATCTACATCTCAACATAGATGCAGCATTCAAGTATTCTTAATCTACATTGGCAAAAAGAATTTTGCGACAATCGTCACCAATGGTAGGATAAAGACATTTACTGTTGCAAAACAACTTGATTACATACGTAAAATGACCGCGGTTCGGGGAAATCAACTAAAAAAAGGAGGCCCACGAAGCAGCGTGGTACGGGAAATGTGAAAAGTGTAGTCAGAAACTTTACCGGCATTCGAAACTAAAAAAACCGCCGGCGATTGTATTGTAATAACAACCTGTGAATTATCAGCGTCTTTGGTAAAGTGGTATTCACAAATAGCACAACTGCGATCAACCAGTTTCACTTTAGCAGAAGCATCTGCACAGGAATGATTTCCGTGGGCATGAAATACTTTAACAACAAAAATAAAAGTCATCAGGCTGAGTAAAACCAGCGCTGATGCCCTTTTAAATGTCTTGTTGAAATAGCAATTCAAAGCGGATGATTTATAAATTGACCGCTAACGTACGACATTTGCAACAATATTGCAAAAAATAACTTGTTTTTTTCTCCACTGTACTAACCGATGATGATTGCAGCAACTTATTTTTTAAATGACGATTGCATCTCTTTCTTTAATAGCTAAGCGTTGTGCAGACTGCAAATTAGTTCTGTCTCTGTAAATATTCTATTCAGCTCAAAATTGATATGGTTGAGCGAAGCGGGCATATAAACAATTGAAAAACCGGGACAGCCCACAGGTAATTTTTTTTAAATCCGGGTAAGCGAAATGTCTGAATCAGCCCGCATCAAAGTCCTATCCCCACCCGGTTGCATCCATTTTCAGTCAATAATTTTATGCCAGCAAAAACAAAATAATTATGAAAAGTATCTACCACAGGTTGCTGATCAAAGCTCCTTTGCAAAAGGTATATGAAGCATTAACAACGCAGGAGGGCTTGTCGGGCTGGTGGACGCCCGATACAAAAGCGAAGCCTGAAGTGGGCAGCATTTCAAGGTTCGCCTTTGGCGATTATGTTAAGGAAATGCAGATTGAAGTGCTTGAGCCGCTGGCTAAAGTAAAATGGGTTTGCCTGAAAGGCTTTGAAGATTGGATTGGCACTACCATTACTTTTGAACTAGAACCGCACGACCAGGGAACGGTACTGTTTTTTCATCACGACGGGTGGAAAGCATATACGCCGGGCTTTGCCTCCTGCAGTTATGATTGGGCAATTTTTCTGAGAAGCATGAAGTTCCTGTGCGAAACAGGGAAGGGGTTGCCTTACCCGGATCATTATAAATGAAATGCCATTTAGTTAATACTTATTCAAGTCGAATGCTATCCATCAGACCGCCCTTTGGGCGGGCCGATGGAAAAACCGGTCGGCCCGCCTGAACAGGTATTGGGCGCGGCTGGCGGTCTGACCGACAAAATGTATGTAAGTGTGCTGAGAGAGCAGTTTATGAAAAATTCATAGTGCTGTATAAGGGAGTTATATTGGGGAATAATTGAAATAGAAGATAAGCTAGCAGATCTGGCCCGGGGAATCAAAATCTTTAATGAGCAAAAAGTGGAAGGTATGGATATTGTGCCTAGGAATTCTTTTTTCATTAATCAGCGTTGGTTCAATATACCTTAGGTATCTGGAGAAGTTTAAGGTTGATCAACTGGCGGCGTTACAGATGAGTATTGGCGCAATTATACTGTATGTATTTTTGATTCCACCTGTTGGAATGCTATTAGCGCTGTTGTTAGCTTTCGTTCCGATAAAAGGATATACATACAAACGAAAATATTGGGCATTTGCACTCTGCACAATTTTAGTATTGCAGTTGTTTGCGAGCTTCATGAATGTTTACACCTACTTTGATAATCCATCCTTGGGCCTTCGAGCGATACCATTAGAAGAATAGGGCATTGGTTGAAATCACTTTAACCTGGGATTAAAATCCCAGGCAACAATATCTTATCGAGCCTACGGCTCTGCCTCATCAAAAGCAGCAAGAGCCGTAGGTTCGGTAGCATATTGTAAGGATGGATTAAATCCATCCTATTCCGACTCTATCATTCACCATCGCACAAATATTTAAATTCAAGCGGGCTCAGCTTCATAATTTTTTTAAACCGGTCGTAAAAGTTTGACAGGCTGTCGAACCCGCAGGAATATCCTATTTCTTTAACCGGCACGTCTTCGTACCTGATCATGTAACAGGCTCTCCTGATCCTTAGCTCCGTTAAAAACTCCATATAGGTTTTGCGGGCACGCAACTTAAAATACCTGCAAAACGATTCTTTTGTGAGGTTAGCAATTTTCGCTACCTGTTCTATGGTAATATGGTCGTCGTAATTAGAATAGGTGTACGCCAGAATTTCGCCCAATCTTTTATCCCGTCCGTGAGGAAAGATTAGCGGATGGATATGCAATTCCTTTTGAGAGGCATCTGTTTGCAGGAACTCCCGGGAGAGATTTTCAATCTTATCCGTTCCGGTTATGGGTATACCAGCGCTTCTGGAAGGGGATGCTGCTAACATGAAATCAGAATTAATTATCTCAAATGGAAATCGATTTCCAAATTACAGCTTTTTTAGATATAGGTATCATCATTTCAGGCGAAACGCTAAAATTTATTTCTTAAAACTGGAGAAGGGGACAATATGACATTCCTACCCAACGCCTGACGATATCGAACTGCGATTGTATTTAAGAAATCGATTTTATAATTTACTTTTGCAACTGTCAGCGTGGCGCTCTGCAGGAGAATCAACGATATTTTTATGGGCGATAAAACAACCAGAAGCAAACGGGTAACCATACACGATATTGCCAGGGAAATTGGCATAGCTCCTTCTTCCGTATCGAAGGCCTTAAACGATCTGCCGTCGATCAGCAGTAAAATAAAAACGCTGGTAAAGGCCAAGGCAACCGAATTAAATTACAAACACAACTTAAGTGCTGCCAATCTTCGGCGGGGATCATCCCGCACCATCGGCGTAATTGTACCTAAAATTAATGTTGCTTTTTTTTCGGATGCAATAGGTGGTATGGAAGAAAGCTGCTTTGAAAACAATCACCGTTTAATTATATGCCAGTCGGATGAGAGCTATGAAAAAGAAGTGCAGGCGGTGGAAACGCTCATCCGGCAAAACGTTGACTGCATTATCATTTCGCTGTCGCACGAAACGGTAGCTACCGGTCATTTGAAAGAAATTGCAGAACACCATATTAACCTGATCCAATTTGACAGGGTAAATGATCAGTTTAAAAGCCACATCATTGTAAATGATAATAAAGCGGTGTCGTATAAGGCAGTAAAACATTTGACGGCGCAGGGATATAAGAAAATTGCATTCCTGGGAGGTCCGGACCATTTATCTGCCTATCGCGAAAGAAGGGAAGGCTATATTCAGGCGATGGAAGAAGCCGACCTCGCCATTCCGTACCATTATGTAGTACCCGATGTGGGCAACATGCCTAAAGCGATGGCAGCAGCGGAAAAGCTGTTGCAGCGGAAAGACCGGCCCGATGCTTTTTTTGCCGTAAGCGATCACGCTGCACTGGGCGTTTTAAAAGTAGCCGCGGCAATGGGCATCAACGTTCCTGAAGAAACAGGCATTATGGGGTTTGCCAATGAAATGTTTACCGACGTCACTTCTCCCCGGCTCTCTTCTGTTGATCAACAGAGCAAGCAAATAGGCAGGGAAGCGAGCAATATATACTTCAATCATATCATCAAAGCGCGCGCTGCCAACAAACCTGTTGGTTTAATACGTAAGGTAATTGACGGCAAAGTTGTAGTGCGTGAATCTTCCAGCAGGCGAATACGATGAATCAGTTATTGAGATTTGAAATTTGAGATTTGAGATTTGAGATTTGAAACCTGCATATCACAAACGCTAGCACTGATGGCTGACTGATCGCTGAACGCTGAAAGCTAATCGCTGACAGCCACTAATCAAAATACTCCGGCAGACTTCAGTAATATGCGCAGGCTCCAGATTACTACCATTATTCCTACCGCCACCAGCATCGTTTTCATGGGCAGTTTACCCACCAGGCGTGCAGCAACAGGAGCAGCAATCAAGCCACCAACAATCAACCCCAGTATTACCTGCCAGTGGCTTACGCCGATCATGGCAAAAAAGGTGAGCGCGCTTGCCAGGGTTACAAAAAACTCGGTAATACTAACGGAGCCAATCACAAACCGCGGACTACGTCCTTTGGATATGAGCGTGCTGGTTACTAACGGTCCCCAGCCACCGCCGCCAAATGAATCAAGAAAACCACCCGCGCCTGCCAGCCAACCCACACGTTTTACCTTTTGTGGCTTACGTTGCATTTTGCGAAAGGCTATGATTAAAATACGAATGCCCAGCAACATGGTATAAGAAGCGATCAACGGGCGCACATAGTTGGAGTATTGTTCGCCAAACCTGGATAATAAATAAGCGCCTAGTATGGCGCCTACAATACCCGGTATCAGCAAAGCCTTAAACAGCTTTTTATTTACGTTCCCAAATTTATAGTGACTATAACCGGAAACACCGCTTGAAAACATTTCGGCGGTGTGGATGCTGCCACTGATGGCAGAAAGATTTACCCCGAGCGACATGAGCACCGTGGTTGACACCACACCATATCCCATCCCTAATGCACCATCTACCAGCTGCGCTAAAAAGCCCGCTGCAATCATCCAGTAAAACCTGCTGTCGATGCCCTTTGCTCCTTCGCCAATCGCAGTCAGCACATCGCCAAACGATGCATAAGAGAGCAACAGGTAACCGGTAAACATAAAAAAGAAAGCGAACAGGCACCAGGTAGCAATACGCCTCCACCTTTTCTCACCGGCATTTTTGGTTTCGGTTGTTTCTTTTAGTGAAAGTATTTTGGTGATGTGATTGAGTTCCTGAACTTTTTGGGCAAAGTTCCCATTCATTTTTGTGCGGATCTTTTCCATGTTCAACAGCACATCGTCCAGTTCATCCGGTAGTACTTCATTAAAGGCCTCTTTCAATCTTTTAGCAACGGTGGGCGATTTGCCATTGGTAGAAATGGCCACTTTCAGGTTGCCTTTTTTTACAATGGAGCCAAGATAAAAGTCGCAGAGCTCGGGCGTGTCGGCTACGTTTACCAGCAAGCCGCGCTTGTGCGCATCTTCCCGTATCTGCGCGCCTAACGATTTATTATCTACGGCTACAATTACCAGGTCTGCTTCGTCGAGGTACGAGTCGCGGTAGTTGTCTTCGATAAGGATAATGTTGTCGTGCCTGTCTGCCAGTGCTCTAACGCCTTCCCTAATTTCGCCTGCAACAATCGTAATGCTGGTTGCCGGCGAATTGTGTAAAACCGCGTTCAGCTTTTCCAACCCTACGTTGCCTGCTCCTATAATGAGCAGCCTCAACTGCTCCAGCTTTAGAAAAACCGGGAACAGTTGATTCGTTTCCTGTATGGTTGTTGTTTCGTTCATTATTACATTTGAAATTTGAAATTAAAAATTTGAGATGTGCCGAAGTGAACAGCTCCACCATCAGAAATCTTAAATCAGAAATCTCAAATAATACCTACTCTTTTTGCAAAATCACCAAAGGTTTCTTTTTTCTTTCTCTCCTTGCTGTATTGATTAAATAGTGTGTCCAGTTCCGTTAGGATGGTTTCTTCGTTTGCACTTTCCTTGTAAACCTTATTAAGGCGTGTACCCAGGCGATCGCCGCCGAGGTGCAGGTTGTAATGCCCGTAACTTGTTCCCACAAATCCAATTTCTGCCACGTAAGGTCTTCCGCAGCCATTAGGGCAACCGGTCATGCGTACACTAATATTATCATCTGCAAGACCGTATTTGTCGAGCAATGGTTCTATTTTAGTGATGAGCGATGGAAGATAGCGTTGTGCTTCTGCCAGCGCCAGGGGGCAGGTGTTGAAGGCAACACATGCAATGGCATCTTTTCTTACAACACTCGCTTTTTCGGTGTGTTCGGTAATGCCATATTTTTTCAGGATGGCATCAACTTCTTTTTTATCCGCCTCGCTTACGTCAGCCACTATCACATTCTGGTTGCAGGTAAACCTGAAATTAGCTTTACCTGTTTGGGCTATTTCAAGAAAAGCTGTTTTAAAGGAATACTGTTCATCATCCAATACTCTTCCTGCTTCCACAAATACCGTATAAAACCATTTTCCTTCGTGATTTTTGTGCCAGCCAAATAAATCGGAACGTGTTTCAAACGTATAGGGTCTTTCCGGCTCCAGCTTAAAACCACAACGCTTTTCAAGCTCTTCCTTAAAGGCGTCTACACCCATCCGGTCGATGGTATATTTTATGCGCGATAATTTCCTGTCGCTGCGGTTACCATAATCGCGTTGTATGGTGATTACTTCATAAACAGCTTTCAAAACCTTTTCTTCACTGTCTAAAAAGCCGAGCATACTTGCCAACCGCGGGTAGGTGTTAGGGTTACCGTGCGTAGCGCCTAAGCCGCCGCCTACTGCCAGGTTAAAGCCTTTCAGCTTATTGTTTTCCACAATGGCTATCAGGCCAAGGTCGTTGGCAAATACATCCACATCGTTGTTGGGTGGAATGGCAATAGCGATCTTGAATTTACGGGGCAGATACCTGTCCTGGTATAAAGAATCTTCTTCTTCTTTTTTATCGGTCAACGGTTTTTCATCCAGCCATATCTCGTAATATGCTTTTGTTTTGGGTAAACCAAGCTGGCTGAGTTTGGTTGAATAATTAAAAATTTCTTCGTGCACGGGCGAGAACTTAGGATGCGCGCCACAAATTACGTTGCGGTTTACATCGCCGCAGGCCGAAATAGAATCGAGCCCCGCAGTATTAAATTCCTGCAAAGTGGGCTTTACATGCGATTTTAAAATGCCGTGCAGTTGAATGGTTTGGCGGGTGGTTACTTTAATTACCCCGGTTGAATGCCTGCCCGCAACATGATGCAATGCTTCCCATTGCTCACCGGTAATAAACCCACCGGGTATGCGTAACCGCACCATATAGGAATACAGCCATTCGAGCTTTTTAGCACTGCGCTCTTCTCTCCTGTCACGGTCATCCTGTTGGTACATTCCGTGAAATTTCACCAACGCCTGGTCATCTTCGCGCAAAGCGCCTGTCAATTCATCTTTAAGACTTTCTCTTAACGTGCCGCGCAAGCCGTCGCTCTTCATTTTGATGTGCTCGGTAGACGACAAATTATTTTTTTCAGACATGAAGTATTTGAAATTTGATATTTAAAATTTAAAGCCTACCTCTCCGGCCTCTTCCCTTAGAAAGAGAGCGGTGCTGTTTATCTTTTTTCTTCTAAGCATTTTCCACATCAGCTTTCGTAACGCTATTCAACTCCAGGTTAGCAAAATTTTCGATTCTGAGTACTCCTCCAAAAGCTGGCCTGTATGACCAGGTCTCCTCCGCTTTGGGGAGGCTGGAGGAGCTGCTCTAATACACATCCAGCAAAAACCTTCCATCCTCTTTCATTTTTTCAACAAACGCTATAGCATCGGTGATGGTTTTGCCGCCCTGGCGCTCTATTATTTGCAGCAATGTATTTTCCACATCAGTGCTCATGGGATGCCTGGCGCCGCAAACATAAATATAAGCGCCACTGTCAATCCATTTCCACAATTCATCTGCCTGCTCCAGCATGCGGTGCTGCACGTATATTTTCGACTTCTGGTCTCTCGAAAAAGCAAGGTTTACTTTGCTTAATACGCCGGTGTTTGCCCAGTTCTGAATTTCTGTTTGATACAGAAAATCGGATGTGAACTTCTGGTCGCCAAAGAACAACCAGTTGCGTCCGCCTGCGCCTGTGGCATCTCTTTCTGCTATAAAGGAGCGGAAAGGTGCAATGCCTGTACCAGGGCCAATCATAATTACATCTTTATCGGCAGCAGGCAATTTAAACTGCGCATTCTTGTGCACATAAAAGTCTATCGTGGTATCTACTTTAAACTGCGACAAATAATCGGAACACAAACCATTTTTCGTTTCGTTGTTCACGCAAAATTTGTCGAGCGCAACGGTTATATGCACTTCACCGCTGTGTGCTTCTGGCGACGATGAAATGGAATACAACCTCGGTGCTATTGGTTCCAGTATATTGATGACCTGTTCAAATTGCGCAGCATCTTTTACCGGATAGATGCGCAACAGGTCCAGCAAGTCGATGCGTGTATCGGGTATCTCCTGCTGAATAACAGCAGCATATTGTTTTACTACTCTTTCGGGCAGGTGAACAATGTTTATTTTTTTTGTAAGCGCTTCGGCTATGGTATACCGTTCGCCTCTGAACTCTATAGCCGACTCGCCATCAGCGCCGGTAAGCGCCAGTATATTTTCAACTGTTTCTTTTTTATTATGGGGGATGATGCCAATGGAATCGCCTGGTTCATATGCCACTTCTTCTTCCGAAGCAATTTCCAGGTGGTACGTTTCCTTGTTGGAATCTCTGTCGTTGAGATTAATATTGGTAAGGATAGTGCCGGTATAATTCTTTTTGCCTTTTGCTTTTTTAGCGGGTGTTGTGGAAGCACTGTTGCTGCCGCCATCGCTCAGCGATTTCATTACCTGTGCAAACCAGGCAGCGGCATCTTCCGCATAGTCGGTATCACATTTTTGCAGTGGCACCACGCGCTTTGCACCCAGCTTTACAAATTGTGCGTCTACGTCTTCTCCTGCCTTGCAAAACAGAGGGTACGATGTATCGCCTAAAGCAAGCACACTGAATTTAACTTTATCGAGATTGATCTGTTGCTGATGAATGTGATCGTAAAACTTTTTAGCAGTAAGCGGCGGCTCTCCGTCGCCCTGCGTACTAATCACCATAAAAAGATATTCTTCTTTTGCAAGATCGTTCAGCCTGTATTGATCCAGCCCGGTAAGCTTTACGTTTACGCCGTTCTTTTTTGCCTGGCTTGCAAATTCGGTAGCCACCTTTTTGGAGTTGCCGGTTTCTGTACCATACAATATGGAAATCTTATTTACTTTAGGTGCAGCAGGCGCTGCTGTAGCAACCGGAGTACCCGCACCAGCAACATTCACACCCGATGCCGAAACGAGCCCGGCAAGGAAACCATTCATCCATATCAACTCTTCGCGAGATGACTGGGTAACAAGGTCCTGGAATGCTTTCAATCTATGCTCTGCTAACATGTGCTTTCTTATTATGGTTGATGTTGTTTTGTAATAATGCCATTGGCTTGAAATACTGTTCGCGAACCGATGCATTAGCAAGCCATGCAAACTGCTCATGCAACGCTACCACTTTGCCTACGATTACGAGCGAAGGCGAAATAAAGCTGTATCCTTCAAACCTGTTTGCAAAATCGTATATTCCAGAAGTATATACCTGTTGCGATGGCGTGGTGCCTTGTTCTATTACAGCAATATGCCGGTCTTGCGCTATACCATAACGGATTAGTTTGGATACAATACCGTCTACGGTTTCGGCGCTCATGTAAAACACCAGCGTGTCGCTTGTGTTTGCCAGCTCTTCCCAATACTGATCAGATACAATATCCGATTTGTAATAAGTGAGCAGCCGAACTGCTGTTGAATACCCCCTGGCAGTAAGCGGTATGCCTGCGTAAGCAGCGGCACCGAGTGCGGCCGTTATACCGGGAACAATTTCGTATGCTATATTGTGTTGCACCAACACCTGCAGCTCATCGAGTATGTTGGAGAAAATAGAAACGTCGCCACCTTTCAAGCGCACTACCAGTTTGCCTTGCTGCGCGTATTGCAGCATCAGTTCGTTGATGGTTTCCTGTGGGGTTGAATTGCCGCGGCGGCATTGCTTGCCTACATATATCACTTCTGCAGAGGGATTAACATACTGGTTTAAAATTTCGTGACTCACCAAACGATCAGTCAGCACCACATCGGCAGTTTGCAGGTAGCGTACTGCTTTTATGGTAATCAGTTCCGGATCGCCCGGACCTGCCGCTGCCAGTATTACTTTGCCTTGTATGTTATTGTTTCCGCTCATTAATATTGTTGCTATCAGCCTTCTGTTTTATGAATGTTTTTATGTTCAACCAGCGTGTTCTTCGGAACGCTTTTGGTTAACCACACATTACCTCCTATGGTACTTCCTTCACCTATTACAGTTTCACCACCCAGTATGGTAGCTCCCGAATAAATGATCACATTATCTTCAATAGTAGGATGGCGTTTGCCGTTTACTTTTTCTCTCAGAGCGCTCAATGCGCCAATGGTAACGCCCTGGTATATTTTTACATTTTTACCAATAATGGTCGTTTGTCCTATAACAATGCCGGTACCATGATCGATAAAAAACGATTCGCCAATGGTAGCGCCGGGGTGAATGTCGATGCCTGTTTTGCTGTGTGCAAATTCAGTAAGCAGCCGCGGCAAAATTTTTACCTGCTGTTTCCACAACTGGTTCGACAGGCGATAGACTGCTATTGCATAAAATCCAGGGTAAGCTACAATCACTTCTTCAACCGACTCGGCTGCAGGGTCGTATTGCAAAATAGCTTCCGCATCTTTTAGCAGTGTTTCATATATGGCAGGGATAGCTGCAAAAAAATCATCTGCAACCGCCTGTGCTTTTTTCCCGTCGCGCACCACTTCGTATACCAATGTGGAAAGATGGCTTTTCAATGATTCAAACGCTTTTTCCAGTTCATACTGGTTTTGCTGCCGGAGCGTTGCGGGAAGAAACAGCAGGTTGAACAGTTCATCAATAAACTGCTTAGCCAACTCCCTGTCGGGAAAGGCCAGGAAAGTTTTGCTTTTTCTTTCTGCCAGTTGCTGTATGAATTTTTTCTGAGACACTTTAAAAGGTATATGGTAAAAGGTGTAAGGCATAAGGAGGAAGGCATGGAGTGCAGGGTTTTACCTTATACCCTAAACCTTAGGCCTTCCACCTTTACTGTATCATGCACGCTCCTACCGTTACATTGCTTGTTTCGTCAATTAATATAGCGCCGCCGTTAGCTCTTAAATCATGGTAGCTGTCGTACACTACCGGCTGAGCAGTTTTGATAACGGCTTTTACAATATCGTTTAGCCCCGCCTGTTCGGGCGCATATTTCTTTTCAAGAGAATTTACATCCAGCCTGTACTCAATATCTTTCACCACGCTTCTTACTCGTGTGCTGTTGATCTGCAATAAATATTTGTTACCGGCAACAAGCGGCTTGCTGTCCATCCAGCACAACAATACTTCTATTTCTCTTTCAGTTTTAGGAAGATCGCTGTTCAGCACAATTACATCGCCCCTGCTGATGTCGATATCATCCTGCAGGTGCAATACAGCAGCCTGCGGTGCAAACACTTCGTCTGCCTGCTTTCCGCCGTCGGTTTCAATGGCTGATATAATGCTGCTGGCTCCGGAAGGCAACACGGTAATGGCATCGCCCTTTTTATAAATACCGCTGATCACTTTGCCTGCATATCCCCTGTAGTCGTGCAACTCCTCTGTTTGAGGACGGATCACATATTGTACAGGGAAACGTGCTTTATCATAATTGATCGCTTTTTTAACCTCTACTGTCTCCAGCAGGTGCAGCAGCGATTCTCCTTCATACCACGAAAGCGTAGCAGATTTTTCTACAATGTTATCGCCATTCAATGCGCTGATGGGTATATAGGTTACATCTTCCAACCCCAATGCTTTGGCAAGATCGGCATATTCAATTACGATGTTGTTGAAAACATCCTGCGAAAAATCAACCAGATCCATTTTATTGACTGCTACAATTACCTTGGGCATATTGAGCAGTGAAGCAATAATGGAGTGCCTGCGCGTTTGCTCTGCAACACCATTGCGGGCATCGATCAATATTATTATCAGGTCTGAGTTAGAGGCACCTGTAACCATGTTCCGCGTGTATTGAATATGCCCCGGAGCATCGGCTATGATAAACTTACGTTTGGGGGTGGCAAAATATTTATATGCCACATCAATAGTTATGCCCTGCTCACGTTCTGCTCTCAAACCATCGGTAAGCAACGCCAGGTCAATTTCGCCTTCTTCGCGATTCTTGGTTTGTCTTTCAATCGCCTCCAGTTGATCGATCATAATACTTTTGCTATCATACAGCAAACGACCAATCAATGTGCTTTTTCCGTCATCAACACTGCCTGCGGTTATAAATCTTAAAATGTCCATTAGTTATTTTTTTCTTTGGCTGTCAGCTATCAGCATTCAGCTATCAGGTAATTTCAAATCTCAAATTTCAAATCAGAAATAGCCGTTCTTCTTCCTGTCTTCCATTGCTGCTTCCGATACTTTATCATCAATCCTCGTTTCGCCTCTTTCGCTGGTTTTGGTAGCAATGATCTCTGTAATAATGTCGTCGAGCGTGCTTGCATTAGAGGCTACCGCAGCCGTACACGTCATGTCGCCTACAGTACGGTAACGTACTTTTTTATTAACGATCACATCTGTTTCGTCTATACGTATATGTTCGGATACGGCTACATACTGACCTTCATACTCAAGCACCTGCCTTTCGTGCGCAAAATAAATAGAAGGCAGGTCAATTTTTTCGCGGCGAATATAGTTCCACACGTCCAGCTCTGTCCAGTTGCTGATAGGAAACACCCTTACGTTCTCGCCTTTATTGATCTTACCATTGTAAGTATTCCACAATTCGGGACGCTGTTTTTTAGGGTCCCACTGTCCAAACTCATCTCTCACAGAAAAAATGCGCTCTTTGGCTCTTGCTTTTTCTTCGTCTCTGCGCGCCCCGCCAATACAGGCATCAAATTCAAATTCTTCAATCGTATCTAATAAAGTGTAAGTCTGCAATTGGTTACGGCTGGCAAACTTTCCCTTTTGCTCGGTTAATTTTTTTGCTTTGATGGTATCTTCTACCAAACGAACAATCAGTTTTTCATCGATCTTTTCTGCCAGTTGATCGCGAAACTGCAAAGCCTCAGGAAAATTGTGCCCTGTATCTATATGTACCAATGGAAAAGGAAATTTACCAGGGCGAAAAGCCTTCAATGCCAGGTGAACCAGCACTATCGAATCTTTGCCTCCGCTGAACAGCAAGGCTGGTTTTTCAAATTGCCCCGCCACTTCACGAAAAATATGAATGGACTCCGATTCCAACTCGTCTAAATAATCAAGATGATGTGCGCTCATATTCGGATTTCTGATTTCTGGTTTGAGATTTGAGATTTGGCTCAAATTCAAACCCGTATTGTTATTCAATTCTTTTTTACCTATATACTCTTTCCTTCCTACACTTCATTCCTTATACCCTACTCCCTGCCACTTACGCCTTATCACTTACTCCTTCCTCATGTACATGCAATCCGCATTCTTTTTTCGATGCATCTTCCCACCACCAGCGTCCGGCGCGGAAATCTTCACCGGGACGAATGGCTCTTGTGCAGGGCGCGCATCCAATGCTTACAAAACCTTTGTCGTGCAAAGGATTGTAGGGTATTTCATGCTGGTTAATAAATGCTTTGGTTTCGTCTGTTGTCCAATGTAAAATGGGGTGATACTTTACAATGTTGTTAGTGCCGTCCCATTCCAGTTGCTGCATGTCGTGCCTGTTAGGCGAATGCTCGGCACGTATGCCGGTAATCCACACTTTCTTTCCCTTCAATGCCCGTTGCAATGGCTCCACCTTGCGGATAAAGCAACATTGCTTACGATTTTCTACCGACTCGTAAAAGCTGTTGGGTCCTTTCTGCTCAATAAATTGCTGAAGCGAAAGACTATCGGGATAAAATGCAGTAATGGGTTGATTGTATTTTTCCAGCGTGCGGCTCCAGGTAGAATATGTTTCGGGAAACATACGACCTGTATCCAATGTAAAAACCTGTATGTCCAGGTTCTCGCTGAAGATGATATGTGAAATTGCCTGGTCTTCCCAGCTGAAGCTGGTAGAAAAAACTACCTGCCCGGGATAGACGCTGGCGATCTTCCTTAAATTTTGTGCGATATCGGTTTCGCTGATGAGTTGGGAAATTCTTTCAAGATCTCCCGAAAGAGTAGTTGTTTGAGTCATAATTCCGTTGAAATTGATGGGAAGTGTTGAATATTCTTATCAGGGCATATCTCCGCCGCCGGCGGAAAAAATGTCAGCAACAACAACAGCAACAACAGCGGTATCTATTTACGTTCACCATCAAAGCAATTTTATTACTCTATTAAAGTGGTGGACAAAGATAGGACGTAATTTTCAATCTTTCGAGGGTTTGATAAACTATTTGCATTTTTTTTGATTATTAAAGGAATTTCCTATTACCTTTGCGGCAGTTCTTTTAAAACATACTTATCAAGAAAGGCAGAGGGACTGGCCCGATGAAGCCTTGACAACCTGTTTTACAATGCTTTACAATTGTAAAACAAGGTGCCAATTCCAGTTTCCGCTATGGCGGAAGCAGATAAGTCAGAAGAAAAGCTAAATGTAAAAAATCAAAAATATTAAGCTCTTCCGATGACCTGTCGGAAGAGTTTTTTTTTGTAGCTGGTGCATTGGTTGATTAAGTTGAGTGGTTAAATAAGTTAATTGAGTAAGCAATTAACCTACTTAACAACTTAACCGATCAACTCACTTTACTTACTTACTTAAAAACTCCTCCCGCGGTTCCTCACTTTTCGTGTTAAGCATGTTTGCGCAAATAACATTTTATTGTCTAACAACAGTATCGCTCCGGGCGATGCAACAAACTGTTTAACATGTTAACAAACACAAAACTCATTCATGCCATTCCTGTAGACGAACTTACAGGAGCCGTAAGTGTGCCTATTTATCAAACGTCCACTTTTGTGCAGGAGGCACCGGGAGTAAACAAGGGCTACGATTATTCACGCACGGCCAACCCTACACGAAATGTGCTGGAAAAGCTGGTTGCAGAACTGGAAGGCGGCACCACGGGCGCTGCATTTTCGAGCGGGCTTGCAGCTATTGATGCGGTGTTGAAGCTGCTTAAATCGGGCGATGAAATTATTGCTGTAGATGATATATATGGAGGCGCTTTCCGGCTGTTTACACATGTGTATGAAAAATTTGGCATCGGGGTAAAGTATGTAGATGCTACGGATATCATCAATATTGTAGATGCCATTACTCCTCAAACCAGGCTTATATGGATTGAAACGCCCACCAACCCTACTTTAAAAATTACAGATATAGAGGCGGCTGCAAAAATTGCAAAGCTGAACAATTGCCTGCTTTGTGTTGACAACACTTTTGCATCGCCTGCCTTGCAGCAACCGCTTTTGCTGGGCGCCGATATTGTAATACACAGTGCTACCAAATATCTTGGCGGTCATAGCGATCTTATTGCGGGGTTAGTAGTTACCAGGGAGGAAGAATTAGGAGCGAAGATTAGATTTTTACAGAATGCGGGCGGCGGTATATTAGGTCCTTTCGATAGCTGGCTGGTAATACGAGGAATTGAAACCCTTCATTTAAGAGTAAAACAACATAGTGCCAATGCACTTGAAATTGCGCATTACCTGCAACAGCATCCGTTGATAGATAAAGTGTATTACCCGGGTCTTCCATCTCACAAAAACCACGCTATAGCGGCAAAACAAAGCAAGGCATTTGGGGGAGTGGTATCGTTTACGCTGGTAACGGATACGCGCCAGGCGGCAACTGCTTTTGTTACAGGCACAAAGTTGTTTAAACTGGCCGAAAGTTTAGGCGGCGTAAAAAGCCTGTTGTGCCACCCGGCAGAAATGACGCACAAGTCGATACCAGACGAAAAACGCCGGGCGGCGGGCGTGGCAGACAGCCTGGTAAGATTAAGTGTGGGGCTGGAAGATGTGCAGGATTTGATAAACGATATTGAACAGGCATTGCAACAAGCGATCAGCCATCAGCCGTTAGCTTTCAGCGGTCAGCAATCAGCTTTCAGTAAAGTCTGTTGATTGTTGATGGCCCAAGCTCATAGCTCACGGCTCACAGCAGAAATGTAAGCTAACCTGGAAAAACAGCCATTTACTCAAACAGGGATACTGTTTGATAAATTGAAAAAGGAATAAAAAGGGATATGGCTAGCTTTACTGACTTTGCTTGAAAAGCAAGCCTGCCTTGAGGAATTAACAATTAAAAATTTGCAGAATGCTTTTAAAACCTGTTATTTTTGTGGCGTACTTGCACCCAAGCATGGAAATGAAACAACACATTACTAATACCAGGGCATCTGCACAAACGTGTTGTTGTAATTGTTGTAATTGTTGTATGCCCCTGGCATAGTTGAATTCACCACTCCTTTTTCGGTTATTATTTCTTAGTAATACATTTTCTTTTATTTACATTTCTGCATCTAATCATTAAAAAAAACAGTATGAGCAGTAATCTTCATTTTGAAACATTGCAATTGCATGCCGGGCAAGAAATTGATCCCACCACCAAATCCAGGGCAGTACCTATTTACCAAACTACTTCTTACGGATTTGACAGTACAGAACATGCAGCCAATCTTTTTGGACTAAAAGCGTTTGGCAACATCTACAGCAGGATCATGAACCCTACCACAGATGTGTTTGAAAAAAGAATTGCCGCATTGGAAGGCGGCGTGGCCGCGCTGGCTACTTCATCGGGACAGGCAGCACAATTGCTGGCTTTGCACAATATTTTGCAGGCGGGAGACAACTTCGTTTCTACCTCTTACCTGTATGGCGGAACGTACAACCAGTTTAAGGTAGCCTTTAAAAGGCTGGGAATAGATGTACGTTTTGCCGATGGCGACAATGTGGAATCCTTCGTTCCGCTGATCGACAAAAACACAAAAGCTATTTACCTGGAAACTATTGGCAATCCACGCCTGAACATTCCGGATTTTGAAAAATTTGCAGCCCTGGCCAAGGAATACGATCTGCCATTGATAGTAGACAATACTTTTGGCGCCGGTGGTTACCTGTTTCGTCCTATTGAATGGGGAGCGAACGTTGTAGTACAATCTACCACCAAATGGGTGGGCGGTCATGGTACATCCATTGGCGGTATTATTGTAGATGGTGGCAATTACAACTGGGGCAATGGCAAGTTCCCGCAATTTTCCGAACCCAGCGAAGGTTATCACGGGTTAAAGTTCTGGGATGTATTTGGAGAAGGGAATCCGCTGGGCTTACCTAATATTGCATTTGCTATTCGTGCAAGAGTAGAAGGGCTGAGAGATCTGGGCGCAAGCCAAAGTCCTTTCAACTCCTTCCTCACGCTGCAGGGTATAGAAACGCTGTCGTTGCGCGTTGAGCGGCATGTGCAGAATGCGCTGGCGCTGGCAAAATGGCTTGAAGCGCATCCGCAGGTAGATTTTGTTTGGTATCCGGGCTTAGAAAGCAGCCCTTACTATAAACTGGCGAAAAAGTACTTTCCCAGAGGCGCCGGTGGTATCCTCAATTTTGGTATTAAGGGCGGAAAAGAGCAGGGCCGCAAGTTTATTGATTCGCTTAAGCTGGTAAGCCATCTTGCCAATGTGGGCGACGCCAAATCTCTTGCTATCCATCCTGCCTCTACCACGCATGAACAATTGAGCGAAGCCGAGCAAAAAGCTGCCGGAGTGGAGCCTAACCTTGTGCGGATAAGTGTTGGTATTGAACACATTGATGATATTAAGGCTGATTTTGAACAGGCATTTGAAAAAGTGTTTGCATCCAAACATGCTTTAAACTAGTATGGTAAAAGAGACGCGAAAGCTTAATTTTGCGTCTCTTTTTTTGCTACCCTGTCTCACCAGAAATGAAGAAATTGATGTCGACCCAGGTATTTACACATAACAAAGCGTTTACACTGGAAAGCGGTGAAATAGTTCCCGCTTATCATCTTGCTTACACAACGCTTGGAAAACTGAATGCAAGAAAAGACAATGTTGTATGGGTATTTCATGCGCTTACAGCCAATAGCAACCCTGCAGACTGGTGGCCGGGGCTGGTAGGCGATGGAAAGTTTTTTGACCCGGCAAAGTATTTTATTATCTGCGTTAACATGCCCGGAAGCTGTTATGGCAGCATTGGCCCGCTCGAAATAAATCCAGAAACCAACGAACGCTGGTATCACGATTTTCCCTTGTTTACTACAAGAGATATGGTAAGGGCCTATATTCCGCTAAAGGAAGCGCTGGGCATCGAAAAAATTTATGTGGGCATTGGTGGTTCAATGGGCGGACAGCAACTGCTGGAATGGGCCATTGAAGAGCCGGGGTTGTTTGAACACATTGTTGGACTGGCAACCAACGCACAGCATTCGCCATGGGGTGTTGCGTTCAACGCATCGCAACGCATGAGCATTGAAACCGACAGTACCTGGAACGATCGAGTGCCCGAGGCCGGTATAAAGGGAATGATGGCAGCGCGCAGCATAGCTTTGCTGAGCTACCGCAATTACAATACATACAACCTTACACAACCGCGCGATAAAAAAACCGCCTGGCCGGTATTGCACCCTTTTGGGGGAGAGGCAGCGGAAAGCTACCAGCGTTACCAGGGCGAAAAACTGGCCAAACGGTTTAATGCTTTCAGCTACTACCGGCTTAGCCAGGCAATGGACGCGCACGATGTGGGTAGAAACCGCAATTCTGTAGAAGAGGCTTTAGCCAGGGTTCGTTCCAAAGCATTGATTATTGGTATAACGAGCGATTTGCTTTTTCCGCCGGCAGAGCAGGAAAAAATTGCAGCGCATATTAACGGTGCGCAATACCAGTTGATAGAATCGTTTTACGGGCACGATGGCTTTTTGCTGGAGTATGAAAAAATTGAAACCCTGCTGAACGATTTTGTGAGAAAAGATAATATCAGTTATTTAAAACTAGTAAACCAGTAAATATGGAAACACACAAACAGTTGAATATAGGTTTGTTTGGATTTGGAGTAGTGGGCGAAGGCTTGTACAAGGTATTGGAACAAACACCTTCGCTGCAGGCTAATATTGTAAAGGTTTGTATTAAAGACCCCGGGAAAAAGAGAAATGCGCCTGCTACCTTGTTCACTACCGATCGTTTTGCTTTATTGAACGATCCACAGATCAATGTGATTGTAGAAGTGATCAACGAATCGGAAGCGGCTTTTGAAATAGTATCTACCGCGTTAAAGAATGGAAAAGCAGTAGTAAGCGCCAGCAAAAAGATGATTGCTGAGCATTTAACAGAAATCCTGGAATTACAGAAAAAATATGATCAACCTTTTCTCTGCGAATCGGCGGCCTGTGCTTCCATACCGGTTATCCGTAACCTTGAGGAATATTACGACAACGATCTGCTGCATTCCATTCGCGCCATTGTAAACGGATCAACCAATTTCATTCTTACCAAAATGTTTGAAGACAAGCTTGATTTTAAACAGGCTTTGATATTGGCGCAGCAACTCGGTTTTGCCGAAGCCGATCCGTCGCTGGATGTGGATGGTTGGGATGCCCTGAACAAATGGACCTTTTTGCTCACTCACGCATATGGCATTGTAGAAAAGCCCGAAAACATTGTTTTTAACGGCATTCAAAATATTAAGTTAACCGATGCGGCTATTGCCAAAGAAAAAAATCATGAAATAAAACTGGTGGCGCAAGCCAAAAAATTACACAATGGAAAAGTAGCTGCCTTTGTATTGCCCCAGTTTGTTACGCACGAAGATCCGCTGGCATTTGTAAAGAACGAATTCAACGGCGTTGTAATTGAAAGCAGCTTTGCCGATAAACAATTTTTTTATGGCAAAGGCGCCGGCAGCTTTCCCACAGCTTCTGCTGTATTAAGCGATATTTCGGCACTGCGCTACGACTATCGGTACGAGTATAAAAAACTGTATTATCATAAGCCGCAGGCGCTCACCAACGATTTTTATGTGCGCACCTATGTCAGCTTCGACGATTGGAAGCACGTGCCACGCGATAAATTTGAATGGATAGAAGAATGGCATGCCGGCGAACGTAAATACCTGGTTGGTGTATTGCATTTTGAGCAATTGAAAAACAGCACCTGGTGGAAGGAAAACAATGTATCACTCATCCTTTCTCCCGATGCGATCATTGAAGACATTGAGATAAGAAAATTGAAGAAGAAGAGTTTGGAACTGGCGGGAATACTGGATTAAGGAGATTGAGTTAAGTGAGAGGAGTGAGTTGATTGAGGAAGAAGAGAGCATTTTACGATAATGAAAAAAGTCACAGTCATTACGATTGTGACTTTTTTTGCGTTGCAACCTCCTGCATATTGTTGTCAACGCTAGCTGGTGCCGGGCGTCCAGGAAAATGATTCATGAAACCAACTGCGAAAATATCCCGAAGCCCGGTCTTAATAATGTCAGATGCTGCTGCAATCTAAGTTTTAAAATATCTGTAGTATTTACGATAATGGAAACTTGTGTTTAGGAAAAGGGAAATTCATTTTATTCCAAGCATCAGATTAAAATCCAATGCAACAATATTAAATCGAGCCTACGGCTCTGCCTTATCTACAAACAGCAAGAGCCATCGGCTCGGTAGCATATTGTAAGGATGGATTTCAATCCATCCGGTTAAACAACCTCGATGCTGCGTGACGTGTCGTGCTTTATATGTTCTTCCGAAGGCATTGGATTAAAATCCAATGCAACAATATTAAATCGAGCCTACGGCTCTGCCTTATCTACAAACAGCAAGGGCCATCGGCTCGGTAGCATATTGTAAGGATGGGTTTTAATCCATCCGGTTAAACAACGTCAATGCTGTACAACGTGTTGTACTTTATATGGCGAGCCTGTGGCGAAGCCATCCACCAGCGATGTTTTCAACTTTATTTCGCTTTTTCTTTAATCGAGAAACCAAGCAAACCTTTTGCCGACAGCTTATATGCTTCGGCAATTTCGAGTAATGTAGATAAACGGATATCCACTTCTCCTTTTTTCAATTTTAGCCAGCTTGCTGTTGTCGAGATTTGTTGTGTAAGAAAAATGAAGGAGATTTTTCTGTTTCAAAACTTCTTCCCGGTGCTTTTTCAAATAGGCCCCGAATTTCGTTCGAATATTTTTTTGCAACTCATTTACCATTGTCCAAAGGGAAATTTCAACAATCGTTCTGCTTAACTTTTATGGGTAAAAAATTTCTCCAGTTCAACCTCTAATGCGGTTGCAAGTCGGGTTAGTGTCATAAATTCGATGTTCTTTTGACCATTTTCGATTCTGCTGATTTCAGTACGATTAATTCCAGAACTTACTTCCAGATCAAGCTGTGTCATGCCTTTAGATTCTCTTATTTCCCTTAATCGTTCGCCAAACTTTTCGATCTCTGAGTTATATCTTATTTCAAATTTATTCACATAACCAAGGTCAAAGAATAATAAAATAAATAAAGTGAGTTATAACTCACTTTATTCAATTATTTTTATTACTTTTGAAAACAAGATGTTATACCTATTAAGCGGTATTATTTAAAAACTTCAGTGAGATAATATAGAAGGAATTTACACCGCTTTTTCAGGAAGAAAATCCCTTGGAGAGCATTTAAAAATTTTAGCCAGGGAGTTAAGATGATTGAGGTTGTATTTGGCTCTTCGTTTGGGCGTTTCAACATGGCTTACAAAACTGTCGGTCATTTCCAGCTCCTGGGAAAGTGCCAGTTGCGAAAGTCCTGCTGTTATGCGCATGGCTTTTACCTTTTGTATTACGTACCGGTCTATTTTGCTTACTTCTCCCATTTGAGGAAGCAATAGAAAAAAAATGCCAAAAAATATCAATGGTACGTGTACCATTATTGAAATTGATGTGTTATCTTTGGGTGAAACTAAGTTAGGATTGAACTATATATTCGTTTGCGATCCTTCATAAAATAATTTGAAGCATTCGCTTTGAGTCTCGCATTAGAAATCTGGTAATTTCATTGTGGAACGAGACGATGAGTGGAATGCCCACGCTCTGCGTGGGCTCACTTATTTGTTTCCAGGTATACCAGTACCTCTAATGCGGTAAGTTGAGCTCCACGCTTTTTTTAACCGTAAGGTTGCAACGAGGAGGCAATAAGACTCGTCCAACATACGCTGGATGAAGCAGGTTATAACATACAGGCGTCATTAAATTTTTGGTATCATTTATTTTTTGCCCTTAATTTCTTTTATGCCGTCTTTAAAAAACACCGTGGTAATGCTATTATTGCTAATCACCCTCCTCTGTTTGTCTCACAACAAACATGCGGCTATTCGTCCGCTTTCTAAAAATAACATACAGCCCGATATGCACATGCCTCCATAGCAGCCCCTGTGCTGTCTTCAATGAAACGGGCATTGCAAACCGTTATTTGTTTCAATTCGAACAAAAGATATTGATATATACAAACGATTTGGTTATCGGTTAGCTACACCCGACTTGTCTAGGTTGGGTTATTTTACCTTCCTGAGTGGTTAACGGCATGCTATTACCGCAGGCTTGGCGTGAATCGAGCAAAATTTGCTCCTCACAGGAAGTAGTATCTCAAACAAATTGTTTAGCGGCATATTGCCACAGCATTCCAAAAATTTACTTCTATGAAAGGCATACTATGCTTACTGTTGATATCCACAGTAGTTGCTGGCTGTGGCGTTCGGGAACTTCGCAACGAAGATGTAGCAAAAATGATTCGTAAAAAGCTGAAATTTCCTCAAACATTCAGCTATGAAATTAACAAGGCAGACGCAGGGAGCGCAAAAAACTTAATGACTGCAGGTTTGGAAGCAGAAGGGTTTGTTTCGATCAAAAAAATTTTAACATTGGATGAGATCGGCAAACCAATCATACAATTCACTGAAAAGTCGGAGCCTTTTTTATTGCCAACGCCTGCAGGCAAAAGTGCCGATAAAGTGCAGGTGGTAAAAGTGGCAGATATAGAATTTGACGAAGTAACATTTTTGAGACTGGAAACGCAGTTCAACTTTGCAAGGGTTAAATACACTTTGGTATATAAAAACATAACACCTTTTGCTGTGCTTATTAAAAAGGATTTGACGAAGCCGGAGCTCAGACATGCTGTATTAACCAAACACAGTACCGGCTGGGTGCTGGAAGAATGAGTAAGAAAATACCCCCCTTAAAGCAGAAAAGCCCCGGATAGCTTTTGCTTCCGGGACTTTTTATGTTTACTTAATAGATTTAATTAACGATAACATTACCGTTCAGGCATGCTTTAACAGAAACTCAGCATCGAGATTCAATATTTTATGTATGCCTTTAAGAAACGGGATATCCGGTTTGCGTTTACCAGCCAGTATCTCCGACACTTTCGACTGGCTAATTCCTATCTTCGAGGCAAGTCTTGCCTGGGTCATTTTTTGCTCAAAGAGCTTCAGCTCTACCAATTCGGAAATAGTAGCAGGTTGTTTCTGTGGTTGTAGTTTCAGCACCTCATCTTCATATTGTTCTGCAGCCGCAGACATTCTCCCGAGTTTTTGTAATTCTGCCACGGACAAGTTTGCCTCTCCTTTATCCATCAACACATAAATAGCGAGCATAGTCTCGTGATACTGCTTCCTGGAATTAATAGAATAGCTTGCCCCTATATTTTGTTGCGTTGTCTTCACTTTTTGGGTTTCGCCTTTGCTTCGTTTCATACATTATCTTTTAAAGGTTACTTTATTCGCTTCAACTTTATCGTACTGAGAATGGGTATCAATAAAAAGAATAAACACAGTGCGAACCTTGAAAATAATCAAAGCAATCAACCGGTACTGATTACCCTTAATATCAAAAACATATCGATCATTCCCCACACTATCTGCCGTATTAAAGGTTCTTTTGAGTTCGTTAAAATTTTTCCAGCTTGCCTTTTTGGTTTCACTATACCATTTTTCCAATGCGGTCTCGCTATCCGGATGATTCGCAATAAAGGTTAGCAGAATGGATTTTGAGATGATGACCATAGGTATGTTGGATTACAAAAATAGATAAATTATCTACTTCTTAGATAAAAAATCTAGCCAATTGACCCTTCCTCCATCATAACCGAAAATCGTTTGCAAATTATACAGCAAAGAAATATTAGGGATAAAATAAAAAAGGCTGCAAGTTCTTACTTACAACCTTTCAAGTGCCCAGGACTGGAAACTGACCAATCCCGACTATTAATTATTTATAGTTCTTGTTTGTCGAAGTTGTGTCCACAAACTGAAACAGCTAAACTGCTGGCCAGTTTATTCCGATTGACGCAACCGCAACCTAAAAACTTTCATATATTTAGGTGTTAGCGCAACCTATAGCAAGCTTTCCTTATGGCAACAGATGGACCAAAAATTATTGATGGCGACCTAGCTCATGACACTTATTGGGGCATCATGGACTTGTATGACAGCAACGCTGACATTGACACCATTCAAAAAGAAATTCCTTTTGTCAGACACGTTTACGGAATAGACGATGACTTTCACCATGAAGTTTTTGTAACCTCTTATGCACTTGCCTTTTGGGAAATTGGAGCGATGAATAATGAAATTCTTAATGAAGTTCGGGTTGTTATTGACAAAGGAGCTTGTGTAAAAGATTGGACTGCAACCGACCCAAAAGCTGGTAAAGCCAGACAAAAGGAGTTAGATAAACTTTGGAAAAAGATTAGCCAGCCGAATTTAAAGGTCAGGGCAAGGAAAACGTATCGCTTAATAACCAACTTGTATTTCCAAGCGGACGACTTGCTTGCTTTTAAGCTCAAAGACAATCATTACCGTGCAGTTATTTGCGCCAGCATTGACCAGTACCGTGGCCAATGCAGTTACATACTTGTTCCTACAACTTATAAAAGTGAGCAAAAACCTTTACCAGGCGACTTGATTAACTGTGATATTGCAGGATTAAAAATCGGCTCTGGCTATGATATGGAAACAACAAAACAACAACAGCCAGGCGTAGAAGAGCTTTGGAAGCTCTTTTCAAAAGAGAATTACTTCTTCTTTGGGGTTGTTCAATTGGCTGTTGACCACAAAGACTTTATTTATTTCAAAAACCATTTTGAAAAGGTCGGCACGCTGAAAATCAAAGACAGCTTTAAAGCATCGGGTTCATTCGGATATGAAAAAAACTTTGAGCGGTTTGAAGATATTTCCAGTGACCTTGACCAGCATTTAAAGATATTTGGATACTACAAATTTCCAGTTACAGCTCTTTGTGAGACATGAAAGGTATGCTGCTAACAAAACGTTTATGAAATAAAATAAAAAAGCCTTGAAAGTTAAACACTTACAAGGCTTAATTGTGCCCAGGACTGGATTCGAACCAGCACACCTCGCGGCGCCGCCACCTGAAGACGGTGCGTCTACCAATTTCGCCACCTGGGCATCCTTTGGGGGTGCAAATATACGGGGATTATTCCTTCTCCTGCAAATTTCTGTTGTTTTTCCAGCCAATAAGCAAAACACCTGCAATTACCAGCACGGTGCCAGCCCATTGCGCCCATGCCATGTGTTCGTGCAATACAAAATGCGCCTGCACAATGGTAGAAACCGGTCCAATAGCCGAAATAATGGCCACGTTGTTGGAACCAATGCGGTTCATAGCATTCGACATCATAAAAGTAGGCAATACGGTAGCTACCACTGCCAGCAATAAACCATATCCCGCATGTATACCCGAAAAACCGGTAATGGGTATTTCACCCGCCAAGCCGTAATGTGCAAAAATGCCTGCAGTGGCTGCCAGCATTGCGTACGATGTAAACCTCGCTGCCCCCGTTTGTGGTATCAACCTGCCGCTGCCGGCTATGTATATTGAAAATGTAACGGCACAAAGAAAGATGAGCACGCTTCCCCATAAAAAATTTTCATTCCCGGTATCTACCTGCAGCTCGCCCCAATAGGCAATGGCAATACCGATATATGTAAGGATCAATGCCGTTCGTTGAGTGGCGGTAACCGGCAGGCGAAACAGCCAGGCATTTAGTATTACAACAAACGTAGGATACAAAAAAAGGATCAGTCTTTCAAGCCCGGCACTTACGTATTGCAGTCCCACAAAATCAAACAAGCTGCTGAGATAATATCCAAACACGCCCAGCACAATAATATACCACCATTGTTTTTGCGTAAGTGATACCGGTTCGTTACGGGATGCCAGCCAGGCGGCCACGGCATAAAACGGCAACGAAAAAAACATGCGCAATGCCAGCAGCGACAACGCATCTATGTGTATGCGTGCAAATGCCAGCTTTACAATAATGGCTTTGGTAGAAAAGAGTACAGCACCTGCAAATGCCAGCAAAAATCCAGCAACAGACATGGAATAACTTTTAGCCTGTTTCATTCGCCTGAGTTTTTATTACCCGCTCCACATATATTTAGTGACCGGGAAACTGCGCATATACGCATTTCTGCGTCCAAAAAATCTACATTCCTTTTCATTGTATAAAAAACCCCGGACAAAAAAGCCGGGGTATAATCAGTTGCTTTTATAACACTAAGGCTTAAACGCTCACATTAAAGTCGCGCAGGGCATCGTTCAGGCTGGTTTTAAGATCGGTGCTGGCTTTGCGTTTTCCAATAATGATGGCGCAGCTTACACCGTATTCGCCGGCAGGAAATTTTTTATTGTAAGTACCGGGAATTACCACACTGCGTGCCGGAACCCTGCCCTTGTATTCTACAGGCTCGCTGCCGCTTACGTCGATGATTTTGGTGCTTTGGGTTAATACCACGTTAGCGCCCAACACCGCCTCTTTTTCAACCACCACTCCTTCAACTACAATACAGCGGCTACCAATAAAGCAGCCATCTTCAATAATTACGGGAGTTGCCTGCAGCGGCTCCAGCACACCACCAATGCCCACACCTCCGCTCAAATGCACTCCTTTGCCAATTTGCGCACAGCTTCCTACAGTAGCCCAGGTGTCTACCATAGTACCCTCGTCAACATAAGCACCAATGTTTACGTACGATGGCATCAGCACCACATTGCGTGCAATATAAGCGCCATAACGTGCTATGGCATGGGGCACCGCACGAACGCCCAGCTCTTTATAACCGCTTTTCAGCAGCATTTTATCGTGGAATTCAAATGGATTAACGCTCCATGTTTGCATGGGCTGAATAGCAAAGTACATTAGTATGGCCTGCTTTACCCATTCATTTACCACCCAACCGCCTTCTGAAGGCGATGCAGTACGGAGCCTTCCTTTATCGATGTCTTCAATTACAGATTTTACAGCTTCAATGTATTCTTCATCTTTTAACAGCTCCCTGTTTTGCCAGGCTTTCTCAATTAAATGTTGCATATCCATAATACTTGCTAATTTTTCTGCAAACATAATCAGTTTGCGTATCCGATGCGTCACTATTTTTGCAGGATGAACTTTACGGAAGATGTAGAAAACTGTTTGAGGGTGCTGCAATCGGGCGGTGTTATATTATATCCCACCGATACCATCTGGGGATTGGGGTGTGATGCTACCAACGAAGATGCGGTGCAGAAGATATACAATATTAAACGGCGGCAGGAAACGAAAACAATGATCGTGCTGCTGGCAGATGAAAGAGATATTTTCCAGTACGTGGCGCATCCCGATCCCGCAGTGTTTGATTACCTGGAAAATACAACAAAACCTACCACGGTAATTTACAACGGCGCACTGGGTATGGCCGACAATCTTATTGCTGATGACGGAAGCATAGCCATACGACTGGTGCAGGACGATTTTTGCCGGCATCTTGTTAAGCGTCTGAGAAAACCACTGGTATCAACTTCTGCCAATATATCGGGGCAGCCTTCTCCCGGTAGCTTTAGTGCTATCAGTGATGAGATCAAACAAGCCTGTGATTATGTAGTTCAATACAGGCGTGATGATGAAAGAAAAGCCCAGCCTTCTTCTATCATTAAATGGAATGATGACGGAACGGTAACGGTAATAAGAGAGTGATAAGCAGTAAGTGGTAAGTAGCTAGAAAATACATGCAAAAATTCCTGATCATACAAACTGCGTTTACCGGCGATGTGGTGCTGGCTACCTGCATTATTGAAAAACTTCATGCAGTATTTCCCGATGCACAAATAGATTTTTTACTGCGCAAGGGAAATGAGGGTTTACTACAGCAGCATCCTTATTTACACAAAGTGCTGGTATGGAATAAAAAAGAGGGGAAATACAAAACACTCTGGCGGTTGCTCAAAATAATACGCAACAACCGTTACGATAAGGTGATCAACGTTCAGCGTTTTGCATCTACCGGCTTTTTAACTGCATTTTCAAAAGCAAAAGAAAAAATAGGATTCGATAAAAATCCTTTCAGCTGGGCCTTCGATAAAAAGATAAAACACCAGATGGGTGAAGGAAATACTTCGCCGCATGAAACAGAACGCAATCTCTCGCTTATACGCCACTTTACCAACCAGCAGCTTTATAAACCACGTTTGTATCCCGCACCTGCCGACTATGCGTTTGTAGCAGATAGGAAGCGTGACCCTTACATATGCATTGCGCCGGCTTCTGTTTGGTTTACCAAACAATATCCTGCCGAAAAATGGGTTGACCTCATCCGGCAGTTGCCTGCCCAATTCAATATATATCTTTTGGGAGCTCCGGGCGAAGCAGAACTGTGTATGGATATCATGCAAAAAAGTGAACGTAAAAACGTAATTGCACTGGCGGGCAAACTCAGCTTTTTGCAATCAGCCGCTTTAATGAAAGATGCTCAGCTCAATTATGTAAACGATTCAGCGCCCATGCATTTTGCGTCGGCTATGAATGCTGCAGTGGCCGCCATATACTGTTCTACCGTTCCTTCGTTTGGCTACGGACCACTTTCGGACCGGAGTTATACAATAGAAACGCGAATAAAGCTCGATTGCCGCCCCTGCGGACTGCATGGTTACAAACAATGCCCGCTTCAGCATTTTAAATGTGCGCATACTATACAGGATGATCAGTTGCTTGAGTTGGTAAAATAATAAGATTAAACCGAGATTTAGTCTCGAAAGAACATAGTAAGTACGAAGTCAGAGACTTCGTACAGCGTACAGATAACTTATGCAACCCAATAACACAATCAACCAACTATTGCTGCACAGCATCCACATGCTTGAGTATGGTGCGGCAGAGCGATTCGGGATTGAATGGTTTTACCACAATATCGTTAAAACCTGCAGCGGCAGTTTTTTCCTGCACTTCTTCGGGAGTGGTGGCGGTTAATGCAATTACGGGCACCTTAATGTTTTTTTCCCGCAGCTTTAAAGTAGCTTCAAATCCATCCATCGTTGGCATGTTCAGATCCATTAAAATAACGTCGTGTATGTCTGCATTGAATTTTTTTATAGCTTCTGCACCGTTGGAGGCGATATCAACCCTTGCACCAAATTCTTCCAGTATCGACTGGGCAACCAGCACGTTCAGCGAATTGTCTTCTGCCAGTAAAATAGTGCAGCGCTCTAAAGGTCTGCTGTCAAGAATGCTGTTATTGATCTGCGCAAGTGTTGAGGTAGCCTTCGCCGTTACAATGGTAAAAGTTTGCGAAAACCAAAAGGTAGATCCTTCGCCCGGCTCACTCTTCACCAGCAGCTGAATGTTCTGGTATTCCAGTATTTTTTTGCAAATGGCAAGTCCCAGCCCGGCCCCGCCATAATTTCTCGAAGTAGAAGAGTCTGCCTGCGTAAAGCCTTCAAATATCATTTTTTGTTTTGCAGGAGAAATGCCGATGCCCGTATCTTCCACAGCTATTTTCACCGTCACCTTATCGGCGTATACAGCTTCTTTAACCATGCGCAATGTTACCGAACCGCGGTGAGTAAATTTGATAGCGTTGTTAATAAGGTTATTGATGATTTGTGTAAGCCGTGTTACATCGCCTTTTACAATATCCGGTATGTCTTCATCTATTTCATATTTCAAAACAATCCCTTTTTCATCTGCATCATTCTGCTGGCTCCGGATAATGTTATGAGCAATTTCTTTCAGGCTCATATCTACCTGCTCAAAATCCATTTGTTTTGTTTCGAGCTGGTTAAAATCCAGGATATCGTTTACAATAGACAGGAGGTTGTTGGCAGAAAACAGCAACATCTGTAAGCTTTCTTTTTGGTCGTCGCGCGGCCGGTTGTGTATCATCAGGTGCGTCATGCCAATCACAGCATTCAACGGCGTGCGTATTTCGTGAGAGATGGTAGAAAGAAATTCCGACTTGGCTTTTAGTCCCTGCCGCGCTTCGTCGGCAGCGTTTTTTAATACAAACGAAAACCGGAAAGAAAGTATCAGCGATTGTAAAAAAAGAAAAAGTATATATCCCGCAGAAACAACTTCTTTCATGGGCGAAATAACACCGAAATAGGCGAGGTTGATGACCAGGAAAAGAATCAACGCAACGCCCGAGCTAAGGAAAGCATATTCCGATCCGCTGCGGCCACGACGGCTGGCCTGCATGAACACGTAAAAAGCATACCCAATGTAAAAGAACATCGAAAGCAGGTAAACCGGCAGTACCGCTGTAAAAACCTTTACCGGGGCTACTACAATGGTAACGGCATATAGCAAACATATCCAGAACAAAATTTTAATAATGTTACCCTTTGTTTCTTCGGGAAACAAATGACGGATATACTGGATAAAAAAAGCGACACTCAATGCCAGCGTTATGTACTCCATTCTTATGGTAAAAAACCAGCTAAGGTTTGGTATCAGTCCGTGCAGAATATATGGTTCGGTTCCAAAAAGACGGTAACTGTAAATGAGGCAGAATACCGAGAAAAAAAGAATGGACTTGTCTTGCCGGGCAAACAGGTATAAGCCAAAAAATAAGAGTCCGCTCATAATTAAAGCGCCACCCACCAGCACATCCAACGCCCAGTTGGCATCTGCCAGCCGTTGCAGTTCGGCCCTGTTCCCAAGGATAGGCGCCCGGTAAGGTCCACCCTTGGAGTGCCAGAAATTGGCTATCTGCATAATAATATTCAACGTATCGGCATTTTCAGGAAGCGTTACGGTTTTAGTGTTCCAGAAAGGGATGGCATCTTTTTTTTGGGTGGCAGGCTTACCGTTTTGCGACAGGAGTCTGCCATTTATATACAAGGCATAGGCAGAGTAGGTGTCGGGAATTTCCAATGCCATTTCGGGGCGCTCCGGCGGTAATATAACCTTAAACTGGTAGGTAGCATACCCGTTAGACGGCAATGGCTTTCCGTTCAGTTCAATGTCGTTCCACAATGTGGGAAAGGTGATGTAAGAAGGAGTGTATAACGAAATATTATTCTGGTCGAGCAATTGCTGCCAGTAAAACTCCCATTTGCCTTTTAAGGAGAAGGTACCGTGCGACACGTCCTTTTTCGACAGATCAAGCAGGGCCTGCTGTACAGTAAAATCTGTGCGGACAGATGCTTTTTTCCTGACAGCAAAAACCAAGATTACAAGCGCTATTATAAAAAAAAGGATTGTTAGCCAGAATCTTCTCATAACCCGAATCGATTACCCATAAAGATAATTCTTTATTAATGTGCCAGCATTTTAAATAAATATTTAACCATTTTCAATGTTCGGCTAAGCATTACTGTAATACAATGGTACAGGTATCCACCGGCGTTATAGGTTACCGAGGAAGAAAAAGACCATTCGCAGACAGCCGCACAACCACAGCCGTTCCTGTATATTAACTACCTTCGTCTACTCTTACCATTTATATTTCAACCAGTATATGAACAAAACGTCCGGTGCTTTTGCATTCCTGCTTTGCTGCCTTTCCCTCTCATTGCATGCCCAGCAAAACCTTCCTTATAAAGATCCGATGTTGCCTGTGGAGCAACGGGTGGCAGATTTGCTGCAAAGGATGACGATTGAAGAAAAATTCTGGCAATTGTTTATGATTCCGGGCGATCTTGATAATGCCGCTGCGGGTCAGTACAAAAATGGCATCTTTGGTTTCCAGGTAAGCGCCGGTTCTAAAGATGATAATGCGGCGCAACAGCTATTAAAATACAACGCTTCTGAAAATGCGTTAGCCCTGGCAAAGAAGATCAATGGGATTCAACAATACTTTGTGGAACAAACAAGGCTCGGCATACCCATTATTGCCTTTGATGAAGCGTTGCACGGCCTGGTGCGCGACGGCGCCACTGCTTTTCCGCAGGCTATTGCTTTGGCTGCCACGTTTGATACGGCAATGATGAACACAGTGGCAACAGCTATCGCCACCGAAACGGGCCGACGGGGTATACGGCAGATACTAACGCCGGTGGTAAATATTGCAAGCGATGTGCGCTGGGGAAGAACAGAAGAAACCTACGGCGAAGATCCGTGGCTGAGCAGTGAAATGGGCGTATCGTTTGTAAGAGCATTTGAGCAAAAACAAATTGTAACAACGCCTAAGCACTTTGTTGCCAACGTGGGCGACGGCGGACGGGACAGCTATCCAATTCATTTTAATGACCGTTTGATGCAGGAAATTTACCTGGCTCCGTTCAGAGCTTGTATAGAGCGGGGAGGCTCAAGATCGGTAATGACCGCCTACAATTCTATCGACGGTACAGCAGCGAGCGCGAACGACTGGTTGCTAAATAAAACATTGAAGCAACAATGGGGCTTTAAAGGTTTTGTAATATCGGATGCCGGTGCTACCGGTGGCACGGTGGTGCTGCACAATACGGCCAAAGACTACCCCGAGTCGGGCAGGCAGGCAATTGAGGGTGGGTTAGACGTTATGTTTCAAACGGCATACGATCATTACAAATTATTTATTCCTCATTTCCTGGATGGCACTATGGATAAGAAGCGGATAGACGATGCTGTGTCGAGGGTGCTTCGTGCTAAATTTGAGTTGGGCTTATTTGAACATCCGTATGTGGATGAAACGCTGGCGGCACAGCCATTGCCCGAACACAAAAAAATAGCGAAAGAAGCGGCGCTAAAGTCGATCGTGCTGCTCAAAAATGACAATCATATTCTCCCTCTTTCTAAAAAACTGAAGTCTGTTGCAGTAATTGGTGCAGATGCCGATGAAGCCAGGCTGGGCGGTTACAGCGGACCGGGCAACGGCAAAGTTTCTATTCTAAAAGGCATACAGTCTAAGCTTGGCAAACAGGTGAACATTGTATACAAAAAAGGTTGTGTGCGCGACACGAAAGGCTGGAAAACAATCGACAAACAATACCTCACACATACGGAAAAGGGTGTAATCAAGCCTGGGTTGACGGCTGATTATTTCAATAATATTTCTTTAACGGGCGAACCTGCGTTCAGCAGGATTGATGGAGCTATTGGTTTTTCGTGGACGCTCTTTACGCCAGATGAAAAAATCCCCCAACATTTTTATTCTGTACGATGGAGGGGAAAGGTGAAGGCTCCGCGAAGCGGTAAATATGCCATCGGACTCGACGGAAACGATGGCTATCGTTTATACATCAACGATAAACTACTAATAGATCGCTGGACAAAGCAAAGCTATAATACACAACTTGCCGATTACACTTTTGAAAAGAATAAGCAATACGATATACGGGTGGAGTTTTATGAAACTGCAGGCAATGCGCACATCAATCTTATATGGAACCTTGATGCAAGTGAAGATTATACCGCTCTCCTACAGGAAGGACTGGCAGCCGTAAAAGCTGCTGATGCCACCATTATCGTGGCAGGTATTCATGAAGGTGAGTTCCAGGATCGGGCGATGCTGTCGTTGCCTGGCAACCAGGAAGAAATGATTGTAAAAGCGGCGGCTACGGGCAAGCCTGTTGTGGTAGTATTGGTGGGTGGAAGCGCCATTACCATGAACAACTGGCTGCATACAATAAAAGGCGTTGTAGATGTTTGGTACCCCGGCGAAGAGGGCGGACATGCAGTGGCAGATGTATTGTTTGGAGATTATAACCCTGCAGGAAGGTTGCCCGTTACGTTTCCGTTGCACGAGGCGCAGTTACCGCTTGTATACAACCATAAACCAACGGGGCGGGGCGATGATTATCATAACTTGAGCGGCCTTCCGCTGTTTCCGTTTGGCTTTGGCTTGAGCTACACAACCTTTTCGTACAGCAATTTCCGGTTTGAGAAAAACAGCATTGAGGCAACAGCATCAACAAAAATTTTCTGTACCATTAAAAATACCGGCAACGTAAACGGTGAGGAAGTGGTGCAGCTATACATTACCGATAAGCTGGCTACTGTGGCAAGACCGGTGATGGAGCTGAAAGGATTTCAACGCATATCGTTGCAGCCAGGCGAAACAAAAGAAATTTCGTTTACCATTACGCCCGAAATGCTGAGCATGCTGAATGCAGACATGAAGCAGGTTGTGGAACCCGGTGAGTTTACGATTATGATAGGATCTTCATCGAGGGAAATACGGTTGAAGGAGGTGCTGGTAGTGGAATAGTTGAGTGGGTTAAGTGGGTTGAATGAGTAAGTGAAGCAAAGCGTTATGCTTATTTTTCAAGCTTAATTTTTTGCAATACCCACGCTCCTACTTTTTCGCCCTGCACCTGTCCGTGCTCAATGGCTGCACGATAATGAATGCCGCCGTACAGGCGGGATATAGCTGCTTCGTCGCAAGCCTGTTTAAAGGAGATGAAAGACCTTACCGGCAACCCAAATTCAACTTCTGTATCGTCGCTAAAAGCAAATTCTTTACCGAATACGTGCGACAGCACTTTTGCTGCTGCTGTAGATACCACGCTGTGCCCGCTGGTGTATTCAGGAAAAGGCGGGGTTTGGAGCAAAGGACGCCAGTTTTCATCGATATACGAATTGATATACGTTTCAGGACGAATCAGGTTGCTTCGGTATTTTTCTTCCCAACAACAAATAAATCCATCAAACAAAGCAATGGCAGTATAGGTGTATGCTGCTGCCGACTTTGCAATGTTGGCGCCGGATTGCCTGCAGGCCAATCCTGTAATCGCCATCCAATGCCCGCCCGGCGATATTTTTTTAGTTGCAAAATTCATGTGCCCGCGTGTGTTGAGAAAAAAGGGGTTGCAATCCCAGAAGCTGGCAATGGCGCTATCGCTATGGCTTAAAGCCTTTACGGCCCTATATACTTCGTATGCCTGCTGGTAAAACACACTGCCTGTATCGCTGCTGAATGTAACCGCTAACGGTGGTCTGAACTGCGTAGCAGAATCCATTGTAATCGTTCTTATCTTATTCCAGTATGGTTCAACAGCAGCTATATACCCCGGTGGTGTTGGCAACCACTTGCCTTCTTCCTTTTTAATATTATAGCGACGCATACGCCTTGTTTCTCTGTATTGATCAAGCGCCGCCCATTGCAGTATTTGTGCGGATACATAGCTGGCATAATCCACAGAAGCGCTGAATATTTTTGACGGTATTTTTTTGCTTTGATACCAGGCTATAATGGCTTTCATGGAATCGCGCAGGATAGGTTCTGAAAATATCAGCTTTTCGCCGGTCAATAAAAAAGCATATACCGCTGCCAGCGAAGGTTCAATCTTTTTTTGTGGCGCCTTAATAGCAGGAAAATCTTTTACCTGTTGGTATAACGAACGTTGACCGGTGTGAGTGGCAGCGATCACCTCGTATGCAGCTATGTTTGCATAGGCATATACCCTGGCAGCAACGGGAGGCGAAAAAATATCGTGGATAATGACATCAGTCAATGCCTTTTGCGAACGGTGAAGCATAGCCGCATCTTCTTTCCATGTGGTGTTTTGTGCCAGCGCTTTATATCCTGCCACACACAGGCAGAACCATATCAGCAGCATTGTTATTTTTATTTTCATCCGTAACTTTTTTAGTTCGCCCCCGCCTCTGGTGGGAGCTGCTATTTTTGTCGGATGGAACTTCGCATATGCATTTCGCTCCCAAACGGGGTTTGAGACATGTTGTGCGAGAAAAATTGTCATGCTTCGTTTCATGGTTAGTCAACTTTTAATACCTGTACTTTATCGTTGTTACTGGCTATAATAAGCAATGTGCCGGAGCTTGTTTTCAATTCTATCGACTTCCTTATATCGCCTCCCAAATAACACCCGTTTTCCTGCACATCGGCAGCCATAAATTGCCCGTTACCAGTTCCTTTCAATAACACGCCCAAACCCGCATCGGCTCTGCCCAATTGCACACGGTAGGGAAAAAAATTGCCGGTTAAAAACAAATCGCTTACCCCGTCTTTGTTATAGTCGCCACTGTTTATGCCATACACTTTTGAGAACTGGGCGGCTAACGGCAAAGGAGCAAAGTGAAATTTCATATTACCGTCGTTATACAAAATACCGGTAGCCAGTTCCTCGCATTGCAGCACCAACGACTGCTGCAATTGTTTTTTGGGAAAGATATCCTGCACCGTTACATCGGCATAGTCAGCATATTTAATAAACCGTTTTTTGAGTGCTACGATCTGATCCAGCAATTCATCTCTCGATGCCATCGGATAACTTTTGCCCTGTATGTAATAACACAGCAGGGGATCCAGTGCACCGTTGTTATCAAAATCGTTTACAACCAGAGTCATGGGCTGCTTTGCACTTGCTTTGAACTGGTTGTTGTAACCGCAATTGCCTATTACAAAGTCCATGTCACCGTCTCCATCAATATCTTTCGGAACAATTGCAGACCACATGCCCGATAGGTTTTTCAATCCAGATTTTTCGGAAATATCTGTAAGCCTGCCTCCGTCATTTTTAAAAAGCATAACGGGCATCCAGTCGCCCCCGATTAATAATTCGGGATATGCGTCGTTGTCAAGATCTACCCAGGCGGCAGTGTTAACCATTCCCGGTTTTCGCAATGCTTCGCATACATTATCGGTTACATCCGTAAACTTTATAAAGCCCGTTTTTGAATCGTTCCTCAGTATATAACCGGCTGCCGGCAAAGGAAAGGCACCGGGCACAGCTTTACCGCCTACATAAATATCGTCGTATCCATCGTTGTTATAATCGCCCACTGCTATGGCTTCTTTGCTGCTTAACATAGAAGGCAGTGCCGACAGCAGCTTTGCAAGATTGCCTTGCCCATCGTTAACGTATAAACGATCGGCATACTCCGGCGATCCATCGTTGTATTCGTTACCGCCGCTTACCACATACAAATCAAGGTCGCCATCTTTTTCAACGTCTAAGAACACTGCATTTACATCCTCGCTGTCTCTGTCAATTGCAAAAGACTGTGTTTTCGATCTTACGAATGTTCCGTCTTTTTGCTGAAGATAAATTTCAGCGGATTGCCCGATAGCCCCGCCAATAAATACATCTTCCAACCCATCGTTGTTTACATCGCCTTTGGCGAGCGCGGGTCCCTGTTTCGACAATTGGTAAGGCAAAAGCGTTTCATCTTTGAAATCTATAAACTCATTTTCGGCATGTTGAAAATCAATACCCGAAGCAGTTGTATAATCGTGCAAAAATTTTCGTTGTGCTGCTTTTTCTTTAGCCGGCGCACGTTTTGCATCTTTCTGACGAATGGTGAGCGTTTGATTTGCAGCAATGTCTGCGAGGTCGCTTTCCTTTCCATCGGGCCAGGTAATGTGCAGCGCCGTAATTTTCTGCCCTTGCGGAACACCAAAATATAACTCCGTGGATACGGTGGATTGATATCCCCTGACGGGAAACAATTCCTGGTATTGTACAATTCCATCCGATGTAGTTAACCTTACTTTCGCGCCATATGCTTTTGTATTTACCCCCTCGCCAATCAAACTCAATTGAATATAGTTGTTTCCGAGCAACTCCCTGGCATTGTTCCTGTACAGGCTGGCAGGTTCATTGTTATGACATATTACAATATCAAGGTCTCCATCATTATCAAAATCTGCGTAGGCAGCAGCGTTGGATATGCCCGGCATTTCAAAACCCCAGTCTTTTGTTTTATCTGCAAAAGTTAAATCACCATTGTTTTTAAAAATGTAATTGTATAATTTGTTAGAAGGCATTTGTTTCACCAGATCTATGGTTTGAAAGTTTTGATGCCCTTCTTTTGCTGCTGCAATTTTTGCATTGGCAACGGTGTACTTCAAAAAATCGAGATTTGTAAAATCGCGCAGGTAACCGTTTGTAACAAACAGGTCTTTCCAGCCATCACCGTCAAAGTCGGCCAGCAACGGCGCCCAGCTCCAGTCGGTGTTAGAGATTCCTGCCAATTGTCCTATTTCGCTAAAACGCACATTTCCTTTTTCATCGATGCCCTGGTTCAATTGCAGCATGTTGCGCATTTGCTGGTGATAGTATCCGCTGTCGAGCAGCAAATGGTATTGATCGTATTCGTCGGGGCCTTTCAATAATTTCTGCCGGTGATTGTCTTCGGGCAGCATGTCGAGCGTGAGTATGTCCGGCCGGCTATCATTGTTATAATCGGCTATGTCGCTGCCCATTGCAAACTTAGCTATATGCGCCATAGAAGCGGCGAGACTTTCTTTAAAAGTACCGTTGCGGTTGTTGATGTATAAACAATCGCGCTCTGTATAATCGCTGGTGGTATAAATATCGGCCCACCCATCATTGTTAATATCAGCAATCGTTACACTTAAACCAAAATTGAGTGCATGGTTGATAATGCCAGCCTGGTGTGTAACATCGGTAAAGCTAATCTTTCCGCCTGCGCTGCGGTCGTTCCTGAACAACCGGTTTCCAAAATAGGGATGAGGTGTAGCGCGCACTTTTTTGGTATTTAGCAAGGGATTGTAGCTGTGGTTTGAGTGATTCAACAAAAACATATCCAGATCGCCGTCGTTGTCATAATCAAAAAAAGCAGCTTGTGTAGATTGTGTGCCGGGGGCCGACAGTCCGTATTCAACAGCCATTTCTTTAAAAACCGGTATGCTGTCTTTTAACCCCTGGTGTATAAACAATTCGTTGCAAAGCTTCATTGAATCGGCATACCTGCCGGAGTGGCAAACGTAAATATCCATCCAGCCATCTCCGTTTACGTCGGCAATACTAACGCCGGTGTTCCATGTTCCGTTGCCAGCTACAAAAGCTTCTGCGGTTACATCGGTAAATCTGAACGCCCCGTTATTGAGGTATAATTTGTTGGGGGCTGTATTACCGGAGAAAAAGATGTCGGGCCTGCCGTCGTTATTAAAATCACCTACGCCTACTCCTGCACCGTTGTACAGGTATTCGTACCGAAGTACGTTGAGCGAATCGTCTTCCTCAATATTATTGAGGTAATACACGCCGGTTTGCTTGTCGGCAAGCCGGGTAAACATTGTTTTCGACCTGTTTTTCTGTGCCTGCGCGCTCACAAAAAAAGCCAGTAAAACAAACGTTATGAGTTTGGTATGTGCCATCTATTCAAGGCTGATATTTTCGTCACCCTCCCTGTACGGTAAAAAAGCCATCATTAAAGTCATCATCTCATCTGTAGTTTTCATGTCGCCCTGCGAAAGAATAAACTGTGGAGGGTTAAACGGGTTAAATGGATTATTAGCAGTATTGTCGTATGTTCCTTCTATGTGTATTACCGATCCCCTGGGTATACGTACAGGTTTTTTAAACCGGTATATTTCCTGCCACCGAAAATCCCAGTCGGGAATATTTACCAGGCGGATGGTATCGCCTCCGGGGGCAACGGCATATGCTTTGTATTGTTTGCCTATTAAATGCATGTGTGGCCAAACATACAACACGGACTGATCTTCGCCGGGGTTCATCAATTTTAAACTGAATTTCTTCACATAATTGGGTTCAATGTAAAACGCGGGTTTTATCTGGTCTTCGCCAATGCCGCCTGAACCAAAGCTCACAATCTTTACAGGACGGGTAACTTTTTCTTTTTTGAAAAAGAGGTTTACACCTGTAATGCTTTCTGCTTCCACCGCCGACGGAGCATAATGTACTGTTAGCAATATAACACCTCTTTTGGGCATTACCCAGCCAAATTCTTTTGGATAGTACTCGTAAGTAGTGCCTGGAATCCATCCGCCATAATAGGTGATTGTTTTTCGATAGGGTTGATACTGATCAAATTTTCGCCTGTCGTCGTCCGTTAGGTTAATTTGTCCATCGGTGCTTTTGATATCAATGGATTCGTCGGGCACAGCATGCACGGCATAGTTGGCATGATGCACCAGCTTTTTATTGTTGCTGATAAATTCAATGGCTTCTACACTGGCTGAATCTTTCAGCTCAAATGGAATTTTAAAGATGATGAAACGCTCTACATTGTCGCCCTTAACGGTATAACCTTTATCGGACTGTAATACCAAATCAGGCTTGCGGTTAAACGATGTACCTTCTATTGCGGGGGATGAAATTGCTTTTGCCTTTTTACCGGGATCTTTGCCTTCGGGCATTTTAGCGTCTACCCATTTAACTATAACATTGATTTCCTCCTGCGTCAGCGACCTGTCGTTGGCAAAATGAACATAGTTGTTGTCGGCCTTCCAAGGGGGCATAAACCCGCTTTGAACTACCTTTTTTATAAACGAACCTTTTTTTGAAACATCTTCGTAAGTGAGCAAATTAAATGGCGCTGATTCACCGGGACGATGGCATGTTACGCATTTAACTTGTATAATAGGAGCAATGTGTTGATAATAAGTTACCTCTTGCGCAAACCCGGTACCAGGTTGAAGCCAGTATAGTATGATCAATAAGCCAATTCTTCTCATAATCAGTAATCATTGATGATGCAGCCAACAGGCGGTGCATGTTTTAGTGCTACCGGAATATTATTCAGACTGTTGTTTATTGCATCCAGCAAATAGTGTTCGGTTGTTTTAATGCGCTGCTTTCCCAAAGCAACGGCCCAGTTATCAATTGCTCCACTGTATAATACAACGCCATTCTCATCGAGCAGAAACACTTCAGGCGTGGTGGAGGCCTTGAAATAGTTTTTAAGCTGTTGCCTGCTGTCTTTTAATATAGGATATGGAACCGAAAAGGTTTTTATGAATTCATTTACCTGGCTGTCGGGGTACGAACGCCCGGGAACAATGCCATGCACCTGTATTTGGTTGCCGTATTCTGTTTGCAGCTTGTTAATGATGGGTGCATAGTTGCGGCACAAAGGGCAATCGGGCGAAAGAAATACAAACAACTGCAATTGCCTGTTCCAATCAACAAAAGCACTGTCTTGCTGCAGCGTATTGTATAGCGGTGTTGAGCATATTACCGACGGATGCAGTGGCAGCGCATTTTTTTGGGCCTGCACCAACACAATCCCAAATAAACCGATAATGGTAAAAAATATGTGAAGCCGCTTCCGCACTGTTCGTTTTAATTCAGTACAAGTTAAAAAGAAATTTCCGGGCTGAAGCCAACCCGGAAATTTTAAAAACGAAAAGGGAAAAATTATTGTTTGTCCCACCAAACGCGACCGAATATATCGCCAGGACCAGCGCCGAATTCTGCATCTGTTGCCATTTGATCAATAGCAGCTTTTGCATTTTCATAGTTCCTGTCGGTGGTCAACGGCAAATTAATCAAAGCTCTTCTTGGCATTTTTTGCACTACACCGTCCGCAAGAATTTGTTCAAAAGCTAACACCGTAGTAGTGTTGGGCATGCCCGTTCTTTTGTACAGCGACCATCCTTCGTTTGCCTGTTTAAAAAAGTGGAGATAAGACTGAGATGCGATCTGATCCAGCGCTTTCGCCGCATCATACTTAACTTTTGCATGATCGTATGCATCGTTGATCTCATCGTCTGTAATGGGTGTATAATCAAAAATTTGTGCCCTGCTGCCCATTACATCGTAATATTTCATCGAAGCTTTTACAGCCTCTTCATACAACTCTTCAGCATTTTCGGTGGTAATTCCTTTTGCAGCCAGCTCTGCCCTGTAAAACTGTTGCTCGGAATAGGTGAGTAACGGAAATGTTATGTTTCCTGTGCCGGGCACCGGCGTAGCAAGATTAGGATTGCTGATGCCAGGGCTGAAGAGCCTGTATTGAATACGCGACAAAGTATCCAAAGCTACTGTAGCACCATTGGCATTTTCAAAATTCCTGTTATTGTTATAATATTTAGCATTGGCAGGATCAGCTGCTGCATCGGGTGAGGCAAATCCACCTACATACCTTCTTGGGTTAACCACTGTTGAAGCAGGTATAACGCCCTGTGCTTTTGCTAAGTCAACATTCTCCTGAGAATACGCGTTTTGCTGAAAGAAAATACGGATGCGAGGGTCGCCGGTTTCGTACATAAAATCTACCACGGCCTTGCTTCCTTTAAACAGTGCTCCGCTGGGGTCCCAGTTGGACCCTGCACCAGCATGCGAAGAGGACGTAACAAACTCTAAATTTTCTGCATTACTTGTAAACAGATCGGCGGGATTTGCCAATACTTCGGTTACGATTGACTGTTGTTTCGACGCATCTCTTTTTGCCCAGCGCATAGCGAGGCGTAAGCGCAATGCATTGGCAGCTTTTACCCATTTAGCAGGATCGCCTTTGTAATACAAGTCGGCATCACCAAAACTAACCTGCCCTGCCGCAGAACCTTTTAAAGTAGCAATAGCCTCTTTCAGATCGTTGTCGAAAGTATTGAACAACTGTTCCTGTGTATCGTATTTTGGAGTAACAGTGCCGCCATAGCGAGCCTGGAACGCTTCTGAATAAGCAAGGCTTCCATTGATATCTGTAGTGTAAAAAGCATAGTAGGTCTTTAACACTTTTACAATAGCCACCTGCTGTTGCCGGGCAGCCTGTTCTTCCTGGGGAAGCAATTTAATGATCTCCAGTACATCTGTCAACACATTGCCTACTCTTGAATAAAAATATCCGCGACGCTGGTTGAAATTACCAACATCAGACATAAAGGTTTTTGAATTGCCGTTGGCGGGAGTAAAATACTGCATCCATGGCATCATGATCCTGTAGTAGTCGTAGTAGTATTCAAAGTCTGCATCAAACATCGCGATGCAGCCGTTGGTAAACTGCTCCTCCGGCGTAATGTTGTAAATAGTACCCGGATTGGTATTATAGTCGATATATGTTTGCTTTTTACATGCCGTAAAAGAGAGCGCCAGAACGGTAGCTGCAAACAACAATATTTTATTATGTTTTTTCATTGTCTTTTTTTTGAAGTAAACCAAATTAGAATCCAGCATCGATCTTAAATCCTAGACTGCGGATGTAAGGCACACCGCCGTATTCTGCAAATGTTCCAGCCCTGTTGCTCAACAAGCCACCTTCGGGATGAATACCATCTTTTGTAGTGGTGTACAAATAAGCCAGGTTTCTACCGATAAGGCTTACACGCAGTGAGTTCAGCTTCAGTTTTGAAGATAATTTGCTTGGCATATTGTATCCAACAGATACTTCGCGTAAGGCTACCCAACTGTTTTCAAATGTTGAATATTCTCGTATACCTGTGCTCCATTGTGTTAATCGCGCATAGTACAAACGGGCGCTCACCGGCTCAACAATATTTTGATCCACCGCTTCCTGGTAGCTCATTCCACCCACATCATATGTTTGTCCGTTGGGGGCTTTGATCGAAATGCCGTTGGCAAATACACCATCCGGAATAATACCGTCATCAAACGTACCGGTAACATTGCCTGAAGCATCGTAGGTATTTCTTTCCAGTCCGCCAAACTCAGCAGATCTGCCAAACAAAGTACTTGCCAGCGATCCGTTGGTAGAACCGTACTGGTGTGTGGCAGAAGCTATCTGACCGCCGAACTTGCCGTCTACCTGGAAGGTGAGGAAGAAATCTTTAAACCTCAGGTTCTGAGAAGTATTCATCAGGAAGTTCTCCATCATGCTGCCCAGTTCTTTGGTGGGCTGCCCTAATTCTGAACTTCTGTAAAAGCTACCGTTTTGTTTCAATACTTTCTGACCATTAGATGGATGTGCTATATCGTTACCGGAAGCATCTTTAGCCTGGTAAGTGGCATAGCCATAGTTAGTAATGATAGTGCCATAGGGCTTACCAGGACGCGCAACTGAAGACATGTCTGCTCCAAAAGCCAGATCGAGATCGTAAGAAGTAACACCAGGAGCAAGTTCAATGATTTTGTTCCTGTTGCGGGTAAAGTTAACTGTGAAATCCCAGTTGAAATTTTTGCCTCTTACCGGGTTGGCTGTCAATAATATTTCCACACCCTGGTTCTGGATATTACCGGCGTTCACTAACTGTGAAGTAACACCGCTTTCTGACGGTAATGCCAGCGGCAATAATTGATTGAATGAGTTCTTTTTGTAGTAGGCTACGTCAATACCAAACCTGTTATCGAAAAACCTCAGATCTGCACCTACTTCAAATTCCTTACTTAATTCGTTCTTGATATTCTGATTTCCTAAAGTAGAGCCATCGAATCCATAACGTGGTATAACAACGCCGTTAGCCGAATTGTAGTTGCCCAGGAATGAATAATAGCCGGTACTTGTTTGCCAGGGGCGTACGCCTGCACCGGTATGTGCATAGCTCACTCTTAACTTACCAAAAGATACAAAGTTGAGCGCAGGTGTATTTTTAAAGGTTTCAGTAAATATCCACGCTAAACCAGCCCCGGGATAAAAGTAGTTAGATATACCGTGACCATCTTTGGGATATAACAAAGTAGAAGTCCAGTCGTTGCGGGCACTGAAGTTCAGTGTCAGCATATTTTTATACGTAATATCGCCAAACAAATAGGCTGCATCAATGCGTTTAGAAACATTTCCATCATTCGTAATTCCTCCATTTGTAGTAGCGGGATTTACCGAATTGCCTATAAAAAATCCGCCGGGGGTTTTTAAACCGCCGCTGGTGGCAGACTGGCTGTAGCGTGCTGGTTCATACGCCTGCAACTCGCCGCCTATCGACGCAGAAAGGGTAAAGTCCGGACCCAGGTCTTTGTCGGCACTTAATAATGCCTGCAACCTTGTGTTTCTGCGGGTAGCATTGTATACTGCATAATCGCCGCCAGAAAAGTTTACACCCGAACCCCAGTTCTTTGTCTCGCGGTCAATACCTACATTGTTGATATTGCCTCTCAAAAGCAAATTAAGCCAGGGAGTAATTTTCGCAGTCACATCAAGATTTGCCAAAAGGGTATTTTCCATTTGAACAGTGTTGCGGTAATGCTGATTAAAGAATAAACCAGCCAGTTCATATGGATTATTTCTATTTACACCGCCTTCGGGATCGAGGTAATTTTCGCTCCAGTATTTGGTATCGAAGTTCCTGGGATTAAAATATGCCAACGCAAATAAAGGGTTATCAGCACTACCTTGGGTCATTGGATTTTTAGCTTCCGACATAGAATAGTTTACACTACCGTCGATCGTTAAAAAGTTGGATAACTTTTGGGTAACACGCAATGCAAAAGCATTTCTTTTTAAGTTGCTGTTGGGAATAACGTAGGAGTTGTACAAATTTGAATACGACGCTCTGAAAGTTGTTTGTTCAGTTCCACCTTGTACTGCCACATTTGTATTAATGAACTTCCCTGTCTGAAAGGCATCTAAAATATTATTGGGTTTTGCGTCCCAGGTAATCATCCTGTCGTCTATATCTCTTACCTGCTGCCCGTTAAACCTCGGTCCAAAGCTCCAGAAAAAGTTGGCTGCATCTACTTCGGGAACGCCATCTGTACCATTTGCAAAAGTTGGGGAGATGCCTGCACCAAATTCATTCTGCATCTCTGTACCCTTATAAGCTTTATCAAAAATTTCGCTGTGCGAAACATTTACGCCTAAGCCTTTTTGTTTTTTACCTTTTTTGGTAGTGATGAGCAATACACCATTCTGTGCCTGTGATCCATAGAGCGCACTTGCTGCGGAGCCTTTTAACACTGATATGCTCTCGTAATCATCCGGGTTTAAATTTTTCATCTGGTTACCGAAATCCTGTGCACCACCCCAGCTATCACCACCGGTTGTGCCAGGCTCGAGAATAACGCCGTCTATTACAATCAATGGCTGTGTATTGGCGGTTAGACTTGTATTACCCCTAATGCGGATACGCGAAGAAGACATGGGTCCACCATTGCCCTGGTTAATAAAAACACCCGCAACTTTACCTTGCAGCGCGTTTACCAGGTTGGCATTGCTTGCCCTTGTCACCTCATCACCTTTCACTTCGGATATTGAGTAACTTAATTTTCTTGCCTGTTTTCTTACACCAAAACCTGTTACAATTACTTCCGATAATTGTCCCTGGGCTTCCTCTAATACAACATCTAATGTTGCACTGCTTCCTACTTTTACTTCTTTTGAATTAAACCCCACAGAAGTAAAAACCAACGTGGCATTTTCGCTAACGGCAATGGAAAAACCACCGTTGTCGCCAGAAATGACGCCACTTGTTTTACTGCCTTTCTCATTAATGGAAACTCCGGGAAGCCCGGCGCCTGAAGCGTCTCTTACTGTGCCAGAGACTGTTTTTTTCGCCTGCCCAAATGCAAGCGTGCTGCACAGAAACAGCATTGCCATGAGCAAATAACGATTCGCTGATTTCTTCATCGCTGTTAGTTTTTAGAGTTTTTGGAGTGATAAAAAACCATTGGTGAATTAAAAGGTTGCAACAACTTACACTAAAGGCAAGCTGTAAAAATGGTGTATTTAACAGGAGCCATCATTCTAATTGATTTTGAAGTGTTTATCTCCTAAATCAATTGTTAAACAAGGTTAATAAATCGTTTTTCAATTGTTAAAATAACGTAACTTTTTTCAAAAAAACAAAAAGAAGCAAATTTAATCTCTAAAAAATCAGAATTTAATCACATTCATGATAAGTAACACACAGCTTTTGTATAAATCTAGAGCCTTATAAAAAGAAAAATGCTGCTTAGGAATGAGCAGTGCTTTCGTTATGTACCTGATACTGTTTTGAATTTGACAAGGGGGAGAGTGCTGCACAGCAGCAACACGATCGTAAGTAAATAGCAACGTGATAGTTTCATCATAGACGTTAGCTTTTAATTTTAGAAAACATTGAAACGAAATCCAATACCTGAAACCAGTAGCGTGCGGATGTTGTGGATGACGGATGTGTTGTGCAAAACTCTTCTAACTGACACTAACCCGTTAGTTCGCAGGCAGCGTTGAGCAATTGCTTCTTTCAGCTAAAGTAGCACACTTTTCTTTCGCAAAAAGTGAATACCCGAAAAGAACGAGGATTTTATAAAGATTTCGAAAATTTTTGAAGCGTCCCTTAAATAAACTTCGACAAGCTTAACTCAGCCGGCGGAAAACCACAGCTGGCTGGCGCACCGTCAAACATGCTGGTATCAGCAGCAGTCAAATGAAATACATGAATGCTCTCGCGGATATCTTTTAACCGTTTGTATACTGATTGAAAACAGCGATGATTGCTTTCAGCTCTTCCTCATTGGCCAGGTACAAATCGCCTTTATCGGTAACGTTTAGGTTTTGAAATGTCATCGGGTCGGGGATGATCTTACGTGCAGAAGTATGATATTCATGCGCGCCACTTTCATCGATCAGCTTTTTGAGATTAGAGGATCGGACACCTGCTCCGGGCATAATGCTGATCCTGCCATTGGCTTGCTTTACCAATTGCCCAAGTATTAAACCGGCGTCGGGCGCGGCGCTTGCCTGCCCGGAGGTAAGTACTCTTTCGCACCCTGCGGTAATAATGTCTTCTAATGCCTGGAATGGATCGGGAGTGGCATCGAAAGCGCGATTGCAGGTTACGCCCATGGGGTAAGCCCATTCAACAATTTTCCTGAAGCGTTCTATATCTATTTCACCATTTATTTTTTGTATGCCTACGGAAATACCGTCGCATCCCAATTCCTTGCAAATACGGATGTCTTCTTTGATGATTGCAAAATCCTCATCGTCGTAATAATAATTGCCGGAGCGGGGACGAAGAATGGGATACAGTTTGATGGAAATTTTTTCGCGCACTCTCCTAATAGTGCCATAGCTTGGATTGGTGCCGCCTTCTACGGGATTGTCACACAGCTCTACCCGTACTGCGCCGGCTCTTTCTGCAATAACACTGGATTGTAAATTAAAGGAGCATACTTCGAGTGAAAATGACTGTGGCATAAGTGTAAAGTATAGGGCGTAAGGCGTAAGGTACAGGGTATAAGGCCTTACACCCTGTACCTTACGCCTTATACCTTTCTTAATAAATGCTTTTTGAGGGAAATACTTTGTCTGTTTTATTGCTTCTTACGGAATAGCTAAAACCTTTCTGCAACGCATAGGCGCCGCATTCGCCTTTTTTGTTGAGGGCTACAAAACCTACCTGGATTTTTTTTGCTTTTTCGGGGTTGCGTTTAATGATCCTCAATACGGCTTCTTTGCAGGCAGCTTCGGGTTTGTAGCCTTGCCTCATCAGTTCTACCACCAGGTGCGATCCTACAATGCGTATCACTTCTTCGCCTACGCCTGATGAGGTAGCGGCACCCACTTCGTTGTCAACATACAGTCCTGCTCCAATAATGGGCGAATCACCTACGCGGCCATGCATTTTAAATGCCATGCCACTGGTAGTACAAGCGCCGCCGAGGTTGCCTTTTGCATCCATGGCAAGCATTCCAATAGTGTCGTGATTATCGGGACCACCTGGCATAGGATCTTTTGTTTTATCGTACAGCCTGTTTTCAATATTCATTTCGGGTTCATACTTTGCTTCCTTCAACCACTCTTTCCATGCCTTTTCGCTTTCGGGCGTTAGCAGGTTTTCTTTTTTGAATCCATTTGCCAGTGCAAACTGCAAAGCGCCGTCGCCAACCAATACAATGTGTGGTGTTTTTTCCATTACCAAACGTGCTACTGATATGGGATGCATGATGTGTTGCAATGCCATTACGGAGCCGCAGTTGTAAAACTCGTCCATTATGCAGGCGTCGAGCGTTACATAACCATCTCTGTCGGGCACCCCCCCATAGCCAATGGTTTGGTTTTTGGGGTCGGCTTCGGGCACCCGCACACCGGCTTCTACTGCATCTACTGCCCTGCCTTTTTTTTCAAGCACTTCCCATGCGGCAATATTGGCCGTTTTACCAAAGTCCCAGGTAGAAACTACCAGTGGCTGGTCTGTAATATTTTTTTGTTCGTTTGTATATGCGAGAGATTTTTTATCGGTTAAAATAGCTGCTGAGCCTAACACGGAAGCCTGTAAAAATTTTCTACGGGTAGACATTATATAATAAGTTTAGGAGTGCCGAAATTAGTTCTTTAGAAAGAATAAAGATGATTATGTCTTAATTTTTATAGCAGGTTAACAACAGCAATATTAACTGGTATAAAAGAAAAGCAGCCGCTGTATGGCTGCTTTTCGCTTTCGTTATCGGAACTACATTTTAAGGCATAAACCAGGGTTTCTTTGTTTTATCGTCTGTACCGCCTGTAACACTTTTCCAATTGTCGTAGTTGGAAGTGATTTCACCGGTTGGATACACCAACCTGTTCAGGTTCAGAGCTTCGCTGGTGGGAGCGAGAGGAACATTGGGTGTAGCATCGCCTGTTCTACGCTTTAAAGTCCATGCATCAAATGGCTGATGGAACAATGAAATCCAATATTGTTTGTAAATCTGCTTTAATGCATCGGCAGGCGTAGCACTGTAAGCTATCGCAGGATTGCTCAGCATTGTATTCAACTCGGTGGGGGTTGGCGCTGCTGCTGGCTTATTAACCGTCCATATAGAAGAGCCATTCGCAAGCTTGTACCAGAATTTTACAGATGCGGTTATACCTTCTTCATAAAATTGCTCAGCAGTAGCTGCGTTTGCCGCTACTCCGCCAATACCACGATTGTAAATCTCAGCTTTTAAAAAGCTTATCTCGGAACCTGTGATAAACAAATCAGGAAATTTCCTGTCGTTAACATAATACAAATTCAGTGGTGAATAACGATACTCGCCAGTGGGTGCCCAGGTTGTTAATCTTGCTTCAGCATAAGGATCGTTGCCAGCTCCGCCATTGTCTGTTTCAGCAGTTGTACCTCCGGGCGGGTTTTGGGGAAACGGCTTCCAGTCGCCGTCGCTGTTGGGCTCAAAGAAAATTTTTGTTCTCAAGTCAAAAATTCCGGAACCATCGGTGGCATTGTTGCTCGACATCGCCTCCCATATGGTAGAGCCCATGCGCACGTATGCATTGCCTCTAAAAGATCCACCCCTGTCAATGTCCATATTCAGTTTTGCAGGATCAATTCCCACATAGTCGCTGGGCTCTAACAGCGGTTTTGTTAACACTTCCGCAATAACAGCGTCGGCGGCAGCAGTATTTTTTTCACGCATCACCAGGGCATATCTCAATCTCAATGAGTTAATAAATTTAACCCATAACGTTACATCTCCCTGCAGCAATGTTTCGTATGCACCAAGGGCTACCTGGTCTGTAGAGGTAGAAAGATTGTCTGCCGCCCATTTTAAATCAGCCAACGCAGCGGTAAAAATCGATTCCTGGCTCTCATATACCGGTCTGTAGTATTGAGCTCCATTAAAAGCTTTACCAGCTTCGGAGTAAGGCATGTCGCCATACAATGTGGTTAGCCGGAGCGTTTTATAAGCCGTCAATGCTGTTAGCATTGCTCGTATATTGGTATAGGATTGAGGATTTTCGGCAGCTTCTATCAGCTCGAGCGACTTTCTATAGTCTGCCAAAGCAAAATAGTAGTTCTCCCAAATACCACCTACCAGGTTGTCGAGACGATAACCTGCAGCAGCATAGTTGGCAGCCAGTTGGGTATTTTGATATAAAAAAGAAGAAAATATACCTCTTCCATTTTCAGGCATAGTAGAAGCAATGCCGTTATACAACTCCGGTATTTTGGCGGTATATACCTTGTTGTCCCAGGGATCATTCAAATTCCCAAAATCCTTATCACACGACGCCAGGGCCAACGAACTTCCAAGCGCCACCAGCAGTCCCGCTTTTTTTATTGTAAATATTTTCATAATTAAGTGAATTGATAGTTTAGAATTGTGCTTTTAAGCTTACTCCCATAGAACGAATGCTGGGCATGCCAGACCATTGCAAACCCTGCCCATTGCCAATACCGTTAATTGCTTCGGGATTAAGATGATCGGGAAGGCTTGAGTAAATGTAAAACAGGTTACGTCCAATGAGTGAGAGCGACAGGTTCTGAAACACTTTTGTGCTTTGGGCTACCTTTTGCGGTAATTGATAGGTTAAGGCTACTTCTCTCATTTTAACCCAGGTATTTTCAAATACGGAAAGACTCCGGGGTCTGTTCAGGTGCGTCCAGCCTGTGTACGAGCCTGCGTATTTATAAATAGGATTCACCACCCTGTCATTCATCTTACCATCATCTTCATTATATCCTTCCATTATTACACCTACGTTTGCTGTGGTGCCATCGGGGAAAGTATAAGGCAAACCGTTTCCGTTTCTTTCATAAACCGTGGCAGGGGCTATACCGCTACCCATTGCAGTTGAATGATCGAAGGAATAGATATCGCCGCCGTATTTAAAATCTACCAGCGCATACAGGCTGAAGCTTTTGTAGCGGAAAGTATTTCCCATACCACCTGTGAGCTTGGGAGCAGCATTGCCAATGGCAACGGGTTCATTGGTAACACGGTATAAAGTACCGTATACATTGCCCGCGCCGTCTTTTACATTGTATAACATTTTGTTGCCTTTATCGTCGCGCACAAAGTCGGTTCCGTAAATAGTGCCGTAAGCATCGCCGGGAGTTACGCGCATAAATACGCCGAGGTTACCAAATACATCTGCAATGCGCAACTCTCTGATACCTTCAGCCAGTGACACTACACGATTTTCGTTTCTCGCTCCGTTCAGTGTAAGATTCCAGCTAAAGTTCCTTTTTTGAACAACCGCGGCATTTACTATAAACTCAATTCCTTTATTTGTTAATTCTCCGGAGTTGAAGGTAACAACACTCGCGCCTGATGAGGGAGCTATATCAGCAGAAAGTATCTGATTTTTGGACCGGATATTATAATAAGTGAAATCAAGATTGATCCTGTCGTTCAGGAAACCAAGGCTTGCACCAACTTCCAACGAAGTTGAAGTTTGAAACCCTAACTCTTCAGGACTTAATGTAGAAGGTATTGAATTGGTAGGTTGCCCGCCAAATGATCCTACATCATAGGTAAATCCTAAAAGGTAAGGCTGATAGGCGTTGGCGCTTTCACCATAAGCCAGCCTCAGCTTGCCGTAAGATAAAACGTTCCTGATGCTGCTCATGTTAAACGCGTCGGTAAATACAAACGCGGCATTTGCAGACGGATAAAAGGTAGAGTTCTTTGTTGGAGAGAGCATTGAATTGATATCATTTCTACCTGTAACATCTAAAAACAAAAAGTTTTTGTAACTCAGGTTTAATATTCCTAACAAAGATTGAGAGGATGTTTCGTACCTTCTTTCTGTTACATTGAACTTGTTTTTATCCGTCCGGTCGGCATCTAAAAGGTTATGAAGGGAATACACGCCGGGAACAATAAAGGTACCGTCGTTGAATCCAACCATACCGGTAGAACGATTGGAATAAGTATTGAACATGCCTGATACGCTCGCATTGAATCCGTTTAAGAACAGATTTTCTTTGTGAGCCGTTAACATGATGTCGGTATTCAGCAGTTTGTCCTTGTCGAGCTGTTTTTCGTAGCGACCGTCTGAAACTTTATCAGGATTCGGCACTGTATTGATCGTTTCAAATTTAGTGGAAATCAAATTGGCAGAAGTTCTTACAAAACCATTGAGCCATGGGGTGATTTCAGCATTTAATTTGATAGTTGAAACCAATTCGTCGCGGTTTAAGTTGCTGTTTCGTTCATATAAATACCAATACAGGTCGCGACCATATTCCTGGTGCGGATAGGGCGATCCAAAATCGTGCTTGGAACCATCGGGATTTTTGTAATACTGATATTCCAGGGGTTTGTATTCTCTGGACATACCGTAAATAGAGAATTTGCCCCAGGAGTTGTTTGTGCCGATTTCGGGAGTATTATGCCTGAAGTTTTGATTATAAGCTACATTGATTTCGGCAGTAATAGCTTTGGATATTTTTAAATTAGAGCCTAACGCAAAGTTGGTGTTGTTGTTATTAATATTGGGTACTACGGCCGTTGCATCTGTTCTGGAAGCAGATAAACGCACGGTACCAAAGTCTCCTCCACTGGAGAAAGATATGTTGTGCGTTGTTTCATTTCCAGTTCTGTAATAAGATTCCCTGTTGTCGGGCTGAGGAGAATAGGGTCTCATTTCTCCATCCCACCAGCGCACCATTTGTCCGTTTAGCTTGGGTCCCCATGAAGAACTGGCACCAAACCAGCTAAAAATGTCCCAGGTGTTCCATCCACCTGGTATAGAGCCATGCGAGCCACCTATACCGGTGCCACCGGCACCGTAGCTGGAACCACCGTACAAGGTAGGAAGATAATATTCGCCCGATGCTGTTTTGGGTAATTCAGGATTGGCTGTCCACAAGCCGGCAGCAAAACCTCCACCGTATTCATTCTGCAGATCCTGGAAGCGATATACATTGGTGAAATTGCTGTTTACGCTGTAATTCAGACCTAAGCCTTTTTGCTTCGAGCCTTTTTTACTGGTAATTAAAATTACGCCGTTGCCACCTCTTGCGCCATACAACGCCGCGGCATTTGGCCCTTTCAACACCGAAATGCTTTCAATATTGTCCATGTTTAAGTAGCTGAGATAATTACCCCAGTCTCTCATACCATCTGTTGTTTCTACATTCGATTGAGCCAAAGGTTTGTTGTCGATGATCGCCCCATCTATTACAATTAATGGTGTGTTTATGCCCGTAACACTGGTATTGCCCCTGATCACAATCCTGGAAGAAGCGTTGTTCAAACCATTGCTGTTCGAAATGTTTAAACCGGCTACTTTGCCCATTAAGCCTTGCGCAGCATCTACCGGAGCAGCAATGGTAACGTCTTCAGCCTTTACCTGTTGCACGGCAAAGCCGATAGAACGTTTATCGCGCTTAACGCCCAGGGCAGTTACAACTACCTCGTCCATATCGGCTGCGGAAGACGACATCTCAATGTCGAACTTGGTAGCTTCTCCAGGTTTCATTTCTTTGGTAGTATAGCCTACAGAGGTTACTACCAACGCGGCATTTTTATTGGGAAGGCTAATGGTATACTTACCATTCTCGTCGGTAACCACCAACACGGGGGAGCCTTTAACGGCTACAGTTGCACCGGGAATCGGGTTTCCCTGGTCGTCTTTCACAATTCCGGTAACCACTCTTCCTTCCTGGGCAAACAGGCATAAATTACCCAGTAGCAAGAGTGATATCACCAGTAAAATTGGCTTTTTGACTCTTTTCATTGCAGTTGAATTTTTAGTTATAAATGATTGATGATAAAACAATTCCCTAAGCAGGTAGGGACAAGTGTATTGGCACCTGTTTGCCTGCATAAGTGCAGACATAGGAGTAGCATTCCGTTGCAGTTGGGTCGGAAAACGATGCTGTTATTAATAACCGGTTGTTGATGTAGCGAGACGTGCTTTACATTGGAGGGTGGATCTGGTGTCAAATAAAGCCGGTTGTGTATTGCAAAAAATCAATAGGCACAACCGGCTGTTCACTTATCACTTTTCAGCGACGTTTTAAATCATGGGTTAGGGATTAGGGTAGAACGATCATGGTATTATTCTTCAAACAAAATTTATTGTCCTTCGCCAAAAGCCGGTGCATTCTTGTCGTACCAGATTCTTTGAGAAGCGAGCGTTGGTATATCCTGCGCGTTAGGTGTAAAGCCTTGTGCAGATAATGCAGCATTCCAGTTATCCCTGTTTACTTCTCCGGGATCTGCCAGCCACCATCTTCTTGGAATGGGCTCATTGAATACTTCGCGTGCATAATACGTGGAATTCTTCCTAGGGTACCCTGTTCTGCGAACAAACACAAATGCTTCGTTGGGGTTTCTGTAAAAGTTCAGATACTCCTGTATATAAATTCGCTCAAGGTCGTTAGTTCCGTTGAATTGAACCTCCTCCCCTTCGAGGTAATCATTTATAACAGCAGAACCATCGCCGGTAAAGGCAGTAACTGAATTGGCAGCGGCAGCAATATTATTCATTGTATTAATAGACGATGTAACGCCTTTTTTATACCAATCTTCCGCGCTTCCTTTTGTATCAACACCATCGCCATATCCTTTTTCGATGAATTCGGCTACCAGCAGGCATGATTCGGCGTTGGTTACTATTGCCTCTATATAATCGCCCACTGCACCATTTTGGCGGGGTGAAAAAAACTTGCGATTGATGGGAGAAATGAGGAAATAACGCGAAACGCTGTTGCCGGGATTTGTGTTGCCAACGGCAAACGCATTGCTGATGTAAGCCGCTACGGTTGGATTAGTGGTCCAATCAGCAGGGCCGCCCTGGAATTGTATCAGCGGATCGTTTGCATTAATAAATGATGGAAGTGTCGCACCGTATTTATTTAATGTGTCTTTATAATGTCCTACCAGGTCATTATCTTCAAAATAAATCCCTAAGCGGGGATCATCTGATTTTTTTAAGAAATTGATGATGGACATACTGCCATAGCGAACGCTCCTGTAATTCACTGCGTCTCCCTGGGGGGTATAGTCCTGGCTTTCATACAACAGTTGCGCGTCGTCATTGTCAATAGGTCCTGTAACATCGCTCATTACCTGTTTGAATATCTCTTCTGTTTTTGCTGCATCCTGGTTTTCCAGCCTGGCTGCAATGCGCAGCTTCAGCGTGTTGGCGAGTTTTACCCATTTGGTCCAATCACTTTTGTAAAATATGTCGGAAGTGCTATAGGATTGCTGCTCTGGCAGCGAGCTGCTCGACAAGATGGAAATCGCATTATCTAACTGAGACAGCCAGGTATTAAACAATGTTTGCTGGTCGTCGTATGCGGGATTGTATTTGCTTTCATACCTTCCCTGAATAGCCTCATTATAAGGAATGGAGCCGTTCATATCGGTAACCTTAATTCCGTGGCAAACTTGTAGTACGTAAGTTACCGCTCCCATTTTTTGATACGCATCTTTATCCTCCTTCAAATCAATCTGCCTTCTTATTTCAAAAAGATTTGGCAAAATCTGCTGATAATAGGTGGTATACCGGCTGTTCACATTACCTGTTACCTCGTAAGGATCTGTTGTAACATGCTGGGTATAGCGGAAGAGTTGTTCCATGCTTTCCCAAACCCACTCCGTTCCCTGGTAGGTAATCATCCTTTCTTCCGAATAGGTGAGAAGGAACTTTATATCCGGGGAGGTAACGATGCTAGGGTCGGTGTTAATTTCACCAAAATCTTTTTTACACGAAGTTCCGGCAATCATTACCAGTAGTCCGGCAACCTTTATATATCGTGATATTTTTGTCATGACTGTACTTTTGTAAGTAAATTAAATTTAGAATGCTGCCCTTAATGTAAATACCAACGAACGTGTTTTTGGTAAAAATCCATCTTCACCAGAGAAGGCAGTATTGTTCGAATTGTTAGATTCGGGGTTAAAGTTGTAAGGCAACGACTGGTATAAATAAACCAGGTTACGCCCTACCGCTGACAGTGACAATGCATTCAACTTAAGTTTGGAATAAATTTTAGCGGGGAAAGAATAGCTTAAAGCTACCTGCCTGAGCGATACCCACGAATTTTCAACCACCCAATAGTCAGACACGCCGGTTGAAGAAGAACCATAACGATAGAAAAATTGCGGAGTATGAGTTGGCTCTACATAGCCAGCATCGTACGCCTCTTTAAAGGTCATGCCTCCCACGTTTACCTGCGACCCATCGGATTGTGTTATCATTTGCCCTTCTGCAAAAACACCTTCTACAATTCTTCCGTCGTCGTATGTTTTTCCGTCAAACTCGCTCGTCCAGGTTATACCGCCGGATTGAGCATCTCTGCCGAAAATAGAGTTGGGGAACACGCCGGTGTGTGTACCATACCTATAACTGGCCAACACAAAATCGCCACCGATCTTGGCATCTACCAGCACATTCAGGCTAAAATTTTTGTAATTAAAAGTGTTATCCCAACCTCCGCGGAAATTAGCGTTGATATCGCCAACATCTTTCAACACGTTGCTTCTGGCAGGAAATGCGGCTCTTGCATCGGAGCGCCAGGTAAGAATTGGCAAACCGTTGCGAGGATCGTCTTTAGGATTACCGTTACCATCTACTGCCTGGAAAGGAGTTGAGTTAATGGAGCTCCTGATGGTGCCATAACCTTTGCCTACTACTGCCCAGGTGCTTACTTCAGCAATATTGGCTCCAATATTATACTCATTGATTCCAGGATATAACTCTACTACTTTATTTCTATTAACCGCATAATTCAATGCGGTTGTCCATGAAAAACTCTTTGTTCTTACCGGGTTTGCATCAATTGATATTTCTATACCCTTATTCTGGATATTACCAGCATTGATCAGTATGCTGCTCACGCCAGCTTCAAAGGGAACATTAACAGGCAATATCTGATTTTTGGTATTATCTTGGTAAATGCTCACGTCTAAGCCTAAGCGACTATCAAGAAAACGCATTTCCAATCCAAGCTCTTTTGAAATTTTATTTTGAGGCTTGATATTAGGCTGCAATACACCGCTTGAGCTGTAGGTAGATTGAGGAACGGTTTGCCCATTAGCATTGCTGTACCCGCTAAATGAGAATCCGGGGTTCAATGCAAAAATCGGAGCATCGCCACCCAGTGCCGCAACATTTCCTCTCAGCTTTCCATAGCTAATCCATGCCGGAAGGCTGTTTTTAAAGGTTTCTGTAAATATCCACGATAAACTCACCGCAGGGTAGTTGTAGCTGTTATTGCCTGTACCATTGGTATAGGTTAAGGCAGAAGACCAGTCGTTACGATAGGTTGCCTGCATAAATAACATATTCTTATAACCAAAGTCTGCACTGGCATAAAGTGAGTTGAACTTTTTATTATTCAAAATTCCGGCATTGGTAATGACAGGATTTTTTGAATTGGCCAGAAAGAAGTTACCGGGGTATGTCAGTCCTCCGTTAGTAGAGCTGTTTTCATACTCTGTTTTATATTTCTGCGACTCTCCGCCCACGTAACCGCTGAAAGTAAAGTCAGAAGAAATGTCTTTATTAAACATCAACATCCATTTCAGGAAGTTGCTTTGCTTATTTTGATAGCCAATTGAATAAGCTCCGCCATTAAAATTTAATCCCTGTCCAAGTTCTTTACTTTCATTTTTCGTGTAAATGTTGTTGATATTTCCTTCCAATACCAACTTAGCCCAGGAGGTTAATGTAACATTTACTGCAATCCTGCTTCTTAACAGTTGCTCACGTTGTGTGTAGTTGTTTTCAAAAAGCGAAAACCAGAAACGCGATTCAGGAGCTTTGTTTGTTTCGTTAGGATTGGTGGGGTCTGGTGCACCGCCCAGCTTGCTTACATAATTTTCTCGTTGCATCCAATATTTGGTATCGTAGTTACGTGGCAGCATCCAGCTAAAAAGCTTTCCAAAGTTATAAGATGCAAACGCATCCAGACCGCCCAGACGAGGAGGATTTTGACCTTCGAAATCGGTATAAGCAGCAGTAAAGTCTATGTCTAAGAACTTGGTAAATTTATGAGTTACCCTCAGATCAAATGCATTTTTGATCATTTTGTTATTACTCACTACGCCTTCTGCCTGGTTTCTGTTATAAGACAATCGGAAAGTTGTTTTTTCAGAACCTCCCTCAAGCGCTACGTTTGTATTATACCCCATTCCTGTCTGGAAGGCGTCGAGGAAGTTATTTGGCTGAGGAACATATTTCGTCATGGTACCATCGTAGTTGCGCACCTCCTGCCCCAACATGCGTGGTCCCCAGTTTTCCAGCTCACGATTGATTTGCCTGTCAATATACTGCTGTCCTGTAATAGGGTCGGTAGGAAAAACCTTTGTTGTCCATGCCTCATCAGCTTTATAATTAGGATCGCGGTTATCGGTAAAAAATGCTCCTACTGTTCCTCCGCCGAATTGATTTTGAAAATCGGGACCTGCATATGGATCAGTAACCGTAACCGACTGGTTTACACTTACGCCAACACCTTTCCGTTCTTTGCCTTTCTTAGTCGTTATAAGAATTACTCCATTTATCGCCCTGGTTCCATACAGCGCAGAGGCGGCAGAGCCTTTTAATACAGACACGCTTTCAAAGTCATCCATATTCAGGTTCTTGAGATCGTTGCCAAAGTCGCGTCCACTTCCGTTAAACACGTCGTTGTCCATAATAACACCGTCTATCACAAAAATGGGCTGGTTGTTTCCACTTAGCGTAGAGTTGCCACGTATTACGATTTTAGAGTTGGACATTAAACCGCCGGCGCCGCCCATGTCGATTTGCACACCGGCTACTCTGCCTTGCAAAGCATTAATAGGGTTTACCTCGTTTGTTTTTGCGAGGGCATCACCTTTAACATCTGTAATGGAAAACCCCAGCTGGCGTTTTTGTTTTACAACGCCAAGGGCTGTAACCACAACCGCTTCGCTTTCTTTTATGCTCGATTTGAGGGTTACGGTAATAGAGGTTTGATTGCCTACGGTAATTTCAGTTGTTTCAAAGCCTACGTAGGTAAACACCAGTACGTTTTGAGAGGCAGAAAGAGAAACACTGAATTTACCGTCATTGTCGGTAGCGCCGAGTGTATTACCGCCTTTTACAGCAATAGATACACCTGCTAAAGCAGAACCGGATTCATCTAATACGGTTCCCGAAACGTTTTTTCTTTGTTGTGCAAAGCCAATCGTACCCGAAACAAGCAGGCAGAGGATCAAAAGCAGTCGCATGGTTGTTGTTCTCATGCTTGAGATTTTAGTGGTTAAAGTTTAGGTTGTAAGTCTTTCGGAGGTAGCCTTAAATTTCTTGATCAACAGAACGGTTTGGGATGTTAATGCAATAGGTCAGCTTTGTAAATACTATCATTAAATCAGGCACCGCTAACTAAGCAGCTCCTGAACTTTCTTTTTAGTGCTAAAGGCTTTTTCATATTTCTCTACTACCAGTGCGGCGCTTCCAATTAACTGCGCATCATGCCCCATGTCGGATATAACAATTTCCGTATTGGCTGCCAGCCGCGGTATACAATGTTCGTTGAGTGCCTGCTGAATAGGCGCCTGCAATATTTTACCTGCCTGCGCCCCCCTGCCACTCAATACTACCAGGCCGGGATTTAACAGGTGAATGAGAATGGCAATACCTCTGCCAATGTTATAACCTGCTTCCGACAGCAGCTCTACCGCATAACGATCCCCCTTACCCGCTGCATGTATTACAGCGGCGCCAGCTTTTTCAGGTCCGTATTCGTCCAGTTTTTCCTGGCTTAGGGTAGATGCTCTTCCGCTGGCCAGTCCTTGCTTTGCTTTTTCTACCACGGCGCCTAACGATGCTTCGGTTTCGAGGCAGCCGCTTTTGCCGCAGCTACACAATTTTCCGTTTTGAAACAATGGTATATGGCTTAATTCGCCGGCAAACCCGTCGTCGCCCCTGAACAATGCTTTATCCAGCACCATTCCAAGTCCTATACCCCAGCTTACATTAATCACCATTACATTCCGCTTATTTCTTGCCGTGCCAAATTTTAGTTCTGCCAAGGCAATCAGGCTCGAATCATTATCGATGAACACCGGTATTCCTGTTTTTCCTTCTACAAAGGATGTGATGCTTGAAGCCCCGTTGTCAAAAAAAGAATAGTTCCTGCCGCCTTGCGCGTCTACAAAACCAGGCATGCCAATACCAATGCCTAAAATTCGGCTCCTGTCGATGCGTGATTTTATAACAATCTCATTTATTTTGTCGGTTACTGTTTGCAGGGCGCCAGGGTTATTGGCAAGATGGATTTCTACTGCCTCCACTTTATCCAACAGATTATTGTGCATATCCATCATCACAATACGGGTAACAAACTGGTCCATCGCCACCGATACGATGTACATTATATCCGACTTAAGCGAATACATTAACGGCCGACGACCGCCGCTTGATGGTGCATAACCGGTTTCGAGTACAAATCCTTCTGCCACCAGTTCGTTTAATATCTTAGTTGTAAGAGAAAGGCTTTTCTCAATCTTCTCGCTGATTTCAGCGCACGAAAGCATTTTAGAAAAATACAGGTGATTGATTATTCTTTTGCGATATAGTAAACTTTTGCCAGCCATTTTGGTTAATGTTGCATTAACATTCCTTAAAGAAAGTGTTAAAATAACGAAACTTATAACAAAAAATAAAAAAGTTATAAATTTTTATGATTAAAGTTTGTGTGATAGTTAATTTAAATGTTTTGAAGGCGAACATTAAATAATTTTCAATGAAATTCAAACAAAATGTTAACAGTTCCAATTATCTAATAATTAATAACATACAGTTATGAAAAATTTACTATTTGCAACCTTTGCAACACTTTTCCTATCTGGCATCCAGGCTCAAACTGTCATGCACTCTCCTGCCCGCATGCAGTGGTTTAAAGATGCCAAACTGGGCATTTTTATTCATTGGGGCATTTATTCGGTGAAGGGGGTGGATGAAAGCTGGGCGTTTTACAATAAAAAGATGCCCTACGCCGATTACATGAAGCAACTCAATGGCTTTACCGCAAAAAACTATAACCCTGAAGCCTGGGCTGAATTGATTAAAGAGACAGGAGCCCGCTATGCAGTTATTACTACCAAACATCACGATGGCATTGCTTTGTGGGATACAAAAGCTAATAACATGAGCACGGCCAAGCTAACCCCGGCAAGAAAAGATGTTCTTACACCTTTGTTCGCCGCCTTTAAAAAGGCTGGTTTAAAAACAGGCGCTTATTTTTCGTTGCTGGACTGGAGTCACCAGGATTATCCGGGCTTTTTGAAGGATAGCAGCCGCTACCAGATTAAAAATGATTCGGCGCGCTGGAAACGTTACCTGAATTTTTATCAGTCGCAGGTGCGTGAACTGAGCACCCTGTTCAACCCCGACCTGTTTTGGTTTGACGGAGACTGGGAACATAGTGCCGAAGAATGGCAGGCGGAGAAGCTGCGGCAAATGATTTTGCAGCGTAACCCTAAGGCTATATTGAACGGGCGGCTTGCGGCATATGGAGATTACGAAACACCTGAACAAAACTTCCCGGTAACGCGACCTACAATGGGGCCCTGGGAATTGTGTATGACATCTAATAACACCTGGGGTTATCATCCCGACGACAGTGCTTATAAAACACCATACGAGCTCATTACTATTTTTGCAGATGTAATCAGCAACGGCGGAAACCTTCTTTTCGACATCGGCCCGAGAGAGGATGGTTGGATACCCACAGAACAGGTACACCTGCTGAAAGAATTGGGCAAATGGACAAACAAACACCAGACAGCTATTTTTGAAACCGTGGCGGGTTTACCACCCGGGCATTTTTACGGCCCCAGCACGCTCACCAAGGACTCTTCTTCTTTGTATCTTTTTGTGCCGGCTCATAATACGGGCAAACTGGTAATAAAAGGATTGCAAAATAAAATTACCAGTATTAAAGTGTTGGGAACAGACCAGGCTTTAGGTCATAAAATAGTGGGTACGATATCGTGGAGCCCGGTACCGGGGCTGGTTTATATTGATGAAATTCCCGCCGCAGCTACAGATGAATATATGACAGTGCTGGAAATTAAGCTGGATGGGCCCGTAAAGTTGTATAAAGGCAAAGGAGGATTGGGAACGATGTGACGGAGGTGAAAAATGAAAAGAGAAAGGTAAAAAATCAGAGATCTTTCACCTTTCTCTTTTCACCTTTGCCTTCTATCAGTTCAACGCGCTGTTTTCTTTTTCTATGGTAAATCCTTTCTCGTGTTTGATTGCTTCCCAACCGCCGGTAACATTGCGGATGTTGTCGTAACCCTGCTGTTTTAACAGGGATGCTGCAATAACGCTTCTGTATCCCCTGGCGCAATGAATGTAAATGTTTTGAGTTTCTTCCAGATTGGCAATGTTCACCGGGTCTTTGAGCTCGGCAAGCGGCAGGCTCATCGCATCTTTGATGTGGCCGTCGGCATATTCAAAAGGTTTGCGAACATCAAGCACCAACAGGTTTTCATCAAACGGAATGTCCATTGCCAGCTCCCCGGCATCTACGTTAATAATCATATCTATGGCTCCGCCTGCTTCTTTCCATGCTTCAAAGCCACCATCCAAACAGCCTGCTATGTTGTTAAACCCCTTTTGCTCCAGAATATCTTTGCAATACTCTTCCTTACCCAGCGGGGCAACCAATATTATGCGCGACTCCAGTGGCAACAATGTAACGGCCCATTCGGCCATGTTGCCATCGTGGCCAATAAAAACCGACCTGGGAATAAAACCTTCCGTAAAATCGGCTGCGCTCCTGGTATCCAGTAAAACAATATCGTCTTCTTTCAAAAAATGCTGGAGTTGTGTTACCGTGAAATATTTCATCCGTATGTTTTTTAGTTTGCGGCTATGCCGCCTTTATGTTTGTCAGATGGAACGCCCTTGTATACCCCCACTGCGAGAAAGATTGGCATGGGCATTTCATGCTTTTATTTTTATTATTTATCCTTTCCGCAAGGTATAACTCTTACACAATCATTCCTGGTTTTGAGCCGGTCCGCCCCTGGCGGGATTATCTAAAAAAAATAACCGGTAGTATAAAACCTATGAGGATTGAACTACCGGTTACAAATAAACGTAAGACAGAAGACTGATAATTAAGCCAACAACTGCTCTACAAAACCGTAAATTTCAGCCAGCCTTTTATGGTTTACTGAATAATAAATGAATTTCCCTTCGCGGGTAGTCACCACCATGCCGGCACGCCTCAAAATAGCAAGATGCTGCGATGCAACAGATTGCTCTAATCTCAACTGAACGTACAATTCGGTAACTGTCATCTTTTGTTTTTCGTCGAGCAATTGGATCATTTGCTGACGAAGCTTGTGGTTAAGTGCTCTTAAAATTAACGCAGCTTTCTTTACATTGAGAAAGTCAATGCGGAGTTCGGATCCGTTTTCTTGAGCCGCTCCTGTCAATACCATCGTGTAAGGACTTGTAAGGCCTGTCATAGGAATAATAACTTTAAAATTTAATCATTAAAATATCAAATGCAAAGATATACACGAAAACACAAATAATTCCCCATTAGTTTCTTAAATGATGGTAAAAATGATAAATGGTTATTACTATTTTGTATTTGTAATGAGGTGAAAATCCTTCAGATAAACGGGCTGCGTGTAGGCGAGGTCACCAAACTCCTTGTTTTTAAACGACTTACCAAAATGAGCCGCCAGGTGTGCACTTTCATAATCAACCTGCTCAAAAAAAGCATTGCCGCAAGGCGTAAGCATATTTTTCCATTTTGGAGCTCCATTCCCGCTAAATAATATCTTTTTGCCAGCCAATTCCTGCCTAAAAGACTCATTGGTGAGGATGAGTGCATGAGGGGCAAGCAGTTCACCGCCATTGGGGGTATAAAGAGCAGTATATACTTCATTTCTTCTTGCGTCTATCATTGGGCAGTAGGCATCGTACCCCTTATCATGTTCGATAGCGGCAGCAGCCATCAGCTCAAGCGTTGATGCCATCAGCAAAGGAATATTTAATACATAGCAAAGTCCTTTTGCACTTGCCATTCCCACCCGCAACCCGGTGTAAGATCCGGGCCCAGCCACCACACCTACCGCATCCAGTTCATTCATGCCAACCCCGGCTTGTTCAAGCACCTGCCGTATGGCAGGCTGAACAAAAGCCGCATGATCGTTTTGCTTTTCGTTTGCCAAAGCTGCAATTAATGCTCCGCTTTGCGATAAACCTACAAATGCCTTTTGCAGCGCCGTATCTATATGTAATATCAATGCCATATTAAGACCAGATCAATTTGGCAAAAATAGGTTGGAAGACTCATGTAAACGCAGCAATTTTGCCCGCAGTAAATTTAAATATATGAGCAAAAGCATCGTCAACACATCTCATGCACCGGCCCCCATCGGTCCTTACAGCCAGGCAGTATTTGCAGGCAATCTATTGTATGTTTCGGGGCAGGTTGCCATTAATCCCGCTACCAATGCCATTGAAGCTACCAACCCTGCAGAAGAAGCAGAACAGGTAATGAAGAACCTGCAGGCAATACTGTCGGAAGCGGGACTGGGCTTTGAAAATGTGGTAAAGACAACCATCTTTTTAACCGATATGGCACTTTTTACTACGGTAAACGAAGTGTATGGCAAATACTTCCAGGGGAATTTTCCTGCCCGCGAAACAGTAGCGGTAAAAGGTTTGCCACGAAATGTAAATGTTGAGATCAGTGTGATTGCACTGAAAGCTGACTAGATCGCAAGTCGCAGATTCGCAGATTAAATTCATACGCTGCGAATCTGCAACTAATAACATTATAGCTGCTCCTGCGTCAGCTTTTCAGCGTTCTCCGCAAATTGCAGCGCATCAATAAATTCCTGCAGGTTGCCATTTATTACATCGTCGAGGTTGTATACGGTAAGCCCAATGCGATGATCGGTTACCCTGCCCTGGGGGAAATTATAGGTTCTTATTTTAGCAGAACGGTCGCCTGTGCTTACCAGACTTTTACGATGGCGGGCTATTTCTTCTTCCTGCTTACGCACCTGCTCTTCGTATAGCCGTGTACGTAACATTTGCATGGCTTTTTCGCGGTTGCCCAATTGCGAACGTTCAGTCTGGCAAATTACCACCGTTCCCGTGGGAATGTGTGTGAGCATTACTTTCGTTTCCACCTTGTTTACGTTCTGTCCGCCGGCGCCGCCGCTTCGGGCAGTTTCCATCTTCACGTCGCTTTCTCTCAATTCAAAATCCACTTCCTCCGCTTCGGGCATTACCGCCACCGTTGCCGCACTCGTATGCACCCGCCCGCTGGCTTCTGTATCGGGTACGCGCTGTACGCGATGCACGCCACTTTCAAATTTCAACGTTCCATAAACATCATCACCCACCACTTCAATCTGCGCTTCTTTATAACCGCCTACCGTTCCTTCACTCTCGCTCAGCAAAGCGGTTTTCCAACCCCTTCTTTCACAGTAACGCAGGTACATTCTCACCAGGTCGCCCGCAAACAACGATGCTTCATCTCCGCCCGTACCGGCCCGTATTTCAAGTATAGCGTTCTTTTCATCCTGCGGGTCTTTAGGAATCAGCATTTGCCGTATGTCGGCTTCCATTGTTTTTTGCTGTTCTTCCAGCGCCGGCAATTCCTCCTTTGCAAGCTCCCGCATTTCTGCGTCGTCGCCGTTCAATACTTCTGTATTAAATTCAATGGTGTCGAGCAGTTTTTTATAGGCAAGGTATGCCTGCACAATTTTTTCGAGGCTGCGATATTCCCGGCTGGTAGCAGTAAACTTTTTATTGTCGTTTACAATTTCAGGATTGGTCAATGCAACCCCCAACTGGTCGAACCTTGCTTTTATTGCCTCTAGTTTGTCTAACATCTTTATTTGTTTTCCGCTTTATTGCGGATGTTTGCTTTTATTTTGTACCCCGGCCCAATCCCTATAGTTTGTCTGTAGGTAAGCGTCGCCTGTCTGCCGGCAGGCAGGCACTCTTCAGCGTCCGGTAATCCTGCTCCACTTTTCAGGGCAGCAAAGTTAATTCAGCTATGGCGTATAAAAAATTTCAGGCAAGCCAATTGTTCACCGGAAAATCACTTCTTGATCATACGCATGTGCTCGTGGCAGATGAACAGGGTGTTATACAGGATATTGTAGCCGAAACAGACGCAGGCAGCGATGTTCAAAAACTGGAGGGCATTCTCTCGCCGGGGCTTTTTAACTGCCATTGCCACCTGGAGTTGAGCCACATGAAGGACTTTATTCCTCCTGGAGGCGGACTCACCTCCTTTATCGCTTCGGTAATGAAAGCGCCTGTTACAGCCCCGCAACAAAAAGAAGCTGCTATGCTGGAGGCAGAAAAGGAAATGTATAATAATGGAACTGCTGCGGTAGGCGATATTTCCAACAACAATACTTCTTTTCAAATTAAATGCAGCAGCCTTATTGAGTGGTATAACTTTTTGGAAATAACCAATCTCGACGATTCTAAGGCAGCAGAAAAAATCGGGCATTTTGCAGAAATGGAAAGCTCCCTCAGTCCTATGCATACCGCCTTATCGCCTCATGCATCGTACAGCGTGTCTCCGGCTACCTTCCGGCTCATCAACGAACGCACGCAAGAAAAAACAATTAGTATTCATAACCAGGAAAGCGCTGCCGAAGATGAATTGTTTGCCGCAGGCAAAGGGCTTTTTCTTTCTTTTTACGAAGGCATTGGTCGTAAAACCTTGCCCATAACCGTTTCGGGCAAAAGCAGTTTACAAACCTGGTTGCCTTATTTTACAAAAGGACAAACCATTGTGCTGGTGCATAATACTTATATAAAGGAAGAAGACATTGTATACGCGAACGACTATGCCAAGGCATCTGGGTTAGCGCTGTTTTACTGCCTTTGCCCTAACGCCAATCTCTATATCGAAAAAAAGCTTCCGCCTGTTGAATTGCTGCTAAAACATGGTTGCAATATTGTATTGGGCACCGATAGTTATGGCAGCAACTGGCAATTGAATATAACCAACGAAATAGAGGTAATAATGAAACACTTTCCGGCGGTACCGCCGGCGCAGGTTCTGCAATGGGCTACTGCCAATGGGGCACAGGCACTCAAAATGCATGAAAAAGGATATTTTGAAAAAGGAAAGAAACCGGGTATTGTGATTGTGAAAAACGACTTTAGCAGCTCCCGCCGTTTATTGTAAGCAATTACAAGGCATTTAATGCTTCCCGGGCAGCCGTAAAATTTTTGTCGAGTCCCAGTGCCTTTTGATAATAAGCTTTGGCACTCTCTTTATTGTCCAGCGCCTCTTCGCACCTGCCCGCCTGGTAGTAGGCATCGGCAAACGTGTTGCTTACCTGTATCGCTCTTTCAAACACAGCCAGGGCTTCTGCAAATTTCTTTTTATCATACAGTAGCAATCCCTTTTCTATATAAGCATCTAAAAAAGTATAGTCGCTTTTGATGCATTCGTCGAATTGCGACAGCGCTTTATCGGTTTCATTAATATTGGAATAGTATAATCCTTTGATAAACCTTGCCTGCGATGCTACTCTTGCCTCAGACGACATGCTTATGATTTTATCAGCCAACGTTATCGCCTCAGCGTTGGAGCGGTTGGCATATATAGCAGCCAATTGCAGTTGCGGTTCTGCAAAAGCCGGCGCTATTACCACCGACTGCTGTAAGGCGGCGATGCCATTGGCGGAATCGCCGCTCTGCAGCAAAATATCGCCTTTCCTGTACCATAAAGCTGCGTTGGCGGTATCCACGCTCATCAACGTATCATTTTGCAGGAGCGCTTCTTTGTATTTGCCGGCATGCGCCAGTGCATTCATCAACTGGTACCGCGTTCCCAACGAATCGGGATTAAGCTGCACTTTTTTCCGCAATTGCTCAATCAACATCGTATTTTCATCTGCCGCTTCAGTCAACTTTTCCTGTTCCTGGTCCGATCCGCAGGAGCAAACCAAAACAACCAGCAGTAGCGAAATACTAAATATGCTGCTCCTCATAAGCCATATACCTTTCAATTGCTGTATCGTATCTTTCTTTCCATGCAGTAATACCCCCCCAGGCTTCATCGTCTACCTGCACATCGCCGGAAGTAACTTCCCCGATTTTTGAAAAGGGAACACCGGTTTGTCGCAAAGTATTTTCAAGTGTTACCGCATCTACCTGCCTAACGGATACCACTACCCTGCTCTGACCCTCACCAAACAGGTAAGCATCTTTGCGGATGGCCGCATCGGTAGTAATATCAAAGCCCAGTCCGCCGCTGAAACCGCTTTCACAAAGGGTAACAAACAAACCTCCCTCACTGATATCGTGTGCCGATTGTATTACTTTATTTTTGATCAGTTCACTCACAGCTTCCTGTAACCTGAACTCTTCATCGAGGTTGAAATAAGGTGCGGGCGAATATTCAACGCCGTTGAGCTTGTGCAGGTATTCAGATGAATTGATGTCGTTGGTAATCTTTCCAATAACATAAATAGCATCTCCCTCCGCTTTAAAATCAAGCGTCATCTTATCTTCAATATTATCCAGCAAGCCTACCATGCCGATAGTGGGTGTAGGATATACCGCGCCGTCGGGGTTCTGGTTGTAAAAACTTACGTTTCCTCCTGTAACCGGTGTATCAAATTTGAGGCATGCTTCGCCCATGCCTTTTATGGCATGCACAAACTGGTAATACACTTCAGGATCGTAAGGATTGCCAAAGTTCAAACAGTTGGTAACGCCCAGCGGCGTACCGCCACTGCAGGTAATGTTGCGCGCCGCTTCGCTTACGGCAATCATACAACCGGTAAAAGGATCGGCAAATACATACCGGCTGTTGCAATCTACCGTAACAGCCAGCCCTTTTTTAGTGCCTTTTACTTTTACAATCTGCGCATCGCTGGGTGCATTGGTGCTGGTATTGCCGGTGCCAACCATGCTATCGTATTGTGTGTATATCCAGCGTTTGGATGCAATGTTGGGAATAGCGATCAGTTTTTCTGCTACAGCCTGTAAGTTGCCGGGTACGGCTATGGAACCAGGGTTGAAGGCTTTTATTTTTTCAAAATATTTTGGCTCACGGTATTCTCTTTCATATACCGGGGCTCCGCCGCCCAACACCAGGCTTTCTGCAGGCATTTCAGCTTCCAGTTCTCCATTCATATAAAACTGCAGCATGCCGCCGTCTGTCACTTCCCCAATCTGCGAACAGGGCAGGTCCCATTTTTCAAATATTTTCAGTACTTCTTTTTCTCTTCCTTTTTTTACGATCATCAGCATGCGTTCCTGGCTTTCGCTCAGTAGTAATTCCCATGCCTTCATGTTATGCTGGCGCATAGGTACTTTTTCCAGGTCAATGCGCATACCCACGCCACCTTTGGCGCTGGTTTCGGCGGTTGAGCAAATAATTCCCGCGGCGCCCATATCCTGCATGCCTACAAGTGCACCCGTTGGAATCAGTTCCAGGCAGGCTTCCAGCAGTTTCTTTTCCTGGAAAGGATCGCCCACCTGTACAGCTGGCAAATCTTCTACGCTGCTTGCGGTAATGTCTGCCGATGCAAATGCCGCACCGCCCATGCCATCTTTTCCCGTAGCAGAACCTACAATAAATACAGGATTGCCGGCACCTTCGGCGGTAGCGCTTACTGTTTGTCCGGCTTTTACCACCCCCACGCTCATGGCGTTTACCAATGGGTTGGTATGATAACAGTCTTCAAAATATATTTCGCCGCCAACGGTAGGCACGCCAAAGCAATTGCCGTAATGACCAATGCCATGCACCACACCATTGAGCAGGTGTTGTGTTTTTTCCTCTTTTATATTGCCAAACCTAAGCGAGTTGAGCGCTGCAATGGGCCGGGCGCCCATGGTAAATATATCGCGGTGTATACCGCCTACGCCGGTAGCCGCCCCCTGAAAAGGCTCAATAGCCGAAGGATGGTTATGGCTTTCAATTTTAAATACCACGCCCCAGCCGTCGCCAATATCTGCCAGTCCCGCATTTTCCTCGCCGGCTTTCACCAGCAGCTTAGCGCCTTCGCGCGGCAGCGTTTTAAGCCATTTAATAGAATTTTTATAGCTGCAATGCTCACTCCACATAACGGAATAAGCGCTTAATTCGGTAAAATTGGGGGTGCGTCCAAGTATCTTTTTGATCATCTCAAATTCTTCGGGACGCAAACCCAGCTTTTGGGCTATTTCAACTGTTGTTTCCATGAATGTATATATCAAAGTATAGGAAGCGGCAAAACTACGAACTTGGACTGGGATTATGAGATTTTTGGGATAATGGGATTGTAAGAATGGCAGGATTTACAAGAACAAGAAAGGTTTATTAATTTGACTTCTATAAAGGTTCCGGTTTTACAACCTCTCACCGTCGCGGCGAAGCCCTGTCGAACGATATTATTATGAGCGAATTGAATAAATTTTTTAAAATCATGGACTCACTCACAGTCTCTACTCCACAAACTCAATTTTGCTCCACTTATCCGGCAAATGGGTATCGTAAATGCCGTGGCTGTTCAATGCCCAGGCGGGATGTGGAGAAACTTCTTTACCGCCTGCCATTAACTTCTGGAATCGTCCGAGAAACATATTCCAGATATCGCCGTTTGAAGGAGGAACGGTTTTGCCGTTAGCTAGCAGTTGAAGACTGCTCCAGGGGATGGCAATTTCGAGGCTCCAGCCTTTATCTATATCGCTGTTATCGTTCAACGTTCCGTGTATTTTGGTCGCCACCTGCAAACCGGGCATATCAAAATGAGTAAACGCCCAGCGCACACCACGGGGATGCGTGCCTTTCCAGAAAGTGGCACCGTTGCGATCATAGTCGCCACCAAAAGTATAGGCTTGCGGATGATGCACGTCAAATAAAGGAATATCAAAGCGACTCCCTTTTATAAATGCATCGCGCCAGATAAAAAAAACCTCATAAATTGTTCCGATGGCATTTACTTCCAGCTCATAATAACAATCGCCACCATCTATAAACAGCTCCAGATCGTTCTCTAAAAAAATAATGCTGTCTCGTTCTGTCAACTTTGCTTCTACAAAAGGTTCTTCGGCTGTAAACGCAATATATAAATGCTCATCATTCCATAGTAAGGCGGTTTGTGTATTATACATGCCAGGATCGCCGGTTACCATATCTACAAAACGCCTGCTCCACGTTGCATTCAACCAAGGTTGCTTGTTAATATTACCGTCTACGGTAATAGACGAAGTAATTTTCCTGGCTTGATAATCGGGCTTGTTCATACTGCTATTTAATACAAATGCAGTAAACTAATCAATATTTCCAGAAAAATGTAAAAGGCTCGTGAAACACGAGCCCTGGCATATGCTTGACCTAATTTTAATACTTCCTAAAAATTAAAAGCGGCATTCAGCCCAAACATAGAAGGCTTAGCATCTTTCAATCCTTTCATATAAGAAAAGCGTACTTCAATATTTTTTTGATTGGAACCTACGGCAAACCTGATACCAGCATTTGCTGCCGGACCAAATCCTTTCGAGTACTTTTTTCCGTCCAGCTCATTTCCAAACTCATCGGTCAGGTAACCTATGCCTGTGGAATGATATCCGAAACCTCCTCCGATAAAATATCCGAATCGCTGCTCAGATTCTTTGGTAGCTCCCGCACCGCCATTGAAGTTTACCATAAGTGGCACTTGCATTACCGCCAGCAGGGAGTTTTCTTCGTACGAATCGCCGCGGCTTGAATAGCTGGCGTTGTAAGAACCCGACAGTCCTACAGTTAAAGGAACTCCCGCAGAAACAGAATACGTTTCCGTTTCCATAAAAGTTACCTGCGGATAATAATGTAAAGTAAAAAAAACTTTTGTGCCGTACACGCTGGTGACGGCCGGATCTGAAGCCATCAATCCAACGCCGGCGCCATGAAGAAACGTTTGCGAAGAAACCTGTTGTACAACAATAACAAAGATCAGCGAAATTAGTGTCTTTCTCATATCAGGGTTTTAATTTTACGCGGGCAATTTGTTTTAATATTACAAGCAGAAGAATTAACCTCTATCATAATGCTTTCTTTGATGAAGCCGTATGGGTGACATTTGGATTTTCATTTTGAATATTTACAGTAAAAGCACAGGCTGAATTGACATTTGGTTTGAACACGGCATTGCCCTCTTTCAGCGGTGTACCAGTTCCTTTAAGCACGACAAACATATCATCACCTGTAGTGGAAAACTGACCGGAGCCGGAAAAACTTATTCCGTTTACCTGTTCAGTCGAAATGTTATAACTGCCGGTTGCGGTTACACGAACTTTTAGTCTTACGTTGTTTGAATTTGTAAGAACTTTCCCTTTTACATACATACCTTTTATTACGGGCATCGCGCAGGCATTGGGCGCGCCTGCAAAAGTAAATGCAGCCGGGCGGGCTTTGGGGAGAAAGTCAACATCAAAATTACACTGGCTGTTTGTTCCTGTAATTGAAAATGTTCTTTTGCCTTCTGCCTGTGGAATACCGGTGGCTGCAAGCACAATCTTCTGAGTGCCTGTTCTGATAAAGCTTCCGCTTGCAAAAAAACTAACGCCATTCACTTTATCTGTAGTCAATTGATAAGAACCTTCTTTCGTTACATTTACCTGTATTTTCACCGTATTGCTGTGTGTCATGCCCGTTCCACTCATGTAAGTTCCTTCCAGCGCTGCTTCCGTGCAGTTATTGTTGCCACTGCCTAATACAAACACCGCCTGGGGTTTATTTAAGACATTCGAGCGCATTTCAGAAGTATTTTCCTTTCTACAGGAAATGATGAGTAGTATAGCTGCAGATATCCAATAGTTAGCAAGGGGTAGGTTTAGTGTTTTCATTTAACTGGTGTTTTGCGCAAAGCTACGGCAATAAAATTCAGATTTAAATCTTTTTTTTGGATAAATTTTTATTTCTTCTAAAAGAAACACTTAACAAATTCAGTACTATAGCGTTATACAATGCACTCAGCGTAAGTTCATATGGGTTATTATTGATCACTGCCAGCATCTGCTATTGGCTTCGGTTTGACTTCTTTCATTTGTCACCACCGCTTGGCCGTTACCAGCAAAGACCAATATGTGCGATGTACACCCGTTGTTTAACATTCGCAGTATCATTCCCCTACGGGCAAATCAAACATGCCTTCCGTTACTGTTTTAAATTTGCTTTTGTCATCGTTAGCGAGCTTGCCGCTAAAAGTGCCTTTTACTCTTGTAGCCGTTATACTCGTTACTTTAATAGTGAATGCGGGGTTGCCGCTAATGAACGGAGGTGCGTTACTGATAGTGGTCCACCTTGTTGAAAGATCGGTAGTCCTGGCAGTATAGCCTACTATAATTTGATATCCCAGGTTATTTATACTGGTAGGTGCAAAGCTTTTTTCATCATAAGTGCCGGCTTTCACCGCAGTATTATCGTTGTTTTTAATATACAGGTCAAAAGAATCATCGCCATCTCCTTCTTCGTCACCTCTCAGCGTAAGCGCCGGTGCATTGGTAAATGACTCTATTGTAGATGCTTTGGCATTTTTAGTAAAATTGATAAGCTTCCCATCTATTTTACATTGAAAAGCATCGCTGCCTACCGGCGGAGCGTCGGCCACCGTTATGGTAAAATTGCAGCCGGTATTCATATCCACAGCGAGCGTTGTAGTTCCTTTTGCCAGCGGCTTGCCTGTTCCCGTAAGTACCACCGGTATATCATTGCTGGTTGCAGAAAACACACCGGAACCCGAAAAGCTTATGCCGTTTACGGTATTGGTGGTAATGCTGTAACTACCAGCTTTGGTTACATTTACTTTCAGGGTTACAGTATTGGCTGTTGAAAGCGCGACGCCTACCGTATAACTGCCTTTAATGGTGGGCGTTGTGCATTCGTTGGGAGCGCCCGCCAGCGAAAATGTTGCTGGTGGTGGTTTAGGCGAAAAACTAACTTTAAAGCTGCATTTGTTGGTTGCACCGCTGATTGAAAATTCTTTGTCGCCTTCGGCTTCAGGAAGGCCTCGGGCAGTAAGAGCAACTGTTTGATTACCCGTTTTTTCAAAATCGCCGCTGGCAAAAAAGCTAACGCCATTTACCGTATCGGTGGTCAGTTCATAAGAGCCTTTTTTAGTCACACTTACCTGTATCTCGGCCGTGTTACTGGCATTCATTTCTACATCGTGCATGTATGTGCCTTTTACCTCTGCGCCGGTGCAGTTGTTGCCCTCGCTGCCCAACGTGAATGCAGCCACGGTAGAATTATCAACAATTACAGGAGGTATTTCAAAACTGAGCTCCTTTTGGCAGGAAACAATAAGAAACAGAGAAGCGGATAGCAGGTAGCTGGCAAAAAATAAGGTTCGCGTTTTCATTAGAAACAGGTGTTTGCCGGCAAAGCTACGGCAATGCATTCAAAGTTGTAAAGGCAGTTCGTAATTTTATTATTCGTTGCGCATTAGGAGTTTAATGGTTTGAATACCAATGTCGTTAGTTAGCAATGAAGAGGTCGCAAAGGTTCGGAACTTTGCAAAAACGCTCACCTCCTTTCAACAAGTTTATAAAGTTCCATCCCCTAGTCGTCCTTAACTAAACGACATTCGATTGGTGCTATTACTTGATTAATAATATGCATCGGGCGTTCACCCTTACCCTGATGCAACTTATAGCTTAATGCTGATTCTTTGATCTGAAATAAAACAATAGCACCGCTTGATAAGATCTGCAAGTATTTATGCGCGATGGAAGCAGCTTTATACGTTTACCACCAGCACAGGAATTTTCAATTCGTGCCGAACGGAATTCACTGTTTGTCCATGAATAAAATCTTCCAATCCCTTGTGTCCATGGGCACCTATCACCAGTAGGTCTGCACCTTCTTCTTTTACAATCCTCACTATTTCGCCTGCACGTTTATAAAAGCCAAGCCCGGTAACAGCATTATAGCCTTGTTCCTGCAAAAAGTTTTTGTACGTCTGCAATCGCTGTTCATCTTCCTTCCTTTCCAGATCATCACTTTCACTTCCCAGCATCCGGGCAGATACACTTTCCACCACGTGTATCAGCAAATAAGTGGCTTCTGCATTACCCTGTGCGATAGCATAAGAAATTAGCTTTTTATCGTTTTCACTAAATTCAAGCGCTATGGCTACTTTTTGAAACTTAGGCACCTGCAGGTCAAGCAGTCCAACAGGCTCGGGATGTATGGCCAGAGAAGGCGTTTTACGCAGCTTGAACAGTACCGGATGCAGGCTGATATATAACAATAAGAAAAAGAAAAACAGCCCGGCAGCTATTATCAGGATCTTCGCAAACCAATACCCTTCCATTAAAAATACCCCAGTAATTTGCTCCCAAACCATCCTGATGTTGAGGTATACCAGCACCGTGGCAATGGCCCACGCCAATACTTTTACGATAGGCTTAATGGCAAATGCGCCCATTGTTTTTTTATCGCTTACAAAATGAATGAGCGGTATAACGGCAAAGCCTAGCTGCAAACTCAGGATCACCTGGCTTAATATCAACAACGCATCCAGTTCCTTATCGCCATAAATACCTATTACAATTAAGGCCGGAACAATGGCGATCATACGCGTAAGCAACCGCCTTAATATGGGATTGATGCGGATGCGGAGGTAACCTTCCATTACAATTTGCCCGGCAAGCGTGCCTGTAATAGTGGAGCTTTGCCCGGCGGCAATGAGCGCAATGGCAAACAGGGTTGACGCAAGATTACTGCCTAACAGTGGTGAAAGCAGTTGATGCGCTTCTTCTAATTGTGCTACTTCGGTGCGACCGGTTTTAAAAAACGTAGCGGCAGCCAATACCAGTATCGCGGCATTCACCAAAAAAGCAAGGTTAAGGGCAACGGTACTATCTATCACGCTCATTTTTAAAGCAAACCGAATGCTCTTCTCATCTCTTTTTATTTTGCGGGTTTGCACAAGCGATGAGTGCAGGTATAAATTGTGCGGCATTACCGTAGCGCCTATAATACCAATGGCTATATAAAGGGCCTCGTTGTTTGGCAGGCTTGGAATTAAACCAGAGGCCACTTCAGGCAAACTTGGCCTGGCCAGTATAATTTCTATAAGAAAGGAAAAACTGATAACCGCTATCAATGTAATAATAAACGCCTCCATTACCCGCATGCCCATGCGCTGTAAAAAAAGCAGTAAAAAAGTATCGAGCGCAGTAATGGCTACCCCCCACATAAGTGGCAATCCTGTAAGCAGATGAAGCCCTATTGCCATACCCAGTACTTCGGCCAGATCGGTGGCGGCAATGGCAACTTCGGCGAGGAGGTATAAAATAAAGTTGATGTACTTAGGGTAGGTTTCCCTGTTAGCCTGTGCCAGATCGCGACCTCTTACAATACCCAGCCTTGCAGACAGGCTTTGCAGCAGCAGGGCCATGATGTTGCTCATGAGCAATACCCAGATAAGTGTGTACCCGAATTTACTTCCGCCCGCAAGATCGGTTGCCCAGTTACCCGGGTCCATATACCCTACGCCTACCAGGTAGGCCGGCCCCAGGAAGGCAGCAATGCGTTTCCATTTTGGCTTGCGATGCCCCTCTGTAGTGTCTATGCTGGAATGCACTTCGCTCAGCGAAGCGTCTGAATTCGTTCTAAGATTCATGCTGTACAAAAATGTTTTGAGCTAATTTTTCGGTTATGATAAAAGCTGGCGCATTTTTTATTTTGATCTCTATGGAATTGTCAAAATCAAACTTTTTTCTCACCTCCACCTGGGTTCCGATAGCGATGTTGCGCTGCTGCAACAGGCTTAGCATTTCGGGCGATTGATTGCTCACGCTGTTCACCATAGCAGGTGTATTCATTTCTAAATCGGTAAGAGGCAACTGGTGAGCTACCTGCATCCTGCCCAGGTGATCGGGAATCGGGTCGCCGTGTGGATCAAACTTTGGAAACTCAAGGAATTCGTCGAGCTTTTCTATGAGCTTTTTGCTGCTGATGTGTTCCAGTTCCTCTGCTATTTCGTGTACTTCGTTCCAGCTGAACTTTAGTTTCTCTGCCAAAAAATACTCCCATAGCCGGTGACGGCGCACTACGCTCAAGGCTATTTTCCGACCTTCGGCATTCAGCATCACGCCTTTGTATGGTTCGTAATGCAGGAGCTTTTTTGTTTTAAGCTTTTTGAGCATATCGGTAACCGAAGCTGGCTTGGTTTGCAGTTCTGCAGCCAGGTCGTTTGTGCTAACCGTTTCTTTGTCGCCCTTTAAGTGATAAATGGCCTTAATATAATTTTCTTCGCTGGCAGAAAAATTCACACTATCTAATTTATATTTTAGACAAACCTAAAAAATAATTTTCACAAATAGAAATTTTGCTGGCATTTACTTTGCCTTAATGTAACAATGACATCAACTTTTATAAAAATGCATATTTTACACCCCGAAATGCTTAGTATGCGAAAGTTTATCACTGTTTGTGTTGTGCTGGCTTTGCTGGCTGCCTGCAAGAGCAAGAAAAAAGACCTTTCGGGAGAACAACCTGTTGATATCAATGACTTTATTGGCTTTTTCCAGGATATACCACTGCCGTATAATATTGCAGATACCCAGATCAGCAGAAAACTACCGGATTCGCTGCTGGTAAGCAATAAGGTTTTTGCGCAATTTGTGCCCGATACGGTTTTAACGAAGGACTATGGCAAAAATGGCAAGCCTAAATTATACGCGCTTGGCAAAATAGAGGAAAAGGACAAAGAAACTTACCTGCTGGTAAAAGCTGCCACGCCTGAAAAACAGATAGCTTATATTTTATGCTTTGACAAGGATAAGACTTTTAAGGCTGCTATGCCTGTTGTACGCAATAATCCGGACAGAAGCAAATCGATTACCGGCAATATTGATAAACGATTCACCATTACAACCTCCGAAACGCGCAATGCAGCAAACGGGCAGCGTTACTATAAACTCAACTCGTATGTATATAATAACGTAGGCGTGTTTACGCTTATTAAAATAGAATCGAACGAACTGGTAGTGCCTAAAGAAGTATACAATCCTATTGATACGCTATCGCTCAAACACAAATTGTCGGGCGACTATGTGCAGAACAAGAAAAACTTTGTATCTGTACGCGATGGGAAAGACGATAAGCACCTCTTATTTTTTGTACATTTTGAACGTGGCAAGGATGAATGCTCGGGCGAGCTAAAGGGCGAAGCGACGCTCGTAAAACCCAATCTTGCATATTACAGGCAGGTAGGCGATGCGTGTGTACTGGAACTGAACTTCAGCAGCAACAAAGTTACACTTCGGGAAGAGCAGGGCTGCGGAAACTACCGCGGTATTAAATGTGTGTTCTCGGGTACGTATGCACGTAAGAAAAAGGCAAGCAGGTAGGGAGGGGTCAGCGGTCAGCAACTGCAATCGGCTCGTGGCTGTAAAGCTGGTTCCTGGCTCTTGTATCTGGGAGCTTGTTTCTTGTTTTTTGTTTCTTGCTTTTTGGTTTTATCTCATAGCTGAAAGCTGACCGCCGATAGCTGATCGCTATCTGAATTTGATCATTGAGCTCAGCGGGTAGCGCAGGTTACGGTATCCCATCATATCTACCTTAATGTTACCAACAACAATGGGGCTTTCAATACGGAGGGGGAGCTTATTGCCATCGTCGCTTACCCACACTGTCATTTTCTCACCACCTTCAAATATAGTACCCTTTATCAGCAGTGGCTTGAATTTGATGGCTCTGAATTTGCCATAACGTGTTTTAATTGTTTCCTTACCTATGTAGCGGATGTACATGTCGTGTACCTCATCGTCGAGAAAAAGGCTGAGGTTGATTTTATCGTTTGGCTTGTACTTATCAAAGTTGATATTGCGTGCGTAGTATACAGCGCTGATCACATCCTGTATGCAGGGTTTTGTTTTGTATACGCCTTTGGTGGTTACGGCTGTTTGTGCTTCGTGGTTAAAAACAGCATTTTCATATTTTTTATATCCGCCTTCATCAACATTACGTATAAAACGGTAAGGCTTAAGCGTAGTGGTATCTATATAGCTTTCGTAGCGGTCGCGTACCTTAAAAATCCAGTCGTAAGAAGAATTAGACCATCCTTCACCTACGGCATGGTACACGGGCTTACCGTTGTAATTGTCGAGGGTGGCGGTAAATGTTGCAGTTCCTGCATCTACATAAATTCCAACAACGTTGTAAAACACTTTTAGCGTAATTCTTTCACCCGATGCAAAACTGCTATTGCGGATACCACAAAACTCATCCACTGCTGAAAGATGAGTGCTAAGAATTACCAATAAAAGCGTACTAAAAATTTTCCGCTTCATTTCTTTGTATTAAAAATTTTAAGCCCTGCCGCCAGTATACTTCCTGCCAGCGCCGGAACAATTAAATTGACCAGCCATATACCTGTAGATGCTGCGTAAATTCCTACAGTATTTGAACTGAACGTTTCAAATAACATGATCCCTGCTTTTCCTCTTACACCTAACTCCAGTAAAGCTACTGTGGGAATCAATGCTAATATAAGATATAATACAGTTATTAACCAGAATGCATGCCATATTGAAGTATGAACCTGCATCAATTGCAACATCAATATATATTGAGAGACGAATACAAGGTATCTGCCGAGAGAAAGGGTAAGCACTCTTAACAAAATTGTAACATTCAAATGTTCCAATACGCGAATATGTTTAAGCCACTTTTCGGGCATTTTTAGTTTTTCACAACACATCAATAACCATCCCAACCTGAAATAAAAAATAATGCACACACCTGTAATAACAATAATTGTTGCCAGTAATACATTCATCCATATATGGCCAATGGCTCCATAGGCTGCTTCATTGGTAAGCGGATTTTTTAATAGTAATAATCCTATAGTTCCCATGAGCAGCGTTACAATCAACTGGCTAATGCTTCCTACGATGGTAAGCGAAACGGAAGAGATCCTGTTTTCTTTTTTAAGATAAAGCATGCGTCCTCCATATTCACCTACACGGTTAGGTGTATTTAATGCAAAGGCAATGCCTGTAAGCGTTGCTTTGAAAGAACGCCATAAAGAAATTTGTTGCAAGGGCAACATGAGCACCTGCCACTTCCGGGCTTCAATCAGCCAGTTCACCAGCATGAGGGCACACACAGCATACAACTTCCATGACTGCCTGCCGTATAATGCTTCGCTGATGGAATGAACGGATTGCCTGAGGTTAGGCTGCTGAATGATTTGCTGGTAAATAGACCAGGTTAGCCATATAAATACAGCGGGACCAAGAATGCGGTTGAGGAATATTTTGATACTTTTGCTGAAGACGGTTATACGGTCGAAAATAAACTCGGTTTGCATACAAATTCTCAGATCATTTTAGGAATAGACCCCGGCACCCTGGTAATGGGTTATGGTGTTATTGCGGTTAACGAACGCAATATAAAATTATTGGAGATGGATGCCATAAAATTATCCGGAGAAAAAGACCATTACGAAAGACTACATATTATCCATCAAAGAGTACTATCGCTTATTCAACTATTCAAGCCTCATCATTTTGCTATTGAAGCGCCGTTTTTTGGCAAGAATGTGCAGAGTATGCTAAAGCTGGGCAGGGCGCAGGGTGTTGCCATTGCAGTGGCTATGCAGGCCGGCATACCGGTTACCGAATACTCGCCCAGGAAAATAAAACAGTCTATTACAGGCAATGGCAATGCCGATAAAGAGCAGGTTTGGAAAATGCTGCAGCATATTGCCAATCTTTCGCACACGGTGCAATCATTTGATGCGTCAGATGCATTGGCTGTTGCAATATGTCACCAGTTCCAGTTAAGCTCCGCTGTAAAGGATCAAAAAATAAAGCCCGTTAAACGAAGCAAAAGTTCATGGCAGGAGTTTATTGCAAATAATCCGCAAAGGGTAACCAGGTAGAGACAAGGCATGCCTTGTCTCTACCTACAACAACACCAGATGTTTTACCAATTTTTTTGCAGCCGATTGTATCTGCACCCAATCCTTATCAATTTCCTGCTGCGGCAACAGATCAAAACAGGTAAAGGTTGGTCGCTCTATCCTGTTTAAACCCCGGAAGGGTTGTCCCGCCTTCCAAGTGGCATTGGCAAAGCGCTCCAGCAAAATTTTATCATTGGCATTCACACTATCTGCCACAATTGCCTGCAACATGGCAGAAGGCAATTGGTGCTTTGCCGCAGCAAAATAGCTGAGCGCACATTCCAGCGCATAAAAGCCGGCTATATTGGTGGCTATTTTTTCGTCCTTTAAACGTACCGGTTTCAAAACATTTTCTTCGCCTGCCTTAAAAAAGCCGGGCACCGGCTGCTGCCGGGCTATATGATAGGCTGCCGCAATATGCTGCGCCATTTCCTGCGCAAACAATTTGTCTTTTAACAACACACTTAAGCGCTGCAACTGCATTTGAACGGATGAGTCTTTCACTCCTTCCATTGCTGGTAATAATTTACTTGCTGCCGCGTGCAACTGTTCAAAGTCTTTTTGAATTTCCTGCTGCGATAAAAAATTGGACGATACAAATACATCGCGCGTAACACGCTCCAATCCCCTGAAAGGCTGCCCCGCTTTCCAGGTTGCGTTGGCAAAACGGTTCAGCAAAAGTATTTGTGCTGAATCGAGTTTTTTGTCAAGCACTCTGCCAATCCATTCCACGGGGGTGCCGCCCTGCTGTTCCATCAATGCCTGTATACCACATTCCAGGGCATAAAAAGGAGCAATGCTGGTGGCTATCTTTTCTTCGCTGAGCGACTTTTGGATGGTAGCAGTGTCTGAAGACTGATGCAAAAATGCAGGTGCAGCCTCACCGTTTGAACTGTAATAGGCTGCTTCCTGGTTACCAGCCATCTCCAGTGCAAAGCTGGTATCGCGCAGCAAGGCTGTTATTTTTAAAAGCTCGTCCTGTATTTGTTTTTCTCTCGACATAGTGTGCTGATCCGCATTTTGTGTTGCGCACGAATATGAAAATACGTACAACAATACCATGCCGGCAGATATTTTCACTTTTACCTGGTTTAATGTTGTGTTAAGTTACTCAAACAAAAGCAGGAAAGCGTTTGAGGGCTGGCTTTTTTACAAACGGGTTGCCTCTCTGAACAAAAGTGCCGATGTCTCTCACTAAAATTGACGGCAATGGCGCGGACACCAACCTATAGCGGATCTGCATACGGGTGTCACCATCCCACCGCGATATTTGCAATGCATGTTGTTATACCGTGCCTATGTTGGAAACGATTTTTTGCTGGATTTCTTTTAACTGGTCGGGCGAAAGTTTCAATTTGCTGCGGGTAAAATTGAGATCGTTGGCTGAATTAATGGGGATCAAATGAATATGCGCATGAGGTACTTCAAGTCCAACTACGCTTATACCACACCGGTTGCAGTCAAAAGATTTTTCAATGGCTTTAGCTATCGGTTGTGCAAAACGCATGAGGTCTGCCAGATAATCGGCAGGCAGGTCAAACAAATTGTCAACCTCTGTTTTAGGCACCACCAGGGTATGCCCTTTCACAAGCGGAAATATGTCTAAAAAGGCGAAGCACTTTTCATTTTCCGCGATCTTATAAGAAGGGATTTCGCCTTTTATGATTTTTGAGAATATTGTCATAACCAAAAGTTGTTCGTTTGTGTAAGCCGCAGATGCGCGGATAAAGATCGACCCGCAATCTTCGACTAAAATTATACTATTTGATAAAGGCTGCCAACCTTTGGAAGGTTGGCAACCTTTTCCTTAAACCTTTTCCCTAAGCCATTACTTTTTGCCGGCTACCCCGTTCAAAAAACCTTCTACTTTTTTCCTTATCATCCATGCCGGCTGCATGTGATTATTTACCAGCACCGAAAAAATAAAAGGCTTACCGGCTGCATTGTACAAATAGCCGCTTAAACATACCACGCCGGACATGGTACCTGTTTTTGCATATACGTAAGCCGGATCTGCTTTGTAATACTGAAGCAAGGTTCCCTTTCCACCCGATGGAAATATTTTTTTCAGTCTTTCCAATCCGAACTCATGCTGCATCTTATTCAATATCCATACAAAGTCGTGCGGTGTAAACAAATTGTAACGACTCAGCCCGCTTCCGTCTGCCCAGCGGGGCATCTGCGGAAAGCCTTTCAGTTCGTTCATTAATGCATATTGTATAAGCTTCTTTTCGTCCATCAGTCCAAGCCGTTGTGCCGCAGCCATTAACAATACCTGTTCAGCAAAAAAATTATCGCTGCGGTACATCATGATTGTATACAGCGAATCTGCCGGTTGCGAGTATAACATACGCCCCGCCTGTATTCGTGTACTGGTGGGCGTGAGCTCCTTTCCTAATGAATCTTTTAAAAGCTCCAGCCCCGACAGCAATTCATTGGTAATAAAAGGCAGTTCTTTTACCGCATGTACTTCCTTGCCCTGGGTTACAAAAAAAGCATTTTCGGTGAGCGCTCTTTTAACCGAAAATCTTTGTGCAGCAGTGTCTTCGCTAAAATTTACTTTCCAGTTAATATCGGGCTCCGAATAAATAAATGCTTCCTGCCGGGCCAAAGCTTCAATGCTGCCGGAATCGCGTATCTGTATCCACCTGATCACATTTCCATACACGGGCATGGGACTGCGCTCTATCATGTAACCATCGTTGTAATCATCCCACATCCAGCCTTCGCCCAAAGCTTCGGTTTGCCAGTTGCCGTTATTGATAGCGATTGGTTTTGCCTGTTTTTTTAAAAAAGTAAATACCGGCTGGTTCAGAAAGTCGGGATGCAAAAAGCTGGGATCGCCCATTGGCTGAATGTAAACAGAATCGGCCGTTTCACTGTATTTCAATGCAGGCAGGCTGTCGCCCAGGTATTTCAGTCCTGCGTATAAGCTGATGATCTTTGTGTTGCTGGCGGGTGTAAAATATTTGTCTGCCTGGTAATTGTAAATAAGTTTTTGCTTAACAGGATCGTAAATAGCAATACCGGTATGTGCATCCTGCAACACCGAATCGTTGAACAACTCGCGTTTAGCAATTTTTTGAATAGACCGCGATGAGGAACAGGCTGCAAGAAAAACAATGCAGACTAGCAAGGCGTAAGGCACAAGGTGTAGGGTGTAAGGAAGGTGTAAGGAAAAAGGTATGAGGCGGAAGGCTTTCATTTTCAAATTTTCCCTGTCTGCCGACAGGCAGGAAATTAATTCATTTTTAAATTCTACATTTCTCACATTTTCACATTTCAAATTCAGCTTCTCTCCTGCGCCCTTAACCACCGTTCAGGAATTTCGTTGCTGCTGGCTTGTATATAATCCTGGTACGAACAGGCGATGTACGATTTGTCGGGCAACTGCATCCACCAGCGGCCGGTTTTTTTGCTTTGGAGGAACACGGTGTCAATCTCTCCAAACACGGTATTGAACTCATAAAACGAGTCCCTTTCTGCAAGCATAGCTTCGTGTTTCCCCTGCCAGCGCCCGTCTACAAAGTACCAGAGCATTTGCGCTATTTGTTTGGCAGTAAGCTGTTGAATATCATTTTCAACGCTGTAACCATATACTCCGAATGTGCTGATGTTGGGACTCATACCGGCAAAACGGGTAAGCATACACGCTTGTTCGCCATCCAGCCCGTTGGGGGAGAGGTAATTGGATGGCGCGGCTGCATGCTGCAATGCAGCAATATCAAAGCTCAGCAAATGAGTATTGCGCATCACCGGTTCCATTTCATCCATATGTTCCTTCACCACTCCCAGCCGGTAGCAATCAAACCGCAGCTTATCCATTGTTTCGAGCATGTGCGGATTTACGAGGTAACTTTGAAATGCGATGTGATTGTAGTGCCTTATGAAATTGGGTTCACCCGTCAAAATTTCCATTAAAAAGTTCCGGCTTTTTACCGGGTTGCTCATTTGTATATCTATCAGCCCGTCAATTACTGTGGCTTCAACAATACGGTTCAGCGATTTGTAGGCATCATATTGAGCAAGCGTAAGGTCGTGACTGCCGCCAAGTATTAAAACGGTTTTTCCAATGCTGACCAGTTCGCTTACAACGGTACGTAAGGCAGCATAGGTGTCGGACAGGCTGGCGCCGCATTTTATATTGCCAACGTCGGCTATCTGCACTTCTTTATGCCAGTAATACAAAGCATAAAACTGGCTTCGCACCACATCTGCAGCCAACGAATACCTGTTGGCGCCGTCTCCTCTTTCTTCACCGCAACCTACCAGCACAATGTCGGCATTGTCAAGATCGGGCAACTCTTCTTCATATACCTGAACAGTTCTTCCTATTTGCCCATCCTGGTATCCTTCGTCGTGCGACAAATGATAGCGATTTACCGGATCCAGAAAGTCAGTGATGCTCAGCACGTCACTCATAGACATGAATTTTTACAAACCTAGTGGTTCCAAAGCAAAAATAGCCGCAGAAACTACTAACAGGATGTGAAAAAGGGGCGTTATAGGGTGTAGAGGCAAGGCATACCTTGTCTCTACACCCTATACCTTGCTCTATTTAACTACTTTACATTATCTTGCGATCTCAACTAACGAATATATGTCTGAAATTAAACCTACAGGAAACCTGTTCAATAAGCAGAATTACTTATGGATGGCAATTGGCGGCGTGGTAATGGTAGTTGCGTTATTGCTAATGGCCGGGGGACAAAGCCACGATCCTAAGGTTTTTGATTACAACGAAGTATATAGTAAGCGCAGGATAACTGTAGCGCCTATCCTCCTGATGCTCGGTTTGTTGATAGAGGTATATGCTATTATGCGCAAGCCAAAAGCAACCGACAAATAACTAAAAGCAATTGCCTGCCGGTGATAAAATAAGTTAGATGCGATGGTGTTTCTCCATCGCATTTTTTCAAAGAACCGCTTACCAATTTAATGTTTACAGCGCATGAGTTTAGTACAAGCTATTATTATTGCTATCGTTGAGGGGTTAACGGAATTTCTGCCGGTTTCGTCTACAGGACATATGATCATTGCCAGCTCTTTGATGGGCATTGCAGATACTGATTTTACAAAAATTTTTGAGATAGCTATACAACTGGGCGCCATTCTTTCGGTGGTAGTGCTTTACTGGAAAAAGTTTTTTGACTTTACCAGGTGGACATTTTACGTAAAACTGTTTATTGCCACTATCCCGGCACTGGGGCTGGGTTTCTTTTTTTCGGACGATATTGACGCACTGCTGGAAAGCCCTACAACGGTTGCTATTACATTATTGCTGGGAGGCATTGTTCTTTTATTCATCGACAATATATTCAAGCGGCATATTATAGCGGAAGAAAAGCATATCAGCTATAAAAATGCTTTTATCATTGGCATATGGCAATGTATAGCGATGATACCCGGTGTTAGCCGCAGCGCTTCGAGCATTATTGGTGGCATGCAACAAAAACTAACCCGCACGCTGGCCGCCGAGTTTTCGTTTTACCTGGCCGTGCCTACTATGTTTGCAGCCACAGCCTACAAGCTTTTCCTTAAAAAATATCCCACAGGCAACACAGAGTTGAGGGGTTACGAAATAGTGTTCAGCTCGGCGCAAAACACCCAGGCATTTATTGTAGGCAACGTAGTGGCATTTATTGTGGCCATTCTTGCCATTAAGTTCTTTATCGGCTTCCTGCAAAAGCACGGATTCAAATTGTTCGGTATTTACCGTATTATTGCAGGTGTGATATTGCTGATACTGATATATACGGGGTATTTGAAATAAACCACAGCAAACCCTTACTTCCTTCCATGCAAACGGCGCCTAAAAAAATAGTGAACGGTTGGGCCATGTACGACTGGGCCAACAGTGTATATAATCTTGTTATTACTACCACCATTTTTCCCGCTTATTATGTAGGCATAACCCAGGCCGGCAACGGCAATGGAAAGCACATGGTAAGTTTTTTTGGTAAAGACTTTATCAACACTACGCTGCTGGACTATGTGCTGGCAGTTGTTTTTTTATTGGTAGCATTCACCTCTCCCATCCTTTCTTCCATTGCCGATTACAGGCGTAATAAAAAAGTATACCTGCGATGGTTTTGCATTGTGGGATCGGCTGCGTGCTGCGGACTTTTCTTTTTTACGCCCGAGCGTATTGAGCTGGGCGTGCTGCTTTTTGCCCTGGCAGCTTTAGGTTACTGGGGCAGCCTGGTATTTTACAACTCCTATTTGCCCGATATTGCCGCACCTGAAGACCAGGACCGGATCAGCGCAAAGGGATACTCTTTGGGATACATTGGGAGCGTACTGCTGCAAATTATTTGCTTCGTTATTATTATCAAACCACAAATGTTTGGCTTTAACCAACAGCAGGTCGGTGAAATGTACCCTGTTCGGCTATCGTTTTTGCTTGCCGGGTTGTGGTGGTTTGGATTCGCTCAGTTTACACTGCGGGTGCTGCCTTTACCCAGTAAAAAAGAAAGGCAGGCTAAGAAAAATGTATTAACACACGGCTTCGAGGAACTGTCGCTTGTATTTAAACAATTGAAACATATTCCGGTGCTTAAAAGGTTCCTGCTATCCTTTTTCCTGTATAGCATGGGCGTGCAAACGGTAATGCTGGTAGCAGCAGGATTCAGCAAAAAAGAGATCTTCCCGAAATCAGAAGACGAACCCAAACTGCTGTTTACACTCATCCTCATTCAGTTGGTGGCTATTGCCGGCGCTATTGTTATGAGCCGGCTGTCGAAACGGATAGGCAATTTGAATGTGCTGATGGCATCGGTTGTAATATGGATTGCCATTTGTATATGGGCCTATTTTGTACAGACACAGTTCCAGTTTTACCTGCTTGCTTCTTCGGTGGGTTTGGTAATGGGCGGTATACAATCCATGAGCCGCAGTACCTATTCTAAATTTTTGCCCGAAACAAAAGACACTACTTCGTTCTTCAGCTTTTATGATGTTACGGAGAAAATAGCTTTGGTAATAGGCCTTTTTTCATTCGGATTTTTGGAATACCTCACCGGCAGCATTCGCAACTCTATTATTGCGTTGATTGTATTTTTTGTATTGGGATTGTTTGCGCTGATGTATACCAAAAAAGCTGTTATTATTGAGAGCAGCAATTAGTGCGTAATTTTTCCTGTGAACCTAACTGCATTGCTACTATTATCCGCCGTCCGGCAGGCGGGCGTCGCACTCTTCAACTTTCTGTTCGCTACTCAGCATATGTAAACTTTACTACCAAATGGTGCTCCTTTATAAGAGTGTAGCCCCGATGGGGCATGGAAAAAGAGCTTTATATTTTGTTACAAAACGGTAACCGCTACGCGGCATGCAAGGCAATTGAGCTATATACCCTGGCATAACCGTTTGTAGCAACCGTTGAAACAGGTTTGTATTTGCTTGCGCGTAGCGGCTAGCCTTTAGATCGCATTTAAACTGCAGGTTCTGTTTAAATGATAACAGTTGAATTAAACAGTCCATTTTATATTTGCCATTCTTTTACCAGCCATCGAGGCATTAATCAATAATAATAATGAACATTCCGGTATACCAGGCAGACGCATTTACCAGTAAAATTTTCGGAGGCAACCCCGCTGCTGTTTGTCCCTTAACAGAATGGTTGCCCGATGAGTTAATGCAAAAAATCGCCATGGAAAACAACCTGGCCGAAACCGCTTTTATTGTGCAGGAACCGGAAGGCTACCGCATCCGCTGGTTTACGCCGGCAGTAGAAGTAGATCTTTGCGGCCATGCCACGCTGGCCGCCGCTCACATCTATTTTAACCATTTAGGATATGCGCAAAATGAAATTGCCTTCAACTCAAAAAGTGGCAAATTAACGGTGACCAGAAAAGATAACGGACAATTAACGCTCGATTTCCCTGCCGATCATTTTGAACCCGTAACCAACATTCCCGCGGCTATTACCGAAGGTTTGGGTATAGAAGTGAAGGAAGTGTACAAAGGGAAATTTGATTACATGGCTGTGGTTGAATCGCAGTCGGTTATCGAACAGTTGAATCCCGATTTCAGGATGATTGCCACACTCAAAAGCCGCGGCATATTGGTTACAGCCAAAGGCACTGAAAGCGATTTTGTGTCTCGTTGCTTTTTTCCACAAAGCGGTATTGATGAAGACCCGGTAACAGGTTCTGCACATACGCTGCTTACTCCTTACTGGGCTTCGGTATTGGGTAAAAATAATGTAACCGCCATCCAGCTTTCTCCACGAAAGGGGCACCTCGATTGTGAACTGAAAGGCGATAGGGTGCTGATGAGCGGGTATGCAGTAACGTTTATGAAAGGAGAAATCATCGGATCTGAAATTTGATATTTAACATTTGAAATTGTTGCGATACCAAATCTAAAACCTTTCAACCTTGCCCGAACAGTTCATCCCAACTGAAATGGCGGACTTTACTCTCAAATTTCAAATCTTACATGTCAAATCTCATTATTTATACTGATGGCGCAGCACGGGGAAACCCTGGTCCCGGCGGCTATGGTGCTATTTTAAAATGGGGCACGGTCGAGAAGGAATTGTCCTGCGGCTACAGGCTCACCACCAACAACCGTATGGAGCTGCTGGCTGTAATTTCGGCACTGGAAGCGCTTACAAAAAACAATCTCAATATTACTATTTATTCCGATAGTCAGTATGTGGTAAAAGCGGTGAGTGAAGGCTGGCTGAACAACTGGATACGCACCGATTTTAAAGGTGGCAAAAAAAATAAAGATCTTTGGAAACGATATTTTGCACTATCTAAAAATCACAGCATACAATTTGTATGGGTGAAAGGGCATGCAGATAATCCCTATAACAACCGCTGCGATGTACTGGCTACACAGGCTGCCGATGGAAAGAATTTGCTGGTAGATGAGGGTTACGAAAGAGGGGATGCATGATTTCCTTTACTTGCGCTGGATTAAAATCCAACGTTACAAGATTGCATCGGGCCGATGGCTCTTGCTGTTTGTAATGAGGTAGAGCCATCGGCTCGGTAACATATTGTAAGGATGGATTTCAATCCATCCTCATAGCCACGCAACATGTTAAGCACTTATCTTAGTACCCAATTATTCATCAATATAACTTTCAGTAATGCACAAGCTAAAAGGAAAAGTACAACACTACGCCTGGGGCGGAACAGAATATATTCCCCAGCTATTGGGAGAAGAAAATCCGGCGAACCAGCCCTATGCTGAATACTGGATGGGTGCACATAACAGCAGTCCATCGGTAGTGCTGTTTGACGAAAACCACCAAACAACGCTCGACAAGCTGATAAAAGAAGATAAAAAAATGTGGCTGGGCGAAAAGGTGGTGACCAGGTTTGGGGCGCTTCCCTACCTGTTTAAAGTATTGGATGTAAAAGACATGTTATCGATACAGGTGCATCCCACCAAAGCGGAAGCGGAAAAAGGCTTCGCGCGGGAGAATGAAGCCGGCATCCCTCTCAATGCCGCTAATCGTAATTATAAAGACGATAACCACAAACCGGAAGTAATGGTAGCACTGAGTGAGTTTTGGCTGCTGCACGGTTTTAAAGAAAAAACATTGCTGGAGCAAACGCTGCGCGATGAAGCCGCCTTTCATTCGCTGCTGCCTGTATTTGAAAAAGAAGGCTATTATGGCCTGTATAAACACGTAATGGAACTGCCGCAGCAGGAAGTAGATGCAATATTGACGCCGCTTATTCAAAAAGTACAGCCTCTGTATAAGGCGAATCAACTATCGAGGGCAGAACCTGGTTACTGGGCCTGCAAAGCCATTGGCGATCAACCCCTCACAAAAATCGACCGGGGGATTTTCTCCATTTATTTTTTCAATATACTTCACATGCATCCCGGGCAAGCCATATTCCAGGGTGCCGGTGTGCCGCATGCGTATATGGAAGGACAGAACATCGAGCTGATGTCAAATTCCGATAATGTGCTCCGCGGCGGTCTTACACCCAAACATATTGATGTGCCTGAATTACTGAAACACACTTTATTCGAGGGAATTGTTCCCGCTGTTATGGAAGGCGAAAAACAGGGCGACGAAACAATTTACCGTTGTCCCGTACCCGATTTTATTGTAAGTTGCATATCTTTAGAGAAAGATGGAATGTATGTACATACTTCCGGTTCGCTTGAAATACTTTTGCTAACTGAAGGACAGGCTTCGATATCTAACGATCTTCAAACAATTTCGCTGGAAAAAGGAGAGGCAGTTTTTACAGGAGCAGGCGAAGCATACAGGCTGACCACACCGGGAAGAGTAACAATATACAAAGCGGGAGTTCCGGAACAGGGTTAGCAAACGCACTGTTTTGATACTGCGGTTACCCGTTTCCAGGCTGTGTAAAAATGTACGGGCTCATCGGTCATACTACCGCCTGGGACAAAGACAATCCTTCGGGCGGGCTGATGGATGACAGGGTTTCCTGACAAGCACAACTAAACGACATAGGCATTAAATAGCAAATACTATGTTATTCGGTGCTAATTCCCTGGTCTGACTGCCTGAAATTGCTTAACTTTAAGATCTGTTAACAATTTTAAAGATTTCAACCTGAACGGAGCCAGATTGCTTGTAAGAGAGGCTGACTCTCAACAACTCTTCCAGTGGAGTTGTCAAAATTGAAGTATGAAAAAGATATATATTATTGCGCTGCTGTGTTTGGTGAGTGCTGCCGCGATTTATACTTTCAGATATTTTTCCGGTAAGCATTCGGCAGATACTACCGACGGAAAGATCAGCTACAATTTCCAGGTTCGACCGATTTTGTCGGACAAATGTTTCAACTGCCATGGACCAGATGCGAATAAACGCGAGGCGGGCTTACGGTTGGACGTAGAAGCCGACGCTTATAAAGCATTGAAAGATCACCCGCAGGCACATGCCATTGTTCCCGGCAAACCTTTACAATCGGAAGTTTACCTGAGGGTAAGCTCTACCGATTCCAGCCAGGTAATGCCCCCGGCTTCGAGCAATTTACCACCTCTTACCGAAGAAGAAGTTGCCATTATTAAAAAGTGGATTGAGCAGGGCGGCAAATATGAAAAGCACTGGGCTTTTGTAGCGCCGGTTAAGCCCGCAACACCTAAAGTAAAAAATAAGGAATGGCCTAAAAACGAAATTGACTTTTTCGTGCTGAAAGCAATGGAAAAGCATGGACTTTCTCCCAACGAAGAGGCGGATAAAGAGCGGCTGCTCAGGCGTATTTCTCTTGACATAACAGGCTTGCCCCCCACAGCCGAAGAAATTGACAGCTTTGTAAAGAACACAGATCCGAAAGCATACGAGAAAAAAATAGATGAGTTGCTGAGCCGCCCTGCATATGGCGAACGCATGGCTATTCCGTGGCTGGATGTAGCCCGTTATGCCGACTCGCACGGGTACCAGGATGACAACTATCGCACGCAATGGCCATGGCGTGATTGGGTGATCCATGCCTTTAACGAAAACATGCCCTACAACCAATTTGTTACCTGGCAACTGGCGGGAGATCAGTTACCGGATGCTACCAAAGAACAATTGCTGGCAACAGGTTTTAACCGCAATCATAAAATTACCGAAGAAGGTGGCGTAATTGATGAAGAATACCGCGTGGAGTACGTGGTTGACAGAACCAATACTCTGGGCACAGCCCTTCTTGGAATGACCATTGAATGTGCCAAGTGCCACGATCATAAATATGACCCCGTTTCTCAAAAAGATTTCTACCAGTTGTCTGCCTTCTTTAACAGCATTAAAGAAGTAGGTCTTGAATCAACAGTAGGCGGGCAGGAAACCTTTGCGAAAAATCCACGCATGGATATTACCAAGGAAGACCTGGAAGGAGTGTTGAACTTTATGAACAAGGCAGATACGCACAAACTGCAGGTCTCTATCATGAAGGATCTGGATACCCTGCGCAAAACGTATGTGCTTACCCGTGGTAATTACGATCAGCATGGAGAAGAAGTAACTGCAGGAACACCCGCTTCTATCTTGTCTTTTCCCGACAGCCTGCCTAAAAACCGGCTGGGACTTTCCAAATGGCTGTTTGATAAAAACAATCCTTTAACCGCCCGTGTATTTGTAAATCGTGTTTGGCAGGAAGTATTTGGCAGGGGCATTGTAAAATCATCGGGCGATTTTGGTATGCAGGGCGATCTGCCCACCAATCCCGAATTACTGGACTGGCTGGCGGTTGATTTCAGAGACAACGGCTGGAATATAAAGCGGCTGGTAAAGCAGATTTATATGTCTGCCACCTATAAACAATCATCAGTAGTTACGCCGGAAAAGCTAAAGTCAGACCCCGAAAATATTTATCTTTCTTACGCACCACGTATACGTATGAACGCAGAGATGGTGCGCGACCTGGTATTAGCGAGCAGTGGTTTGCTGCAACCCATCATTGGCGGACCAAGCGTAAAACCTTACCAGCCGCCGGGCTTGTGGGAACTGGCTACTTCGGGCAGAGGATTATTGGCTGCGTATAAGCAGGATCATGGCGATAAACTATACCGCAGAGGTATGTACACTTTTATCAAACGCACGGTTCCTCCGCCAAGCATGATGATATTTGACGCCAGCAACCGCGACCAGTGCGAAGTAAAACGCTCACGTACCAACACGCCTTTGCAGGCCTTGATTATGATGAACGATCCTACCGTGCTGGAAGCCTCCATTGCGTTGGCAGATGCATTAACATCTGAAAAACAAACAACCGACGCCGCCATTACCAACGCCTTTATGCGGATTGTGAACAGGCGACCCGAAAAAAATGAACTGGATATACTGGTGCAATACTGGAAAGAGCAGGATGATCATTTCAAAACGAATCCTGAACTTGTAAAGAAGGTTGTAACAAAAGTAGGCGAATACAAATTGAAAAATTCCCCTTCACCCGATCTTGCCGCCATGGTAAGAACCTTGCAGGTTATTTACAACATGGACGAAGCGATCACAAAAACGTAATACATGGAAAACGAATTGCTACAACACGGGCTGAATATCAACCGCCGCAAATTTCTGTCGCGGATGAGCATAGGATTGGGAAGCATGGCGTTGGGTTCGTTGCTGATACCTGACCTTTTTAGTAGCGGCGGCGCTGAAGAAGAAGCGGGTTTTATACCCGGCATTCCACACTTTGCACCCAAAGCCAAAAGGGTTATTTATCTTTTCCAGAACGGAGCGCCCTCTCAATTGGAAACCTTTGATTACAAACCTACCCTTAATAAAATGATGGGGCAGGACTTGCCTGAATCTATCCGCAATGGTCAACGCCTTACCGGTATGACCTCAGGCCAAAAATCCTTTCCATTGGTAGGTTCGTATTATAAATTTGAACAGCACGGAAAGTCTGGCGCGTGGGTAAGCGAAATATTCCCGCACATGTCGAAGATTGTAGACGACATGTGTATCATCCGCTCACTGCATACAGAGGCCATCAATCACGACCCCGCATTAACCTTTTTCCAAACCGGCGCTCAACAGGGCAACCGCCCCAGCATGGGTGCTTGGGTGAGCTATGGATTGGGAACTGAAAATAAAAACCTGCCTGCTTTCTGTGTGTTGTTATCGCGCGGTAAAGGAAACGGTCAGGGTGTATATTCCAAATTATGGTCTAACGGCTTCCTCGATTCCGTACACCAGGGCGTACAGTTCAGCAGTGGCGAAAACCCGATACTGTACCTGCAGGATCCTGATGGCATGGACCGGGAAGCAAGGCGCAAAATGCTCGACAAAGTAGCAGCGTTGAATGAAATTGAATTAAAGAATTTTGGGGATCCTGAAATTGCTACTAAAATTCAGCAATACGAAATGGCGTACCGCATGCAAACGGCTGTACCCGAAATTATGGATGTATCGAAAGAGTCGGACGATATTGTAAAACTGTATGGTTCGGATTGTTTGATACCGGGCACTTTTGCAGCCAATTGTTTGCTGGCGCGCAAGCTGTCTGAAAACGGCGTTCGCTTTATCCAGCTATATCACCAGGGTTGGGATCAGCATGGCAACCTGCCAAATGAAATGAGGGGACAGGCAAAAGATGTTGACCAGGCTTCTGCCGCATTGATCACCGATCTGAAACAAAGAGGCTTACTGGACGAAACGCTGGTAATATGGGGCGGCGAATTTGGCAGAACCAACTATTGCCAGGGCACTTTCAGCGCCGATAATTATGGAAGAGACCACCACCCGCGCTGCTTTACGGTATGGATGGCCGGCGGCGGCATTAAACCGGGAATGGTATACGGTGAAACAGACGAATTTGGA
>JBQCFW010000077.1:0-22036 GCA_051958655.1 Agriterribacter sp. | reverse complement strand
CTCGGAGACGGACTCCCTAAAAGGGGTACCAACTAAGATTACAGGTTGTGTAGTTAGCCTGCTTTTGTTTTTTGCAGCAAGCTACTTGATGTCATCCTTATATTTTACCTGCCTACAGGTTGGGTACTCGGAGTGACAGGCGGCAGAATAAATGTTGAGCAATTGTGCTAATGTTCAGCTTTGCACTACTGCTTGTCATGTCGAAGGATGAGACATCTGGCTCGTTGATGACCTTAAGTTAACGCTACCGTGGGTGCCCTAACTCACAATAAAAAGAAAGGCAGACTCCTCCTTTCGTCGGAGAGACAGGTGGTAGAATAAATGTTGAGCAATTGTGCTAATGTTCAGCTTTGCACTACTGCTTGTCATGTCGAAGGATGAGACATCTGGCTCGCTGATGAGCTTAAGTTAACGCTACCGTGGGTGTCCTAACTCACAATAAAAAGAAAGGTAGACTCCTCCTTTCGTCGAAGTGACAAGCGGTAGAATAAAGGTTGAGCAATTGTGCTGGTGTTCAGCTTTGCACTACTGCTTGTCATGTCGAAGCATGAGACATCTGCTCGCTGATGCGCTTAAGTTGACACTAAGGGTGGGTGAAGACACCCACCAGTAAAAGAGAGATTGCCTTTGCCATTTAGCACTTCCATAATTATTTACACATACAAATCAAACCCAAAAACACTCCCCGAACCAATTTCACTTTTTACCCAGATCTTTCCGTTTTGCGCCTCTATAAATTCTTTCGAGATGGCGAGTCCAAGTCCCGTTCCTTTGGAGAGCGTTCCGGGTACTTTAAAAAAACGGTCAAATATTTTATCGAGGTATTCGGAGGGAATGCCCGGTCCCTGGTCGGCAACCGAAAACCGAATGGTATTGTTGTGGCGGGTGATCGTTACCGAAAGGGTACTGTCAATGCCTGCGTACCGGATAGCATTGGTAAGAAAATTGTTCAACACCCATACCGTTTTTTCAGGATCTGCTTTTACCTCCGGCAACGCTGCTTCATAATCGGTTACAATGCGGATATTTTTTTCTTTTGCCGCGTTCAGAACAGTACCGATGGCGTCTGCTGCAATCCGTGTTGGCGCCACAGACTGCAGGTTAAGCTGTATCTTGCCGGCTTCCACCTGCGACATATTGAGCAATTCACTCAGTATCTTCAGCATGCGCTGATTGTCGAGTTTAAGATGATGCACATATTCTTTCTGCTCATCCGTGAGCTTACCGGTTCTTTCATCCTCCAGTAATTTAATGCTGAAATCAGACGATGCGAGCGGTGTTTTCAGTTCATGCGAGATGGTGGCAATAAAATTCGTTTTGGCAACATCCAGCTCTTTAAAGGAAGTAATATTCTTCAATACAATTACCTTTCCGCTGCTGCCGTCCTCCGAAATATCCGAGATCTCCTTGGTGAAATAATTTTCATGATTATCGAGTACTACTTTGAATGGAATCGTATTTTTTTCTTCGAGCAAAAAGCGAAACAAATCGTTCCTGGCAGCTATTTCACTAACTGGCTTGCCCACAATGGCTGCCGATTGCAATCCTAACAATTGCAACGCCTGATCGTTGGCAAAAAGAATGCGGTCATTGCGGTCAAAGCCAATGCTTGCATCCTTCAGCCGATTGATCACGGCTTCGGCACGCGTCTTTTCAAATATGATCTTATTCAGGTTGCTGTTCTCAAAATATTCCAGGCGTTCTGTCATCTGGTTAAAGGCTGTGGCCATTTGACCAAACTCATCTTGCCGGTTGAGATGGATACGGTGATGATAGTTGCGGGCTGTTACCTGCTTAATACCTTCGCTGATCACATTGATAGGCTCTGTTATGATAAAGGGGAAATTGAAAGCGAAAGTGATGCCTATGATCAATATAACCACTGCAATGATGGACAGGTAGCTCAACGCTTTGTTAGCTGTTTTTTCGGCCCTGTCGTTTTTATTTTCGATGGCTGCCATGTTGAGGCTTAGCACCTGTTGCAGCGCTGCCTTTACCTGTATGATCGTCTCCGGTGAATGATCTCCTGCGCGATACGCTTCGAAATATTTTCTGATGACAGCGGTTGCTTCGCGTTCACCCGGCTCCGTGAGGTTGTTTTCCTGCAGTGTAAGGGTGCTGTCGAAACGGGTTGAAAAAGCAGGATCGACAGAGGCGCTATCGATAAAGCGAAGCATGGTGTGGGAATAATCAAGCGATTCATAATTGTTTTTAAGAATGCGCTGTGAGTCGTTCCTCAGCCGCACAATATGAAAAATGCTAACCGAGCTTAACAGCAGCAGCAACACAAAAAGGAAAATACTGCCTGATCTTATTTTTTGCTTAACCGAACTTGCCATTTTACGATAAAATTACAAGGTCTACATCATTAGCAGACAATGCTCCGAGCAACTGGTTGAACACACTCGTGTTCCAGATGATCTGCCATAATTTTAAATGTGGTTTACCAATACACACTGTCGTAATTTTTTTCTCCGCTATCATTTCCAATATCGCCAGCGAAATATCATCTGCTTTTTTCTGAATTACTTCGCCGCCCAGCTCTGTTGCGTTCTTAAAATTATTGATGAGGTGCCGTTGTGCCGCCAGCGAAATGTTGCTGGACGATTCTTTTGGCGTTTGCACATACAGCACATACCATTGACTGTTATAATACGAAGCCAGCCTGGCTGCCTTGCGTATGATGCGCTGCGCTATTTCATGGTTAGACGAAATGCAGGCCAGCAAACGTTCGTGTCGGAAAGAGGTAGTTCTGGAAGTGATCTGGTAATCTACCTTCCGCTCCACCTGCCCCGCTACTTCCTTCAACGCCAGTTCCCGAAGTTGCAATATCTTTTCCGGTTGAAAAAAATTAATGAGCGCCTGCTGAATTTTGCTGTGGTCATAGATCTTTCCTTCCCTAAGCCGGCGGATCAGTTCATCGGCGGGCAAATCAATATTCACCACTTCTTCTGCCACCTGTAAAATTTTATCGGGAACGCGTTCTTTTACCTCAATGCCTGTAATCTGTTTTACTTCTTCGTTAATGCTTTCAATGTGCTGAATGTTTACAGCGGTAATTACATCTATTCCTGCCTCCAGCACATCCATCACATCCTGCCATCGCTTTTCATTTTTGCTTCCGGGAATGTTGGTGTGCGCCAACTCATCAATCAGCACTATCGAAGGATGCATGAGCAGGATGGCCTGCACATCCAGTTCCTCCAGTTGCTTTCCTTTATAAAACACCTGTCGCCGTGGTATTTCGGGTAGTCCTTCCAGTAAGGCATGCGTTTCCTTTCTGCCATGGGTTTCTATGTAGGCGATCTTTATATTTTTTCCATCGGCTAGCAACTGGTGCGCTTCCTGCAGCATGCGATAGGTTTTGCCAACACCCGCACTCATGCCAATGTATATCTTCAGTTTTCCCTTCTGGTAAGAAGATACCGGCGACAAGGGGCTATAAAGTTGATCGTTAGACATATGATTGCTGTGGGGCTGTTTGTGGATGTTTGCCGGGCGTAAAAAGCAGGGCGGTACAAAGGCAATGGCGACATCCCTGGCTTGTCAAAATATCGTAGTGTGCGCAGCTTTTACACCCTTCCCAAAACGATGGATCGTGGGGCAGTTCATTAAAAGTAACTGTTTCAAAGCCTAATGCTGCATTCAGTTTCATAATGGTCAACCCGGTAGTGATGCTGAATATTTTTGCGTTAGGGTAACGCTCACGGCTAAGGGAAAATATTCTATCCTTGATCTGAGTAGCTACATGCAGATGGCGGAAGGCAGGCGCAACAATAAGACCTGAGTGAGATACAAATGCTCCGGCCGACCATGTTTCCATATAGGAGAAGCCAGCCCACTGCTTGTTTGTGGTAACGGCAATAATTGCCTTTCCTTGTTTTATTTTGTCGATGATCATTTCGGGCGAGCGCCTGGAAATGCCTGAACCGCGGGCAATGGCAGAGCGGTAGGTTTCTTCCGATATCTCTTTTGCGTATATGGCGTCGTTTTCTTCTGCTATTCTTACAATAATACCTTCGGGGTCCATAAAAATCAGTTTAGTGTTAACAACCGCTGCTCATTATTTGTTTTAAATATAAATTGTACAGCGTAGGTGGTATAGCAGCGCGTACCAGTTCTACTTCTTTTTTATCGTTGGGCAGGATGGTGCTGAATCCGTATACAAAAATATTTTCCACCAGCATCCTCACTACTCTGTCTCCGTGGCGGTATAGTTTTTCGGCCAGCATAAAACATTTGCGCGCCAGTGTAAAATTATGTTCTTCCACGCTATGCCTTGCACAGTCTGTTAAGTCGTGCATAGAGGCAAACACTTCCATGCTCTGGCGGCACAGGTGCGGAACGGCAGACAAGGGAGGGATTTCTTCCCTTACCATGGCTGGCACTTCATATTGTGTGATCATATATCCGAGGTTTAATAAGTTATTAAAAGCGATGCATCCTGTAACCGGCTCCGCATTATTTTGCCAGCTTATCCAGCGCAATATTGAGCTGCAATACATTGATGATTTCGGGACCTGCAAAGGATTGTTGAATGTGCTGAGCCACCAGGTCTTTGATCTGCTTTTCATCAAGTTGCCTGATGCCCGCAATCCTTTTTACCTGGATATAGGCCGAAGCCGGGGAAATATGTGGGTCGAGCCCACTGCCGGAAGCGGTTACCATTTCTGCCGGAATCGCCTCTTTGGTTACACCGGGATTATGCGCCATGAAGCTGTCTGTTCTTTCCTGCACGATTGCCAGATAATCGGGATTGGAAGGACCTTTGTTTGATCCTGACGAACCTGCTGCATTATAGTTTGCTGCTGAAGGTCGTCCCCAAAAATATTTGTCGTCTGTAAATTGCTGACCTATCCGCGCGTAGCCCACGACCCTGCCATTGGCAACTAATTTTTCACCATCGCCCGCACCGGGTGTGATTTTCCCGATCATAGCCACGATGCCAAAATAGAATACACAACAAATGATAATCATCGCAATGGTGAGCTTAACAGATGTCCATAAATAATTTTTCATGCGTTTGTTTTTATTGAATGTTGCGAGCTTCTTACAGGAATATTGCAAGCAACAGGTCGATTAATTTAATACCAATAAAAGGAACAATAATGCCGCCGATGCCATATATCAGGAGGTTCCTGCGTAACAAGGCAGAAGCGCCGATCGGTTTATAAACAACTCCTCTCAATGCCAGTGGTATCAGCAGCGGAATAATGATAGCGTTGAAAATAACGGCTGATAATATTGCTGATTCCGGGCTTTTGAGATGCATGATGTTTAAACCCTGCAATGCGGGAATAGAAGCGATAAACAGCGCGGGAACAATGGCAAAATATTTTGCCACATCGTTGGCAATGGAAAAGGTGGTTAATGTACCCCTGGTGATCAGCAGTTGCTTGCCTATCTCCACCACTTCAATCAGTTTGGTAGGGTCATTGTCGAGGTCTACCATATTACCTGCTTCCTTTGCCGCCTGGGTGCCGATGTTCATGGCAACGCCTACATCGGCCTGTGCCAGTGCGGGCGCATCGTTGGTGCCATCGCCCATCATCGCAACCAGTTTACCGTTGCTTTGTTCGGTGCGGATATAATTCATTTTATCCTCCGGTTTTGCTTCGGCAATAAAATCGTCCACACCAGCCTTGCCTGCGATGTATTTTGCTGTAAGCGGGTTATCGCCGGTTACCATCACCGTTTTCACACCCATTTTGCGCAACCGGTCAAAGCGTTCTTTAATGCCAGGTTTGATGATGTCCTGCAGTTCGATCACGCCTTTTACTTCGTTATTGGCAGACACCACCAGCGGGGTGCCGCCGTTTCCGGCAATTTCACTGATCTGCCGGATTAAATTTTCAGGGAAAGTATTTCCTGCCGCCGCAACCATTTTACGGATGGCATCCTGCGCGCCCTTACGGATTTTCTGGTTGTACTGTATGTTTACGCCACTGCTGCGCGTTTCCGCAGTAAAGGGAATAAACTCCATGCTTTCATCTCTTTTCATTGAAATACCCTTTTGCGCGGCAAGTTCAACAATAGATTTTCCTTCGGGCGTATCGTCGGCAAGCGAGCTGAGCACTGCCATTTCTATAAATTCTTTTTCGGGCACCCCGTTTGCGGGGTAAAAATGGGTAGCCTTCCTGTTACCGATGGTAATGGTGCCTGTTTTATCTAACAGCAATGTATCAACGTCTCCGGCTGTTTCCACTGCCTTACCACTTTTCGCTATAATGTTTGCCCTGAGCGCACGATCCATCCCTGCAATACCGATAGCAGATAAAAGTCCGCCGATAGTAGTGGGTATCAGGCAAACGAACAACGATATAAAAGCGGCGATGGTAATGGGCGTATTAGCATAGTCGGCAAAAGGCTTTAAGGTTACGCATACAATAATAAATACGATGGTGAAAGACGCCAGCAGGATAGTCAATGCAATTTCATTGGGCGTTTTTTGGCGGTTGGCGCCTTCTACCAATGCGATCATCTTGTCGAGGAAAGTTTCACCGGGTGCAGTGGTGACTTTAACAATAATCCGGTCCGACAACACTTTGGTTCCCCCCGTAACCGAAGATTTATCACCTCCGGCTTCGCGAATTACAGGTGCCGATTCGCCGGTGATAGCGCTTTCGTCTACCGTTGCAATGCCTTCCACAATCTCTCCATCCATCGGTATTACGTCGCCGGCTTCACAAATAAACCTGTCGCCCAGCTTTAATTGTGCAGAAGAAATAACTTTCACCTCATCCACAAATGTTTCACCAACAGCAAATATTTTTCTGGCAGGTGTGTCCTGCCTGGTCTTACGGAGCGTTTCTGCCTGCGCCTTTCCCCTTGCTTCGGCTATTGCTTCGGCAAAGTTGCCAAACAGCACGGTGAGAAACAGGATAACGAATACCGCTATATTATAACCCAGTGCCCCTTGCGTACGGTCGCCTGTAATCAAAGCATAGAGCACCACCACTAACATTACTATCGTTCCGATTTCCACGGTAAACATTACCGGGTTTTTAATCATCAGTGCAGGCTTAAGCTTTATAAAAGATTGCTTCAAGGCTTCTTTCACCAGATCGCCCTGAAACAGGGTTGCTTTTTTATTTTTATGAGTAGTCATAATGATCAATCAATTTTATTTCAACGAAAAAAATTCAGCAATAGGACCCAAAGCCAGTGCAGGAAAATAAGAAAGCGCATTGATGATGATGATCACCGCCAATGTCATCACACCAAAAGTGACAGAATTTATTTTGAGCGTACCGGCTGACGCGGGAATGTATTTTTTCTTTGCCAGCAGCCCGGCAATGGCTACGGGGCCAACAATGGGTAAAAAGCGCCCGAGCAGCAAAATGAATCCAGTAACCACATTCCAGAAAATATTATTATCGCCCAATCCTTCAAAACCGCTTCCGTTATTGGCGTTGGCAGATACATTCTCGTAAAGCATTTCACTGAAGCCGTGGTAAGAGGGATTGTTGAGCCAGTTGCCGGGCTGTACGGCCCAGTTAGCCTGCGCATGGTGCACATTGAAATATGCAGCGAGCGCTGTTCCCGTCATAATCAAAAACGGCGAAAGCAATGTAACGAGCGCCGCAATTTTTATTTCGCGGGCTTCTACCTTGTGCCCCATCAACTCCGGTGTTCTTCCCACCATCAGTCCCGAAATAAATACAGCAACCACCAGGTAAATAAAATAGTTGAGCAGCCCTACACCGCAACCGCCGTAAAAAGAATTGATCATCATCGCCAGCATCTGGCTCATTCCCGACAAAGGCATGGAGCTGTCGTGCATGGAATTTACCGACCCGGTAGAGATGACCGTAGTAACAATGCTCCAGAAGCCAGACATTGCCGGGCCAAACCTTGCCTCCTTCCCTTCCATAGCGCCATTGGGTTGCGATACGCCCAACGATGCTATAGCAGGATTGCCTTTGATTTCCTGTATTACAGTAGGCACTGCCAGGCATAAAAAGCCAACCGTCATTATACCAAAGATGACATAAGCCAGCTTTTTTTGGCGGATGAAAAAGCCAAAGGCAAATATCATGGCAAGTGGAATGATTAATTGGGCAACCAGTTCCGTTGTATTGGTAATATAGGTTGGATTTTCCAAAGGATGTGCCGAGTTAACGCCGAACCATCCGCCACCGTTAGTACCTAAATGTTTGATGGCGATCATGCCGGCTGCCGGTCCGCGGCTTACCTGCATGCTATCGCCCTGGAGGGTAACAATATTGTCTTTGCCTTCAAACGATGTGGGCGTGCCATTAAAAGCAAGGATGGCTGCTATTACAATACTGAGTGGCAGCAGCAGGCGTGTAACCGACCGTGTAAAGTATACATAGAAGTTGCCCAGCCGATCTGTTGTTTTATCGCGCAGCGCACGGAAAAATATTACCGCGGAGGCAATGCCGGTTGCCGCAGAAACAAACATTAAAAAAGCCATCACCGCTATTTGCGTGAGATAAGTTACCCCTGTTTCTCCGCTATAATGTTGCAGATCGCAGTTCACTAAAAAAGAGATGGCGGTGTTGAATGCAAGGTCAGGCGTTTGAGAAGGATTGCCATCGGGGTTTAAAAATAAACTGCCCTGCGTAATGAGCATCACAAACGCATATACAAACCAAACCAGGTTAATGGTAAGCATCGCTTTCAGGTTCTGCTTCCAGTCCATTTCCTTTAAAGGATCGATGCCACAAATGCGATAGATGAATCTTTCAACGGGGTTCAAAAAATCAAGAAAAGTTTTTTTACCACCGAACATATTAGAAATGTAGATGCCTAGCGGGAATGCAATGGCAAGTGCAATTGCAAAAGTGATAACAATGCCGGATATTTCTGTGTTCATTGTTCAGGAATTTCAGGTTTAAAATTTTTCTGGTTTTATCAGCACATAACACAGATAGATAAATACCAGTAGCGAAAGAATAAAGAGTGAAGTCATCATAGCGTTTAAATTTTATCAAAAAAGTCAATGGATTTAAAAAACAGCCAGAAGCAGAGCAAACCGGCTAACAGAAGCAATGGAATCATCATATATTTATTTGAGTGTTAAAAATGATTGTTCTGTTACGACAACAGGTGAATGGCTACTCCGAATAAGCATAGCAACACTATATAAGCTATCACCACATAAACCGGTTTTATTCCGTGATTGTTTAACCATTCATCTGCGTTCATAAAACATTTTGCCTGTGTATACCAAATGCGATGCCTTTTAGGAAAGAGAAAATTGAGGTTTACATAAAACGCTTATCAGCATTGAATTACAGCCGATACATGTTGTCGTGTGCGGTATACCGGTAGAAAATAACCCTCTCATTTTGAGAAGGTCGTTTTTCATATTGAAAGGGGTATTATTAATTTATTATCCGTGACTAAGTCCCGGAAGAACATAATAAGCACAAAGTCAGCGGCTTCGTACAGCATAAACAATCTAAAACCATCTATCTTCGCAACTTCAATGAAACATACTGCACAAACCATCCTGATAATAGACGATGAACCAACACTCCGAAAATTGCTAAGCCGGCTCATTGGTTTAGAGGGATACAATGTATTGGCGGCGGGCTCGCTCGACGAAGCAAGAAAAATCCTGAGCAGGGAGATGATACCGGTTATTTTATGCGACGTGCGTTTGCCAGATGGCAACGGTGTTGATTTTACGAAAGAGGCAATTGCAAAATACCCCGATGTGCAAATTATACTCATGACTGCTTACGGCGATATACAAGATGGCGTGCAGGCAATGAAGAACGGCGCATTCGATTATATTGTAAAGGCAGACGACAATGGAAAAATTATTCCGCTGCTGGCACAGGCAACGGAAAAAGTGACGATGAGAATGCGGTTGCGCGAAATGGATAGCGCTTTACCAAAGTCCAAAGGCTTCGACAGCATCATTGGTGTATCGCAGGGCATCGCAAATGCAAAAAGCCTGGCGCGCAAGGTTGCCAACACCAATACTACCGTATTGCTGCTTGGCGAAACAGGCTCTGGAAAAGAGGTATTTGCCGCAGGCATTCACCAGGAAAGCGACCGCTCGGGCAAACCCTTTGTAGCATTGAATTGCGGCGCAGTGCCTCACGACCTGCTGGAAAGCGAATTGTTCGGTTATAAAGCGGGCGCATTTACCAACGCCCTGAAAGATAAAAAGGGATTGATGGAACAGGCAAATGGCGGCACCCTGTTCCTGGATGAAATTGGCGAAATGCCACCGGATCTGCAAACCAAACTGTTACGGGTACTCGAAACAAGCGATTTTTTGAAACTGGGTGATGTTACGCCTACCAAAGTAGATGTGCGGATTATTGCTGCTACCAATCGCGATATTGAAAACGAAGCCATGGAGGGAAAATTCAGACGGGACCTGCTTTACAGGCTGAATGTATTTACCATTGAGCTGCCGCCATTGAATGAGCGCAGGAAAGACATTCCTTTATTGGCAAAACATTTTATTGAACTGTTTGCAGCAAAAAACAAGCGGCAAGCTCATACCATGAGTGCTGGTTTTTTGGAAGCCCTAGAAAATCACAACTGGAAGGGCAACATACGGGAACTCAAAAATATTCTTGAGCGTGCCATGATCCTCGCAGAAACGGCTGAGCTTACTGTTGAACACCTGCCGCTGGATTTTGTAAGTGCTGATGCAAACAGCAACCATCCTTCATCCCGATTTGACCTGGCAAAAATGGAGAGCATTCAAATTCGCCGGGCATTGGAGTATACGCGCAACAACAAAACAGAAGCGGCACGGCTGCTCAATATCGGGCTTGCCACACTCTACCGGAAGATAGAAGAATATAAGATTTCATTGAAGTAAAATAAAGAGCGAAGATGTGCCAGGAACATAATTTCTGTCTACATTTAACGTAGAGCTATATTAATTTAGATCAAATAATCGTTAATTTGCAAGGTGGATAAAATCGGTTACATAGAAATACGGATTACCGGCGTAAAAGGCAACATAGAATTATCTCCTGACAATTACGACATCAGGGAGATTATTTCTATTCTTGAAAATGCTGAAAGTCTTCTTTATCCGGGCGATAAAAAAGATCGCCCCCTCATAAGCTATAGCATTGAGCAAGGTTCTGTTAAACACATTTTAAAAACCTCCATCCAGCATATAATAGGGTTTAATGCAATTATTGGTCAAATCGGGTCTATACAAAATATCGACTTTCTTGACTTATCAACAGCAAAGGCATTTGAAAATATTCAGGACATTGCTTCAAAACGCAATTACGTTTTTAGTATCACAACCTCTCTGAACAACTCGAATGAAATAAAAATTGACCGATCAACCCGGTTTAAAAGAACCGAGGCTATTTGGGCAGACGCTGAATTTTACTTTTATGGTAAAGTAACAAATGCGGGAGGGAAAGATAAGGCTAACATCCACATTTATACTGATGATTTAGGAACCGTTAGGGTACAAACGCCTATTAGCTTTTTAGAAGCATACGAGGATAACCTGTTGTATAAAACTTTAGGAATAAGAGCTACAGGCAAACAGCATTCTGAAACCGGCGAAATTGATACTTCTACATTAAGGTTCATAGAGCTTGTTGACTATTATCCAAAATATGATGAGGCATATTTGAAAGAACTTCGTAGCAAAGCAAAAAAGAATTGGTTAGGCAACATTGACGCCGACTCATGGTTGAGAAACATAAGAGGCGGCTATGATGCATAAATCAGTTTTGCTTGATACAAGCTTTTTTCTTCGCTTCCTGAATGAAGCAAGTCCCCTGTTTAAAAACGCCGACGGTTATTTTCGCTATTTTCTTGAAAAAGAAATTGCAATGTTTATTTCCACAATTTCCATTGCAGAATACTGCGTAGCCGGTGACGTTCACGAATTACCTCTTAGAAACCTGCAAATATTACCTTTTAACTTAGACCATTCTAAACGAACTGGAGATTTTGCAAGAATCGTCTTCGAAAATAAAGCAAAACTGAAGCTTAACGAACGAAATATAATTCCAAATGACACTAAGCTTTTCGCTCAGGCTGACAGTGAAAAATCAATTGAGTTTTATCTATCTTCCGATACAGAAAGCCTGAAAATCTATAAGCTATTGAAACAGGAATCACAACTTAAGTTCCAATTTCTAGACCTGAATATTCCCCATGCGCAGGCATTTGGGTTGCTCGACTTCGAGCAATAAGGTTCACTAAAAAGACATTGCTATGGCTGCCGTTACAGAAAAATTATTTGCCGACATACCTTCGCGCTTTTCAAAAATTTTTTCTTCAGAATGTAGAGCTTTGCCTTCCAGCCGCAATGCAATATTGTCTTTTACAAAATGATCGTAATTGAGCGAGTATCCCCAGGTTTTAAAACCGGAGGGTACACTGCTCATGATCACGCCGTTAGCGTCGCTATAATATTCGAGTCTTACGTTGATGCTGTTTTTCGCATCGGGGCTCACACGAAACATCACCAGTGGCGTATACCAGGCATTGTATTGTTTGCCTGATTTTTCTTTTTGTTCTGCTCCAATGTCAAAGCCTGCTGTTACTGAAAACTGCTCCGATATTCTGAATATACCATACAGGTTATGAAAGTAACGCATCAACCGGTTGCTGTCCGGCTTATCATTGCCAATAAAGGAACTGCTGTTTAAAGTAATATTATCACTGGGTTTATAAGTAAGCTGGTGACCAAAAGCAGGTGTGCTGTTTCCATCAATCCGTTGTATGCGCTGCCATCCGTTTAAAACGAGCGCGCTGATCAGCCATTTTTCGTTAGGAGAAGTGTAAGACAGTTTAGCCCCGGTTTCGAAGTAAGGGGAGTCATCGGCTGCCATACTGCGGGTAAGGGCCCAGCAATCTTTTCCTATGGCACTTTCAAAACCAATATGCGAAGGCATAACCCCCACGTCTACCCACAGATTGTGTTTGCCGGAAATTCTGAGTCCTATATTTGCTTCCAGTATATTTTTTAATACGCCGGACTCTGCGGCATAATTGGCATTCATATAAGTACCTGCCGCTACTGCAACGTTGGCTCTGAGCTTATCTGTACTATACCCGGCTTTAATAAAAGCCAGATTGATATTCACTTCGTTTGTGCGGTTGTGACTATATACAAATGCAGGCCTGCTGTTGTTTACCGGCCTGTTGAAATCGTGCTGGTAATATGCTTCTGCATAACCGCTGATGGTGAAAGGTTTCGGCTGATCATCCTGGGCAATAAGCGTAACGGTTGTCCATAACAATACTGAAGACAATACAATTTTTTTCATTGAATCATTATTTTCGCCTTACACATCAAATGATGTTCCGCCATTACCAACGTAGACGCAACTGCATGATTGGCAACCAGATAAAACTGCATAGCCAACCGGAGCAGAGTTTTAAGCCTATCATTTTGATAAGAGTATTGTCGGAATGATAACGTTGGAGTGCGAGGATGCCGGATGCGTTAAAAGATTTAAGCAGTCGCTTTTTCCGGATACAATATATTCCTGTGACGGCAATCAATACAAACCTGAGATCGGCCCAATAATAAAGATGCGCCATCTGATGAGTAAAAGGTCATCACCAAAAAGGATTATTTTGGAGCCGCTGGTTACACAAGCAATCAAGAGTCTTATCTATTTTTATCTTTACCAACATTTCTAAACTCGTTAATACAACTGCATGTGACTAGAAAACGAACTATACGTTGCCAGGTTTAAGTTGATATATTTTCGATTTTTTTGTAGAAAATTGATTATACAGTTCGTAATAATATCACAACAATACCTAAAAGTTATTTTATACATTGTGTAATACATCACATAGCAACAATACATATCCGTTATAAAATGTTCGTTTCTCACTTTTTTAACCGTCAACGTACGAAAATAACAGATAATTTTAGTACCTTTACTGAGGTTCTGATTTATTAGACAACGGATATTACGGTAACACAAAGACTTTTGTCTTATTTATTGTTGCAAACTTTTCTAAAAAATTCTACCCGTATTTCGTTTTGCGCAACAACTGCAAACTGTTAAGGAAAAATACCATTCCTTCTCACTAAATGCATGACGCTTTTGCACACGCATTCATTCATCAAAAAATAGCTTCATGAAATCTGTTAAAAAAAACACCACGCGCCTATTATGGATTCCCGTTTTATTACTGGTTATAACGTCTTGCAAAAAAGACGACAACGGTGACAACACGCAACCAACAAACCAGGCAACTGTAACCATTGAAAATGTATTGCAGGCAAAATCGTTGTCTCAGTCTGGTACTTTTAAGGGAGGCGGTGATCCCCCTGTTATTTTACCGGGCGGCAAGGTAAGTTTTAGCTTTTCGGCCGCGAAAGGACAAACACTTACGTTTGCCACGATGTATGGCTGGTCGAACGATCTGTTTTTTGCACCAGCAAACCCGGGCATAGCTTTGTTCGACAGTAATGGTGAGCCGATCACCGGCGATGTGTCGACCCAAATCAAACTGTGGGATAATGGCACACGCATCAATCAAAAACCTGGTGCGAATGTTACCCACCCCGGCGCAGTTGAATCGGAAGTTGTTACAGAAGTGAAAGGCACCGACAGAAATGGCAACATGTATGTTGAAGCGAGCAAGCTGATGAAAGTTACTATTAAACACGATGGAAACTCCGTATTTACCTGCACTATTGAAAACGTATCGGGCACCACTGGTAATGCTACGCCGTTTAGCCCCGGTGTTTGGACGGTTTCTAATATACTCGGTGGTAACCCGCTTAACGCCATGCCTTTTTACGAGAGTGGTAAAGCAGCCAATACCAATGGTATTACTCCACTTGCTGAAACGGGAGACAACAGTAAACTTGCCGCATATGCTACTGAAAATACCGGCATTTTTACTCCGTTATCGCCCGTGCTTATTGTAGTATACAGTGGCGAAAACCCTTTGTTTAAAACGGGTGAAGCAGACAGAGGTAAAGGTTTGGCTGATATAGCTCAAAAGGGCGACACAAAGGCATTAGAAGCTGTGCTGAAAACAATGACAGGCGTAAAACATGTGTATGTGGCCGCCGCGGCGCAAACGCAGGTTTTGTTGCCGGCACTTAAAGGTGGCACAGCCGGAACCATTTCTCAAAAAATAGACTATGCAACGGGCGATAAAATTACTTTCGCTACCATGTTTGGCTATTCGAACGATTGGTTCTTTTCGTTTGGCAACAACGGGCTGGATGCCAGTGCTACAGGAAACCAGTCGGACAAAGTACAACTTTACGATAATGGCACTGCTATCAATCAGTTCCCGGGAGCCGGTAAGAACCAGGCGGCACTTGGAGGCACACCCGAAGCGGAGCAAAGCAATAAACCTATCAACGAAGTGGATGACGATACGTATCCGGTACCAGACGAGGACGATATTATTCGCGTAACGATAGAACGCGCGGGCTAGCAGGTTATAAACATATAGTTGTTAACAGTGAAGAACAGACAGCCGGGGGAAACTCCGGTTGTTGGTTTTGCAGGGAGCTTTCAGCGATCAGCCGTCAGCGATCAGAAAGAAGAAAGCGGAAGCGAGTTCCGGTTTTTTGTTTTTGGGATTTTTGTTTCCGGCTTCACGCGACGCAACGACAGCCTGCTTAATTTTTTGTTTCTTGCTTTTTGTTTCTTGCTTTTTGGTTCTTGTTCCTTGTCTTTCCTTCATTTACTCGCCTTAAGGTAATGCCTCATAAATTCGTTGTAGTCGGCAAATTCGTCTTTTGTTTCGTGCCTTGTGTTTTCAATGCCGTGTTCGGGCTTAAAACCTTCAAATTCTGCATGAATATCGTTTTCTACCGATATCACATCCCTGAACTCTTTTATTTCTTCCAACACATCGTAATCAATATAAGCGGTGTTGGAAGCATCGAGCACAACGGTATGCTTTGGGGGCAGGCTGGCAAGCATTTGCTTGATATGTGCTTTGTTGAGAAAAGAAAGTTCCTGCGCCAGCTCAATGCGGATGACGTTGCCTTCTTTTTCGTGGTATTCTGTGCGGTTAAAAAAGTAAGGTATTTTAAGGTTTTGGCGTAAGAGGTAGAAAATACTGATGATCAGTCCCAATGCCACGCCTTTCAGCAGGTCCATGGCAAATACGGCAATGGCTGTTGCCAGGAAGGGAATGAATTGTGTTCGTCCCGCCTTCCACATATGTTTAAAAACTTTGGGGCTCGCCAGCTTGTATCCTGTAAATATCAGGATGGCTGCAAGCGCGGCTTTGGGAATATGATTTAAAATGGTGGGGATGGTAGCCACACAAACCAGGAGCAAAATACCGTGCACAATGGCAGAAAGTTTGGTTTTGGCGCCTGCGTTTACGTTGGCCGACGATCGTACAATCACCGAAGTAATTGGCAATCCTCCTATCAGTCCGCTTAACATATTGCCCGTGCCCTGCGCCAGCAATTCCCTGTTGCCGGGGGTAATGCGCTTCAGCGGATCCATTTTATCTACTGCCTCTACGCACAGCAGCGTTTCTATCGAAGCTACGGCAGCAATCACCAGGGCTGTTTCCCACACTTTTGAATTTGTGAACGCTGAAAAATCAGGTAACTGGAACTGCGCAATAAATTCTGCAAAGTTATTGGGTATAGGCAGTGTTACCTTATGGCTTTCGCCAAGGCTAAGATGTGGCAAACTATCACCCAGAATAATATTGGTCAGCGTGCCCAGTACTACCACCAGTAATCCTGCAGGAATGATCTGGAACCGTTTCAGTGCGGGAGTGGTCCACAAAAAAAGAATGAACAGTCCTATAACTGCAATAATGATAGCCATGGGCTCAATGTATTCCCACGACGACAGGGAGTGCAGTATTTCTTTTAAATTAAATCCATCGTCTGCATCTTTTATTCCTATCGGTTCATTTATTTTACCCCAGCCCCCGGTGGCATCGGGTATTTGTTTTATGATGATGGTAAGCCCAATACCGGCCAACATGCCCTGTATAACGTTATTAGGAAAGTACGCTGCAAAGCTACCGGCTTTTAAAAGTCCTAATGCAAACTGTATGGCGCCGGCCAGCAACACGGCCAGCAGGAACACCTTAAAGCTTCCCAGGGTGGCAATGGCAGTAATTACAATGGCTACAAGCCCTGCGGCGGGTCCGCTTACACTTAAATGCGATTTGCTGAGTATACCAATTACAATGCCACCAATTACACCAGATACAATACCGGCAAACAATGGAGCCTGCGATGCCTGTGCTATGGCCAGACACAGGGGCAGTGCAATTAAAAAAACCACCACTCCCGCGAGAACATCATTTTTGAGATTGCTGAAGATTCCTTTACGTGCTGACATAGTTGGCTTTTTACAGGTTTACAATAATGTTTATTCCCAGGTTTGTTGCAAAATAGTTATTTCGGCCTCAAATAACAAAGGGAACAACTTGTTTGCATTGTTCCCTTTGTTAAGTGAGCAGTGAGCTGCCAGCTGTCAGCCGTCAGCCATCAGCTTTCAGCCTTCTGCCTTATACCTTATGCCTTACACCTTATGCCTTACACCTTCTACCTTCTTCCTATATCACAAACCCATCGGGCAGTATGGCTCCTTTTTTCACCACTACAATACCATCTTTTACGGTATACAACGGATGATCAGAATCCGGCAGGTGGCTGCCGCCGTTGATGCGCACATCGTTTCCGATGCGACAGTTTTTGTCGATGATGGCGTTGCGGATGTAACAACGTTCGCCTATACCCACTTTGGGCAACCCGCGCTGAGCGGCGCTGTTCATGTCTTCGAGCGTCTCATAATAGTCGGAACCCATTATATAGGTGCTTACAATAGTAGATCCATAACCTATGCGGGTACGGATGCCTGTTACGCTTTTTTCGATGCGTGATGCATTAATAATGCAACCTTCGGCAATGATCGTTCTTTCCAAAGTAGTTCCGCTGATCTTTGCGGGGGGCAGCATGCGTGCCCTGGTGTAAATGGTCTGCGAACTGTCAAAAAGATTGAAGGGAGGAATATCGTCGGTTAATGCAAGATTGGCCTCAAAAAAAGAGTAGATATTACCAATATCTGTCCAGTAGCCTTCGGATTGGTAGCTTACTACTTTGTGTTTACTGATAGAGCCGGGAATGATCTCTTTTCCAAAGTCGGTGGCATCTTTATTTACATCCAGCAACATATCGAACATGAGCTTTCGGTTGAAGATGTAAATACCCATCGATGCGAGATAAATGCGGCCACTGCGTTGCATTTCTTCACCGGTATCGCTCGACCAGTCGGGCAGCAAATCCTTTTTCGGCTTTTCGATAAAGGAAGTGATGTATTGTTCTTCGTTTACTTTGAGTATACCAAATTCGGGCGCTTCCCTTGCACCTACCGGGATGGTAGCGATGGAAATATCTGCGCCTTTGCTGATGTGGCTGTCGAGCATTTCGCTGAAATCCATTTGGTACAGCTGATCGCCCGAAAGGATGAGCACGTAATCAAATTCCTGTTGCTGCAAATGCCTGAGCGACTGCCTTACGGCATCTGCCGTTCCCTGGAACCAGCCCTGGTTGTCGGGTGTTTGTTCGGCAGCAATAATGTCTACAAAAGCCTTGCTGAACGTACTGAAATGATAGGTATTTTTTATGTGCTTGTTGAGCGATGCGGAATTGAACTGGGTCAACACATACATTCTTCCTATATCGGAATTCAGGCAATTGGAAATGGGAATATCTACCAGCCTGTATTTACCGGCAATGGGCACGGCTGGCTTACTGCGGGTTGCGGTGAGCGGTGAAAGACGCGTTCCTGCGCCGCCTCCTAAAATAACGGCTATCACACTCTTTTTCATGGCTAAAACTTATTTGATTATTAATTATGATTCGATTGTCTGGTTTACTATGTCTGCAACAGGCGCAACCTGCTGTACAGATGCATACAAGTTAATATACTGCTGCACGCTGCTTTGCCAGCTAAAATCAAGCCGCATCATCCGCTCGCGTACTTCGTCCATCTTTTCCTGGTCGCTGTATAACTCCACCGCTCTCCAGATGCCTTGCGTTATATCGCCCACAGCAGCCCAGTTGTATACAATTCCATAGCCATCCTTTTCGCCATAGTCTATTACGGTATCTTTCAGCCCCCCTGTTCTTCTTACCATGGGTATAGTGCCATAGCGCATCGAATACATCTGGTTTAAGCCACAGGGCTCCACCCTGCTGGGCATCAGTAAAAAATCCGCGCCGGCATACATCAGGTGACTCAGCGCTTCGTTGTATCCTACATACACATTATAATCTTTCTGTGCCAGGCGCTGCAAAGAACTTAATTGCGCTTCCACCTCGGGGAAACCGCTGCCCAGTATGAGGAAATTCATTTTTCGGCCAACATAATAAAAGCTGTCGCTGATGGCAGCAGGCAATATATCTGCCCCTTTTTCCCCAACCAGTCTTCCAATAAATACGATGAGCGGTTTATTGATGTCGAGATCAAATGTTTCGCAAAGCTTTTGCTTGCTTTTTGCTTTGCCTTCTTTTGCGGTTTCTATCGAAAAATGGTCTTCGAGATAGCTGTCTTTTTCAGGGTCCCACACGTCCACATCAATGCCGTTTAAAATGCCACTGCATTTGCCGCGCTCATACTCAAAAAGGTCTTCCAGCCCGTTCGACGATTGACGCATTTCCTCCAGGTAGCTGTTGCTTACCGTGGTTACCTTCCAGGCGCATTTTATGCCCGATGCCAGCGGGTTGATGCTGCCTTTCCAGTCCAGCAGTCCCCACTTCCAGCTATCCCAAGGGGGAAGCAGGTAGCTCCTGTCCCACCCCATTACACCCTGGTATTGCGCATTGTGAATGGTAAGTATGGTTGGAATGGTATGGAGATGCTGGTATTTATAACAATGTTTGATGATGAAGGGTATCAGCCCTGTATGATGATCATGCACATGTATTACATCCGGCTGGTGCGCCCATACCGAAATCCAGTCTACCACGCTTATCTGGAAGGCAGTGAATCTTTCCGTATCATCATCATATCCATACACTTTTTCGCGATCCAGCAATCCGTTAATGTCAACAAGGTACAGATCGAAACCAAGCTTATTGGTTTGTTCTTTTATAATCGTGTAATCAAACCAGTAATCGCCAATATTTGTTCGGCCTTTGTGCACCACATCCCATGCGTTGTTCATGAGAAATTTGGTTTTGTACATCGGCATCACCACTTTAGCAATATGTCCAAGTTCATTTTGGTATTTAGGCAAAGCACCAACCACATCGCCTAAGCCACCGGCTTTTGCCACCGGGTAACATTCGGCACTTACGTGAATAATCTCCATTCGTTATGTATTAGTGAATCAGTTGAATGATTAAGTAGGCTAAGTAAGTGGAGTAGGTTAAGTAGGTGATTGGAGGTTGAGGAGCACTCAACTCATTCATTTAATTATGTATCATACTTAACTTATTTAAACTCACTCAACCAATCAACCACAAGCAGTTCGTTGCTTGAATATAGGAAGGTTTTTGATTTATACCATCAGTAATAAAAAAAATATTGTACCGATTAAAAAAAGGTCAGCATAAATTTATTGTTATGCTGACCTTTTGTAAATAAATTATTACCGCGTTGCTATGCGTATTTACCCACTTTAAATCCTTTAATGCCGAAGTAAAGTATATACAGGTAACCCGGTATCATAATCCAGTACGAGTGCTGGGCTGCTGCCGCGCGTGCTGCCACCTGCGATGTTCCCTCAGCAACTGCTGCATGCACGGAGCTGTCTACCATTGCACCATATATTAACGGCAATACCGCACCGCCTACAAACGCCATCACCATTATGCCTGAACCCAGCTTGGTAAACTTGCCTAAGCCGTGAATGGCAAGGGGAAAGAGTGCAGGAAACAACAATGAATTTGCCAGACCAAGTAAAGCAATGAACAACACGGAAGTAAACCCGCTTGTAAGCAATGCCATTGAAGTAAACACCACGCCCATAATAGAAAATATTTTCAGGCTGGTTTGCTGCGATATAAGTTTGGGAATAGCGAATATGCCAATAATGTAACCTACCAACATACAAACAAGGGTAGCCGAAGTAAAGAATTTGGCCTTGGTCATTTCAATTCCAAGCGCTTGTCCATAGCTGATAATGGTATCGCCCGACATTACTTCCACGCCCACATACAGGAACATTGCCAATGCACCCAGAAACAAATGCGGGAATTTGAATATGCTGCCACCACCCTGCGCATCTTTCTCCGCCTTGCCTGAATCATCTTTAATATCCGGCAACGACGAAAAATACACTGCCACAGCCAGTATTACCAGCACAATGGTAATGATGATATAAGGATTGATTACCCTGGCAGCCAGTTGATCGAGCTCGGCGGCTTTGGTTGCTTCATCGAGCGTTTTTAATTTGGCGGTAAAAGCATCTGCATCTTTTAAAGCAATAAAACCAAACACCACACTGGCAATAATACCTGCCAGTTTGTTGCAAATACCCATAATGCTTATCCTGGATGCTGCACTTTCAATGGGCCCAATAATAGATATGTATGGATTGGATGCTGTTTGAAGAATAGCCAAGCCGGTGCCTATAATAAACAGTCCAAATAAAAACAGGTCGTAGTTTCGGGTTTTGGCAGCGGGGATGAAGATAGCAGCGCCAACGGCCATAATAAGCAGCCCCAGCGACATGCCGCGTTTATATCCTGTTTTATTCAGCACAAACGAAGAAGGAATGGACATTATAAAATAGGCGATAAAAAAGGCGGTTGCTACTAAAAACGATTGTGTGTCTGACTTAAGTTCGCAGGCTATTTTGAGGTAAGGGATCAAAATGCCGTTGATCCAGGTAACAAACCCGAAAATAAAGAACAGAGACCCGATAATGATAATCGAAGAAAGATAACTTTTTTGCTGTTGTTTTGGCTCAAGGTGTGTAAGGAGATCAGAATTAGGCATGTTTGTATAAAATTTCCCGAACTTAACAAAGAAATCTGGTAATCATTGTCAGTTTTTTATTTTTTTTGCTGCAAACGATTGTTATGATTTAATTTCACCGCCACTTTATATTTTTACCAATTAACCTAACTAAACTAACAATGTCG
>JBQCFW010000076.1:0-103801 GCA_051958655.1 Agriterribacter sp. | reverse complement strand
AACACTACCGTAAAGCCCATTAAAAAGCTGGTAGAAAGTGGAATGCTCGGCTGGCCGTTAAAAGTTACGGTAAGCAGGCACACCGGTTTCGACTGGAAATTTTACTGGGTAGGTAAAACCGATCTCAAACCCGAACCCGTTCCTAAAGAACTGGATTACGAGATGTGGTTGGGCCCTGCACCTTACAAACCTTACAGTGCGCATCGCGTGCATACCACTTTCCGCGGATACTGGGATTATGACGGCGGCGGTTTGGGCGATATGGGGCAGCACTATATCGACCCCATTCAATATTTTTTAGGTAAGGATGATACAAGTCCTGTATCTGTTGAAATAGATGCACCGCAGCAGCACGACGATGCGGTAGGAACGTGGAGGAAAATTACCTACACCTACGAAGATGGTTGCCAGATTATACTCGATGGAGCCGGTACCGAAGAAGGAGCAGCTTATATTGAAGGACCAAAAGGAAAGCTGTTTGCCGGATTCCGCTCCGATATCCCCGATTTTGAAAGGAAGCTGGCAGAATTTCCCGATCCACAGCCGCAGGTAACCGATTTTGTGGATGCTGTTAAAAACAGGAAGAAGTTTGCATTGAACGAACAGAACGGACACAGATCATGCACAATTATTAATATTGGAAAGATAGCCCTGCAACTAGGCCGCAATCTTAAATTCGATCCTGTAAAGCAGGAATTCATCAACGATGAAGGAGCCAATCGCCTGCTAAATCCACCGCTGCGCGGTCCGTGGTTTATTTAGCAGCAATTCATTGATTAAGCTTTTGAAATCAGGTTATAAAAGAAAACAAACAACAGCAATCCACCTTTCATCAACAGAACATAACAATCCAACAATAATTATTTACATGCGACAATTATTATTGATATTTCTTTCGATATGCAGCTTGTTGTTTACAGCAACTGCGCAAACAGACGATAACCGTACGGTTACCACCAAAATAGCCGACCTGCTGGCCAAGTTGCCCGCAGAAGATTCGGCACAACTGGCAACCAGCGTTGCTGCCGTAGCAGGACTAGGCGAAGCCGGCATAACAGAGCTGGTTAAAAAACTCGATGCCGGTGGCGATGTAAGTCGCCTGCATTACGCCATCAGCGGTTTTTCATTTGCTGCCACGCAGCCGGGTAAAGAAAGCTGGAGGAGCATGGCCGTTAAAGCATATGGCGCGGCCTTATCGCAATTGCAAGACAGCGAAGCAAAACTGCTCGTATTAACACAACTGGAACAAGTAGGTAAAGACGATGCCATTCCTTACCTGGAGCCTTACCTGAAAGACGAACGTTTTTCAGACCCGGCAGCAAGGGCATTAGCAACTATTAATAGCGACGCCTCCAATAAAGCATTGTTGTCAGCATTGGCAAATGCTACCGGCAATGCTCGTTTGTCTGTTGTGCAGGCGTTGGGAGATACCCGTTACCGTGAGGCTGTTCAGCCTGTTGCCGCACTGGCAACATCCGATGATGCCAAAACAGCCAAAGTAGCTTTGTACACCTTAGCCCGTATTGGCGACCCATCATCCGAAAAAATATTGGCCGATGCTGCAGCCCAAAGCAACTATACTTACAGTGCAAACGAGGCCGCTTCTTCTTATCTCCTTTACTTGTCGAACCTCGCAGCCAACGGCAATGCAAAAGTGACCGAAAAAGCCGCAGGAACACTGCTTAAAAAAGCAACTGCCGATAACCAGGTGCATACCCGCACGGCAGCATTAAAACTATTGACCGATGTACAGGGCGCGGCAAGCACCCAATTGCTTACCGCCGCCATGAAAGATAAAAATGCTGAATACAGGGCAGCCGCATTAAAATATGCACAACCGTATATCAACGAAACTTCTACACCGGTTTGGTTAAAAACCCTCAGCAAGGCCAATGCACCCGCGCAGTCGGAAATCATCAGGATGCTGGGCAACAATGGCGTAACCGCAGCGCTGCCCGTTGTATTAAAAGCAATACAAAACAAAGATGCTGATGTAAAACTTTCTGCTATTAAAGCTGCCGCGCAGATTGGCGGTGCAGAAGCGTTGCCTGCATTATTAGGTATATTAAAAAACGGAAGTACGGATGAAATAGCTGCTGCAAAATCAGCATTGCTTTCCATGAAAGGTGATGCGGTAACGGCTGAAGTAGGCGATGCGTTGAGCGATGCCTCACCCGCCGGCAAAGCTGCTATTATTGACGTGTTGGGCGCAAGAGCGGTAGACGCGAAAGCAACAGATGTACTGGCGCTGGCAGGCAGCACCGATCCACAAATCAGCAAATCGGCCCGCGCGGCGTTGAAACAGATGGTCACGCCGTCCAATCTATCGCAGGTATACCCGCTGCTCTTGTCTGCAAGTAACGCGCAGGATGTAAGCGACTGGCAGCAGATCATTGTGGCAGGCATTAACCGCATTCCCGATGCAGCAGGTCGCAATGCAGCTATTCTTGCCGAAATCAGCAAAGCACCCGCCGATAAGAAATCGCTTTTTTACAACGTATTGTCAGGTGTAGGCGATAAAGAAGGGTTGCCAACCGTTGCAGGAGCTTTCGCTTCGGGCAACGATCAATCCAAAAAAGATGTGATCAACGCACTTTCCGACTGGAAAGGCGGTTTGGCAACAACCCAGTTATACCAGGTGCTGCAACAAGCTGGCAAAGGCGCTTTGGCCGGCGATGCATTGAAAGGCTTTGTTAAACAGATCAGCATTTCAAAAAACACGGACGATCTGAAGCTGATTATGCTGCGTAACGCCATGGACTATGCGCAAACAGATGATCAGAAAAAAGCCATACTGAACCAGGTTGCCAAATGCAAAACCTTCCTGGCGTTTTTATATGCAGGCAGCTTTTTAGACAACGCTTCATTGAAAAGAGAAGCAGCCAACGCCACTATGAACATTGCAATGGCTGATAAATCTATTTACGGAAGCAACGTGCGTGCCCTGCTCGAAAAATCCATTAACAGTCTGGGCGGTGCAGAAAGTGAATACCAGAAAGAAGCGGTGCGCAAGCATTTGGCAGAGATGCCCAAAGGCGAAGGCTTTACCGCTATTTTCAATGGTAAAGACCTTTCGGGCTGGAAAGGTCTGGTAGCTGATCCCATCAAACGTTCAAAAATGGACGCCAAAACATTGGCGAAAGAGCAGGCGAAAGCTGATGACGAAATGCGCAACGGCTGGAGTGTAAAAGATGGGTTGCTGGTGTTTAACGGACATGGCAACAACCTTTGCACCGAAAAAAAATACGGCGATTTTGAAATGTATGTAGACTGGAAGATTACCAAAGATGGCGATGCAGGCATTTACCTGAGAGGCACGCCGCAGGTGCAGATATGGGACACATCGCGTGTGGATGTAGGAGCCCAGGTAGGATCGGGCGGATTGTACAACAACCAGAAAAACGAAAGCAAACCATCGAAGCTGGCAGACAACGCCATTGGCGACTGGAATACTTTTCATATTAAAATGGTGGGCGATCTTGTAACTGTTTATCTCAATGGTGAACTGGTAGTAAACGGTGTGCCGTTGGAAAACTACTGGGATCGCAGCATTCCCATCTTTCCCGAAGAGCAACTGGAGTTGCAGGCGCATGGCACTTATGTTGCCTACCGCGATATTTATGTAAAGGAAATACCTCGTCCACAGCCCTATGTGTTGACAGACGAAGAGAAAAAAGAAGGGTACAGGATTTTGTTTGATGGCACCAGCCTGCACGAGTGGGTAGGCAACAAAACTGCATACATTATTGAAGACGGTAACATTGCCGTATACCCCAAACGCGGAGGTCACGGCAACCTGTACACGAAAGATGAATACAGCGACTTTGTATATCGTTTTGAATTTAAGCTTACTCCCGGCGGAAACAATGGTATAGGCATCCGCACGCCATTAACCGGTGATGCAGCTTACGAAGGAATGGAAATACAGGTGCTGGATGACGATGCGGATATTTACAAAGACCTGAAACCTTACCAGTATCACGGTTCGGTATATGGCATCATTCCCGCCAAACGTGGACATTTGAAACCGATGGGCGAATGGAACGAAGAAGAGATCCGCATTGAAGGAACTAAAATTAAAGTTACGCTGAACGGAACGGTAATCGTAGATGGCGATCTTGCAGAAGCTTCTAAAAACGGCACTGCCGATCACCGCGATCACCCCGGTTTAAAAAGAACCAGCGGACACATCGGTTTCCTCGGTCATGGCGATACATTGTATTTCAGGAACGTGCGCATTAAAGACTTAACCAAGCCTGCGCCAGCACCGGCCAAGAGTAAATCAAAAGCCAAAGCAAAAAAGAAATAAATTTTTATTGGTTAATACAGTGAAGGCTGTCTCGTTTTGGGGCAGCCTTTTTAATTTGAGATTTTTGATTTGAGCCCGCTCGTCATGCCGACCGTAGCGCAGCGAGCGGAGGCATCCCCAGCCGGTTGTAAACCTGGGTACAAAGAACCAAGAACCAAAAAGCAGGAAACAAGTAGGGGAAGCCCCAAAAACATTACAAGGAGATTTCTCCTGCGCCGAAATGGCGAAGGCGGCTGATAGCTCACGTCTGATAGCTATCACTCAAAGCTCGTTGCTCCCCGTCGATATCCCTACCACCAAATCCATTACGTTGGTTTGCGTGGGGCCGGTAATGATCAAACCGTCTACTTGTTGAAAAAATGTATACGCATCATTGTTAGCCAGGAACGATTTTGGGTCAAGTCCAAAGGAATTGGCTTTTTCTATAAGGGGGTAGTTTGCAAAAGCACCTGTTGCATTGGTAGGGCCGTCTGTGCCATCTGTACCACCCGATAATAAGTGAATCGCTTTTTGCTCACCCTGCATTTCCTTCATGGCACACAGCGCCGCCAATGCAAATTGCTGGTTACGACCTCCTGTGCCTGTTCCTTTAATTGTAACGGTGGTTTCTCCTCCCCATAAAAGGCAACGAGGCTCGTCGCCTTGTATGGCGATCATTTTTTTGACGAAGGAGGCAGCCCGTTCGTCCGCTTCTCCGCTGAGCGGTGGTTGCACAATATCGGTTATATATCCGATTGCTGAGGCTTTTTTTTGTGCCGCCTCCAATGCTATGCCGTTGGTGGCCACCAGTATATTGAAGACATTTTTAAAAGCCGGGTCGTCATTGCCGGGTGTATCAGGAAGGTAGCCCGCTTTTCCCCTGCTCAGCCAATCGCTGACAGGCTTTGTTAGTTTTTCCTGTAATGCATATTTTTCAATTACCTGCCAGGCATCGGCGAAGCTGGTTTTGTCCGGCACTGTTAGTCCGCTTGCAATTACCGAAAGATCATCGCCCGGCACATCGCTCAATATCAATGCAATAACGGTGGCGGTTGTGCGCTGCATTAATTGCCCGCCTTTGATTTGTGAAAGGTGTTTACGGATCGTATTGATCTCATCAATAGCCGCACCGCAGTCGAGCAATAGCGTAGACGTGCGCTGCAGATCGGCCAATGTGCAGCCCGGAGGCAGGTCGCACAACAAAGCCGAAGCTCCGCCGCTTACCAGTAGTATAATAATATCCTCTTCCTGTGTTTTCGAAAACAATTCCAGTATTGCTTTTCCACCTTCCACGCTTCTTTCATCGGGCACGGGATGTGCGGCTTCGATGGTTTTGCATATTTGCAATGGCAACGCATGTTGATATTTGGTCACTACAATTCCCTCCGAAATTTTATTGCGCAGTATTTTTTCTGTTTCCTGGGCCATAGCGGCGGCGGCTTTCCCTGCGGCAGCTATATACACCTTCCTGTTTTGCAGGTTGAATGTGTTTTCGCCTGCCCGTAACACATTGCCATTGCAGACAAGATTACGCGGAATAAATTCAGACGGCTTCACTGCGTTTACTCCCGCCATAAAAATATCCTGTAAGTGCTGTATACTCATAGCCGAAATTAATATTCATTTGTCATTCTGACGAAGGAAGCATCTATCTTCGCTTTGGTGGAATCAACGCATCCCCAGCCAATAGACGCTTCGTATCTCAGCGTGACAAGCAGAGGAACATAACTGAGCTTTGTACCATTGCAGCACCCGCATTCCACTGCTGTCCATTCTGACGAAGAAATTCTTCTTTATTCCCGTTGATGCTTATCGTGACAAACAGGATAATGCAGTTGATCCTTGTACTACCGCCGAACCTGTATACTGCTGCTTGTCATTCTGACGAAGGAAGAATCTATCTTCGCTTTGGTGGATCAATGCACCTTAGCCAATAGACGCTTCGTGCCTCAGCGTGACCGGCAGAGGAACATAACTGAGCTTTATACCATTGCAGCCCGCATTCCACTGCTGTCCATTCTGACGAAGGAATTCTTCTTTATTCCCGTTGATGCTCATTATGACAAACACGATAACACAGTTGATCTTTGTACTACTGCCGAACCTGTATGCTGTTGCTTGTCATTCTGACGAAGGAGGAATCTATCTTCGCTTTGGTGGATCAATGCATCCCTGGCCAATAGATGCTTCGTACCTCAGCGTGACCGGTAGAGGAACATAACTGAGCTTTATACCATTGCAGCACCCGCATTCCGCTGCCGCCATTCGGACAAAGGATTCTTCTTTATTCCCGTTGACGCTTCATTGTGACAAACAGGATAATGCAGTTGACCCTTGTACTACTGCCGAACCTGTCTGCTGTTGCTTGTCATTCTGACAAAGGAGGAATCTATCTTCGCTTTGGTGGAATCAACGCATCCCTGTCCAGATGGACGCTTCGTACCTCAGTGTGACAAGCAGAGGAACAGGGTTGAGCATTTGTGCCACAACTGAATCTTCATTCCGCTGCTTGTCCTGCCAACGCAGCAGGCATCTTATAACGATTTAACAGCGGTAAACCATAAACACGAAACAAAAAACTTTTTATGTTATCTTCGGTTATAAATTAGTTGTTTAACTAACTAATTTATAGAGTCAAATTCAGCCATTGAAAAAACAAATCACGATGAAGAGAATCATCAAAAAAGTTGCAGTATTAGGTTCAGGCGTTATGGGTTCGAGAATTGCATGCCATTTTGCAGGGGTGGGTATTCCTGTGCTGTTGTTAGATATAGCACCCAAAGAATTGAATGATGCAGAAAAGGCAAAAGGATTATCGCTGGACCAGCCCGCTGTTAAAAACCGCATTGTAAACGAAGCGCTGGCTGCTGCTGTTAAATCAAACCCGTCGCCAGTGTATACTAAAGAGGCGGTGAACAAAATAAAGACGGGCAACTTTACCGATAATATGAAGGACATTGCTGCCTGCGACTGGGTGATTGAAGTAGTGGTGGAAAGGCTGGACATAAAGCAATCTGTTTTAAGCGAGGTAGATAAATACCGCAAGCCCGGAACACTAATCACTTCCAATACTTCGGGTATTCCTATTCACCTGATGGCTGAGGGCAGAAGCGAGGATTTTAAAAAACATTTCTGTGGCACACACTTTTTTAATCCACCACGATACCTGCGGTTGCTCGAAATTATTCCAACCCCTTATACCGATGTTTCAGTAATTGATTTTTTGTTGCATTTTGGTGATTTGCACCTGGGAAAAACAACAGTATTGTGTAAAGACACACCTGCGTTTATCGCCAACAGGGTAGGGGTGTTCAGTATTGCTGCTATTTTTAAACTGGTTGAAAAGCTGGGGTTAAGCATTGATGAAGTAGAGGCATTGACCGGCCCGGTAATTGGCAGACCCAAATCGGCTACCTTCCGTACTGCCGATGTAGTGGGTATCGACACCTTGGTAAAAGTGGCCAAAGGTGTATACGAAAACTGCCCGAAAGACGAAGCGCGCGATACATTTGTTATACCAGGCTGGGTAGAAAAACTGGTTGAAAACAAATGGCTGGGCGATAAAACGGGACAAGGCTTCTTCAAAAAAACAAAAGCGAAAGACGGCTCATCAGAAATACTGGTGCTCAACCTCACCACTATGGAGTATGAGCCACGCAAAAAGCCAAAGTTTGCTACTATTGAAGCAGCAAAACCCATCGACGATTTGAAGCAACGCATTAAGATGCTGGTTGCCGGCCAGGATAAGGCGGGCGAATTTTACCGCCAGTTTCATTATGCGTTGTTCTCTTATATTTCACATCGCATTCCCGAAATTTCGGATGAAGTATACCGCATAGACGATGCCATGAAAGCAGGCTTTGGCTGGGAAATAGGTGCATTTGAAACCTGGGATGCGCTGGGTGTGGAGAAGACAGTGAAGGCAATGAAAGACGCCGGTTTTACCGTGGCAGACTGGGTAAGCAAAATGCTGGCAGACGGCAATGCTTCATTTTACAAAATTGAGAATGGCAAGAAGCTGTGTTATTCTCCCGCTTCGGAAAAATATGTTTCAACTGTTGCAGAGGCAACTGCCGATGCGTTTATTGTAATGAAGAACTTTGCAGGACAAACGGTTTGGAAGAACAGCGCTGCCAATGTATATCATTTGGGAGACGATGTGCTGGGACTGGAATGGAATACCAAAATGGGAACCATTGGCGGCGAAGTGCTGGAAGGCATACAGAAAGGAATTGCATTGGCTGAAGAAAAGTACAAAGGGATTGTTATTGCCAATGATGCACAAAACTTTTCTGCCGGCGCCAATGTGGGGATGATATTTATGTTTGCAGTAGAACAGGAATACGACGAACTGGACATGGCTGTGCGTGCATTTCAAAATACCATGATGCGTGCCCGTTATTCGAGCGTGCCGGTAGCAGTGGCGCCGCATGCGCTTACTCTGGGCGGCGCCTGCGAACTGAGCCTGCACAGCGATAAGGTTTTGCCCGCTGCTGAATCGTATATCGGCCTGGTTGAATTAGGAGTGGGACTGATACCCGGCGGCGGCGGCACCAAAGAATTTGTACTGCGGGCTTCGGATGAGTTGCATGAAGATGAGCCCGATACCAATACCTTAAAGAATCGTTTCCTCACCATTGCCACTGCGAAAGTGTCTACCAGCGCATTTGAGGCGTTCGACCTGGGCATATTAAGAAAGGGGCACGACGAAGTAATCATTAATCCCGACCGCAGGATAGCTGCTGCCAAAGCAAGTGTAATTGATATTTACGACAATGGCTATGTAACGCCTGTACAACGCACCGCCATAAAAGTATTGGGACGTTCGGCATTGGGTGCCTTGTATGCAGGCATTAATGGCATGTGGCGCGCCAATTATGCTACAGACCATGACGTGGTGGTGGCAAAAAAACTGGCTTACGTAATGTGCGGCGGCGATTTGAGCGAGCCCTCGCTTGTGAGTGAACAATACCTGCTCGACCTGGAGCGCGAAGCATTTTTAAGCCTGTGCGGCGAAAAGAAAACCCTCGAACGTATACAAAGTGTATTAAAAGGCGGCAAGCCGATCAGGAATTGAGGCGGCTGTTAGCTATCGGCTATCAGCGGTCAGCAATCAGCCATTTGAGGTCTGGGGTTTATTGTTTGGAGTTTGGAGTTTGCCGTTAGTGCAACTGTAAACTCCAAACTCCAAATCTCTCCGTGCCCCTCCGTGTCTTGGTGCCTCCGTGGTTCAAAGCCTCACCTAACCTCTCCAAGGGAGAGGAACCGCGCACCAAGGCTCGCTTGTTCGGTTCTAATCTTATATTCTGCTGACTATAAACGTATAAACGATAAACTCCACGATAAACTCCAAACGATAACTCCAAACTCCAAACAACAAATCTCTCCGTGCCCCTCCGTGTCTTCGTGCCTCCGTGGTTCACACGTGGTTCCTCCTACTTCGCTATCAACTCAAGCACAGCCACCGCTATCTTTCCGTCTTCTTTTTCTTTGGGTGTGCTTACTATGTACAGGTTATGGAATCCATTTCCGGGAGCTGCAAAATTGAATTTCAGTTTAGCGGTTCTGGGTTTGGTTCCCGCAGCCACGCCGTTCAATACTGCTTCACCCAGTTTGGTTCCATCCGGGTTATCCAATCGCAGTTCAAATGTATAACCCACTTTGGGCGAATCTTCATCATCTTCCCAGCCAATCAGCAATTCTGCACCCGAAACACCCTGCAGGTCAATGCTGTCAACACTGAACCAACCGGCTTTGTTATCGGGTGCTATCATCACCTTCATGCCCTGGTAGTTAGCGCTCTTATATTCCTTCATGTTTTTTACTGCACCAAAAGTGAGCTTGCTGCTGCGCAATACAATGCCATCGCTGCCCGAAAGCGGTTTTACGGAGGCGCCGCCTTTATCGGTATAGGTAGCAGAAAGATACAAAGCCTCATTTTCTTTCACTGCTTTAACAGGAACGGTACCTGCGGCGGGCAGTGATTTTTTAACACCCGAAGGTCCTGCAAGTGAAAGTGCCCAATGAACAATCTGACCTGCATCTTCTTTCGACAGGTTGGGATGCGCCGCCATTGCAACCTCGCCCCAAACGCCGCCACCACCTTTAATGATCTTGTCAACCAGGTAATCAACAGCTTTCGGGTCTTTATGATATTTTTTTGCCACATCGGTAAAGGAAGGACCGATTGATTTCTCGTCTACCTTATGACATGTTTTACAATCGAGCGAAAGCATAATGCTTTTTCCACTTACTGCAGCAGCCGCTGCCTGGTGTCCCTGCGGAATGGCAGCCTTGTCAGCGCCTTCCAGGAAGTCGGCTGTTACATACAAATTGGCTGCATCGGGCGTTGCCCCGTCTTCCTTGTCATTTACAGTAACATTGTATTCTACCGCTTTGCCGGGGAAATAAAACGATTGGTTTCCCTTTACTTCAATTGCTACATTGGGAATGGTATTGCCTGCATACACATTAACAGCGTTGCTTTTTGCAGAAGCGCCTTTGTCATCTTTTACCTCAACAGCAATAGCGTAATCCCCTGCTTTGTCTAACACAAGATCGGCAGTTGGTTCTTTTGTTTCTTTCGTTTGTCCATTGCCGGTAGTCCATACATAAGTCAGTGCATCTTTTTCCGGGTCTGTTGCTTCAACGCTGGCTTTAACAGTTAAAGGAGCTGCTCCCGACAGCGCGTTTACTTCGAGCTTGCCTACTTTCGGCGCCCTGTTGCCTCCGTTATAATCAATACGGCTCAGGCCGGCATCATCATTCTTTGCAAACCATCCGCTGCCATATTCCAATATATACAGTTTGCCGTCCGGTCCTACTTCAATGTCAATAGCGTTGTGCAGTTTGGTATGCTCCATAAAAGGTTCCATCCTGTCAAAATCGCCGTTGGGCAACATTGTTACTACTTTAATCCACCCCCTTATCCAGTCGTAAATAAATAGTTTTTTGTTGTAGTAATCAGGCATCCTTGTTTCTTTAGGCCACATATCGGTATAATATACGGGACCCGCCATGGCATTTCTGCCACCGGTGCCTACCTGTGGAAATTCAGCCGATTCGGCGTACGGATACCAGATGAAAGGAGGAGATACCGGCGGAAGTTCCGTTAAACCGGTATTGTTGCGCGATTCATTCATTGGTTTTTGCGGATCGAAAGCTTCGCCCGATTTACCGGTTGCGTAATCGTACCTGTTATATGCATAATTTTTTCCAACAAACATCGGCCATCCAAAAAAGCCTGCTTTACGTGCCTGGTTCAACTCATCGTATCCTCTCGGTCCTCTCACGCCAAAACTATCTACTCCCGAATCGGGACCAACCTCACCCCAATACAAAAAGCTGTTTTTCTGGTCAACCGAAATACGGTAAGGGTTCCTGTTGCCCATTACATAAATTTCCGGTCTCGTTTTTTCCGTTCCTTTTGCAAACAGGTTTCCATCAGGACTATCGTAGCTGCCATCTTCGTTTATGCGTATGCGTAATATCTTTCCGCGCAGGTCATTGGTGTTACCCGAGCTTCTGCGGCCATCGTATTGTTCGTGTCCCGGACGGTCGTCCAACGGCCCAAAACCTTTGCTTGTATAGGGTTGGTTGGGTTCATTGAACGGAGTGGTATTGTCGCCCGTAGAAACATACAGCAATCCATCCGGACCAAACGCAATAGAACCACCGGTGTGGCAGCATATTTCGCGTTGTTCGTAAAATTGAAGGATTACCTGTTCTGTTTTAGTATCAATGGTATCGTTTTCAAACTTGAAACGGGATAACCTGTTAACAGAAGTATCTATCGGGCTGTAAAAAATATATACCCAATGATTCTTATCGAAGTTGGGGTCTTTGCTAATGCCCAGCAAACCTTCTTCCGAATTAGCCTTGCCATCCGATGTTTTGCTGTATACTTTTAATAAACCAACCTGCTTCAGTTCTTTTGTCTGGTTACTGTAGCGCATAATCTCCCCCCTGCGCTGTGTAATGAGAATGTCGAAGTTGGGGAGGATGGTCATTTCTGTTGGCTCAAAAAATCCGCCCTGTACCAGCGGCGTTTTGGTAAACCGGTCTTCATCCGGCGGATATTGCGAGGTGGCTTTGCTGTAGTCAAGATTTTTGTTATCCCCTATGGCATATTCTATTCCGCCCAGCAAATGCTGCAGGAATAAAGGTTCCACATACGATTCATCTGTATGTCCCAGTTCTGTATAAAAGGCACGACCTCCGTCATAATCGTGGTACCATGCCATGGGATGGTTGTCGCCGTGCTTGCCGCCTTCGTAGCTTTTTTCGTCAATGGTTAACAGCACATGCACATCGGGATTCAGCTTCTTAAAATTGTACCATTCATCTTTTCTTGTCCAAACATCTGGCAGGTGTTTGGTAGCAGGATGCGATTTGTCTTTCACAATCAGCTTTGCTTCCTGCTGGTGCGGATGACTTTCAAAATAACCGCCCACTAATCTGTTATACCATCCCCAGTCGTACTCCGCATCCGATGCACCATGTATACCCACAAAGCCGCCGCCAGCCTGTATATAGCGTTCAAAAGCCATGCGCTGCGTGGTATTGAACAACGGACCGGTAGTGCTCAGGAATATTACAGCTGAATATTTTTTCAGCGTGTCTTCATTGAACATTTCAGAATTGGTAGTGGTGTCAACATCAAAGTTGTTTTCTGCTCCCAGTTTCTGCAAGGCAGGGATAGCTTTGGCAATTGATTCGTGATGAAATCCTGCCGTTTTGCTGAATACCAGCACACGGGGATTGCCGCTTCTTTTATTACATGCCGAAAAAAGGATGAGAGAAACAAGGGAAAGAATAAACAGGAAACTTTTTTTCATTCGAAAATCTTTTATTCATTTAGCCGAATGGAACCTGTCGGTTTCATTTGTGGAAATCGTTGAGCATTAAAACGAGGGATAAATGTAAGGGCATTTCTCCGAATAAGTATTAACACAGGAAAAAAAATGAGCGTAGGTTTGCCGTATGCGCCAGGCTGGTAAAGTAATTGCCTCATTAACGATCGTCCGCTATCCACGGCGCCATATTTTTATGGCGTTGCTTGCCATGGCGGTTCACAGGGTGCCGTTAATTTTAAACCGGCGCATTCTTTTCTGCAAACTGCTGGGCTGCGGCAAAGGCGGTGGTTTCAGCAAAACGCCCGATTGGCGGCAGTGGGCCATTCTGGTGGTAAGAGAACAGGAATCAATGAGCCATACTCAACCCATTCAGTTAAAAAAACTGTATGGAAATTTTATTGCAGGTTGGTACAAGTACTGGAAATGTGAAGTAAACACCATTTTGCTGGAGCCTGTTTCCGGCCATGGCACCTGGGATGGCAAAGCCGCTTTTGGCATACTTCCACTAAAAGCCGGGTACAACGGAAGAGTTGCAGTGCTTACCAGGGCAACCATCAGGTTGCGTAAGCTGGGCAGATTCTGGGACCACGTAAACGATACCTCGGCTTTGATGCAGAAAGCTCCGGGACTGGAATATTCAGTAAGCATAGGCGAAGTTCCTTTTATTAAGCAGGCTACGTTCAGCATATGGAGCAGTATGGAAGAGATGAAAGCATTTGCCTACGCCACGCAGCATGCAGACGTAGTTCAAAAAACACGCAGCGAAAAATGGTATAAGGAAGAAATGTTTGTGAGGTTTAAGATTTCAGATTTGAAATTTGAAATTTGAAATTTGGTATTTTACGTGTATCTGCCTGCTGCCTCAATCGCCCGAACGCTCATCGCTGATTGCTGATCGCTGAAAGCTGATCGCTCAATAAAAAAACAAATACGCCACCGATATAGCAGTAATAATCCCCACCAGGTCGGCCAGCAGCATTACCGGAATGGCATAGCGTGTGTTCTTAACCGATATGGCGCCAAAGTATACAGCAATTACATAAAAAGTGGTATCGCTGGTACCCTGGAAAATGCTCGACAGTCTGCCAATAAAAGAATCTGCACCATGGGTGTTCATCGCATCCACCATCATGCCCCTGGCGCCCGCACCGCTCAGCGGTTTCATTAATGCAGTAGGCAATGCTTCCACAAACGCAGTGTTCATGCCCAGCCAGTTAAAAAAAGTGCGGAAACCGTCTATAAGGTAATCAAATACTCCGGAGTTGCGCAACACGCTAATGGCAACCAGCATGGCAATAAGATAAGGAATAATGCGGATGGCTATTTCAAACCCGCCTTTGGCTCCTTCAACAAACGCTTCAAACATGTTCACCTTTTTTACCAGGCCGCCCAACAGGAATGCAAAAAAGATCAATAATATGATGCCACTGCTAAGTGTAGCCGAAAATGTTTCGAGGCTTTTTTGATCGAGCGAAGTGAGGAACCATATCAATCCGGCGATGATGGCAGAAATACCACCGATCCACAACAATATTACCGGTTGCAGCAATTTTATTTTTTGCTTGAACGACATAATGATGAGCGCAGCCATGGTAGCGGCAAATGTTACGATCATGCAAGGCACAAATACATCGGTAGGATTGGCAGCCGGCACTTTTACAGAAGCCCGCATGGCAATTACCGCAACAGGAATAAGCGTAAGCCCGCTGGCATGCAGCGCCATGAACATGATCTGCGCATTACTGGCAACGTCTTTTTGCGGATTCAGTTCCTGCAGGCTTTCCATCGCTTTAATGCCAAATGGTGTTGCAGCATTGTCGAGTCCCAGCAGGTTGGCCGAAAAGTTCATCATCATATGCCCCGTAGCAGGATGATTGCGCGGTACATCAGGAAACAATCTGGAAAAGAACGGCGCTACAATGCGCGACAAAAAATTAATAGCGCCAGCCTTCTCACCAATTTTCATAAACCCCAGGAACAACGACATAATACCCACCAGCTTCAGCGAAATATCAAAGCCGTCGTTCGATGCCTTGAATATACCATCAACCAGCAGCTTAAAAATTTGATGGTCACCGAGGAACGCCCATTTTACAAACGCAATTACAAACGCCAGTAAAAAAAAGGCCATCCAGATATAATTTAATATCATAGAATCATTTAAGGTGTGGAGGTTGCAAGTTACGGGGGAAAGGTCAAAGGTGAAAGGGGAAAGATAAAAGGAGAAAGGGGAAAGGGGAAAGGTGAAAAAGGGGGCAAATCTTTGACCTTTCACTTTTCACCTTCGTGTTCTCGGTGATTTCGATCAACAACCGACCCGCATCTCATATTACAATACTTTAATAGTTTAAGCGTTTGTTTAGCTGGATAAACCCTGTTGTACCTAAACCTCCGGCTATGAAATTTTCAATATTGCGCTTATTCGCGCTGGTTAGCGTTAGAAACTTATTAGCGAAATGCCTGGTATTTGTTTTGGTGTTTGCTTCCTGCAAAAAAGAAAGCAAGCCAGCCGCTGAGCTTATTCCCGGAAAATGGAACGTAACTTCCCAATATTATTACATTCATGTGGGCGGCAGAAACTCTACCCAGCCTGTTGAAACGGCTGCAGGTTCGTATTATGAGTTTAAGAGTGATGGAAAAGTAATGATACAAATAAGTGAATCCGGTCCCCTGGAATATGATTATTCTTTTCAATCGGATAAAGTAATCCTCTTTTCGAAACCTGGTGTGCCAACGAAAGCACTAACCGTAATGTCCATCAATTCCAGTAAGCTCACGCTCGTTGACCGGGTAAGCGCCTCCAACGGCGATTATTCCGAAGCGAGAATTGAAATGGCGAAGTAGCCGGGTGAACCACAATGGCACGGAGCTTTCAGCGGTCAGCTATCAGCAATGAGCCACTGGTCATTTCGACGCAGGAGAAATCTCCTTGTAATCTTTTTGGACATGGGGCTTCCTGTCATTTGTTTCTTGCTATTTGTTTCTTGCTATTTGTTTTCTTGGATCTTGCTTCTTTGTTTCCGCCATTTGGTTCTTGTTTTTTGTTTCCCCTCATTCGTTACCTTTGCAGCCTTTAAAAATAAGGGCGGCCAGCAGGCTGCTCCATAAAAATGATATATGGCATTACAAGCTGGAATTGTGGGTTTGCCCAATGTAGGAAAATCAACTTTATTTAATGCATTAAGCAGTGCAAAGGCACAGGCAGCCAATTTCCCCTTTTGTACTATTGAACCCAATGTTGGCGTAATTACCGTACCCGACGACCGTTTGATTGAACTGGAAAAGTTGGTAAAACCGGAAAAAGTAGTACCTACCACTGTTGAAATAGTAGACATAGCCGGGCTGGTGAAAGGCGCCAGCAAAGGAGAAGGCTTAGGCAACCAGTTTTTGGGAAATATACGCGCTACGGATGCCGTAATACATGTGTTGAGATGTTTTGACGACGACAATGTTATACATGTAGATGGAAGTGTAAACCCCGTGCGCGATAAAGAAATCATCGATACAGAGCTTCAGCTAAAAGATCTTGACAGCATTGAGAAAAAGATCAGCAAAATTGAAAAAGCAACCCGCACCAGTGGCGACAAAGAACAGATACGGGGGCTGGAAATACTGCAGCAGTTAAAAAAACACCTGGAACAGGGAAAGAATGCACGCTCGTTTGCAGTAAGTAAGGAAGACAGGGAAAAGTTTATTGCCGATACTTTCCTGCTTACCATAAAACCTGTTATCTATGTATGCAATGTGGATGAGAAAAGCGTGATCAGCGGCAACAAACACACCGAGGCGGTAAAAGAACTGGTGAAGGATGAGAATGCCGAAATATTGTTTGTAAGCGCCGCCATTGAAAGTGAAATTGCGGTAATGGACAGCTATGAAGACAGGCAGATGTTCCTGGAAGATTTGGGTTTGAAAGAAAGCGGGGTAACGAGACTGATCCGCTCTACCTATCATTTGCTCGACCTGATTACTTACTTTACAGCCGGCGTGCAGGAAGTAAGAGCCTGGACCATTACCAAGGGTATGTTAGCGCCACAGGCTGCCGGTGTGATTCACACCGATTTTGAAAAAGGATTTATTCGCGCCGAAGTAATCAAATACAAAGATTTTATTCATTACAAATCCGAAGCCGCCTGCCGCGATGCCGGTAAGTTGGCCGTACAGGGTAAAGATTACCTGGTAGAAGATGGAGACATTATGCACTTCAGGTTCAATGTATAGGGGATTTGGGATTTTTGATTTGTGATGGTCTCCTTCACCTCGACGAAGGAGAAGTCTCCCACCAGAAGTTTTGTTTTTATTGGCACTATCAAAGCAAAGTATAAAATTTTCGAGTGTTGTGACAAAAGCTTATCCGAAGTTTGAGCTTTTTTGCCGGAAGGTAAATGCGCCCACACAACTGCGGTTATGCTGTTGCGTTATATGGTTGATGCTTTCCGCGTACGCCTGTTCGACACCCTCCGGTAAAAATCCCGATCAAAATACTGTGCCGGCAAACAAAGACAGCCTGCCCATTTCTACAATAGACAGCAGCGCAGCAGAGAGTGCTGTAAAAGATGACATCATAACGCCGCAACACAACCATTCGCCCAACAAAAGAACACTCACCCCGGCAGATGTGCAATACCTCGATTTAGTGATTATTGAAGAACACCCCGAAATTATTTTATTTCATGAAGATGCCCCCGAAACCATTGCCTTTGCCAATGAACTGAAAAATTATTTCAAATCGCGCCATGCCGATATGCGCAGCAATGGCGTGCCCACGCCCGAAGCCGAAAAAGGCAGATCGCAAAAGTTCTACATCCATCATGTTGGCGACAATTTGTTCAGGGTATATGTGTTTAATGAGTGGGGGGAAAGTGATAAGTGGTAAGTGATAAGTGGTAAGAGGGGCAAAATTCAAGAAGCAAATAACAAGAAGCCAAATAAAACTACATTGTGCCCTTCCTGCCGAAATGATTGCGTTTAGGCGGGAATAAAAGTTTCCCCGGGCGCTCGTAGCTTAGCGGTGTTCACGGTTATTAATAAAAAATTTCTTTGCGTTCGTTGCTCCTTAGCGTTCTTTGCGTAAAACCTTCCTGCAAAATTTCTTTTCCCCACTATTGTAATTTTCAATGATTAATTATAACTTGGTAGCCAATTGATGAGTGATGCATTGTTTGTTCAGTCATTAATGTTCTCCCGAACACTATTACCTCCCTCCCGAAAGTATTGAAAGATCGATCCGTACTTACACCGTTTTTAATCCATTGTGAAATTCCTGAATTATAACTTATCCTCATTAAGAAGCATTACCCGAAGTGTTTTTGCGTGAGCTGTTTTTCCTGTACGGTAATGCCGTTTGGAAAACAATATTTATTTGATTCAACAATCAAAAAAACAGACATGCCCGCTCGTAAAACAGAAAGCCGGCTTCCGGACGGATTCACCGCCAACGACCTGGGCGAAGCAGCACAGGCGCAGGAAAACAATGCAGTTGTCGTTTCTTTCATCAGGTCGCCACTGGTGATTAACCGGCAGAATACTTATGTTGTATTTGTTACCGATGCCGCTACTGCAACCGCTGCTTCGTCGTACGAATGGACATTCAGCGAAAACGGCGCACCCGGAACGGCTCAAACAACATCGTCGGGCGAATTTACATACACGCCTCAGTCCGTTGGGCCATTGTCTGTTACTGTCAAGGTGAAAGGAGCAGACAATTCAGTCAAATCAAACATTACGCTTAACCAGGAAATTGTGCAGTTAAATGCAGAACTGGAGGCGTTAATTACCACAGCCGCAGACACACCCGGTCCCGGCATAGGCAACATTGATGTTGCGCGCGAGTTAGTAAATGATCACAATCCATACTACCAGCAGGTGGCATTGCAAACACCCGAAACCGGCGACGGTTTTAAGCGGTTTGTGTTCAGCATGGTATCCGAAGGAGCATTGCAGCGAAATACACAACAACGCAAAGCCCATCTCGATGAACTGGCTGCGGCGATAAACGAGGGCAGTGGCGATTTTGTAACGCTCGCAGCCGAAGGCGCCGGCGTTTGCCGCATACGCCTGGCATTACACGCAATGGTATTACCCGGTGGATTGCCGTGGACTGAATTGCCCGAGGCCAACAGCGTAAGGGCATCGGCAGACCAGGAGCTCAGGGAAGCGCTCGCCGCATTGGATGAAAATAAAAAGATCGATCTGTTTAACCTGGTTCGTTTTCCCAAGAGTAACATTAACCAGTGTGGGCGGATACTGGAAGAGTTAAGGAACCGGTATTTCAGCGGCGCCAATTTTAACGACGTGCTTACCGGGATGTCGGGAACAAGAGCGCATTGGATCAGCAGGCATTTCAAGGAAGGACCGATCGCAACAGCTTAAGTATTCACAGGATTTGATTTATTCCGTTATGTGCAAAACAACCAACAGGGCAACACAAACAGCATCGCCAGGCGAAAAAGATCTGATTAAAATTCAGAAACAATCAACGCCGCCTGCTCCTCCACCGGGGTTATTTCCGCCGGTACAAAGCTTTGTAATGAATGGAGTGCCAACACAGGCAATGACAGATGCATTCAATGCGCTGAAGACAAATGCCAAATTCAAAGACCTGCGTTTTGCACTCATCGACGTTACAGGACCGGCGCCGGTTTATTTAGGACATAATGATACCAAGCACACGTTCATTGCCAGCACCGCAAAAATAGCCGTGCTGTTTGCCGCTTTCTGGCTGCGCAAAACGGTTCGCGAAAATGCCAAAGGCGTAAACGCTGCCGATAAAAATGCATTGTTTGACGGATTGAAGATTAGTTGGACGGGCACTCCGCAAAAGTATCCCGGCAAGTTCAACGGTCATGCATGGCCGCCCGATCTCCATAATATTTTTAACGCCACTAAAACAGGCAACGGCGAATGGAACATTGATTTTACAGCCGACTTCGACTATTCGGAATTTGCCAGGGGACAATCATTGCTCAATGTGGCGGGTAAACATGGCAAATCATTAAGCGTTATCAATGGATTGGGTTTCAGGGACCGGCTGGAGCTGATGATCGGCTGGTCCGACAACAACGCAGCCGGCTCCTGCATCAATGCCCTGGGGTTCCAGTTTGTAAACGGCTGTATGTCGGCAGCAGGCTTTTTCGACGACAATTCAACAACTGTAGGCGGACTGTGGTTAAGCGGCAATTATGCCGGTACCTCTTTCGAAAATGATTTCAGCAATAAAAGTCCGCAGAAAATTACAACGCAGGGTGGCAATGCAGACGTGCTCGCCAGGTTTATGGCATTGCTGATAAAACGCAAGCTGATAGATACCGAAGCATCGCAGGAAATGTTGTTGGTGATGGACAGGATAGTAGCCGACGAGTTATGGGACAAAGATTACAATACAAGCTGGGCACGGGACGAATTGGAAAAAAAGGGAAAAGTGATTAGTCAGTGTTTTGCCAAAGTAGGTGTGTTTGGAGCCAATTTCAGCGAAGCCACCTTCGTGTCGGAAGACGCCGACAACGGCATGTTAAGATATGCGATTGGATGTGCCAAAGCGCCAACAGAACAAAGATTAAAAGACCTGGCAGTGGCGTTGTCTGGTGTAGTAGCAGCAGGTCACCCGTGAAACAGGATAACATATGTGCAAAACAACAACCGGCAATACAACCTCATCCAGCAGGGTTCGGCAAATATATCCACCTTGCGCGCCTGAGCCAAACCCCGGCAAAGTTGTAAAAGTGCGTGTACACGATCCTAAAAACCTGATCGGCAGCAACAACGATCTTAAAAATGCGCTAACCTCCGTACAGCAGTTTTATAACGGTTTGCAACAAACGCCGCAATTGCCGGCCGATCTTGTAAGCGACCTTTCAAAATATACGTTCGAAGTAACCTATACTTCGTCCGCACCCTCTGACAATGAAATACGCCAGTTGCGGCGAATGGATTTCCCGGTGTATTTGTTTCATACGCCGGGCATATCTGCCAACAGCAGTTCGATCGGAGAAATGCAGACACTGCTGGAGCGACATGAAATTTCACCACCCATACGGGTACGGCTGATCGATGAGGACCCCAACGTGATAACTACCACCAGCGCCGGCGATGCATACAAATCGCTCGAAGACGATTGGGAAAAAGAAGAGGTGTTAGGGTTTGGCTTCCCCGGAAATTATTATTCGCAGGGAACCTGTCACAAGCTTGGTTTAATAAAAGTAGATGCTATTCAGAAGAGCGCTGCCGGCTGGAGCTCAATACCCGACCGGTTTAAAGGAGTAATAGAGCATGAGTTGGGGCATATGCTGGGTCTGGGACATTTTGATGGTACCGTGATGAACAAAAAATACCAACCCGGCGCTACGCAGTTTACGATTGCCCAGATCGACATTATAAGAGACACATTGAAAATATTATCGCCCTGAAGGCATTACTATATGTGTAAAACAACAAAAGGAACACAAGCTGCGGCTGGCTCAAAGGTCATCGGTATACAACCCAATACCGGTGGCGGAGTAGTTACGCCACCTGCTCCGCCTGCCAACCAGTTTGATGGCTTCCAGGAGCATGTGCCGGAAGTAACTTTCATATCAACCGCCGGTACCGCCGCTTTTCTTCAAAGTGCACGACAATTTTATGCCTACTTCGGTTTGCAGCCACGCGATGTAAATTCTATTGAGCACCTGCTGCAATTGCTGGCCGATCCCGCGCTCACTACTACCTATCAGCGAATGCTGGTCGTTTCTCACGCCCACCCCCGTGGTGTGATCATGCCTTTTTTTACCGGGGGCGTAAACGGCACCAACAAAGAAGTGTTCAGGGAATTTGCCAAAAGTGATTTAGCCGGTTTAAAATACCTCGATCCCTTCGATCCACCCATTTTCAACTGGAGCTCTGTTTTTGCAACCATCATGGGCAACCTCAGAACCTTTATAGGCGCCAATGCGCAATATGCCAATGCGCTCAATCCCTTCGGGCTGCAAACATCAGGACTTCCTTCCGGCAACCTCAGATCTTTTTTTGAAGAATGTTTTAATCATGTGTTTATAGCCACCTCAGGCAGGGTAAGAAACCAGGCAGGCGGTGCCATTACGCCCGCACAGCGCAATATCTGCACCAGGTTCAAAGGCGCCATACTCACCGAAATGGGAAAGGGACTTGCAACCGGCGGCATTACCGCAGCACAGGTAACCAAATTACGCGAAGCCATCACGCACCTTAGTATCAACGATCTGAACGTAGGCACCTTCCAGTATTCGCTTTCTGATTTTGCAGCAGATAATATGAATTTTTATCCCACGCTCGACAACGCTGCGAGGGCTGTTGCTGCCGATTTCAGAGCAAACCTCACGCGGGCAAGGCAGCGTTTTTCACCCACCAGCACTATCGACATCAGGGGATGCCGCGCAGGAGATGACAGCGATTACCTGGTGGTGCTGCGAGAATTTTTTGATCGTCCCGAAAATCCGAGGCTCAAGGCCTCTGCCCCTATCTGGTTCCAGTCATATTCTCCTTTGGGCTGGGAGCGGCCACGAAACCGTGCCGATATAGCGGGATACCTTACACGAAATATTTTTGCCAACGCGCTGCCACCTGCTGAGCAGCGTAGTGCCATGCTATCATGGGCGGGGATGATAAAAGCAGAACCCCTTCACAATAATTTCTGGGCAGATTTATTGAGTGGTCATGCGCTGCGCTTTTGCGATCTTAGCTGGCGTACACGCATACCCGCGTTGTTTATTCCAACCCCGGGACTGGCGGCATTAACGCCGTTGAACTTTTCGGCGATCATTACAAACCTTACCAATTTTTTCAATGTGCCGGCAGCCTCGGTGCCTTCGACTGCGCAACTAACCGCAATCGCTTCCATAACAAATGCTGCTACATCCTATAGCCAAACACTTTTTGCTACGCCTGTTGCCGCCACGCTTCAATCGCTGTTCACCAGTCTGCAGCAGATCAATACCGCATTGTCGCAAAACGTGGTGCCCGCAACAGCACCTAATCCCTTAACCATTGCCGTTATTCAACAGTATCAGCAGCAGCTGTTAAACCATCTTGCAACACAGCTTACGCCCGTAAAAAATTTCATGCAGGCTGCGCAGGACAGTTTGCAAACCGGCGATGGTTTATACTTCTACCTGTTGTTTGCAGGATTGCCGGTTTTCTTTTTCAACAGGAATGCCATGAACCGGAATGGTTTAATGGTATTGCAAACGCACGACAGCGCCGCTATGCAATCGTGGTACAAATGTATATGGGCCGAAGCATTGCCTTCGGGAGCAGCCAATCAGAGCACAGGCGCTGCCATTGGCACCGCACAATCGCGGCGCGCACCAATGCTGCAGGATGAACATGTTTTAACAGAATTAGCCGTGTGCCCTTCAGACAAGTATGGTGATCGTTTAACCTTTAGTCAGTGAAAAACTTAGGAAAGAGCAAATGAATTTGATTTTATAGTAAACATAGTATATGCCACAGGATGCACTACAATCAGTATTAACCGAAGCAGGATTAGCATTGTCGCCTTTGCGCGCTGTAAATACGCCTCAGAAAGCAGTTGACCTGTTCAAAAAGTTAGGCTACGACTTGCCAGCGAGCGCCATGGGAGGCGCATTATCAGGCGTGGCAACCGAAGGAACAGAGCTGGTAAATGCTGTTCGTACGCTCGTAGATGCAGAAGGCGATATGGAGGTGATTGCTGCACTGGCTGCCATTGGCGGACGTTTTGGAACATTGATCAATGCCATCGTCAATCTTCATAACCAGATCAAAGCAGGCGGAGGTGCCGGCATTCCCAATATTGATGATTTCCCCCGGCGGCTTACTGATTTCCTGATACTCGATTATTTTGAACATCAAAAGCCTCAGTTGCATGATGCACTGTTTTTACTGGGGCTGATTGAGTTTGAGCCCGAAGCGCCGGCAGGACAACCCATGCGACTGGTGAACTGGAACCGGCTTGGTTTGATGTTCACCAATCCCCGCCAGTTGTTTAACGATGTATACCAGTGGGAAGCAGATTTTGACGCAGGCAAATTTCTTTTCCGGCTCGAACGTTTGATGAAAGCTGCTTCGTTGCCGGGAGGGTTGTACCCGCAGGCAGAAACGACCCGTACTATATTAGGAAATACAACCACTGGGCAGAAAGAACTACGTTTTCCCTTCTTTCAAAAAGGATTTACGCCCGAAACCTATGCGCAGTTTGGTATTACTTTTTCTCCAGCCGATGCACAGGGCGCAAAGAAAAAAGGAATTGCACTGTTGCCATATATTATGGGCGCAGCCGAATTTCAGTTCAATGTATGCGACAGGGGAGAGCTGGTGTTCCAATCTTCCGCAGATGTAAAGGGAGTCGGTTTTGTCATCCGTCCTCCATTTAATGCAGAAGGCATATTGAATTTTACGGCTAACTATAATGCCTCTGTTGCCATACGCGAAAAAGCAGATAAATCGGAAGAGATTATTTTAGTAGGCTCACGCAACGGCACCCGCTTTGCGCTGAAAGGGCTGGGTGTAAAATGGTTTGTGGGAAACTCCGGTGGAAAGGTAGACCTGGGTATGGAAGGAGAGATACAGGTAATACGCCTCGTGATCAGCGGTGGCGATGGAGATGGTTTTTTGCAAAAAATGCTGTCCGGCGTAAACATCCAGATCGATTCGAACGTTGCATTCAAATTCAGTTTGCTGCATGGCTTCAGCATCAGTGGCGGCGCGCAGTTTACAATTGATCTGCCCGTACACATTGAGCTCGGTCCTGTTGCCATCAACGGGTTGAAAATAGGCATTGGTCCTGCAGCCGATAAATTCAAACTTGATGCGGGAGCTAATCTTAAGCTTTCCCTCGGGCCAATTATAGCAGTTGTAGAAAATATCGGCTTGCGCACCGAGCTGCAATTCAAACAGGGGAATGTGGGGCCTGCCAATCTCGACTTTGCGTTCAAACCACCTACTGGTATTGGCTTAAGTATAGATGCCGGCGTGGTGAAAGGCGGCGGTTATATTTTGTTTGATGTTGACAATAAGCAATACGCCGGTGCATTGGAGCTGTCTATTATGGATACCATACAGGTGGCTGCCATTTGCGTTATTACTACCCGCATGCCCGATGGCAGCGATGGCTTCTCGCTCCTCATCATTATCAGCGTTACGTTTAGTCCCGGTATATCGCTGAGCATGGGCTTCTTCCTGAGCGGGTTAGGCGGTATGCTTGGCATTAACCGTACCATTAATGTGGATGCATTGCGTGAAGGCGTAAAGAACAACGCTGTCGATCACATCCTTTTCCCGGAAGATATTATCAACAATATCACCACCATCATTCAGCAAATCAGCACCATCTTCCCGCCCAAGAAAGATCAGTTTATGATTGGCCTGATGGCAAGGATAACCTGGGGCGTACCCGCATTGGTAACCATCGATTTTGGCATCATTATAGAATTTGCCAGCCCTGTGCGAATTGCCATTTTAGGCGTACTAAAAATTGCATTACCTACCGAAGAAGCAGCCATCCTGCAATTGCAGGTAAACTTTGTGGGCATTATTGATTTTGATAAAGGCATGCTGTCGTTCGACGCCAGCCTGTACAATTCGCGCATACTCACGTTTACGCTCGAAGGCGATATGGCGTTGCGCCTGGGTTGGGGCGAAACCAAAGGCTTCCTGCTGTCGGTAGGCGGGTTCCATCCACAGTTTAAACCGCCAAGTGAACTGAAAGTGCCTTCCATGAAAAGGTTAACGCTCACCATTCTGGCAGACAATCCAAGACTGATACTCACCTGTTATTTTGCCGTTACTTCCAACACGGTACAATTCGGTGCTAAAATAGATTTCCGCTTTGCGTTATCTGAATTCAAGGTAGTCGGTTACCTCTATTTCGATGCGTTGTTCCAGTTCTCGCCATTCCGCTTTATTGTAGGGGTTGGCGCCGGATTGGAAGTGAAAATAGGCGACACCACGCTCTTTGGCATTACCCTCGATTTCGAACTGGCTGGTCCTACCCCCTGGAATGCCAAAGGCACGGCGTCTTTCAGTATTTTGTTCTTTACCATCAAAGTTCATTTTGATGAGGAATGGGGCGATAAGAACAGCATCGAATACCCGAAGATAGCTGTGCTGCCCAAAGCCATGGAAGCATTGCAGCTCGATAACAACTGGACAACCGAATTGCCTGCCAACCGCTCAACGCTGGTAAGCGTGCGCGATGTTCCGTCGGAGCCAGGCAATATAGTGTTGCAGCCTTTTGGCTCCTTTAAAGTGAGCCAGACGGTAGTGCCTGTGGCCCAGGTGCTTGAAAAATTTGGTGAGAACATTCCGGCAGATATTAAAAAGATCGATATCACGCAGGTGAAGATCGGCAACAGCATTGTTTCAAATGAGTACCCCACAGAAGCGTTTGCGCCGACAATGTTTAAAAAGCTGGACAACAAACAAAAGCTGAGCGCACCTTCTTACGAAAACATGAAGAGCGGTGTAAAGGTTACGGAAACGGATGAGATCACGGTACTGTCGAGAGCCAATAGGAAAGTAGAATACGAAGTGCATGTGTCTGACTTTGATCCTACACCCGAAACGCCGTTGTTCACATTTGATAAGAACATATTTAAGCTAATGACGAAAGGCGGGGCAATAGGCAATTCATCATTATCCCGCGAGTATGCGAACAAAAAGGCGGTGCAAAAAGACAAAGCAGTAAGCGTGAACGACGAAGCATTTGTAATAATGAACAAAGCAAGCATGGATGCAGTAGCGCACAATGGTTTTTCGGCAGGCAGCTATTCAGATGCAACAGACGCGCTGAACGATTATGTAAAGTCCAATCCCGCAATGAAAGGAAAGATTAAAATAGTACCGGCATATCATATGGAGATGGCATAAAGGTTTATGAGCTGCAGATTCGCAGATAATCAGCAGCCAGAACATCGGCCCGGTACCACATTGTAACGTGGGATTTTAATCCCACGCGCTAAATCAAAGTCCCAGACTTTGAAGAACATAAGGAGTACGAAGTCAGAGACTTCGTACAGCAAGGCAAGCAGTTTGAAGAAATCAGCAGCCAGAGCCATCGGCTCGGTTACATATTGTGACGTGTGACTTTAGTCCCACGAGAAAAAAACTAAATGAATTAACATGGCAGATATAGCGCATTACTCATTTTTGCCCTGGTTGCGGCAGGGACTGAATGCCCAGATTGTTGAAAAAGACAACCTGGCTACAGGAACAGGTACCGCAATGGAACGCGCCCAATTGAATGTTGAGCTAACGGTGCATGCAGATGCGGCAGAAGGCGATGGTGGCAACGACCAGGTAATATCAAAAAACATCAATGTACTCGGTCCGGGTGATGTATTGAATATCAGTGATCGTGTGATCGTTCGCGTTAATCCCGCGCGCAATGTAAACAATTACGAGTCGAACAATCTTGCGTATATAGAATTTTATGAAGAAGATTTTTTATGGAGATATACGCCTGCTTCGCCCAACGAAGCCAACCCCAAAAGGTTGCGTCCCTGGCTGGCGCTGATTGTATTAAAAGACGGAGAGTTTACCGAAAAGCAGTTGCCCGATTCATTGCCCTTTGTTACTGTTCCCAACGATAAGTTCAATGATGTGTTTGGCAACCCTGCCGATACCTGGGCGTGGGCGCATGTGCATTTTAATGAAATATTGGAAGAGGCAGATCCCAATGCTTTGAAATCGCGCGTTACACAGGAGCTGAACAGCGATCCTGATAGTGCGTTGTGCCGGCTATTGTGTCCGCGTAAACTCACAAAAAATACTTCGTATACCGCTTGCGTGATCCCCGCATTTGAAACCGGCAGACGCATTGGTTTAGGATTGGAAACTACCGGTGTGCCTGCGCAGGATAGTTCGTGGACGAAAACCGGGCAGGAAGCGAAACCGCGCGGATTCGATTTCCCCGTTTATTACCAATGGTCGTTCCAAACCGGTATTGATGGCGATTTTGAAAGTCTCGTATCAAAGCTGAAGCCGATAGTGATGGAGCCTGAATCGGGCATGATGCCGATGGACGTGCAGGAGATTGGCTACGGTATGGATCAGAAAATGGAAAGCACCACCATGGGAATGGAAGCCGCATTGCGCCCGCCATCTTTCGAAACGATCCGTAAAAATTTTCCTTCCACGCCCGGTGAAACACAGGTACAGGAGCAGCTCAAAACTTTTTTAAATTTATCACCCTCTATCAATCGCCCTCAAACCAGCGGTGGCGATACTGCTGAAAATCCTTTTTACGAAGTATCGTTTACAGATGATCCAATGATTGTTCCACCGGTTTATGGGGCATGGCATGGCTTGGCGGAGGATTTGAAAACCGGTGTTAACTGGCCATGGTTGCTGGAATTGAACCTTGATTTTCGCAACAGGGCTGCCGCCGGTTTGGGAACCAAAGTGATACAGAAACGCCAGGAAATATTTATGAACCGCGCCTGGCAGCAGGTAGGAAAAATAAACGATGCCAACAGGAAGGTGAACGAAGCATTATTAAGCAAGCTGGTAAACAATGCCATTTTTAAAAAACATTTTGTTGGTGCAAAAACAGATAAATTTTTACGCGCTACAGGCGCCATGCAGCACCTGGTATGGGATGAAGCTAAAGATGCTACGGTAAATGAAGTAGTGGCACAAAGCGCCATTCCGCTGGCGGTACAAAGCGCAGCTTTTCAAAAAATGACAAGAGCTACCAGGCGTACTAAAAAACTGGGGCTAAACAACAACGTGGTTGCCAATTTTAATAAGCCCGAAACAGATGCTGCATCGGTAACCGCGGCTAAAATGAAAGCAGCGCCGTCGGCAGCATTGAGCATGGCTGCTGCCACGCAACTGGTAGACAGCGCCGTGAGCACTTACAGTGCTAATGTCCTGAACATTGCCAAAGACGTTTTCTTTGATCTGCTGAATACCACTTCGTTTAACAACGGTGATACAGCGGGGGCAAAAGCCGGACTGCAATCTGCATTGGCAGCTAAACCTGGCGTACCTGCCGCGGTAGCCACTACCGTTACGTCATTGATCACCGGTGTTTCGGAATACAAAAAAGACGCTGCCAACCAGGTGCAGGTAACCGTAGCCGAAACGTCTTACAAAAATGTGTTCGACGATTTTAGTGGCGGCAGAACCTACGCCTCGGCTACGGTTGTAAATGCGGCACTGGTAACGAATGCAGATGCAATTATTGCTGCTTCTACTTCAGGCGAGGATGTTACTAATTATAAAAGTACGATGGCGTCGTTCGGCTCAAAGCTGGCAGAAATGGATGCGGTAATAGCAAAATCGCCTATCAGCAGTTTAAGCGCAATAAAAAGCAATGTTGTTAAACAGATCAATCCTGAACTAACGATGAAGTTCAGGGTCGGTAACATCGTAAAAATATGGGATGGCATTCATTACAAGCCTGCTAAGGAACTGAAACCCGTGATGGCCTATCCTGAATTTACCGAACCGGTGTACGAGTACCTGGAAGAAATATCGCAGAATTTCATTTTGCCCAACGTAGATAAACTGCCACGAAATACCATCACATTGTTAGAGACTAACAATCGCTTTATTGAAGCCTTTTTAGCAGGATTGAATCATGAAATGGCGAGAGAATTATTATGGAGAGAATATCCTACCGATCAGCGTGGTTCTTACTTCCGCCAGTTCTGGAACACGCAGGACAATATTTTTGAACAGAATGCGGAAAAGAAAAAGGACATTGAAGTGATGGACAAATGGACAGAAGCGTTGGGCTTTCACCGTCCGGCAGGCGACAAAGACATATTGGTTTTAGTGGTGCGGGGTGACTTGTTTAAAAAATATCCTGACACCATGGTATATGCGCAGGAAGCCACTTATGATCCCAACAATCCGACCAAACCACGCAGGCTGCCGGCGAGTGTAACGCAAACAAATACCAAATTCCCTTTGTTTAAAGCAACATTGAAGCCCGATATTACTTTGTTTGGTTTTGATCTTACAGCAGAGCAGGCCAACGGGAACCGCATTACCAATCCTGCAGAAAGTACAGCAGGTAAAAATCCCGGATGGTTTTTTGTATTTAAAGAAAGACCGGGGCAAATACAATTTGGGTTGGATGATTTTACGACCGAGCTGGGCGATACAACGGGTATGCCTGCGGGTATGCCTGAAACATGGAACGATTTTACCTGGGAACACCTGGTTGCCCAAAAGGCGCAACTGGACAATTACCAGCTTACATTTTCGAAAGCCATTAATATTACGAAGGCAAATGATGCCGATGTAAAAGACAAATATTTAAACGAAGTGCCTGGTTGGGCCAGCAATGCTGCAGAGGTGGCTTCTATCCTGTACCAGGACCCGGTATTGTTTGCCCGCCATGCGGGTGAAATGCTGAATGAAGAATTACTGAATTTATAAATTTCTACTCATGCCGTCTACATTAAACGCACTGTTAGAAGATAAAAGGATCACCGAAATAAGAAACATGACTGCCGCTAAAAACGACGGCATCCCGTTTTTACTGTTACCGGTGCGTACCGAAACCCGTTTCATGGAACTGGATGAACCATCGCAAACAACTTCTACCGATAACATTGATACCATACTCGACCTGTTGCTGCTGGTGCAGGTAGACCTGCTGAATATTCAGAACGCTGCCGAGGCTGGTGGAGCCATCAGCAAATCGCTGAAGAATGTGCAGGATGCGGGGAAGATGGTAAGCGAAATCACCATACTTACGGCAAAGAACAAGCGCATTTTAAAAGAGATGGGCGCAAGCCTCACGGATACGGTAAACTTTGTATCGCAGAAATTTCCGTCCGCCAATTTCGCCGCTTTAAAAAATGCGATAAGCAGTTTGGTAGCGGCCATTGAAGCACTGGTGGTAGATCCGTATGGCGTGTTGTTGCCGGCTCGCAACCTGCTCGACCAGTTGCAGAAAGCCGCCACCGCCATTGATGTGCTTTCAGTTCGTGCCAAAACACCTTACCAGAATATCAAAAACAAAAAAGATCTGTATGCTTATGTGGAAGATAGTTTGAAACAGGTGTTGAAATTTTATGAAGATCACGAGAAGCAACTGCCGGAAATAAAGTTCATCACTAAAAACCAGTTTGCGCAGGTAGAGCAACTGCATTCGCAGATCAAAAGAAGCATAGCAGCTGTAGTGGCTAATCTTTCTGCCGTGCATACCGACGCTGCATGGACGAAGTATGTAAATGAAAAGGTGGCACCGTTGGTAACCGATGTGCAAAATGCCATTCAAAAATTTGAAACTACTACCATACCTGCGCTAAAAGCCTTACCCCAGCCGCCGCAATACGATTACAACGACCTGTTGCTGCAGGCCATGAAAACCTATCTTCATCTTAGAAAATTTTCAGTTGACCCGGCATCGCCGTATGCAACGGTTACAAAATTTAAAGACAAAATTAAAACCGGCATTAGCTATATCGACAAATCCATTGCAGCCACTCCGTTGAAAGGTACCAGTCAGGCGCAGCGCTTAAATAAAGTTTACAACCTGCTGGCTCCTGAACTGAGTAAAACAAACGAAAGCCTTGGCGGCATCCCAACAAAGAATAAAAGCCAAAAGTATGGAGTAGATACATTTTCCAAATATATTACGAGCGATGCCGCTGCGGTGATTGAAAGAGCTAAAGCTGCTACAGAACCCAAACCGAAAAAAGTGCATGAGTTATGGGTAAGGATTTATCCCGACGATATTTTTCTTCACACACACGAAGAAGGATTAACGGCGAAAGAATTTGAATCAGGCAAAAGGTTCTGGAGTGCCTGGTGGATTGCTAGCAACGATGTGGAGCTGGAAAAAGCCGCGTGGAAAAGATTGTGCACCGCACATGGCACCAAGAGAGCATCGTGGGTGGCATCGTTGATCGATCCCCGGAAATCGGGCATAGCGCGCAATGCACAGCAATTACAGCAAAAGCCTTATGCTTTTTTTGCAGACATACAAAATGCGGCAAAAGCTATTCCGCCTGCTTCGCAATCGCTCAATCCAACACTTGATCCGGATCGTTTCTGGATCTCGGTGTTGATCAATGCTATTACGGTGCTGGATACGCGCATAAAAAAACTCACTACGCTCCTGCAGCCTGTAACCGCAGCTCCTGATGTGATGATACAGGCTTTGGAAGTACAGGTAGTGCGGGCGCAGGGCGATATTCAATCCATTGTATCCAAAGCCAATGCGCTTACTCCCGCCCAGCAAACGCAGTTTGCCGATAAGCTGGCGGCTTTTAAACTGGTAACGGATAATTTTAGCCAACTGGTTGAAAAGATGAATGCCATTGATCGCAGAACGGTGGATCAACTGGTGGCAGAACTGGCGCAGCCTGCATTTGACTATACTGACCCTGTTATTAAAGCAAATGTTTGGACACAGGCACCGCACAGCAATGTGTTGCCCGAAAGGTTTGCGGTGATCACGATTAAGAATAACCGCTTTCAACACATTGTTGTAGGCAATAAGGTGCCGGATAATCTGCAGCTCGGCCCTGATCCTGCTTTCTTTTCAAACAAAGATGAAAATGGTGACCCGATTTATAAAATAGATGAGAATGGTGACCTGGTGATTGAAGACGGCATGAAATGGATGACTGAATACAGAAGGGCAGTGGAAACCGGCATGGGAGTTACGCTTCCGCTTACGCAGGAACAATACGATACCGGTTTTGATAAATTGCTGGTGATCGGTGTAAAGCAAGGCGATGCACTCAACAACCAGGCATTGCTTGAAAAGCTGCTGTTGAACCATGTATATGCTGCAGATGGTATGGGCATTTTGAAAGTGGGAACACCCACCAACAATACAGAAAATGCAACGGCCGGATACAGTGCGCGCGATAATGATGAGGACGAACGCTTTGATATCGAAATTGCCAATAAATCATTCGACGTGTCGGTAACCGACATCCTGCTGCAATCGGATGGAAAGCGATTGACAGATGGACTTGGATTGTCTGCCGCCGTATTGCAAAAAGTAAACAACCGGTTAGACAAGCAGGTGAGCAATGCCGTTACCATGAACCGGGCATTGTGGCATGCTACCATCGGGCATACCATGGAAGAAATGTGGGATCACATTTTCACTTATGACAACATCAGGCGTGCCGAAAAATATTTTATCAATCATTGTCCTGCACGCGGTATCCTGCCTTCGTTGCGTATTGGCGCACAACCTTATGGTATACTGCCCACTACTGCTTACTCGCGTTTGAAGTTGTCTACACAGTACGATGCCTACAATTTGCCACAGGTAACACCGGCAAATGCCGAAGTGGCGCGGCAACTGAGGTTTGAGCTGCGATTGCATGAAATACTGAAAATGTTCAACGGCGTTTGGACCGAGCTGCGTAAAAATAAAGTAGTGCATTATGCACAGCTTGAAAATGGTAACCCGCAGCAAAAGTTCATAGAAATGCTGGGATTGAATGCAGGCTCTGTTGAGCATTATTACAGGTATGGTATCAATATTACCCGTAAAGGCGTATATACAGGCGCAGGAAGCGATGAGTACGATATACGAGCTACTCACGGTGCCGAATACATGCGGGCGTGGTTCAAGGAAATGATGATCAAAGGAACATTTGCACCTTCCTTTAGTTTTCCCGATGAATTGATCCCTGACTTTTTTGACGCGATCTTCAAGCTTACCGATGGAAAGTATTCACGCATACGCGATCAGTTTGAACAAAGCCGCATTTTCCGGAACAGGTATATCGCCGGGCCGAAAGAATTGCGCCAGTTGACAGGTTTTTTAATTGACAGCAAAGAATTGTCGCCTGTAGATACGCTGGAAAAAGGAGAATCCGGGACATACATCGATTGGTTGCTCAACAGCTTTATGGATACCATCCTGGCTGGCAACAATCCCAAAAACTTTCCAAGCAGGAGCCTGATGTTTTTAATGATGCGTCAATCGCTGATGCAGGCTTACCAGGAGGCAGCGCTCGACATATTGCAGTTTGAAGGATTGATTACGGAAGACAAACGTAGAACGGTAGGCGACGAAAGTACCTATAGCGAATGGGGCGGGATGGGGTCGCTTCGGAAATACAATACAAAATGGCATTTGCTGCTGAAGGATATGGATGAGCTGAAAGGATTTGTGTTTGATAAATTCAATAACGACAATGCTTTTTATAAGTATGTGGTAACGGCTACCGATGCTGCCAACGGCGGAAGAAGTTCAATGGCTGCCTATATTCATAAGCCCGATAGCAATACTATATTGAATGGCTATGCGAACAAGGCACAACATAAAAAAATGCTGGAAAAAGTGGGAGAGGTGCGCAGGGCCTTTAGCTTGTTGAGCACGTTGCCAACAGAAGAATTATCGTACCTGCTTGCAGAGCATATAGACTCCTGCAGTTACCGGCTTGATGCCTGGCTGACAGGCCTTGTAAACAAGCGACTGGTGGAACAGCGGGCAACTAATAAAACCGGTATTTATCTCGGCGCTTACGGCTGGCTGGAAGATTTGCGGAGAGACAATAACAAACAGGAAGCGAAGGCGGAGGACGTGCCCGCAGGCATGAGCCCCGAAGGAGTAAAAGTGTATGAAGATCCTGATAACGATGGCTTCATTCATGCTCCGTCGTTGAACCACGCTATAACCGCTGCCGTTTTGAGGAGTGCGTACAAAGCCAATTATTCGGAAGAAGACATCAACAACCGGTTAGCTGTGAACATTTCTTCATCGCGGGTAAGAATGGCGCTGAACCTGATAGATGGTGTGCAGAATGGGTTACAGATTGGCGCCGTATTAGGATTTCAGTTTGAAAAAGGATTGCATGAGCGATACAAGCTGGTTGAGCTCGACAAGTTCATTCTTCCGTTCAGGAATGCTTTCCCGTTAGTAGTTCCGGTAAAAGACAATGCCCAGGATGGCAAAGCGCCTTCGTACAACAGCAATGTGGTAGATGGAATGGCGTTGCTGAATAAGATTTATGATGCAGTAAAATGGCTTGATTTTCCGGCAGACAAAACCATGTTTGAAGTACTGACCGACGCAGCCAACAACACCGTGCTCCAATGGCTGCACGACCTAGTTACCACCAATGGTGGCGCTAATAAAGAGTATGAACAAATCGCAAAAGAAATAGACCGCATGGCCGATGCGCTGGACGCATTAGGCGATGTAGCGGTTTCTGAAAGCGTATACCAGGTTGTACAAGGCAACTACGTACGCGCTTCGGCCATGGTAAACAGCCTGGCGCAAGGTAAAAATATTCCCGATCCGCAAATCGTAGAAACGCCGCGTTCGGGAACAGTGGTAACACAAAGAGTGGTATTGAATTTCCCTCCGCAAAAAACATTTGCAAAACCTACAGGTTGGGCAGCCGATGCTTCGCCCAGGGCCAAGGCAGAACCTACACTCAACGCATGGCTGGCGGGAATGGTTGGAAACCCTGCTGATATCAGGTGCTCTGTTGAGCATACCGCTGCCGCTGCGGATTCGCCTACCCAAACCAGCGAGTTGTCGCTCAATGAGCTGAACCTGCAGCCACTGGACTATCTTTATCTTTCGGCTAACGAAGCAGACTTTAAACGTTACATCGCTTATGTACTGCGTGAAAAACTGTCGTTGCAGAATGATGTGAAAGTGGTGGTAGATATCAGGTCGCGTATCGATACATGGAACGATACCATTCAAACTTTTTACGAACAGGAGCACCTGCTTACGCAAATAAGAAATATGTTATTGCAGGCACGTGCAGTGGGTGCCGAACAATTGGTTCAAACCAGTGCCGCCCCAGACGCAAACAATCCTGGCAACCACGATGCAGCACAATACAAAGCCCGGGCAGACGAAGCGATAGCTGCTCTTACCAATGTAGTAACTGCTTTAACGGCAGACGCGGCTCTGAAAGATTTACTGGATGCCAAAACAACACTGGCTGCAGAAGAAGAATTAAGCAATGCCCGGTTCAAATTAATGAAGCAGTTCCTGTTGGATGTAAATGCTTTTGCTGTTCCCAATTCCGTTCCTGATTTACTGTTTGAGCAATCCACAGATAAAAAAGAAGCATCACAAAAATACCTGCAGCAAACCATGATCGCATACAGGCAAACCAATGCACGTTTGAAGCAGGCAACCGATACGGTGAAAAAGATCAATGCCAAAACATCCGACAAACAGCAGCTGTCTTACTACAATGATGTATTTAAAACTTTGTTTGGAAAAGCATATGTCTCGCTTCCGTTATACAAAGCTCCCAATCAATCCGAAATTGCTGCGCAGTTGAATGCGCCGGATGCAGACAATATTATCAGGGCTGACCGCGCGATTGTAATGGCGGAATGGTTGCAGAGTGTAGCGAAAGTGCGGCCTAAAATCGGCTCACTCGAAATGCTGGACATGGTTTTGACTGCCACCGATCAAAGCGTCAGTTTACAGCCGGTGCAATTCAATTATCAGCCAGGCGATTATTGGCTGGGCATTGAGTTCCCTGCGGAATATTCTCCTGGTGAAGATAAACTGTCGCTTGTAATGGTGAACCCACAGTTATGGACAAACGCCGCAGTACAGGACCAGGCAGGTATTATTATAGACGAATGGATGGAGATCATCCCCAACAAAACAGAAACAACCGGCATTACACTCAATTACAATCAACCCAATGCCATGCCTCCCCAGTCGTTACTGCTGGCCGTTACTCCCGTAATTACGGGAAAATGGGATTGGGAAGATCTTGTATTTACCTTGCTGGATACACTGGAAATGGCGAAGAACCGTGCAGTGGAACCAGATCATATCGACCAGAGTGCATTGTCGCATATACTGCCCGGTGTGCTGTCGGAAGTAGCGCCGCCGCAAATGGGTGATATCGACGATGCTAACCCGTTAGGCGTGCAGGTGGTGATGGATTTTTCGTTCAACAAACAACCGAAACCTAATATTATAATTGAACCAATACAACCCATTTTATAATCGTATCGTATGCCAAGAATAGACAGCGTTTCCTGCGAACCATTCCGCGCATGGAACAGGTTAGAACCCAGAGCACGAAAACAGGATTTCGATGATGTGCTGAAATGCGCCGTGCACGATCCTCTATGGATGCTTACCCGTCAATGGCAGTTTGGTGAATTCCAGGGAGAAGATACCGGCTCTGCTATTTTCGCAAAAATAAAAATGCAGAGCACGCAGATAGCGCGGTACAAATCGGCAACAGAGGTTGGCGAAGTATATACCGACATCATACCCGCCGAAACCAAAGTGGAAAGCGAGCACCCGCAACTGGATTATCATTGTCGCGTACAGTCGGCATCCTTCTTTATGAAGCTGTTGAAGAGTAAGCTGACCGGTGTTGCCGGCTTTAATTATGCGCAATACCTGCAAAAGCTGAAAACCTTGTATGCAATTGTGCTTCCCGAAAGTATAGATAACACTGATGGTCATACGGAGACAGTGCGAAAATTGCGCTCATTAGTAAACAATCCGTTGAACAGCTTTTTAGCAGCTAACGGAACACAGTGGTTCGATGGTGTGTTGCTGTTCAACGCTGCAAAGGCAGGAGTGGCTGCCGCAGTAACTGCTATTACTTTAGCAAATCCCGCACATAACGATGCATTAAAACAAGCATTGGAAGCCTATATTCAATGGTTTGAAAAAAATTACAAGCCGCAGCACAACAGCAATGGCAAAGGGGCATGGTTAAACGAGCAGATGGAATACCAGTTTGCAGTGGCGCTACCCGAAAAAGAAAAGCCCAATACTGTGCTGAAAGCTGAAGAATACTATAGTGGAGATATGGAATGGTATTCGTTTGATGTATCGGCAGATGGAGAAGTGATAGATGGGTTGACGGGCAATGCTACCCTGGAGGAGCTGCCTAAGGTGAGTGAGAAGATACTAACGGTAATACCTACGCTTGCAAAGTACGGCGGCATGCCGCACCCGAGGTGGTGGCAATTTGAAGATGGCAATATCGACCTCGGAAATATAGATGCAGATACTACAGACATTGCAAAGCTGATTGTGTCGGAATACGCACTGATTTATGGCAATGATTGGTTGGTGGTACCCTACTCATTGCCGGTAGGAAGTCTTACCCAGATTCCTGCCATTGTAATAACAGACGTGTTTGGCGAGCGTTCGCTCATCAAACCTGCTATACAAGGCGATACGGACGACTGGACTGCCTGGGGTTTGTTTAACCTGAGTGTAAGAACGAAAGACAACATGAAAAACGTTGCTGCCGATACCCGACTGTTCCTGCCACCGTGTGTAGCCAAAATACAGGAAAGCGATCCGGTGGAAGAAGTACATTTCATCCGGGATGAAATGGCGAACATGGTTTGGGCAATTGAAACAAGGATGAACAGTCTTGCAGGAACCAATATGGAAGGAGACACTGCTGCCAATTATTTGCGCAATGCCATTGAGTTGATTGAACCGCCTGCAGGAGCGCTTTTACCTGTTGATGAAAAAGCGATGTTTAAATACATGATTGAAAACACAGTACCTGAAAACTGGATTCCTTTTGTACCTGTGCATATACCAGGGCAATATCGTGCAGTGAGATTGCAACGGGCCAGCATGCCGCGATGGTTTAAAAACGAGTATGCACCTGTAAGACCTTCTACCATTTTATTACGTACAGGGGTAAACGAAACCGACCATGTTACTGCACCGATGTTTGTGAACGAAGAAGAAGTGCCGCGCGCCGGCGCCAGGGTTACCAGCAATTATCAACGTACACGCTGGTACAACGGAAAGACGGTGAACTGGCTCGGTCGTCGCAAAAAACTGGGCAGGGGAGAGGGTTCCAGCGGATTGCAGTTTGATGCATTGGATGCGATAACGAAGGAAAGAAAGTGATTCCTGATTGCTGATTTGAGATTTTTGATTTTGAACCACGAAGGCACGGAGACACAAAGTTGCACGGAGAACTTTGTGTCTTTGCTTTTTTGGACTTTTTGCGTTAAAACTACGTTCGCTGCTCCACCCCATTGCCATGAGAAATTTGAACCACGGAGGCACCAAGGCACAAAGTTACACAGAGGACTTTGTGCCTTTGCTTTCTTTGCTGCTTTGCGTGAAAACAAAACAAAAAAAATCACACAAAACACTTGCAAAGAAAAATACAACGTTGTATCTTTAGTATGTACTTAGAACGATGTCAGGTGACTACCGCACTTGGAACGGAAAGAGTTCAAACCCCGTAATAAAGTTGATATTTGAGTCTTTCAGATCGAAGTTAGTATGCAGCGTTGGTTCTTTCAATAGCAGTTCTTCTGGTTCATACGTTCCAGTCCTCTATAGTAAGTTTCGACAAAGTTGAACGCAGAGTTATAGAACAAATTCTCCCTAAACGGGTATTTTTTTTATGTTTCTTTCTTCACATAACTTTCCAAAAATTTATTTGTTAGGTGGTTTAACAGGCTCCGGAAAAACGGAACTGTTACATCATCTTTTCCGGGCAGGTGAACAGGTGTTGAATCTCGAAACCTTGTGTTGCCACGATGGTTCTGCATTTGCACGTTTACAATATGCACATCAACCTACTTCTTATCAGTTCAACAAGCAACTCAACAAAACATGGCGAACATTCAATAACAATAAGCCTGTTTTTATAGAACAGGAATTGCAGCGGATAGGCAACATCTCTGTGCCAGACTGGTTATACAAACACATGGTAGTTGCGCCAATCATTTTCCTCGACACGGAAAAATCAATACGCATTCAACGGCTCTCGCAGCTAATACGAAAATCAGATCCATTTATTTTTTGCGAATGCCTGCAAAAGCTTTCTGATCGTTTGCCGCGAAATACAATCGGTTCTGTCCTGGAAAATTTTTCTACGGGTCGTATTGAAGACGCAGTTGAACTGTTGCTGGAATATTATGACAACAGTAACGGGTATGCGACTCAAACTGAAAGAGTTGTTCTCAATTTGCATGTTAACCGGTTGGATATACAATTTTATTGTCAGGCTGTTTGTGATATTACGTATGCTTCGTTGGCGAGAGATGTTTATTTACCACATGTCATATAGTGACATAGATTGTTTGTATTGATCAAAACAATAAACGACCAATCATACACCATAAATCAAATATCCGATCAAGTCATTTCACCGGTTCTCTCAAAATCGTTCTCAATTTTTCCTGCGGTGTTTTTCTGAAATCGGAAAGATATATTTCGTGATGCATGCCGTTTTTGTGCAGGTTATGCTTTTGCGAGAATGCCTGTAACTGAAGCAAAGTTTCAGGCTCGGTGTTAAATGGTCCCACATGCAGCATCTGGATGCATTTGCCTTCGTGCATATTATACGGTTCAATTTTTTTGATTGCTTCCAGTTGCTTTTTGCTGAAGGAAGTGGCAACAGCTTTTTGTATATCGGCTTCTGTTGCAAAATCAGGCATCCGTATCAGCATCCTGTATTCCCATTCGCTGCGCGGAATGATCAATGGCGCGTCTGTTATTCCGACGTTTTGATATTTTTCTTCATCAAACCACCACAGTCCCTCCAGGCTGGCAACCACAAAATCCTTTTGTTGTTCTTTCATCCTGAATTTTAAAGTATATGCTGTTGCGTACAATGCCTGTATATTGCCTGCATACGATTGTGAAGAAGGGTCGCCTTTGCCTCTCAGCGAGAGGTAACGGGCCGGTTCAATTTGTACGATCTCTGGTTTTTTTGCGGCAGAATAATACGCTTTGTATACTTTGCGAAGATCCGTTTTTTCCATACTGGGTTTTGAATGAATATGCGCAAAGAAAAAACAAACCAGTGACAACCCTATGTCAGTTGCTGTTTAAATATTTTTGAGTGAGCTTAACATAGTCGCAGATTGTGAAGAACATAATGATACGAAGTCGGAGACTTCGTATAGCATTGGTGACGATGAAAAAAATTTTCCTCCCTCCCTTCGCATCATGTCGAATGCAGCGAAGCGAGTGAGACATCTCCAGCCGGTAGTGAGAATGTAAAAGATGTCAACAATGCTTCTACTTTCGAGAGACTCCCACTTCGTATAACCTCCTTGTTTTACTTGTTCGAAATGACATAGAAGCTGAACCCCGCCCAGGGCTGACCGCTACTCCCCAAAAACATTCCTGTTCAAAAATGCATTCCTGAATTTCCCTCCGGGATCAAGTTCGATGGCAAGCTTCCTGAAATCATTCATTTTTTTATACAACTGGTTAAGACGTGCGGGACTGATGGTAAAAATCTTCCCCCAGTGAGGTTTCGCATGAAATACAGCAAGCTCTTTTTCTATTGCAGGTAACAAAGCCATTACCTGCGCCGTATGCTGCTTCCAGGTGAAATGAATGGCAACGCTGGGTTGCTGATAGCATGGACTCATCCAGAGATCATCGCCGTCAATGGTCCGTATCTCTGAAATAAATAAATGCGGTCCTATTTTTTTGCCCATGCGTTGTATTGCCATAATAGCTTTTACTGCATGTTCGCGTGGAATAAAATATTCCGATTGCAACTCTTTTCCACTACTGGGTGTAAAACCCATTTTAAAATGTGGTAACCGCTCGTACCAGGGACCGGGAACACCCATTTGTTCCGTGCAGTTTTCTGCAGACAATTCAATAATAGGATGTACGTTGCGTGTAGCCGCCTTCGCGCCAAACAATTCTTTCTGCACATCCGTCGTTGCACCGTTAGTTACTTTTTGCTTTACCCATACTTCGTTAATCGCATTGTTTTGCCAATCGGTAAAGAGGCTCACGCTGTAACCGCTCGCCTGTATTGCATCGAAGTGCTGAACAAGTTCCTTTAGTGGAAGATCCTGGTAAACATATTGCTGTGCGGAAAAAGTAGGCTGAATGTCCAGCGTTAGTTTAGAAACAATACCCAGCGCGCCGAGGTGTACAACTGCTGCATAAAATATTTCTCCGTCTTTGTGTGGAGAAAGCGTAATTACCTCACCATTTGCTTTCACCATTTCCATACCCGTAACCTGCGTTGACAGATTGCCGTTGCCGACGCCGGACCCATGTGTTGCTGTAGCACAGGCACCTGCTACAGAAATATGCGGCAACGATGCCAGGTTGTGCAATGCAAATCCGTTGTTGTGAAGATACGGTGCCAACTCTCCGTATTTTATTCCCGAGCCTACCGTCACGGTTCGCTTGTCTTCATCCAGCGAATAAATTTTATTTAGTTTAAGCAGGGATATAAACTGGTCTTTGCTATCGGCAATATTGTTAAAGCAATGGCGGCTGCCTAATACTTTGAACCTGGTATTCGACTGGGCAAACTTTACAACATCTTCGCCAGACTCTGCAGGAAACAATTTGTCTGTACTATACGTAAGATTTTCGGCCCAGTTCTTAATTTTCTTATCCTGGTTCAATGCCTGATCGGGAACGAGCATCATACCTGCAATGGAAGAAGATGACAGGCGGAGGAATGTCTTTCTATTCATGTTCCGGGTGTTTATTTTTATTTGGGATAGAACGTCAGGGCGAATCGCAATCTTAGTCAACAACGTTCAATACTAAAGATATAGAATTGGTGTGTAAGTGCGGAAATAACAGTTTTGCATTTAACTTTCAGGTAAAGACTCAAATAGGTTGTAGTAATTACCTCTCAAGAGGAGTCGGGAGTCCGTTCGGACAGAAGGAATATATTGGAGAGGGGAGTGGGTAAGAGATTTAATAAGCGCTTGCTCCCGAAGTATTGCACTTCTATATATACACTTAAGGTTCCTCTCAGATTGTAATTCACTTTTTCAGCTCAATCCATACCGGCGCATGGTCGCTCGTTTTTTCCCAGCCACGTACATGCCGGTCAACGCCACACGCTTTTAGTTTTTTTTCAACTTCTGAACTTAAAAGGAAGTGATCGATGCGCAGGCCCGCATCTCGCCCGTATGCATTGCGGAAATAATCCCAGAAAGTATAGATCTTTTCGCCCGGGTGCAGTTTGCGTACAGCGTCTGTCCAGCCCTGTTCAACCAGCTCTTTAAAAGCGGCGCGCACCTCGGGTCTGAACAAAGCATCGTCTACCCATTTTTCAGGCTTGTAAACGTCCAGTTCAGTTGGCATTACATTAAAGTCGCCGGTTAAAATTACCGGGGTATTTTTCGCCAGCAGCGTTTTTGCATGGTTGGTAAGTCGCTTAAACCAGGCAAGCTTATAATCGAATTTAGGTCCCGGTGCGGGATTGCCATTGGGCAGGTACAAACAGGCGATCAGTATACCCGAAACCGTTGCTTCAATATAACGGCTATGCATATCCTCAGGATCGCCGGGCAAGGCTCTGCAAACTTCTTCAGGTTTGCCATGTTTGGAAAGAATAGCCACTCCGTTCCAGCTTTTTTGTCCATGCCATATGGCGTGGTATCCTGCTTCCAGCAGCGCCTGTTCGGGAAATTTTTCTTCCGGCGCTTTTAATTCCTGCAGGCACACCACATCCGGATGGGTTTCCTTTAACCAGCGAAGCAATACAGGCAACCGCCCGTTTACCCCGTTAACATTGTAAGTGGCAATTCGCATAGCAATTACTTTGTATTGTATGTGCTAATGTAAGGCAAATGAAAAGAACAGCAGCTTTTATTAATGATGTTTAAAATACTGTATTTCTTTTTCATGTTTTTTTGCTGCTTCGAGTGAGTCGAAGGTGCCGAGATTTCTTCGCCTGTTATTGCTGGTTTTTTTACGGGAGTATATGCGATATTTTCCTGATTTTAACTTGCGTATCATCGCCAGTATTTTTGCTGTTAGAAAAATGGTTTCCGATCTGACAGGGACAACAAAAATTGTGCAATCAGGTTTGCACGACAGGGCGTTAACTCCTGAAGCGGATGATCTTTTTAATAAGACAAGAAGAGGTTTACACGAGTTGGGTAATTCCATACACAGCCACCAGCAAAATGCTTATGATACTTATCCACAAAAGAAAATCAAACAGCTTTCCGGTTTTTACAGCCGTGGCATTTTTATAACGGAAACAAATAGCCGCATATACAATGATGAGCAACAATACCGACCCTACAACGCCGCCGGATATGATCATTATAACCGGCAGGTTTATAAACAGGTAGGCAATGGCCCACAGTGCGGGGATGATAAACGATAAAGCAGTGATGAGCTTTTTGCGCTGCAATACATTGCTGAAATCGATCCAGCCTTTTTCGCCGGCAATATCGGAAAACAATCTAGACCAATAGGCAAGCGTGGCAAATACGCTGGATAGCAATACGAAAAATGCTCCTACCAGGTATATTACCCTGAAACCTTCGCCCAATGTTTGAGTGTATATATTGGCAAGCACGTCTATTACCTGGTTTCCTTCCGGCGTATAGGCCTGCCCGTGAAGAATGCTTGCTCCCAGCAAATAAAATGCTGCGGTAACGGCCGTATAGATGATCATGGCAACCGTGGCGTCGAGATACATTACTTTAATCCACCCCTGCGCCCTTTGCCGCCAGGCTTCGCTGCCATCGTGCCTGCCTGCATAGGTGGCGTATCCTTTTTCTATACACCAGTAATTGTAAGAAATGATTTCGTCGCTGCCTACGCCGGTTATTCCAAATGCGCCAATGGCAAGCATTACCATCGCTGCCGGCAGTTCAAAGCGCAGTCCGTTTGCCACGTCCTGTAAGCCGAAAGCGAACTCCGTAAACTGCACTGCTATCAGCGATGCAATGGTAATAACAGTAAAGGTAACGATCATGAACAGCGATGCTTTTTCGAGCAGCGGGTAATAATTTTTATACACCAGTAACGAAACCAGCAAGGCAAGCAATATCGCCCATACGGTTACGGATACCTGCGGCAGCAACATATTGAGCACAAGTGCCGATCCTCCCAGCATTCCTCCCACCTGTATTATTTTAAGCAACGTGAGCAATAAAACCGTCCAGACAGACCAATGGAGTTTGTTGATACGCGGTCCGGGCAACTTATTAAAAGACTGCATGACTGTTTCGCCCGAAATAATGGCCTGCCTGCCAAATTGCAATTGTATGGTTACTTTAACCAGGCAGCTTACCAGTATGATCCAGAACATTACGAAGCCTGCCCTGGCTCCCAGTATGGTAGTGGCAATAAGCTCGCCAGAACCAACAATGGAAGCTGACAGGATAAAACCTGGTCCTAAAAATTTTAAGCGACCGAAAAAAGTGGTGGGAGGTTGTTTGAAATGTTGTTTGCTTACGGCATAGTTGTCGGCAATCATTGTAGCGGTTGACGATTGTGATGAATTGTACCGGTAATCAATATACGAAGATTGTAAATAAACCCGGCGTGAAAGAGAAAGCAGCTATTGAAGTATTATTTATTTTTCAGCTTTTTACTCATTTCCAGCAATACTTCAATATACCATGATAGTTCATTTCCGTTTTCCGGATTTCCGTTTGCTTTCAGATCATTGATATCTGACCTGTACTGTTCGTTAAATTTAAAATAGTCGGGATGCACATAACACAAGTCTTGTAGTATCCTGTCAAATTCTGCCGCAAGTTCTGGCACTTGTTCCGGATTTGCATTTTTTAGCTGATCCTGTAGTTCTTGTAAGGTCATTTTATGAATTAAGTTTTAATTATTTTCAACATCGTACCGCAAAACCACTGCGCCCGATGCAAGCGTGGATACACCTGTGAGTTTTAAAGAGCGGGGAGCATTCAATTGTATAGATTCAAAAAAACGTTTTCCCTGTCCCCCGATCATTGGATGCACTACGTAAATACATGCGTCGATCAAGCCCAGTTGCATCATGCGGTCTATAATCTGCGTTCCTCCCACCAGTATGTTTTTCCCTGGCTGTTTTTTTAACGCCTCTATTTTCTCTGCGTCCAGTTCGCCTTCAACTACGGTGTTGTTACTGTTTGTTTGAAACCCGCTGCGGGAAAAAACGATCTTGTGCATGGCTGTAAACAATTCTGCAAACTCAATTTCTGCGTCGGTGCCGGTTTTATTTTGTGCCACCGAAGGCCAATACGGGTCCATCATCTCAAAAGTATTTCTACCATACAGCATTGTGTCTGCATCTTTTAATAGCTCATTAAAAAAGCTGTGCAGTGCTTCATCTGCCACGCCCCAACGATGATCGCAAAAACCGTCGGGCGTGATATTGATAGCCAATATTATTTTTCGCATATACGGGAAGGTAGGATAAAAAGGGGAAAGGAGAAAGGTGAAAAGCAAATAACAAGAAACAAAATAACACTTACCAAGAAACAAGTAATAAGAACCAAATAGCAGGAAGCAAAAAGAAGAAATAAAAAAAGATTATGAGGAGATTACTCCTCGCTTGAACGAACCATTTGGCAGGAATTTATTCGGGCAGTCCGGGCGGGAGTCCAAATAACCAGTGGCTGAATGCTGACAGCTGACCGCTATCTTATTTTATACAGCATTCCATCGGCTTTGGTAATAACATACAGTTCGCCCTCTGCATCTCTGCCAAATCGAAGATCGACCCTGTCGCTGCCACAAACTTGCTTCAGCGTTTGTGCTTTGCCGTTGATGCTTATATTCCATTCGTATATAGGTGCCAGTGATCCCTGGCGAATGTCTGCCGTATTGATATAAAAAAGCCTGCCGGATGTAATATCTCCGAACACAAATTTTCCTTTTAGTGCGGCGATGGACGAGCCCTGGTATTCATATCCGCCGGTGATGGCATTGCCTTCGTCGTGATCGAATGCTGCAACAGGATAGGTAAAACCGTTAGTGGTGTCGTTGGCAGGAAGCGGGAGGATATCATCAAGGTTGCCATAAGGATCCAACACAAAAGCTCCTTCACGAAAGGGCCAGCCAAAATCCAATCCAGGCTCTACGAGGTTAATAGATTCAATATTTGTTTGCCCGATATTAGATACGAGCATCAGTCCCGATTTTGTCCAGGTAATTCTATGTGGATTTCTGAATCCGTCGGCATACAACTCGCGTAATATTTTTTTGCCTGCTGTGTTGGCAAACGGATTGTCGGCCGGTATACCGTATTTGCCATTGGCGCTGTTGTTGCCTGACGGATCTATCCTGATTACAGAAGCCCATATCTTGTCTTTGTCTATTGCAAGAAACGGGTAACCATCCTGCACGCACATTCCGTCGCCTACACCAATATACAGCATGCCAAAATCCTTATCCGTTTTTTGTGCAAGCGGGTTAAAGCTAATATCCTGCACACCATGTGCATCGGTAACCATATCAATGCGCATCAGCTCCCGGTGAGTGCCGGTTAACGAATCGGCTTTTACATCTTTAACCTTCCATTCGGTTAATACCCATTGCAGTTTGGTCGTGATAGAGTCGTTGTAAAAAAAATCTGCTTTGCCTGAGCCTGCGGCTTCTGTATGCGTTGTATACAGTAGTCCGTTTTGCTGATACAGCGGATGAAAGGCAAAGCTGCCCAAGCCGGTGCCTAACCCGGCGCCATCAATGAAATGCGGAAAATGTTTTTTGATGTTGAGATAAACAACAGGAGTATTATTTTTCAGCAGGTATAATATGCCTCTTAAATCGTTTACAAAAAGTTTGTTGCTGCCGGGCTGAAAATCGAGTTTGGTTATTCTTGTTAAAGGAGTGTTGCCTTTAGTTACGGTAGGAGGGAATTGCGTTACCGGAACAAGGTTTACCTGCAATCCGGAGTTTGATATTTTTTCGGGATAAGGATTTAATATGCCTTTCCTGGTTGGAGGCTTAGCGCCCGGAGTAGCCTGGTGCGTGTGCAGAAACGCCAGCAGAGCTGTCATTTCCGTTTCGGGTAAATGACCGAAAGGCGGCATAATGGACTTGAATTGGTGAAATAAAGAATCTGCTCTCTTGTCTTTTGCCGTTATTAATGCCGAAGGATTTTTTATAAAGTCAATTAGCCATTCTGCCGGAACTTTTTTAGTAACACCTGAAAGATCTGGCCCGATTCCGTTTGTTTTGAAATGATGGCAGGAGGCACAATTTTTTTCAAATACTATTTTGCCGCTATTGATAACCGTTGTGTCGGCGCTGAAGCTTGTGGCATGGGACTGGTGGCATGAGGATACTGCCAACGATAAAAATGTTATGATAACTATACAGGAAAGAACGTGGTATTTAATGGCACACAGGGATCGGACTGTTTTTTGTACGGGAAACTTGAACATATATTATAAATTAACAACAGAATCTGGGCATCAAATGTACAACTCAATTTGGTATTGAGTTAGCTGTAGAGTAGCGTATGTTTTGCTTTGCCGCCCAACAAAAAAGCCCGCTCCCAAATGGAGCAGGCTTATTGATTCACCCTGGCTGTTGCTTATACCTGCTGTTATTGCTTTATCAGTTTGAATGTGTTTCTGCCGTTTTCGGTTTGCACAACAATAATGTATTGACCCGAAGGAATGCTGGCAAGGTCAACTTCCAGCTGGCGGTAACCTGCATTGCGATGCCTGTTGGTTGCAACCACCGTTCCTCTTGCATCGAGTATGGTTGTGTTCACTTTCTCAAAATCTTCTTCTAGCACGATGGTGCATTTGCCGCCTGTTGCCGGATTGGGATACAATTTGCCATTTACAATGCCGGGTAGTTTACTGTTTTCGACTGGTGTTGTTGTTTCTTCCGAAGCTACTCTTGCTGCTAGTGTATTGGTAACCGTTACTTTGATGGTTTCTTCGTCGTACAACACCGGTGAGCCATTATCGGTTACCCGCACTTTGAATGTAAAAGTACCCGCAACCGCAGGCGTCCATGCAAAGGCGCCGGAGGTAGCGTTGATTGTTGCTCCGGTAGGCGGAGTAATGAGCGAGAACTTTTTGGTTTGTCCTGCATCTACATCCGAAGCGGTGGCTGTAAAAGTGAGCGCTTTGCCTTTTACTACGGTTTTGCTCCTGATAGAATCAAGCACGGGGGCATCGTTTACCGCTGCTATTACAAACGTAACAACAGCAGGTTTAGAGCTGATGCATCCCACGCTTACTGTATAATAAAACGAGTCGAGCCCGTTGTAATTTGCTTTGGGTTTGTAGGTCCAGTTGGCGCCGGTGCCGGTTACTGTTCCGTTTTTAGGAGCGGTGCTGATGGTGAATTTTTGCAACGATGAGCCATTGCCGCTTAATACAACAGCTTTCGCCACATCTTCGGTTACTGCTACATTTTTAATGGGGTTAGCGATGAGACCATTTTTGGGTGCTATCATCAATCCTCCCAATGGTGTACCTCCATCTTTTATCAGGTTCAAATGACGCATAACGCTGAAGGCGCCGGCGGCAGTAATTTTAAATATCGTTCCGGCCTTGTTGGTGCCACCGGCAGACGTTACTCCATAAAAGTTTCCATCGGCTGCCTGCACCAGACTTCCTTTAGGCTGGCTTCCATCGGTTGTTGGAACCAGTGAGCGCAATACCGTTAGCACACCGGCTGTAGTAACCTTAAAAATAGTTCCGCCGCTGCTTCTGCCACCTGTTCCATTTGTTCCATAAAACAGTCCATCTTTCCCAATAATCAATGAACCTGCAAAGCCATTGCCGTCGTTGGTGTAATTCAACGTTTTCAATACCGTGAAAGTGCCGGTATTAGTGATCTTGAAAAAACGTGAATTGTAAGATGTGAGACCATACAAATTACCATCCTTGCCCAGTGTAAGACTTCCTTCAGAAGCAGAACCATCGGTTGTAGAAACAAGATGGCGCAACACCTTGAATGCGCCCGCAGTCGTGATCCTGAAAATCGTTCCTGCGTTACCGGTACCTCCTGCGCTTGTAATACCATACAATGCTCCGTCCGATCCCTGTACCAATGTTCCTTTAGGATAAGCGCCGTCTGAGGCGGTCAAGAAATGTTTCAGTACGCTGAAAGTTCCTGTGGCTGTAAGTTTAAAGATGGTGCCTACGCTATTAGTGCCGCCCGTTTCCGTCATGCCATAAAAGTTACCGTCGCTGGCGCGCATTAATCCACCACCAGGTGTGGCGCCGTCGGTGGTTTTGTTAAAAGAGCGAACTACGGTTGTAGTGCCTCCGCATATTTTATAGATAGTGCCGAAGTTGTAAGCGCCCCCATACCGTGTCATTCCGTACAATGCACTGTCTTTGCCGGCTACCAGGTTTTCCTGCGGTTCATTGCCCAGTGTGGCGCCATTGAGGTGACTGAGCACGGTAAGTGCTCCGGCAGCTGTAATTTTAAATACAGTGCCTGCAAAATTTTTTCCACCCTGGTTGGTCATGCCGTAAAAGGCACCGTCGGAATTTTGAAAAAGACTTCCGTTCGGGTATCCGCCGGTGGTAGTAAGGTCGAACTTTTTAATTACCGTATACACTCCGGCAGGCGTCATTTTAAATACACTGCCATGCGTTCCGCCGCTGGTGTATTTCTGCATTCCATAAAAATTTCCATCTGTTGCCTGGATAAGGTTTCCCGCAGGGCCGCCACCATCGGTGCCGGTGTTTAAGGAGCGCACAACGGTAAAGGTGCCGGTGGTAGTAATTTTAAAAATGGTACCATTATAATTGGCTCCGCCACTGTTCGTCATACCCCACAACAGTCCATCCTTTGCCTGCAGCAGATCGCCGTAAGGATAAGCGCCGTCCGTTGCCGAGTTGAAAGACCGGAGAATAGTGTAAGCACCGGCAGTAGTTATTCTGAATATCGTTCCATAACCGGTAGCACCGCCCCAGTAGTTCATGCCGTATAAATGTCCGTCTTTGGCCTGTATCAAACTGCCGTAAGGATTGCCACCATCTGTTTTGCTCAGTTGCCTTAAAACAGTGTAGGTACCCGTAGGTGTTAGTTTAAATATGGTGCCATACCCGTTTGTGCCGCCTCCATAGTTCATTCCATAAAAATTTCCATCTGTTGCCTGTATCAGCTTGCCTTGCGGGCGTCCTCCGTCTGTATTTACACTCAGGCTGCGTACAATGCTGTATACACCTGCGGGTGTGAGTTTGAAAATGCCGCCGCCGTTATTAACCGTACCACTGGTTACATAACCGTAAAAGTTTCCGTCTTTGGCCAGCAACAAACTTCCCTTGGGGTATCCGCCATCGTTCGTCATATCCAGTTGTTTGATAACGGTGACCACTCCGGCGGTTGTTATCTTAAATATTGTTCCGTAACCGTAAGTACCGCCCTGGTAAGTGGTGCCATACAGTGCTCCGTCGGCTCCTTTTACAAGGTTGCTTAACGGTCCGTTGCCCCAATCGGCAAAGCTTTTTACAATGGCAAAGTCTGTATTGTTTGTTTTTACAGAAAACACCGTTCCCTTTCCCTCCGGTCCGCCATTGGTAGTTACACCCATTAATACATCCTGGGCTGATACAGCCTGTGACGAAACCAGTAAAATAGTGAGTATACCCAATACCTGGGACAGATTGTAAAAAAAGTAAGACATGCACCTATGCACGATCCTCGCTGATGTGGTAAAAATTGATTTCATATAAACAGTAATTGCGCTTTGATTAATGCGGCGCAAATATTGACTGTTATATGAATGCTTTTTACAAGAAGGTGAATGAACTGTTTAAAAAGTGGTATGAGATGGAGTTGGATTTTTGATTTATGATTTTTTGATTGCTGATGTGTGGGAGGGATCGGTACATGAAAAGTTTCTTGCGGCGCACGCAGTGGTGCAGCGTTTTGATATGGGTTTTCCAACCTTGAAGGTTGGAAAACCTTGCTAAAATCCTTTAGTAAGTTACTATGAGCCGAGTATAGTGATATGAGTTTTCAAATCAGAAATCCTCAAATCAAAAATCAGAAATCACTCCCCATACCCTACGCCTTACACCTTATGCCCTACACCTTATACCTTTTTCCTAATACTTAAACGCTTTTCCTCCTGCCATTACTTCTTGGGTTTTTTCGTCGAAGGTTACTTTTTGGCCGGTGCGGAAAGCTGCGTTTGACATGATGACTGCTATGGAGTGGTTGTACCCTGCTTCGATAGAGGCATTGGGTTGCTTGCGACTGCGAACGCATTCCATCCAGTTGCGTACATGCGATATCGTAAGGTCGTCGCCGCCGGTGTTGGCATCGGTCGATACTTTGGTTGCCAGTTCGTTCAGCGACATTTCGGGCAGCAGGTTTGCATTCATGCCCATTGCCTTTGCATGCTTTTCCTGTAAACCTCCTTCGGGGCTAATCTTATTGGTATCGAGGTTGAGCGTGCCGCCGTTAGAATAATATATTTCTTTCACATCGCCCGCTGCGTTGGTCATGCGCGAGCTGAAAATTACCTGGAATCCTTTCGACATATCGTTCAACGGGCCGTAGTCGAATACAGCCGTCAATGTATCGGCATTCAATCGCCCATCTTTCCATGCATATATACCACCGTTAACGGCTACACTGCGCGGGTGTGGCAAATTGGCAAACCAGTGCACTGTGTCTATCTGGTGGCACATCCACTGGCCGGGAATGCCGGATGAATAAGGCCAGAACAAACGGAACTCGAGGTATTTACGGGGATCAAATTTCTCAAAGGGACGGTTCAGTAAATAGCGCTTCCAGTCTGTATCGGATTCCTTTAGTTGCGGTACCAGCGACGGGCGACGCCAGCGTCCGGGCTGGTTTACATTCCATATCAGCTCAACCATTACAATCGGGCCGAACTTTCCCTCGTTGATAAAGTCGTATGCTGCTTTGTAGTTGGCGCCGCTTCTGCGTTGCGAACCTATCTGCACAATTTTACCGCTGTCTTTTACCGCTTTCAAAACAGCTCTTGCATCGTCCATGGTTTCTGCCAAAGGTTTCTCAGTATAAGTATCCCTGCCGGCTTTCACCGCTTCTACCGTATGGAGCGCATGCTGAAAATCGGCAGTGCTTATAAATACGGCATCCACATCTTTCATCGCATACAAGGCATCGTTATTAACGCAGGCGGTAATATCGTGACCCAGTTCTTTTTTCAAATAGGCTTGTCCTTCTTCCCGCCTTTTCTTCCATATATCAGAAACGGCGATCATGTCGAAGTTGAGTTCTTTATGCAACTGCTTGAACGAAGGCAGCAACGCCCCTCTGAACCTGTCAGAAAAACCCACTACACCCACATTCACCCTGTCGTTAGCGCCTATTATATTGCGATAACTTTTTGCGCTCAGTCCCATTGTTCCCATGTAGGTGGCTATTCCTGCCATTGAGCCTTTTATAATAAATTCTCTGCGTGAATTTTTCATGATGGAAATGCTTTATTTAAATGATTTTAAATGAAAGAATAGTAGATTTATCAGTTTATATGCTCTTAAACAAAACAGATTATAGTATTTTGCGGCAAGCGTTGCTAAAGTTATCGTAAGTAAGAGATATTTCAATAATTCAGATACTAACTTTATAGCTGTTTAATTATAAAATGAGCTATAAAATTTTACTTTTTTAACCGGACTGATTGCCTGGAGAATTGCTGCCGCCGGAACGAGTCTTTCGGGCAGCGGCTGGTATCTGGCAACAAACAAAAAAATATACAGATGAAACGAAGCATGATAATTTTTCCTCACATAGGTAGAATATATAGCGTAGTTCCATCTGACCAAAAAAATCGCAGCGAAGCTGCAAACAAAAAAATATACAGATGAAAAGAAGCGTTTCCTTTTTTTTGACGGCAACTGTTTTGTTGGGCATCACGGCATTGCCTTACCTGGCGTTTGCCCAATCTTCCAAGGGTAAAGTTCAAACCTACGATATTGAGGTTGCTAAAGATGACAATGCAAAAAAGGTAGTGATCACCGCCGATGGCAAACCTTTTACGCAACTAATTTATACCGACACGCTTGAAAAACATTTTCTATATCCTATATATGCTCCCGACGGACAGATCATTACGAGGGGATTTCCTTTTGCGCCGAGGAAAAATGAGCCGGATGATCATCCGCATCATGTGGGGCTGTGGCTGAACTATGAGAGTGTGAACGGGCTTGACTTCTGGAATAATTCATATGCTATTCCGGCAGACAAAAAAGACAAATATGGTTGGATAAAACCCGGCAAAATACTGAAGGCAAAAGGTGGAAAACAGGGCGAAGTAAAAATAGCAGCCACCTGGCAAAATCAAAAGAACCAGGTATTGCTGGAAGAAACTACTACTTACCTTTTTAAAGCGGACGAGAACAAAAGAATCATTGATCGCATAACCACGCTTACTGCCAAACAGGATGTGACCATGCCCGATATAAAGGATGGTATGCTGGGTTTACGTCTGGCGCATGAGCTGGAAATGCCTTCTAAAAAGAAACAGGAATTTAAAGATGACAAGGGAAATGTTACCGTGGTAAAGGGAAATGCAGACAATGCACCTTCAGGCAATTATATTACCAGCGAAGGAAAGCAGGGCGACGATGCCTGGGGGACAAGGGCGCAATGGTGTATGTTGTATGGAAAAATAGGAGAAGACACTGCCAGCATTGTGATCATCGATCATCCACGCAACGTTGGATACCCCACTTACTGGCATGCCAGGGGGTATGGCTTGTTTGCTGCCAACCCGCTGGGGCAAAAGGTGTTCAGCAACGGTAAAGAAACGCTCAATTTTGCATTGAAGCAGGGGCATTCGGTAACCTTTCGGTACCGGGTAGTGGTTGCTACCGGCAAACAGCGGTTAAGCAATGAGGAGATTAACCTTGCCGCAGGCGATTTCTTCCAGAGCACACGCTAAACTTTTTATGTCTTTACATTTGATATGCATACATTTACAGCGTAAAAAAAATGCTATTTTATGAATACAAAAACGATTTCCATCATTGTTATTATAGGCTTAATTCTTTTACTGGGTGGTTGCGGCTGCACAGGCTACAATAAAATGGTAGGTCTTGACCAGAATGTAAAAGGCAAATGGGGAAATGTGCAAAGTGAGTATCAACGCAGAACGGATCTTATTCCTAATCTGGTAAACACTGTAAAAGGCGCTGCCAATTTTGAACAGGAAACCCTGACAAAGGTAATAGAAGCAAGGGCGAAAGCAACCTCTGTAAATATTAATGCCGACGATCTTACTCCCGAAAAACTGGCACAGTTTCAACAGGCGCAGGGCGAATTGAGCGGGGCATTGAGCAGGTTGCTGGTTTCGGTTGAAAGATATCCGGAACTGAAAGCCAACCAGAATTTTCTCAATCTTCAATCTCAGTTAGAGGGCACCGAAAACCGGATCAAAGTATCGCGCAACGACTTTAATACCGCTGTTCAGGATTACAATACTACCGTTAAAACCTTCCCTAATGCCTTGTATGCGGGCATGTTTGGTTTTAAAGAAAAAGGCTACTTTACTGCTGAACCTGGTTCGGACAGAGCGCCTGAAGTAAAATTCTAACCATATACCTGAAGCTTATGTGGCCCTTTTCATCAAGGATCAAACATTTTTTTTCGCCTGATGAAAATCAGCGGATCGTAGCTGCTATAAGAGAAGCTGAAAAGCTTACCAGTGGCGAAATACGGGTATACGTTGAAAGCCGCTGCAGGTTTGTAGACCCGGTAGACAGGGCAATTGAATTGTTTTACGGGTTGAAGATGGAGCAGACCGAGCAGCGGAACGGCGTGATACTGTACATTGCTATCAAAGATCACCAGTTGGCTATATATGGCGATGAGGGTATACACAATAAAGTGGGTGCAGCTTTCTGGAACGAAGAAGTAAAACATATTCTAAGTGAGTTTAATGCAGATCATCATGCCGACGGCATTATACAGATTGTAAGGGAGGTGGGAGAGGCGTTGCACGAACATTTTCCTTACACCGCTACAACAGACAAGAACGAACTGCCGGATGAGATTGTGTTTGGAAAGTGAGAGTATTTGAAATTTGAGATTGAAATTTTGTGATCTTGGATCTTGCAATTTGGTTCCTGGTGCTTGTATCTTGTATTTTGATTGTTGGATCTTGCTATTTATGATTTGGATTTGATATTATGGCTGAACGCCGAAAGCTGATAGCTGAACGCCGAAAATGAAAAAACTTTTATTACTCATATTATGTTGCATCAACCTGGCAGTATATGCGCAGATTGATAGGTATATTCCACCAGCGCCCAATCCTCCGAAGCTGGTAAATGATCTTACAGGAACACTTACTTCGCTGCAAGCTGAAAGGCTGGAGCACAAGCTTAAAAATTACGACGATACGAGTTCCAACCAGGTTGTGGTGGTAATTATTGATTCGCTGCATGATTATGAGCCGTATGAATTTGCTACTACCCTGGGGCGAAAATGGGGGGTGGGCAATAAAGAGTTTAACAACGGTGTTGTTTTCCTGATTGCCAAAGCAGACCGCAAAGTTTTTATTGCGCCGGGCTACGGGCTTGAAGGCGCTATGCCCGACATTACCTGTAAACAGATCATTGAAAACGAGGTGTTGCCAAACTTCAGGGGCAACGATTATTACCGCGGTATTGAAGAAGGCACAGACGCCATTATGAAAGCCGCAGCAGGTGAATACAAACCGCCGGCTGGCTATGCCAACAGGGGCGGTAAAAAAGGAGTACCCATTGGCGTTATCATCTTTGTTATTTTCATCATTGTCATTATCATATCACGTATAGGCGGCGGTGGCGGTGGCTCGTTTATGAGCAGGCGCGGTTACCGCGAAACCGGCGTTCCTCCCATTTTCTGGTTCCCCGGTGGTGGTTCAAGTGGTGGAGGCGGCGGCTGGAGCGGCGGCGGTTCAGGTGGCGGAGGATTTGGTGGCTTTGGCGGCGGCAGCTTTGGTGGTGGTGGTGCCGGCGGAAGCTGGTAGTGAATTTCTGATTTGAGATTTTTGATTTGTGATTTGGTTCTTGCCCTTTATTCCTGGAACCACTAAGTCACAAAGACACGGTGTTTCATAAAGTGTTCTGTTGGGGTAAAACGACAAACGATAAACCCACAAACGTCGTCCCTACACCTTATACCCTATAGCTTACTCCTTATCACCTAACTATTTGAATATGGCTAAAGAAATGAGAAAAGAGCAGGCGCTGGAATATCATTCCAAAGGCCGGCCGGGAAAAGTGGAAGTAGTGCCAACCAAAGAAGCAAAAACACAAAGAGATCTTTCGTTGGCCTATTCACCGGGAGTAGCTGAGCCTTGTAAGGAAATACATGCTAATCCCGAAAATGCATATAAATACACGGCTAAAGGCAACCTTGTGGCTGTCATCAGCAATGGAACAGCAGTGCTGGGGTTGGGCGATATTGGCCCCGAGGCAGGCAAGCCGGTAATGGAGGGGAAGGGTGTATTGTTTAAAATATTTGCAGATATAGATGTGTTCGATATTGAGATCGATGAAAAAGATCCGGAAAAATTTGTACAGATCGTAAAGTCGCTCGAACCTACTTTCGGAGGCATCAACCTCGAAGACATTAAAGCTCCCGAGTGTTTCTACATCGAACAAAAGTTAAAGGAGCTGATGCACATTCCCGTAATGCACGACGATCAGCATGGTACCGCTATTATTAGTTCTGCAGCCTTGCTCAATGCCCTGGAATTGCAAGGAAAAAAAATAGAAAAGGTAAATTTTGTAGTGAATGGTGCCGGCGCGGCGGCTATGGCTTGTGTGCAATTGTATGAATCGTTAGGTGCCAAAAGTTCCAACTTCATCATGTTTGATAAAGATGGCGTGCTGCATAAAAACCGAAAAGATCTGGATGAAGTGAAGAAGCGTTTTGCCAATACAGACAATGCTGCTTTTACATTAACAGAAGCAATGAAGGGGGCAGATGTATTTCTGGGTTTAAGTGCAGGCAATACAGTAACATCGGATATGATAAAGAGCATGGCAAAAAAGCCAATCGTGTTTGCCATGGCCAATCCCGATCCGGAAATTACTTGGGAAGCTGCCACGGGTGCCCGTAAAGATATTATTATGGCAACCGGCCGGAGCGATTACCCTAACCAGGTGAACAACGTGCTGGGCTTTCCTTATATATTCCGCGGCGCGCTCGATGTGCGGGCAACGGGCATTAACGAAACCATGAAAATGGCAGCGGTAAAAGCCATTGCCGATCTTGCCAAAACGCCCGTGCCCGACATTGTGAACCTCGCTTATAATGAAAGGAATATTGTATTTGGTCCCAACTACATTATTCCCAAGCCGCTCGACCCACGACTGATTTCTACTATTTCGCCTGCAGTGGCAAAAGCAGCCATTGAAAGTGGTGTTGCCAAACGAACGATAGACGATTGGGAGAAATATAAAATTGAACTGGACAACAGGCTGGGCAACGACAACCAGCTCTTCCGCGTAATAGGCAATAAGGCGCGCAAAGATCCGCGGCGGGTGGTATTTGCGGAGGCAGACAATGTGCGGATATTGAAGGCTGCACAAATTGTGCTCGATGAAAATATCGCTTATCCCATACTGTTAGGAGAAGAAAAGAAGATATTGAAAATCGCCCGGGAAAATGGAATTGACCTGGAGGGTATGCCTATTATCGATCCGCGCAGCGAGGAGTGGGACAAAACCAGGCATGAATATGCAGCATTGTATTTTAAGAAAAGGCAGCGGCGTGGTGTAAACAAATATGAAGCTTCTAAAATAATGAAGGATCGCATCAAGTTTGCGTGCATGATGGTGAACACAGGCGATGCCGATGCGGTAATTGGAGGCTTAACCCGCAACTATCCAGAAACGGTGCGCCCGGCCCTGGAAATTGTGGGCAGAGAGCAGGGCGTTAAAAAAATCGCGGGCATGTACATCATCCTCACCAAAAAAGGCCCTTTATTTTTAGCAGATACCACGGTTAATTTCAATCCAACTGCCGAGGAACTGGCAGATATTACTTTGCTGGTAGCCAGGGAGGTGAAAACCTTTGGCATTGTTCCCCGCGTTGCGCTGTTGAGCTACTCGAACTTTGGCAGCAGCAATACGCCCGAAGCTATTCTTGTGCGCACCGCACGCGAAATCATCAAACAAAAAAGTCCCGACCTGGTGGTAGATGGCGAAATGCAGGGCATACTTGCTTTTAATAAAGAAATTTTAAAGGAGAACTATCCATTCAGCGAGCTGGTAGATATGGATGTGAACACACTCATTTTTCCCAATCTCAGTGCCGGCAACATCGCGTACAATTTATTGCAGGAAATTGGCGGTTTCGATACCATCGGCCCGGTATTGCTTGGTTTGGCCAGACCGGTGCATGTAATGCAATTGGGCAGCACTGTGCGCACCATTGTAAACATGGTTTTGATAGCGGTGGTAGATGCCCAGCAAAAATGTCCTTCGCCAAACGAAGGAAAAGTAGATAAAAAAAGCTGGTGGAAGAAGGAAACAGGGGAGTGATAGGTGATAAGTGATATGTGGTAAGTGATAAGTGGCTAAGCGTAACAGGTTACGGAGCTGCCTTGCAACCTGTAACCTGCCAACGGTTATCTGCCCTTAAAGAATTTATAATATGATTAAAGACGATCATCATAATAAGATCTCCAAAAAAAAGGACGTATACCCGGTAAGCAAGAGCTTTAAGAAATACCTGAAGCGTTACGGACGGGAAATGCAGATTCCAATTTCCTACGAATCGTTAAGGCATTTTCAATCGGCTATACCGTGTTACAACAATAAGGGCGAAGATACCTTGTGGGAAACTGTTTTTTATCATCCTTCTCTCACTCCTGAAATTCATCAATCGCTCATTCGCATTTATTCGTTGGTAAAAGCTGCCGGTGCCAACCAGGCCGAAGATCACCTGCATGTGGAAAGGATAGACTTTTGTGTATTTGGAAACTCCCAGCCGTTTCGCGTTAAAGTGGTAAATAATTACAACGATGTTTACAGCTACCTGTACATAAAAGTTGCCGATGCCTCGAGGATTCTGGGATTGGAACTGGAGCATTTGTTATCGCCTTATTCCATTAATTACCTGGTAGATAATAATACTTTGATAGAAGAGCATATTGCAGGTGTGCCGGGCGATATGTTTGTAACCGAATTTTTGGGCCGGCCTGATTTTAACCCAATCCGCATTGCCAAGGAGTTTGTGAAATTCAATGAGCGCTGTTTTGCAAGACTGTTGGGTGATATGCGCAGCTACAATTTTGTGTTTGACATTACACCGGATTTTGACGATGTGCAGTTTTGTATAAGAGCCATAGATTTTGATCAGCAGTCGTATGAAGGCCGAAAAAATTTTTACCTGCCACAATTTTTCAAAGAAAACAGGGTTTTTGTAGAACTCGTACAAAAACACCTGAACCCCGAAGTGATAGAACAATACCAGCAAGAAGAAAGAGCCCAGCTATTTAAGAGAATAAAAGCCCAACGGCACCGGCTGCGCGATTTGAAGGCTTCGGTAGATAAAGATGAATTGGCACCCGCAGAAAAGACCCGGCAACTGGCACAGGAACTGTATCAATACTTTGGAAATGAAAAATACCTGGAGTGTAAAAGCATGGCAGATATTCTCCGCATTCACCTGAGGGAACTGGTTGTAAATCACTTAAAAAAAGCGTGATGGCGCTTCGATTTTCGGAGTCGGGCGGTAACCTGCTCCCTTCGCCGTGGGGCGTGTCTCACGACCCACCATCTGAAAACACGAAACCGGGCATAAAAGGGTGTCTGATCATAGCCGTTGACTTAAGGCAGACTCCGGACTTATGAAAAAGTTTGGCAACCCGCTCCCCTCGCTGTGGGTTGTATCTCACGCTCACGATCTTGATTTGGTTTCGTAAAACACGAAACCGGGCGTAAAAGGCGGCTAACCATAGCCGTTGATTAAGGTCAGGTTCCGAATTACTGAAAAACTTTGTAACCTGCTCCCTTCGCCGTGGGGCGTGTCTCACGACCCACCATCTTGATTTGGGATATGAAACCAGGCGTAAAGTGTAAAAGCATAGCAGATATTTTCGGCATTTACCCGAGGGAACTGGTTGCTAACCACTTAAAAAAGCAGGATACAGCATTTTCAGGTATTTTTGTTTCAATATATAAGATTCAATGACTGTTTTTAATCATTTTGGGCGTTACCTGCTGATGATAAAAGGCATGTTTACCAGGCCTGAAAACTGGCGCATGTACTGGAAGGAACTCATGAAGCAATGCCAGGATATAGGCATTGGTTCGCTGGGCATTGTGGTGGTGGTTGCTTTGTTTATCGGCGCGGTTTCTACCTTGCAAACTGCCTACCAGTTGGTAAGCAACCTCATTCCTAAATCAACCATTGCTCAAATTGTAAGAGATACAGTAATTCTTGAATTTGCCCCCACCATTACCTGTATAGTGCTGGCGGGGGTGGTAGGCAGCAAAATTGCAAGCGAGCTGGGCAACATGAGGGTAAGTGAACAAATTGATGCGCTGGAAATTATGGGCATCAACACCAAAGCATATCTTATCATGCCTAAAATTCTAGCTTCTTTTTTAATGATACCGGTGCTGGTTATTATTGCCGGGGTGCTGGGCATCTGGGGCGGAAGACTGGCAGGTGTTTTATCAGGCATTCTTTCGCCTGAACAATTCGACCAGGGATTGCTGAGCGGGTTCGTTGAGTTTAATGTCATTTTTGCTTTATCCAAAGCCTACACTTTTGCTTTCATTATTTCGAGCATACCCGCTTATTTTGGCTATTTTGTAAAAGGAGGCGCTCTTGAAATTGGCAAGGCAAGTACAACAGCAGTAGTTACCAGTTGTATTATGATACTTTTTGCAGATTATGTGCTGGCTGCGCTGTTGCTGTAAAACAATATCCTTATGATTGAAATTAAAAATTTAAGAAAGGTATTTGGAGATAAGGTTGTAATTAATGATGTAAGCGCTGTTATGGAAGCAGGCAAGGCCAACCTCATTATCGGATCCAGTGGCAGTGGCAAAACGGTGTTTATGAAATGCCTGGTTGGATTATTTGAGCCGGATGGGGGTAACATTTTGTACAACGGACAGGATTTTACAAGCATGGAAGATGAGCAGAGAAAGGAGCTGCGGCAGCAAATCGGGATGCTTTTCCAGGGATCGGCGTTGTTTGACAGCCAGACGGTTGAACAAAATGTGATGTTTCCGCTGGATATGTTTACCAAGCTTAGTCATGCAGAAAAACTGAAACGGGTAAACGAAGTGCTGGAAAGAGTAAAGCTGAAAGACGCCAATAAAAAGTTTCCTGCTGAAATAAGCGGGGGCATGAAAAAAAGGGTGGGCATTGCCAGGGCCATCGTGCTCAATCCAAAATACCTGTTTTGCGACGAACCCAACTCGGGGCTAGACCCGCAAACATCGCTGGTGATAGATAAATTGATTTATGAGGTTACCAAAGAGTTCAATATCACCACGGTTATCAATACGCACGACATGAACAGCGTAATGGAAATTGGCGATCATATTATTTATATGTACCAGGGCGAAAAGGAGTGGGAGGGAAGCAATAAGGAGATTATATACAGCAAAAGCAAAAAACTGAACGACTTTATTTTTGCTTCGGAGTTTTTGCAGGATGTGAAGGAAATGAGGATGATTGATGCAGAGGGAAAAATTACAAATGGTAAAAAATTATAAGGAGTCCACTATCTTAAGGGAAAATACTTAGGTTTGCAACGTCGAGTACAATATCCTCTTTGAAATCTCTGCCAAAGAATAATAATAAAAAAAGATATTGTCTCAAACCTTAAACCCTAAGAACTTGTTACGTCGCCTCGTTTATATACCGTACTATATAGTACGAACACCGGCAGACACGCTCCGTGCGAATATTCGCTTCGTAAAAAAAGTAAGGAAAATATCTTCAACCCGTGTGCTGGCTGATATGATCTTTTGTTCGCTGCGTTATAATATTTCTTTCCTTGACTATTTTGAGCTCAAATTCTTTCAGTTAAAAAAGGCAGATCGCCGCAGCTATGTGGGTTCGGGTGCGATGTATGAATACCAGTTGAAAATGAATCCGAAAAAACACCGCAGGGTGTTGTCTGATAAAATAGAATTTCTTAAAAAGTTCAACGATCTTTCGGGCAGGCAATGGATCACGCTGGATATGATAAAACAGGACCCGAAAAGTGTGGAGCGATTTTTACAAAATCCCGCCGGCAAAGTTGTTTTAAAAAACGCAAAAGGGCAGGCTGGAAAAGAGGTGAAGATATGCCTGTCAAAAGATTTCAACTCCCGTACGATTGTACAAAAAATGGAGGAAGGCGGCTTTGACTTGCTGGAGACCTACGTATTGCAGAACGACGAGTTGATGAAGCTCTCTTCTTCGGGATTAAATACCGTACGCATCATTACACAATACGATAAAGGGGAAGTAACGGTGCTGGCTGCCCGGCTGCGCATCAGCATAAATTCTGCCACCGATAATTTGTCTACCGGTAATGTAGCGTCGCACATCGACCTGCAAACCGGGCGCATAGCGGCTCCGGCTATTTATGTGGATATAACAAAAGCTCCTGTATACACACATCCCGTTACGGGTGTTGCTCTTATTGGTTTTGCCATTCCTTTCTGGCAGGAGAGCGTTGAGCTTGTAAAGAAAGCTGCATTGCGCATACCTGAAAATCGCTCTATTGGCTGGGATGTGGCCATTACCAACAATGGCCCGGTATTAATTGAAGGCAACCACAACTGGCATTATTTTCTTTGGCAAATGCCCGAGCAAAAGGGATATAAAAATGTGATTAATAGTTACAGTGCCCGCCTTTAAATTTTGGCGTTAGCTGTTTTTTTTATTGCGTTTTTTGCAAGCACTTCTGCCATGGTTTTACCAATGTCTGCAGGGCTGTCAACCACGGTAATGCCGCATTCTCTCATTATCTTCATTTTTGCAGCAGCAGTGTCATCTGCACCACCCACAATAGCACCGGCATGTCCCATGCGTCTTCCCGGAGGAGCCGTTTGTCCGGCAATAAAACCAACAACCGGTTTTGTTCCGTTTTCTTTAATCCACCTGGCGGCATCGGCTTCCATGCCTCCGCCTATTTCTCCAATCATTACAATACCATCGGTTTCGTCATCCTTCATAAAAAGCTCTACTGCTTCGCGGGTGGTAGTTCCAATAATAGGATCGCCTCCAATACCAATGGCAGTAGATATTCCCAACCCTGCTTTTGCCACCTGGTCGGCAGCTTCGTAAGTAAGCGTGCCCGATTTTGAAACGATACCAATGCGGCCCGCTTTAAAAATAAAGCCTGGCATAATGCCCACTTTACATTCATCGGCGGTAATAACACCGGGGCAGTTAGGGCCAATCAATCGTGATGATGTTCCGGCAAGATAATGTTTTGCCTTCACCATATCCTGAACGGGAATACCTTCGGTTATACAAATAATCAACGCTATGCCCGCATCGGCAGCCTCAATAATAGCGTCGGCAGCAAAACTAGGCGGCACAAAAATGATAGAAACATTGGCGCCGGTTTCTTTTACAGCATCGGCAACCGTATTGAACACAGGTTTGTCGAGGTGCTTTTGACCGCCCTTACCGGGGGTAACGCCACCTACTACATTGGTTCCGTATTCAATCATCTGAGTTGCATGGAAAGTACCTTCTGTTCCTGTAAAGCCCTGAACTATAATTTTTGATTGCTTGTTTACTAAAACCGACATGTTGAGTGTATTATGCTGTTATAAAAAGCAGGGCAAAAATAGGGGATTTTGAGTGATAAGCCATGAGCGGTCAGCAATCAGCGATCAGCCGTCAGCGATCAGCTTTCTGGAGATACAAAGGTTCCGAATCTTTTGAAGGTTGGAAATCTTTGGGTGAATGAATGCAACCGTTCATTGTGTAAATAATAGAAAACCGTCAGACCGCCTTAGCGGCGTGCCGACGATTAAGCTTTATAAGGTTTCCAACCTTCAAAAGGTTGGAAACCTTTGTTGAGTAAGTTGTTGTTTATTGAGTGTACTTAATAATTGAACGCCCACGGCTGATGGCTGACTGCTCATTGCTGACTGCTGATTGGTGACTGCTCACCCCGCATGCCTCCTTATGTATAAGAAGAACATCAGTGCCAGCAGTAATAATATGATAGTAGCCACCACAGGTATCATAAGGTTCAGTGGCTTTTTGAGGGTATCTCTTTTCCTGCGTTTGGAAAGTTTTTTTATCAGTTGCCTGTTGATCTCGCTCATTACAACCGGCAGTTTGCTTTTGTCGCCCACCTGCTGCAACCCTTCCGCAGCGTCGCTTTCAAAGTCTGCATCAATCAATAGCTTTTCTATTTCATGGCGCTCTTCTTCCGACACATTGCCTTGCAGATAGTTCAGCAATTTTTGCTGATCTACTTCTTTCGAATCGGATAATATGTTCAACAGGTCTTTATTCATACTGTTTCACACTTTCTTTCCCTCTTTCAGTTTTTTTTCTATAATGATCCTGAGATTGCGTTTGCCGTTTTGAATATGACTCTTCACCTGCATTTGGGTATAACCTGTTTGGTTAGCTATTTCGGCGTAGGATTGCTTGTTCAGGTAAAACAATGTCACACATTTTCTTTGATCCTCATTCAACTCTTCCAGCGCAGATTCCATTACTTCCAGGGTCGCTTCTTTTTTTTGGTGATTCAAAGCTTCCTCTTCATCTTCCGGCGCCGTTATCACCATTTTTTCGTTTACCGGTAGGGGTATTTTTCCTTTATCCCTTAGTTGCATCAGGCAATAGTTGCGGGCAACCATGTACAGCCAGCTTTTAAAATAGGTTACCGGGTACTTCCGCAATTCGGAAATGGCTTTCAGGAATATCTGCTGCACGGCGTCTTTCGCTCCTTCCTCGTCCTTTAAGTACTTCATGCATACGCCGTATAACAGTAACGTATAGCGTTGCATCAATATACCAAGCCAGTCATTATTGCCATCGTGATAATAATTCTCCAATAAGCCCGCATCTGTTATATGGTTTGCCTGTTGAATCGTCACCTATATACAACTGTTATAAAAACCTTAGATGCGGATTTGCGTGGATTCCATAAAGTTTATGGTTTGGGGTTTGTTGTTTGGGGGGTGTTTGCTGTTGCTAAGCCTCCCGACTGTAAACCTCAAACCCCAAACTCCCAACGCGTTACTTTTTTTCGCTAAAATTCTCCTTGTAAAAGCGGATGGCTTCTTCAATGATTTTCAACGCCGTGGCCTTGTCCTGGAATTCATTCACACTTACTGTTTTATTTTCCAGCTTTTTATATTCTTCAAAAAACTGGCGCAGCTCACTAAAGAAATGTTTAGGCATTTCCTCAATGTTGTTGATGTAATTTACACCAGGGTCGTTGTTGGCGACAGCAATGATGTTATCGTCGGCAGCGCCGCTGTCAATCATCTGCATTACGCCAATCACTTTTGCCTGAACAAGGCACAATGGCTGAATGCTCATACTGCTGATCACCAGCACGTCCAGCGGATCTTTATCGTCGCCGTACGTTTGAGGAATAAATCCGTAGTTAACAGGGTAATAAAAAGAGGAATAAATCACCCTGTCGAGTTTTAAGAGCCCGCTGGGTTTATCAATTTCATATTTCTGTCTCGATCCCTGCGGAATTTCAATAATAGCGTTTACGATTCTGGGGGCATTTTCTCCCGGATCTAACCCGTGCCAGGGATGAAGTACTGTAAGCATGTTTGCGTATAAGTTTATTATGAAAATAAAGATATAAAAAACGTTCAAAGAGGTGTTATGGCTGCACAGGACTGTTACCGGTAAAAGTATATTTAAAGTCGACCCACCATTCGCCACCGGTTTTTACCAGTTTAATTTCACTGTCTTCTTTTTTGTAGGAGTTGGCGTAATTGATAATGGCTGTAGAATCGTTAATGGTTTGCGATTTATTGATAATGATGCTGGCATTTTTATACTGTTCTTTTTCTTCTTTGGTAGCGCCGGCATATTTTTTTTCTATTTCGCTGAACAGCCTTTCGTTTCCTGCATCGGGCAAAATAAACGTTTTTGCTTTTTCCATATTACCGTCCAGTGCAAAGCGTATAAAGTCCCTGCCGGCTTCTAAAGGATCGTCAGGTTTCTTATAACTATTATCGCCGCAGGAGCTGTAGACAAATAAAATGCTGATCAAAAAGAAAAAAATACCGAATGTTTTTATGGGAGTAGTCATGCGCAAAAGTATAAAAAAGCAATTACTCTAAAATGCAGTTCTGCCATCTCTTACCTTTACCTTTTTCTTACCGGAATTTTGCTTTTCCCAGTCAGTCACTTCTTTGGGCTTTTCCGCGGCAGGCTTGTCGGCCGCTTTTGCACTTTTGTTTTCGAAAGAATTTTTGTCTTTTTGCCCAAAAACATAGGTTTCCTGCTTGGTAATAAACCCGGTAGAAGGGTCATAAAATTTCCAGGTGCCATGCGCTACCGAAGCCACTTCGAGCTTTACGATCTTCATTTCCCATTTGTTGGGAACAACCGGGTCGGGTACCTGCACACTGTCGTATGGATTTTCGGGATTGGTGGCCCGCCAGCTTTCTTCGCGCAGCAAATCGCCCATTTTAGTATAGTATTGCTGCTTGCCATCTTTTTCGCCCCATTTATAATTTTCTATCGCTATCAGGTCGCCCGATAAAGCATATTTCCTCCAAATGCCCGTTTTCTTGTTGTCTTCAAAAAAACCTTCTTCCTCATAACCCGGTTCGCCGCGCAGGTCTTCCACCCTTATCACCCAGGGACCTTGCTTTTGGTCCTGCTGGTCGAGCCTGTTAAGCGTATCGCCCTTAACGGAAATAATAAAACTTTTCCACTGTGCCTGGCTTTGGAACGATGATGCCAGCAACAAAAGTAAAAAAACAAAGTAGCGCATACTATTGCGGTTTATGGTGGACATTGCAAAGATAGGTCAACAACAATGCCATTGTAAAAGCTAAAACGTTAAAGAAGCCGTTTTCATATTGCGGTTAAAAGAAATCGCCTGTTTCCATGTCCAGTTGATAGGGGTGATGTGTAAGCCTGTAAATAACAAAAGAGCTGTTTTTTGAACGGATTTCCGGATCTATTCCGGTTGGAAGAAATTTGTTTGCATTAAAATACATTCTTGATTTTCTCATGGATTTTGCGCCGTAAATATTAAATGTTTGGTGAGCACGGTGCAGCTTGAAAAAATTGTTGGCCCCGGCAACCCAAATGTCCGATCCATTGCAGAAGCCAAACGCATCTCTCAGCAATGTCTCGTTCCCGGTTTTGTCAATAGCATATAGCTCATCCGTTTTTTCATTCGGTACAATTCTGTATGCTGTAATAGATGGCTGGTTGTTTTTAAACTCTTCAAAGCTCATATATACGCCTTTGAGAGGAGTTTGGGAAAGAATAGGTATGGCAAATCGCGCCTGGTAATATTCCTCAATGCCCCGGTAGCTCAGCCTTTTTTTGATGGAACTGATTCTGCCATTGGTAAACTGGGAAAGCTTACCCAGGCTGGCAGCCAAAGCGGTGGCAATATAGCTGCCGCCCTGCCTGAATATGCCTGCTGCACCTACCATGGTGGTGTCGTACTGATAAAGCGGAACATATTCGTTGTGCGATGATGCAAAAAAATCCATTTGCAGCATAATGCCGCTCATTACGTTAAGGCGTACTGTATTTTCGCCTTTGGCTGATGGAATCCCTTCCCTGGTATAAATCCCATCGGAGAGCCAGAGTTTTTTTATAACACACAGTATTTCATGCGCCTCTCCGGAGGTTGTATTACCCGTTTTGGCAACGGAGGCGGTTAGAAAACTTTGTATATCGGCAACAGTACCATTGGTTAATTTAAGCTTTCTGCGCGTGTCGGGAACCCCCCTTTGCATAAACCCGATCGTTGCGGTATCGAAACGGGCATCTATTACCCGGAAGCCTGAAATGTTTATTGGTGCAGATATAACAGCGTGGGCATTGGGCAGTGGAAAAGTGTGGTGCCAGAATCTGCTAAAATCTATCTTTTTATTGTCGGGCACTTTTCGTTGCTGCGCGTGGCACAGCAAGGGCATTAAGAAAAATACAATTATAAGGTGTTTCACGTGCAGGGTTTTATGGGTTAACGTGGTTTAGTCCAATATTAGCATGAATGTAGCGAATTACAGTTGTGTGCCAAACAGCTATTTAACATTTGCTAAATATTATCATAAGGCAATCGGGCGTTTATAAGCAAATCCATTTTGTCCCATGAAAATCAAGTATGCCTTCCTGTTTTTTGTATGCCTGGGCGGTATAGTTTCCTGTAAAAAAGACAATGTTAATGCTGATACTACCGGGCAGCGCCCCGATTTTGCCTATAATGTAAAGGCGGGTACTTTGCTCGATCTGGTAAATGAAGTTCGTACAAAAGGCTGCAATTGCGGCGGCACCAGTATGCCGGCTGTGCCAGCACTTACCTGGAACGACCAGTTGGGGCAGGCTGCATTTGAACATAGTGAAGACATGAAGGAAAACAATTTTTTTGATCACGATGGGTCCGATGGAAGCAACGTATCGATACGGGTGTCGGATGTCGGTTATACATGGACGGCAGTGGGCGAAAACATTGCCTCGGGACAAATTACGGAGCAGGAAGTGATGACGAGCTGGCTGTTGAGCGAACTGCATTGCAAGAATATAATGAGTACATTGTTTAAAGAAATGGGCGCAGGGCGTTCCGGCAATTACTGGACGCAGGTGCTAGGTTCGAAATAATTATTTCGCCGGATTGACCACCGCGGACAATGGATGTACAAACTCTTTTTCACTTTTTGAAATAACCAGCGTGGCTACTCCATTACCTATAATGTTGGTAATGGCCCTCGCTTCGCTCATAAATTTATCTACCGCCAGCAAAAAAGCCAGTCCTTCCAGCGGAATGCGGTGCAGGGCTGTAAGCGTGGAAGCGAGAATGATAAAGCCACTACCGGTAACGCCGGCTGCGCCTTTGGAGGTTACCATCAAAATACCAATAATAGAAAGCATTTCTGCCCAACTGAGATGTACGTTGTATAACTGCGCCAGGAATATGATGGCCATTGAAAGGTAAATAGACGTTCCATCGAGGTTAAACGAATAACCCGTTGGCACCACCAGCCCCACCACCGGTTTGCTGCAACCCATGTTTTCGAGCTTTTTCATGAGCGACGGAAGCGCAGATTCGGAAGAAGAAGTTCCCAGCACAATCAGTAACTCTTCTTTAATGCCTCCCAGGAATTTAAAAATACTCAGCCTGTAATAGCGCAATATGGCGCCCAGTATAATAAAAACAAATACCGCCATGGTGCCATACATGGTAAGCATGAGCTTGCCTAATGGAATGAGGGTTTTAATGCCAAACTTTCCTATCGTGTAGGCCATGCCGCCAAACGCTCCCAACGGAGCAAGGTACATTACGTATTTAAGACCTATAAATACATAGTGCGTAATGCGAGACAGCAACGGTACTACTCTGTCGCGGTAGCTGGTAACGCTCAATACCGCGCCTGTTACAATGGCAATGATGAGCACCTGCAGTGTAAAGTTTTCTTTCAAAAAACCGATCCAGCTAAAATCGGAAGCGCTGGGTGGATGAGACGATGAAACAGGCAATCCTTCTTTGTTGATTTTGCCTGGCTGAAAAATGTTGGCAAACAAAATGCCCAGCACAAGCGCAACCGTGGTTACTACTTCGAAATAGATCACTGCTTTTAAACCAATGCGCCCGGCTTTTTTTAAGTTACCCATGCCCGTAATGCCTAAAACAATGGTAAGAAAAATGATAGGCCCTATAAATATTTTAATAAGGTCTACAAACCGCTTGCCCATCCATTCTGTTTTTACGGCCGTTGCCGGAAAGAAATGCCCCAGCACGATAGCGGCTACTATTGCAAGCAGTACCCAAAAAGTAAGATGATAATAAAAAGGCTTATTTGGCTTACGCGACATGCTGATTAAAAAAATTAAATGTAGTGTAAAATATTGTAAGCCTGTGGCAACGTTATTTCATTTCTATATGAGCAATTGAATTATTCTTTTATTTGCAAATTAAATGGCCGATAGTATGAGCGTAGACATCAATACAACAGACAATATATTTTTTATGGGAGTAGCCGGTACCGGTATGAGCGCGCTGGCGCAGTACCTGGCAGGCTCAGGGAAAAAGGTGTCGGGCTCCGACCGTTATTTTATTAAAGGCGAAGACAACGAAATACGCACCAAACTCGAGGCGGAAGGAATAGCCTGTTTTCCCCAGGATGGAGAAGGAATTACTGCACATACCCAACTGGTAGTAATATCTGCGGCGGTAGAAGATACGGTGCCGGAGTTGCAAAAAGCCAGGCATTTGAATATTCCTGTAATAAAGCGTTCGGCATTATTGGCACTTATTGCAAAAACCAAAAAAACAATTGCGGTAGGCGGTACCTCGGGTAAAAGCACCACCAGTGCTATGTTGTTTGATATACTGCGTTTTGCAGGACTTGATCCAGGCATCATCAGCGGAGCTGGTTTGGTAAGCCTTATTAAAGAAGGGAAAATTGGCAACGCTGCTACCGGCAAAGGCGAGTGGCTGGTAATTGAAGCCGACGAAAGCGATGGTTCGATTGTAGAATACCAGCCGGAAATAGGGTTATTGCTGAATGTGGACAAGGATCATAAGGAAATTGAAGTGCTGATGGACATATTTGACATATTTAATCGAAATACACGCGGCACTTTTATTGTAAATCAATCACACGCGCTTGCAGCCAGGCATTCGCGCGATATAAAAGCGGATTTTTCAACCAGCGAACCATCAGATGCTGGTTTTGTGGCAACGAACTTTTCGCAAGCAGGGCTTGTAAGTACATTTTATATTAATGGTGTTTTGTTTACCCTTAATACAGTAGGCCGCCATAATATGGAAAATGCGCTGGCTGCAACAACCGTGGCGGCAGCTATTGGTGTGCCGTTGACTACCTGCGCCGAAGCCTTAAAAAATTACGAAGGTATTTATCGCCGTCACCAGGTATTAGGCAAAAAAGGCGGTGTGTTGCTGATAGACGATTATGCCCACAACCCGGCAAAATGCGCCGCTTCTATAGCCGCGTGCCAATACATTGCGCCTAAAGTAATAGCCTGGTTTCAACCGCATGGATACGGGCCTACCCGGTTTTTGCGTCACGACTTTGTGGAAGAGATCAGTAAAGTACTTCGCCCGGAAGATGAAATCTGGATGAGCGAAATTTTTTATGCTGGTGGCACCGCGGAAAAAAACATTTCTGCAAACGATCTTATACAGGATCTGGCAGGAGAGGGTTGCCAGGCCTTTTTTGTAGAGCACCGCGAGGCGCTTTTGGATCATATCCGCCCGCACTTCACCAACGATTGTGTATTGCTGTTGATGGGCGCGAGAGATCCGTCGCTGGAAAGCTTTGCCCAATCGGTATGGAAGGCTTTATAAGGCTTATTTCCATGCGGGGCGCATCCTTCTGAAATTCCAGTGTATGGCTTTAAAAAACGATTGAAGGTGGGCAAACTGTCTTTTTGCAACAAACTTTACCGTGTTAGCCGGAATACCTAATAATATAAACACAGTAAGAAAAACAAACAATTGCACCCAGCCTGCATTGCGCCTCATAAATAAAATGCGGTTGCGCGTGTCGTAATACACTTTGATGGCGCTTTTAGGATCGGTTACCACCGAGTCCTTATTATATACCACTGCCTTGGGCTGATATAAAATCCGGTATCCTTTTTTTAGTATCCTTGCGCTTACTTCAGAATCGTCGAAGTAAATAAAAAAGTTCTGGGCCAGCATGTCTTTGTTGTCTTCGATCATGCTTTTTTTTAAGCATCATGGCACCGCTGTAAGCGCCATGCGTATATGTCGGCTGGTCAAATTGCCCGTTGTCTTCTTTTCGTTTACCAATAATGCTGGTTTTGCCTGTAAGCATATTCATTCGTCTGTACCCCGCATACTGGATGATTTTGGGTTGATGATAAGATCGGATTTTAGGGCAGGCAGCGCCCAGGAAACTGTCGGTAAGAAATGGCGCCAGCAAATCGTCGAGCACATTTTCGGTAATTTCCGTGTTGTTATTAATAAGGAGAATGAAATCGCCTTTTGCCTGAGACACCACCCAGTTGATATCATTTCCCGTGCGTGCGTGCGCATCGGTTTTCAACACCCTGGTATTGGGATAATCTCCGCGCAGTATCTGGGCTGTAGGATCAACAGCCGACCCAATGTCGCATACCAGCACTTCGTAATTCTTATAATTCAACCTGCGTGTTGATTCAAGGAACTGGCAGGTAATGTCTGTTTGATTCCAGTTAAGCGTAACAATTGAAATAAGAGGCTGAGCTTTTACAGAAATGTATTTCTTTCCCTGCATACATAAATTATTTCCCTGGTTGCGAATAAATTAAGAGAAATAATGGATTTAATTGGCCTAACGGTTGGTTAAGCAGCAGTTATTCAAAGGATGGGTAAATTAAGCCCTGTGGTTTTTTAAAAATAAATAATTATTGTGTTTGTTTGGCATCCATTCGGTAACCATATGATAAAATAAGCGAGATATTTTTTTAGTTACTGTTAATCAGGTTGATAGATATACGTATTAAATCTCTACGTTTTGACCCCAAACATCTCCCCTGTAAAAATTTTGCTTAACATAAGACTGAATCCTTCATGCTTTTCATATATGTATTTATAAACAAAACCCTTACAAGTAATGTTATTTTCATATAAACTTATTTACAAAGGCTAAACAAGTTTTCCACTTTTTTCGGTAAAAATACTTATTGGTATAATCCTTGCAGTTTTTTGGGAACTTTTTAATCATTTGTCTAAATCCAATCAAATGCGTAAAATCTACCTCCGATTGACCCGCAGGAAAGAGTAATCGTTGCCACACTTATGTGTTGCAAGCGAATTGACAATCTCTTTTTTAAACTCTTTTTTCCTGAAAAATCATGAACCAGAACCATTTAACCAGAATTTTCATCAATTCTGCTAAGAAAATCCTTCCCGTATTATTTCTTTTAGCCATCCAGTTTAAAACTTCCGCCCAGGTTCAAACCCAAAGAGCAGTAAGCACTACTGTGTCTGAGTATATTAAGGGTTATTACGAGTCTTTGCCGGTTGATTACAGTAAAAACACTACTAAAAAATACCCGCTCCTGATCTTCCTGCATGGAAGAGATGAGCGCGGAAATGGTACTACCCAGCTTCCGAGGGTATTGAAAAACGGCATACCCAAGTTGCTTAGTAAGGGACAATTTCCTTCCAGCTTTCGCGTGGGAGGGAAAGATTTCTCCTTTATAGTAATATCACCTCAATACGCTTCTTCGTCAGATTATGTAACTTCTATGTGGAAGCTGATTGAGTATTGTAAGAAAAAATATCGTGTTGATGCAAGCCGCATCTATGTTACGGGACTGAGCATGGGGGGCTTACTGGCCTGGAACTTTGCAGGTGCGTCGAAAGATAATGCCGATGCATTTGCTGCCATGGTAACAGTATGCGGGGGCGGAGTGCCCACCGCAGGCCGTGTAGCCAATATTGCATCTGCAAAGTTGCCGGTATGGGCTACCAACAATTCAGGCGATCCTTATAACCCCGCCAGCAGGGCGAGAGAAACGGTAAATGCATTGAATGCATACAGACCGGCTCCTCCAAAAGCGGTGCTTACCGTTTTTCAAAAAGCCGGGCACGATGCCTGGACGCAATCATACGATCCCAATTTCCGACAAGGCGGTTTAAATGTTTATGAGTGGATGTTGTCTTATACCAGTAATGGTACTTCGCAACCTGCTCCCGAGCCAGCACCGCCTGTAGCAAAAGCAGGAGCCAATCAAACCATTACGCTGCCTGTTAACACTGTAACGCTGAGCGGCAGCGGTTCTTCCGCTTCGTCGGGCACCATAAAATCCTATTCATGGAAAAAGATTTCGGGACCCACGCAAGGCGGCTTGTTAAGTTCTCTTTTAAGTATTACTACAAAAGTAACGGGGCTTGTAGCAGGCGTTTATAAATTTGAACTAACAGTTAAAGATAGTAATGGCAAAAGTGCAAAATCAACTGTTACCGTTACCGTTAACCCAGCTGTAGCCAAAGCGCCCACTGCCAAAGCTGGATCTAATCAAACGATCACGCTTCCGGCAAGCAGTGTAACTGTAAATGCAGGTGCTTCTACGGCCGATGCAGGCGCAAAAATTAAAAGTTATGCCTGGACCAAAAAGTCTGGCCCCGCTGCAGGTAAAATAACCAGTGCCGGTAGTGTACAAACAACTATTACCGGTCTTACCATTGCAGGTACTTATCAGTTCCAGTTTAAAGTAACCGACGATAAAGGAAAGAGTGCCACTTCGGTAACAACCATTGTTGTAAAGCCTGCACCCATTGTTGCGACTGCGCCACCAACAGCGAAGGTTGGAGCCAACCAAACCATCACACATCCTGCAAGCAGCGTTACGGTAAATGCCGGTGCATCTGCTGCGGCAAGCGGAGCAACGATCAAAGCTTTTGCATGGTCTAAGAAATCGGGTCCCGCTGCCGGCCAAATAAGCAGCGCGGGCAGTGCAAAAACAACCATTACCGGTCTTACCATTGCGGGCACTTATCAGTTCCAGGTTAAAGTAACCGACAATAAAGGAAAGAGTGCCGTAGCAGTAACAACCATTGTTGTAAAACCTGCGCCGGCAGTTGCCCCGGTGGCAAGAGCAGGTGCTGATCAAATTATTACCGTTCCGGCTTCTTCTGTTAAGCTGGATGGCAGCAAGTCTGCCGCTTCTGCAGGAAAGACTATCAAATCGTATGCATGGCGTAAAGTATCTGGTCCGTACGGTGCTGATTTTTCAAATCCTTCGGGTATTACTTCGCAGGCCACCGAACTTGTACCAGGAACTTATGTATTCAGGTTAACGGTAAAAGACAACGACGGCAAAACAGGTACAGACGATGTGAAGGTGACTGTAAAATACAAGAGCGGAGCGCTTAAGGCAAACGCGGGCGGTGATCAAACATTCATGTACCCGCTGGAAACATCGCCGTTGTTAAATGGTGGAGCATCTACCGCTCCTGCAGGCGCAGCTGTTTCGTGCGAATGGAAACGGATTGCAGGTCCGGGTTCGTATGGTGCGGTATTGTATCCTTCGGGCAACCTCATAACGCACGCTGCTAAAACCCTTGCGCCCGGCATATACAAATACCAGTTAACGGTGCGCGATGCAAAAGGAAGGGAATCGAGTGATGTGATGGTGTTAACAGTAAAATCGAAAGAACCGGAAGTTGTATTGAAAGCCGATGCAGGTAAAGATCAAACCATCACAATTCCCACATCATCCCTGAGGCTTGATGGTTCCGAATCTACAGTGGCGAAAGGAAGCAGTGTCAGGAGATACGTGTGGACAAAAATATCAGGACCCGCTTATGCAGGAAACATTGTAAGCCCTAACAGCGCAAGTACTGTTGTCAACAATCTTGATCGTCCCGGTGTATACACGTTCAGATTGAAAGTTGTAGATAACAACAACAAAGAAGAAACAGACGATGTGGTGGTGCGCGTGAACTTTAAATCGGGAGCGCTGAACGCCAATGCCGGACCCGATCAAACACTCAGGCTTCCGTTAGATGGAGGTATAGTATTGAATGGTAATGGTTCTACCACACCTAATGGATCGAGCAATGGCGTACATGTGGCATGGTCGAGAGTGTCTGGCCCGGGAGGTTATGGTGCAGTACTCTATCCTTCGAGCAATTTAATCACCAACACTGGTAAAACATTGGCGCAGGGAGTATACCAGTTCAGACTTACGCTGACAGATGCAAAGGGCAATACTTCGTCAGATGTGGTGAAGGTAACGGTGAAGGCTGCAACATCCGGAAGAATAGCGGGTGAAGAAGAAGTTGAAGGTGTTGTGGCTAAAAACAATATTGCTCCTGAAATTTCGAAGAATGACCTGGAACTTAAAATAAATCCCAACCCGGTTACAACCAATATGACGCTCTGGATTACAGGCACTGCTACCGGCAAAACAAGTGTATTGGTTTATAACCTGCAGGGAGGCGTTTTAATGCAGCAGGAATTTTTGAAAGATGCGCCTGTTGCAGTGAGCAAATCGTTCGATGTATCAAGACTTCCGGCCGGTGTGTATCTTGTGCAGGTAATTGTAGATGGCAAGCATCGCAAATCGATGCAAATGATCAAACAATAATAACAGTAAGAACACAATAAGTTGTTTTAAAAAGTAGCAGTATGCACTGCTACTTTTTTTATGCAATTTTTATCGAAAAAATTGATAAGTTTTCCACTTTTTAGACTATTGGTATAATACTTGCAATCTTTTACGCGCATTTCTAATTTTCTAAATCCATTTTACTATGCGCAAAATCTACACAAGATTTAATCGCAATCACTTTATTTGCGATAAACCCAACTCACACTTTTTGTTCTGTCGATTGATTAATCCTCTTCGTTCAATACACATAAGAAATAATACAGTCTCGATTTAAAATCATTCACCACTTTTTTTAATCCTTTTTTATCCAGAAAAATCATGAACCAGAACATTCAGAGAAGCTTCCGTAAAAATTTGGTAGCTAGAGTAGTTATGTCTGCACTTTTGTTTGCAGTGCTGTCAATAACCAATTCATACTCTCAAACGCAAACACAAACGCCCGTTTACGCAAACGTATCTACCTATATAAAAGGGTATTACGAGTCGTTGCCGGTTGATTACAAAACCAACACCACCAGGAAATATCCATTGCTTATCTTTTTGCATGGCACTGGCGAAAAAGGCAATGGTACAACCGATTTGCCGCTGCTGTTAAAGAACGGGCCTCCCAAACTAATTAACGCAGGAAAATTTCCTTCTTCATTTACAGTAGGCGGAAAACAACATTCTTTTATTGTTATTTCTCCCCAATTCAGTTCAACATCCGATTACGTAACAGCACTGTATTCATTGATCAATCTTTGTAAAACAAAATACAGGGTAGATGAAACCAAGATCTATCTTACAGGGTTGAGCTTAGGTGGATTGTTGACGTGGAATTTTTGCGGCTCTGCTCAAAAAACTTCGGAAATATTTGCAGCGATCTTAACAGTGTGCGGTGGCGGAGTGCCTACCGAAGGTCGTGTTGACAATGTTGCGAATGCCATGCTGCCGGTTTGGGTAACTAACAATTCTGGTGATCCGTACAACCCCGCCAGCCGTGCAGAAGAAACCGTTAGGTTATTGAATGCGCATATACCTGCGCCTCCTAAAGCTCGTCTTACTATTTTTCAAAAGGCCGGCCACGATGCATGGACTGCTACATACGATCCTAATTTCAGACAGGATGGTTTGAGTGTGTATGAATGGATGCTGTCATACAGCAGGGGATCATCAGCAACGCCTGCGCCACCACCTCCACCCGTTGCCGAAGCAGGAGCCAACCAGGCTATTACATTGCCTACAAGCTCTGTTACGCTCGACGGCAGCAGGTCTACAGTAGCATCGGGCTATACTATTAAAACTTATGCATGGACCAAAGTATCAGGTCCTACTTCCGGCGTTATCACTACACCGTCGGGAAAAACAACTACCGTAACAGGACTGGTTGCCGGCACATACGTGTTTCAGTTAAAAGTAACCGATAGCAACGGAAACAGCGATACCGATACTGTAACCATTACTGTGAACTCGGCATTGACATCAGCAATTGCAGCCAATGCGGGCACCGACAAAACCGTAACATTGCCTACCAGGAGTGTTGCGCTCGATGGCACCAAATCTGTTGCTTCGGCAGGAAGCACCATCAAAACCTATGCATGGAGTAAAGTATCTGGTCCCATTAATTCAACTTTCTCCACTACTTCCGGTAGCACAACCACTGTAAGTAACCTGGTACCGGGTACCTATGTATTCCAGTTGAAGATTACCGATGCCGCAGGAAAAACGGCTTCTGATAATGTAACCGTAAATGTTAAATACATCGTAGGAACCTTAAAGGCAAATGCCGGTGCCGATCAAACATTCACGTATCCGTTGGCCAACTCTCCGGTATTGAATGGAGGAGCATCAACAGCTCCTACAGATGCCAAAGTTTCCTGCGCCTGGAAACGCCTTTCGGGCCCCGGAACTTATGGTGCAGTGATGTATCCTTCCGGCAATCTCATAACCACCACAGCCAAGAGTATTCCGGTGGGCAAATACGAATACCAGTTAACGGTACAGGATGATAAAGGAAATGTTTCTACAGACGTGATGGTATTTACTGTGCAGAGTGCAACCTCCGCTGAAACAAGTCCTCCTACCGCCGAAGCCGGCGCTAATCAAACCATTACATTGCCTACCAATTCGGTAACCATCGATGCAGGAGGTTCCACTCCTTCATCAGGAACAAGCATCAGTTCATATAAATGGACTAAAACATCTGGGCCATCTTATGGTACTATTACCAGCGCAACAAGTGCTAAAACCACTGTAACAAGTCTGGTAGCGGGTACATATGTGTTCCAGGTACTGGTTACCGACAGTAAAGGTAAAACTGATACAGATGTTGTTTCGGTAACAGTAAATGCGGCAACAACTACAGTGTTAAAGGCAAATGCAGGAGCTGATCAGACAATCACCCTGCCTTCAAGAACCGTTACTTTAAATGGTACCCAATCTACAGCGGCTTCGGGCTATTCCATTAAAAGCTATAAATGGAGCAAAGTATCAGGCCCAACCTATTCGGGCGATATTTCCAACTCCACTGCTTCCACTACAAGTATAACCGAACTTGTACCCGGCACTTATGTGTTCAGGTTAACCATTACAGATAACGCCGGAAAAACAGCAACTGATGATATCAAAATAATAGTGAAGTACATTGCCGGAACATTGAAAGCAAATGCCGGTGCTGATCAAACATTTACTTATCCGTTGGCTACATCCCCGGTATTAAATGGAGCAGCATCAACAGCACCTACAGGATCGAATGTTTCCTGCGCATGGAAACGGATCTCAGGTCCCGGCACGGCTGGTTCAGTAATGTATCCTTCCGGCAACCTTATCACCACTACGTCTAAAGGACTGTTGGTGGGCACACACCAGTTCCAGCTTACCGTGCGCGATGCGCTTGGAAACGAATCAACTGATATTCTTGTAATAACAGTTAAGTCATCCGTTTCTGCACGAACTGCATCAGCTGAAGAAACTGCTTCAGCGCAAAACGGGCTGGTATCTGCAGATGATTTGACAAGTAACCAAAGCGCTACGCTGGACGTAAAAATTAACCCTAACCCTGTTACAACAGATATGAAGGTATGGGTTGATGGTACTGCCAAAGGAAAAACCAGCATACAGGTTTATACCCTGGCTGGAGCGCTCATTCTTCAACAATCGTTTGTAAAAGATGCGCCAGGCATTATTGGCAAATCATTTAATGTTGCCAATCTTTCGGCAGGCACTTATCTTGTTAAGGTTATAGTAGACAATAAGATCACTCAATCAGTACAGATGATCAAGAAGTAACAATCATTCAAAAAATCACCAGAGGGATAGCAAGTGAAAACATTTGCTATCCCTTTTTATTTTAGGTAGTTACATGTTTTAGTGCAGGATAAATCAACCCGCTTCTCTGCTTGAATAACAGGCTGATGTTCTGCTATCCGGTCCGCCCGCCGTGGTTCATGTCTCACGAATCACGGATAAGAAGGTTCGTGAGACACGAACCCTGGCGAATAATAAGATCACTCAATCGGTACAGATGATCAAGAAGTAACAATCATTCAAAAATTACCGGAGTGGTAGCAAGTGGAAACATTTGCTATCCATTTTTATTTTAGGTAGTTACATGTTTTAGTGCAGGATAAATCAGCCCGCTTCTCTGCTTGAATAATAGGCTGATGTTCTGCTATCCGGTCCGCCCGCCGTGGTTCATGTCTCACGAATCGCGGATAAGAAGGTTCGTGAGACACCATAGCCATCAACTTAAGCAATAGCGAAACAAGATTACAGAAGTCTTTTGCATGATAAAATACTATCCAGATTGCTCTTCTCAAACTATCTGCCAGCTTAGCCATTGCCGGGTGCGGAAGATGGCTTCGCCAGGATGTGTAAGAGGTTGATGCCTTTGCAACTCGTTCAAACAGACCTTGCCACTCGTAGGGCAACTAAAACATGCACTCCTTGCACCGTCTCTGCGAGACGCCCGCAGCAGCTGACTACTAAATGGAACTTACGGCGGCGAAGCAGTCTTCGTGTGCAAGCAAACTATTATTTTTTGAAAATGAATGTCACTATTTATCTAAAGTTCAAAACACCTTAAGCCCGCCGTGGTTCGTGTCTCACGAATCACGGATAAGGAGGTTTGTGAGACACGAACCCTGGCGGACAATAAGATCGCTCAATCGGTGCAAATGATCGAGGAAAATATGCAATCAAAATCACCTGAAGGAAGGGTAAGTGAAAACATTTAGCTACCTGTTTTTATTTTTAATAAATGATAAGTGTTTAAACGTTTGGTTTTATTAAATGCGCTCCCCTACAAGATTACAGGATTATCTTCGACTATGCATCAGGTTGTTTTTAATAGTGTTTTTTAACATAATGGGTTTAACAATTGTCAACATATTTTTTTAAATAGGGGTATAAATATATTCGACGAAACACCTTTTACGTTAGATGAGCGGATACCGATGGCGGTACCACTTATTTTATAATCCGTATATCCTGTAAACCATGAAACAATTTCACCTGATTTGTTTTCGCCGAAAACTGCTTCTGGCATTTTTTGTTTTCTTATCATTTTTCTCTTTTCAGCAAACATATTCGCAGGTTCAAACACAAACTCCTGTTACCTTAAGGTTGCATTCAAGCCTGGGCGGGTATTATGAATCTTTGCCTGTTGATTACAGCGCTCAGCCTTCTAAAAAGTATCCGTTGCTCATTTTTGTGCATGGATCGGGAGAAAAGGGCGACGGGTCGCAGGCGCAACTCCCAAGGGTAACCGCTAATGGTCCCCCAAAGTTGATTAAACAGGGAAAGTTCCCTACATCGTTTACCGTTGGTGGTAAACAATTTTCTTTTATAGTTATAAGTCCGCAATTTTCCTCAACATCGGGTAGTAACGCTGCCATTGGAGCGTTGCTTTCTCATTGCTTACAAACATACAGGATCGACGAGCAAAGAATTTACGTAACGGGACTCAGTATGGGAGGATTGATCAGCTACAACCTGGTTGGATCTAAAAAAGAGGTGGCGGACAAATTTGCCGCTACTTTGCTTGTGTGTCCCAACGCCATATCAACAGACGTGCGTTCGGCAAACATTGCTGCTTCTAATTTGCCGGTATGGACAACCAACAACAGTGGAGATCCGGCTGCTAAAGTAGGCGGTGCAATTAAGCTGGTAGATATGATCAATGCACAAAATCCTCCGCCAACACCCAAGGCAAAGCTTACCATTTTTGATGCAAGCGGGCACGATGCCTGGTCAAAAACATATGATCCAGCTTTCAAGGAAGATGGACTGAATGTATATGAGTGGATGCTGCAATACAGCAGGGGGGGCGTTACAACCCCTCCGCCTCCGGTTGCCAATGCAGGCACAGATCAAACCATTACTTTGCCAACAAGCATGGTTACGTTGGATGGATCGAAATCTACTGCCCCTGCCGGAAGCATTAAAACTTATGCATGGACAAAAATTTCAGGGCCGGCCGGCGGAACTATCGCAACGCCCGCTGCTGTTAAAACAAGTGTAACAGGCCTTACAGAAGGTACTTATCAGTTTCAATTAAAGGTTACTGATAACAATGGCGCTGTTTCTTTAGCTTTTGTAAAAGTGATTGTGAAGCCCGCGCCATTGCCACCAGTGGCCGATGCCGGCAACGCTCAAACGATAACCCTGCCTGTAAATAGTGTAACGCTCAGCGGTGCAAAATCCACTGCTCCCGCCGGCATTATCAAAACATATGAATGGACAAAAGTTTCCGGTCCTGCAGGATCATCTTTCAGTTCACCTTTAGCGGTATCAACAGTGGTAAACAATCTTGTTGAAGGTGTATATACATTCCAGCTAAAAATAACCGACGATAAAGGAGGTGCTTCTACAGCAACTGTTACCGTAACAGTAAATGCTGCGCCCGTGCCGCCGGTGGCGCAGGCTGGCAACGATCAAACTATTGAGTTGCCTGAAAATAAAGTTACTGTAGACGGCAGCAAATCCACAGCCTCTTCCGGAAGTATCAAATCATACGAATGGTCGAAGCTGTCGGGACCGGCAGGAGGAACGATTGTTAATCCTGGCAGTGCCATTACTGATATTACTAACCTCGAAGAAGGTGTATATGAATTTGAATTGAAAGTAACTGATAATGTAGATCAGTCTTCCACTGCTGTTGTAACGGTTACGGTTAAGCCGGCACCGGCTCCGCCTGTAGCCAATGGAGGAGCAGATCAATTTATTACGTTGCCTGAAAGCTCGGTAACGCTGGATGGCAGTGCATCTGCTGCCGAAGGAACAATTACAGGTTATGAATGGACGAAAGTTTCGGGTCCTGACGGAGCAACAATTGAAGCTGCCGGAAATGTAACCACTGTGGTGTCCGGGCTTTCGAAAGGAACATACAAGTTCCAGTTAAAAGTTACGGATAGCAGGGGTAATTCTTCAACCGCTACTGTAACGGTTATTGTAAACCCAGGTGCACCGCCGGTTGCCAATGCCGGGGCAGATACTACAATAGAGTTGCCTGAAAGCAGTGTAACACTCAACGGTTCTGCATCGGAGGCGCCATCGGGAACTATAAAAACGTATAGCTGGAGAAAGGTATCTGGCCCCGAAGCTGGTACATTCAATTCGCAAAACGAAGCTGTTATTACTGTAAGCAATTTAACAGAGGGCGTATATGAATTTGAGCTTACCGTAACAGACAATGCCGACGCTTCGGACATAGATGTAGTGAAAATAACAGTAAAATCGGTGTCGCTTCCCCCGGTTGCATATGCTGGTGAAGATCAGACAATCGTGTTACCTGTCGATTCCGTTATGCTGGATGGCAGTGCTTCTATAGCTTCCTCAGGCGTGATTGTCGGGTATGAGTGGACTAAAATTGCCGGACCCACCAGTGGAACAATAGAAACGCCTTCGGGTATGACAACCCTGGTGCGTAATTTAACAGGCGGGGTATACCAGTTTGAATTAAAAGTAACAGACAATACCGGCGCATCCGGAACATCAACCGTAACGGTTATTGTAAAAGAATCGCCGGGATTACCGGTAGCAGATGCCGGAGCCAACCAAACCATCCTGCTCCCCGATAATGACGCAGTATTAAACGGCAGTGCTTCTATACCTTTCACCGGTACCATTACCAGGTATCTTTGGACACAGGTAGCTGGTCCTTCACAAAGCGTGATTGAAGATGGTGATAAAGCGGTTGCTTTGGTGAAGAACCTTGTGGAAGGCGTGTATGTATTTGAGTTGTGTGTTACGGATGAGGCAGAAAGCGCTACCACCAGTGTTATTATAACGGTAACGCGCCCCTCAGTGCCTCCGGTAGCTGATGCAGGCAAGGATACAACCATTGTATTGCCTGAAAACAGTGTAGTGCTTAACGGAACTGCATCAACCGCTGCGTCGGGATCAATATCTTCCTATAACTGGAAATTGATTTCGGGACCAGAACAATATATTATTGAAAACGAAAACAGCGCTGTTACCGCAGTTACAGGACTGGCAGAGGGCGTATATATTTTTGAATTAAAGGTTATTGATACAAACGACAGTGCTGATGTAGCTACGGTTACTGTAACCGTAACCTCTAAAACGCAGGCACCTATTTCCAATGCGGGAAGCGACCAGACAATATATTTACCGCAAAACAGTGCAACACTGGATGGTACAGCTTCTGTTGCCCCCGCAGGAACGATAGAGACCTGGCTCTGGAAAAAAACAGAAGGACCTGACGGTGGCGACATCCAGGATGCTGGTCAGTCAACCACCACCGTTAGCAACTTAACAGAGGGGACTTACAGGTTTGAATTAAAGATTATCGATAACAATGGTGATTCTTCATCATCAACCGTAAAAATAATTGTAAAAGCAGCGCCGGTGCCGCCGGTGGCAAATGCGGGCACTGCACAAACCATCACGTTGCCCGTTGACAGTGTAACACTCGATGGATCTAATTCAACCGCAGCGGCTGGTGTAGCATCCTACAAATGGATCACACTTTCCGGCGCGTCTGAAGAAAAAATGACAGATTCGACCAGTGTTGTTACTGTAGTAAATAATTTAAAGAAGGGAATTTACAAATTTCAACTAACGGTAACCGACAGCAATGGAATGGCTTCCTCTGCAACTGTTACCGTAACGGTAAAAGCTGCTCCTGCACCGCCCATTGCGAATGCCGGCAATGCCCAAACGATTGTATTACCGCAGGATTCGATTTTGCTGGATGGCAGCGGATCGTCTTCACCAGCCGGTAGCATCACTAAATATGCCTGGACGCAATTGTCTGGACCCAATAACGGAACAATCAAAGAAGCAGGAAATGCAACAACAAATGTATCAGGTCTTGTAGAAGGCGTATATGTGTTTGAATTAAGTGTAACAGACGATAACAACTATACTTCGAGTGCCGACGTAACCGTAACTGTTAAAGCTCCTGTGGCTCCCCCGGTAGCCAACGCAGGCAGCCCGGTTACCCTTACGCTGCCCGACAGCTCGGTTAAGCTCGACGGAAGCAGCTCAACAGCCGGCGCTGGTATCAGTTCCTATTCATGGACAAAAGTTTCTGGTCCAACTGCAGGAACCATTGCAGATCCGAACAGCGCGGTAACTTCTGTAAAAGGGTTGGTTGAGGGTGTGTATGAATTTGAATTGTGGGTTACCGACGTAAACGGAATTACTGCAACTGCAACCATTACCGTAACGGTAAAAGCTGCGCCGTTGCCGCCGGTTGCCAGCGTAGCCAATGCTGCGCAAACCATTACTTTGCCTGATCATACGGCAAACCTGGATGGTACGGCTTCTTCGGCTGGTTCTGCTGCAATCAGCGCTTATACATGGACGAAAGTTTCGGGTCCTGTAGCGGGTGGTATTGCTGATACCAGCAGCGCATCAACCACAGCAACCGGACTGGTGGAAGGTGAATATAAGTTTGAATTGAAGGTTACCGACGAAAACGGGCTCTCTTCTACTGCAGTGGTAACGGTTACGGTTAAACCTGCTCCTTTACCACCTGTAGCCAATGCCGGAAGTGCACAAACCATAACATTGCCAGAGAATAGTGTAACGCTCAACGGTGGCAAGTCGGCTGCAGGATCGGGTTCAATAACTGGATACCAATGGACAAAAATTTCTGGTCCTTCGGAATATGCTATTACAACACCGGAAAGTGTTTCAACCAGTGTTACAGGCCTGGTAGCAGGAGTATATAAATTCCAGCTTGAAGTTACCGACAGCAACGGGGCAAAAGCAACGGCTACCATTACTGTTACTGTAAATACAGCTCCACCACCGCCAGTGGCCAATGCGGGTAACGATCAAACCATTACGCTTCCTGTACACTCGGTTACATTAGCGGGCAGCAAGTCAACCGCCGCTGCCGGAAGCATTCAGAAGTATGAGTGGACTAAAGTTTCTGGTCCTTCGGGCGGCGCTATTGCAACCCCTTCGGCAGTGGAAACAAATGTTACAGGATTAACTGAAGGTGTGTATCAGTTCCAGTTAAAAGTTACCGATAACCTGGGTGTGAGTGCTACCTCGGTTGTTACCATTACCGTAAAAGCAGCACCGCTTCCTCCTGTGGCAGATGCCGGTAACGCACAAACGATCACGCTTCCTCAAAACAAAGGAACATTGAATGCAAGCAAATCAACAGCACCTGCAGGCGAGATCAAATCGTACGTTTGGACAATGAGTTTTGGACCATCGGAAGTGACGATCGGCAACAATGCTGCCGCAGTAACAGAAGTTACAGGCCTGGTAACCGGAACTTACCAGTTTCAGGTGAAAGTGACCGATAACAACAACAATACGGCTACGGCTATTGTTACCATCACTGTAAATCCTGCTCCTGTAAGACCTCCGGTGGCAGACGCGGGAGAAGATTTCTCTGTTCAGTTGCCGCTGGGAACTGTAATATTGGATGGATCTGCGTCGTATGCTGTAGACGGAACCATTAAAAGCTACAGCTGGACAAAAGTATCAGGGCCCAATCCTTTAACAATCGTAAACTCTAATACTGTTAAGCCGTCCGTACAATTTACCCAGCCAGGTGTGTACGTATTCAGGTTAACGGTAACCGATACGAACGGATCTGTTGCCAGCACGGAAGTAGCTGTGGAGGTAATTGCAGCTGATGTTGTACCAGAGCCGCCGGTTGCTGAAGCTGGCGATGAAGAAATTGTGCTGACCTTACCTCAGAAAGAAGTATTGCTTGATGGTTCAGCTTCTACTGCAGCTATAGGCTCAATCGAAAAATATGAATGGAGATTAATATCGGGTGCGTCGGGCGTAAATATTGAAGAGACAACTTCGGATATTACCAACGTAACCGGCTTGAATATGGGCGAGTACCAGTTTGAGCTTACAGTTACCGACAGTAAAGGATTAACGGCTAAGGATACCGTAAAAGTAATTGTAAACAATGCTGGTGGCAGACCCGATTTAACACCCACCGCCAAAATATTCCCTAACCCTGTTCAAACCCAAGCAACCATCGAAGTTTTTGGACAGGCAAACGGAAGAACGATAGTGGATGTGTATAATTCAGGCGGAGGAAAAGTAATGAGGAAGGAGTTTGTAAAAAATGATGTATACGTGAACGAAAAGATAGACATGTCGTCTTTGCCAAAAGGCATATATCTCATCGAAATCATTATCGACTATCAATACAGAACTGTAGTAAAAGCGGTAAAGCTGTAATGTAAGTTAAACACAGGAAGAAGGTTAAACAGGAGGTTTCTAACTTTCCAAAAGTTGAAAACCTGGTTAGCGGAACGGTTTATAATACGCAGAAGTGGCAAGCCCTAACATGGGCTTGTCGCCTTTTGTATCACCATAGCAAAAAATTTCGTTGTAGGCAGACAGATCGTACAATGCTTTAATGCGCGCCACTTTTTCTTTTCCATGACAATTGTTTCCATCGATCCGTCCGGTAATGATTTTATCTTTTACTTCCAGCTTTGTGGCAATGCATTGAATATTGTTGGCCTCGCACCAAACCGCAATCCAGTTTTCGGGAGAAGCAGATACAATTACCACCGGGATATTTTTTAACTGGTATGCTTTTATCTGGTCTAATGCCCCGGGACGCAAAAGCGATGGTAGTTTTTGATGAACAAAAGCATCGCATTGCTGCTGAAATGCTTCCTGGCTCATTCCCCCAAAGAACAAAGTAAGCAGCCGTTGTTTGGCAAAGCTGTTGGTTACAAGCTTTAGTTTCATGGCCACCAGCCAGGGAGAAAGCCGGAGCATGCCCAAATAATAACGCAAGGGTCCTTTTTGGAATTTAATGATCTCCAGCAATGTGTCTTTATAGGTAACCGTTCCGTCAAAATCAAAAAAAGCGATGCCCTTGTTCACAGTTTTTTCTTTTTAAAGATTGACTCAGGAATGAATTTAATGATATACATGATCCATCGCCAGAACCACTTTACATAAATAACATTTCTCTTCCTTTTTGCAGACTTATACACGGCTTCTGCTACCTGCGCAGGTGTGGCAGTAAGCAGCTTGGGCAAGGTAAGGTGTTCCGTCATTTTAGTGTATACAAAGCCGGGCAACACCGTGAGTACATGCACATTGCTGTGATACAGCCTGTTCCTGAGCCCCGAAAGATAGGTGGTAAAACCCGCTTTGGAGCTGCCATAAATATAATTGCTTTGCCTCCCTCTTTCGCCGGCTACAGAGCTGATGCCTATAATAGCCCCGTGTTTTTGTGTGGCGTAATATCCGGCAACCAGGTTTAGGATGCTTACAGCTCCTGTGAAATTGGTGTTGATCGTGCGCAGTGTTTCTTCCTGGCTGGAGGTTACATGTTCGTTGTCATTCATATATCCAAACACACATACGGTAATATCAGGCTTAGGCTGTAACGCTTCAAAAAAAGATTGATGTTCGTGAAAGGCAACTGCATCAAACGGGTAAACGAAGCACTTTACATTGTACCTTATGGTTATATCGGATTGTACGGTTTGTAAAGAATGCGCAGAGCGGGCGGTAAGTTGAACGTCGTAACCCGATGATGCAAACTTATACGCGATTGCTTTTCCAATGTCAGACGAGGCGCCGAGAACTAATACAGTAGGCATGCAGTTTCTGTTACAGGTTTAAAAAACCAACTTTTTTAATGTAGATCAGGAAATAAAAACTAAGCATCCATAATAAAATGGCTATTTGAATAAACCTGTCTTTATACAAAATATCAGTTGGCGATCCTGAGTCAACTTTTACATAAATGATTTGAAGGTAACGCATGATGCCGGCTATTACAAAAAGAGAAGTATAATAGAGGCGCTGGGTTCCGTGTCTTGAAATAACATTGTCAGACATGGTGTACATCAGGTACGCAACAATGATTACAGCCGATACAAGCGCAACAATGGCGTTTAAAAAATCCAACGTATACCCTTTTACCGCTTTTCTCATATTAGTGCCCGATGATAAGGTCAGCAGCACATCGTCTCGCCGCTTGCCGATTGCCATAAACAGCGCCAGCAAAAATATCATGATGTTCAGCCAGATCGTAATGTGCACTTCGCCCAAAATACCTCCCGCCCTTACTCTTAAAGAAAATCCCACGGCTATAATGAAGATATCCAGTATTGGTATCGATTTCAGTCCGAAGGAATAGCCCATATTTAAAAAGAAGTAAACGCCTAGCAGGTAAAAAAAGGAATGCTTAAGCAACCACGCGCTGGTAAATCCCACCAGCATTAATAAAAAGAAAATAATCAATGCAATGGTGGGAGATGCTTTGCCCGATGCCAAGGGGCGGTTGCGCTTAACCGGGTGCTTACTGTCCTCCTCCCTGTCGGCATAGTCATTAATTACATATATACTGCTGGCAATACAGCAAAACGATAGCACTCCCAATGCCACCGTGACTGTCTTTTCCCACTCGAACAATTCGCCGGAAAAAAAAAGAGGAATAAATAAAAAGAGGTTCTTAGCCCAATCTTTAGGCCTTAATAGTTTGATATAAACCACGTTCGGATCGAATATATTATAACAAAATACAAAGTAAATTGTAAAAATACCAAGTTCAGTCGCATTCGTGGATATTTTAAATTATCATATAGTAAATTATTTTAGATATAACGTTATAGTGTTTAATATCTTCAGCCTTAGAACTTTTATGGTTACGCCCGGATAGCTATTTTTACATCCATAACCCCCTGTAATGAAACAAAACAAAGTTCTGAACTATCTCGAAGTCATCATCATTATTTCCCTCGCTGTATTTCCTGCGCTGCTTTCCTTCCCCTACCGGGTAAACGTTTTTTTATCGTGGGAGGGAGCTTACCGCATTAGTGAGGGGCAACTGCCTTTCAGAGATTTTGGTCTTCCTATGGGGGGAATGTACTGGGTGCTGCCCGCTATCTTTTTTAAAATTTTTGGCGCTAAGGTAATTACGCTGGTAAAGGCCCAGGTGTTTATCAACATTATATCGGGTCTTGCTTTTCGTTCTATTCTTAAAAGTGTAAACACGGTGCCTGCCGTTCGGTTTGCGAGTGTATTGTTATACTGCCTCTCGTTTTCGTTTTTCAATTTTTGGCCATGGTATAATCATACGGTGGTGGTGTATGGGTTTGTGGCCGTTGCTTTTCTTTTAAAGGGAATTTTTGCACTGCCAGCCAGGCGCAAAACTTTGTATATGCTATTGGCGGCCTTGTTTACTTTCTTTTCCTTTTTTACCAAGCAGGATGGGGGAGGGATTATATTTTTTATTTGCCTGTTCATATTGGCTTACAACAGCTGGTACGAAAAAAAATGGTTATACCTGTTTGAATATGCCGGCGGTACACTGGGTTTGGTATTTTTAGCGGTTTTGCTTTTCTCGCAATACGATTTCGGATATTGGTTCAACCATGGGCAGCCTCCACACAATGCGAGGGTATCGGGCGGGGATATTGTCAACCTGTTCCTGGGCGACTCTCAATGGCTTAAGTTTTACTTCTTTTTCGTGTTGTTCATTGCAGTCATCCGGTTTAAAGATATCAAGTCCTTTCTTGGAGAAAGGAAGGAGATGATATTTTTATTGCTAACGGCAGGTGTATTGTGCATGGCGGCCATTTTTCAAATAACCAGCTACACTCCCAGCAACAGCAATATTTTCTTTCACAGTTTTGCCTTTGCGTTTATTTTAAATTATTTGGTAGAAGCGCTGAAAATAGATGTGTTGCGAACCAGGCTTGCGTGGGTGCTGGGTATTGGTGTATGCTTGTGGTGGAGCCATATTTACTGGAATTATATGCAAAGGATTTTTATCAAATCCGGTAAGCAAACAGGTATTGTAAAATCAGCCACGGGCGAAAATGTGGTGGGAATGCACAACGGTGCCCTGCTTGAAAAAGATACTGTTACCATTCCCCAGGGACAATGGATAAATGCCGGGTTACCTACTTTAAAAAAGATCAAAATGCCTGAGCCAACAGTAAAAGGCATTGAACGGATCATGCAAATGGATCTCGTCAAAAACAAAAAGGATCTCAGGATATTAAACATGTCAGAACTTACTTTTCTGGCAAAAGAAATTCCTTACAAAACGGAAACAGGCGCAGGCTTTCCACTGTGGTATCATTTAGGGGTAGGCATGTTTAACAGGGAAGCCGATATGTTTAAACAGCGCATCCGCAACGACTATTACGATGTGGTGATTTTTGAATACCTGCCGGAGCTGAATAATTTTTATCCTTTCGAGATCAGGGATTTATTAAAGGAACAATACAAACAGGTAGATTCTTTTTATGCGCCCCGTAATACCAATCCCGGCACAATAGAGGTGTTTGTGAAGAAATAAACCAGCTGCTTACAGGAACGGTTTACTGCACATGCTTCGTTTATAACGCATAGTTACCACTGCTACCTGTTTTTATACATATTTCCACGTTTGTGTAACAAATTGCTGCTTCAATTGTTTAATAATGGAGGAGCTGTCTGCCTTTTGGTATTATTTCAGCTTCTGCTGTTACCATGAAATGCATTTTTATAAAGTACATCTATACGGGCAATTAATCTAGTACCATGCATTTACCCCTTTAGTTTTTCCGTTGGTGTATTTTATATTTTCTCTGCCAGTTATTCTGGTGATTTTTAAGTGCGAAAGCATTCGTATAACTGTTTTGGTATGAAAAATAAACTGCTGAAAGGAGCTCACTTGTCTGAGAAAAAATGTCGGGAAATATTGCAACTGTTTTGCGATGATCTTACTGCAACCCAGATTGCTGAAATAAGCGGCGTTAGCCGCGTAACGGTAAATAACTATTTCAGGCTCATACGTTCTGTGATTGCCGGCTTTTGCGAGCACAGCAACCAACTCCGTAATATGATTTATGGCGAAACGCTCGCAAAAACGCCTGATACCGACTGTGCAAAAGGATTTTACGGTTTTTATATAACGGATGGCAGGATTGGCACCACGTGGCTGAAAAACTTCAGCGATCAGTTTTTAAACGATCTGAACAACCATTCAGCAACCGGAGTAGCAATGCTACCGGGTTACGATGCCGTGGCAGACTGCAACGACTGGAGGCTTTACTGGATAAACGGAAAAGAGCATCTGGCGCCGGCAGACGGAGCCAATATTGCCGGTTTCTGGGCACACACGAAGGGAAGGCTCCAAAAGTTCCGGGGCTTGAATAAAAGCACGCTTTACCTGCATATAAAAGAGTGCGAATTCAGGTATAATTTCAGGCATAACGATATTTTGCCTGTTTTGTCTGACATCATCAATAATAAGAAACACATTCAGTCCGATGTTTCGGCTGGTTACGAAACCACGTATAAAAAAGTGGTTTTGTAATGTTTAAAATACGCTCCGGGAATTTCTTTTTTCTTTCTCCTTCGGCTCATTCCTGGATCATTACATTTAGTTGAAGGACAGAAGTTTTCTCATGTTTTGGTAAACGGGTGGTTTTCTAGCCACCTGTATTTTTTTATATAGCTTACGCTTAAAGTATTAGGTAAATTAACTAAGGTTAATTTAAGTGGAAATGCCCTGCCTGTTGAAAAAAGCTGTAAAATATTACACATTAAATCACCTATTTTTTTGTATTTTCAGTGATACATTTCAGCTAATAAAGGGGAAAATTGTAGTAACAGGTCTACAATAACCACATAGCAATTTTTACAATACTATAATACTGGGTACTATTTTTTTATGCGTATATACGCAGTTACTTTGTACCGTTAACCGGTAGCAACAACCTCCATACCTTTTGATCTTCACCGTCTGCAAGTTGCCGGCGCTGGCGTACTCCTGGAAAATACACGGCCAAACTATATTTTAAATAATATTTAAATCCTTAGAATCATGAGTGGAAATGAATTCTACCAATTACTATTAAATAGACTCTCATCCGGCGATGTGCTGCATACCGGTAAAAATGGTACACAGTATGTATTTTTAGGCTGGTATAAAGGCAACATGCAGTTTGCCGGAACGCAAACAAAGTCTATAGCCAAAGACATATTGATTGCCGTAAAAGATGCACTTAACAATAATGTAGAGATCAGTGCGGAATGGCTCCGTCAAAACGAGATGGAAAGCTTTGCATCGCGCATAGCCCTTATAAAAAGTGTTATCAAAAATTACAGCCAGACAAATAGTTCGGAAAGAAACTAATGTGGCAACAGAGCATTTAGGTGCAGCTGATTTAAGGGTGTTTAAGGCAACTTAACAACCCTTAGGCCCTTAAATAACAGGAGACGGAACGGTTTTGCAAGGCTTTCTGTTTTCTGTTATTGCATTTTAGGCAACTGTTTAACCACCTGATTGTAAATAATTTGCCATTTCATTCATCTGCTGGCTTAAATAATAATTCTATTGTTTATTGCGTTCTTATCTGGCATACATGTATCTTTTCAACTCGCGGCCTGTTCAGTTATCATTTACTTTTACGGAAGGTACATGATCTGTTTAAAAACAGATTACGAATGTAGTATATATGAAAAGTCAGTGGATTAAGTTTTTATTGTGTCATTTAACAATACTTGCCGTACTATTATCGCAATTCGGTTGCCATAAAACCAGGCAGCAAATTGACTTTCGCTCATTCGAAGATTTCAGCTTCAGGAAAATACAAATGTATCTTTACGACAGCGTCCGGTATTTTGGCGCTATCGATTCTGTATATGCGCATTTGCCATACAAACGCAGGATGTATGAAATATACAATTGTAAGCGTGGCTATTTTTACACCATTAAGCGTAATTACGAAAAAGCGCTGGTTTATTCCGACAGTGCGCTCGATGCCGTAAAGACGCTTAAAGACGAGGCTGCATACCCCTACTGGTATTCCGTAGCGCTATCCAACAAGGCAGACGACCTTCATGCTTTAAAGCGATACGATGAAGCATTCAGCTATTATTTTTTGGCAAGAGAAGCCATTTTTCAAACTCACGATACCTGCTTGTATACAAGCTACAGTGCCCGTTTGGGGCTGGTGGCCTATCAACATGAACATTACCGGGAAGCAGCCGCTTATTTTAAGCAGGCTTTCGACGAGCAGAATCATTGCCGCCAGGGCGACAGCAGTTTTAGCGGGCACGTAATTTTTGCGCACCAGCAGGCCAATCTCGATAATATCGGTCTGTGTTACAGCAAGCTCGGCATCAACGATAGTGCTATCTTTTATTTTGACAGTGCATTAAGTTATATCGACCACAATTACAAACATGCCTTTCGATACGAGGGGCAAAAAAAGATACTGGATACAGACTTTATTGCTACGGCCAAAGCGGTTATTTATGGCAACCTGGCCAAAGACCTGATGGATACAGGAAATGATTCTGCGGCTGAAAGGCTGCTGAAAGAAAGCATTCGAATCAACAGCATTCCCGGGCATGCAATAGACGATGTTCCTTATTCGCTTACCAAACTGGCCGACCTGTATTTAAAAACACAGCGGGTTTCTCTTGTTGCTCCTTTGCTGGCGCAAATACGCAGCGGACTGGATACGATACCTAATGCTGAAATATCTAAACGATGGTACCTGCTCCAGTCGAAATACCAGGAAAAGGAGGGCGACCTGCTTTTGGCTAATCAATATTTGCGCAGGTATATGGCGATGAAAGATTCAATGAATGCCGCCAATAGCGGAGTGTTGAGTGCAGATATTAAAAAAGAGTTCAGCTACCTTAAAACAGAGTATGACCTGGACCTGCTTCAGAAGAAAGACGACCGGAAAAATTTTTACCTTATTACTGCCGCCGTTGCTGCTATTATGTGCGGCATTATGCTTTTACTGATATGGAATAACTACACCCAGTCGAGGAAGCATATAAAAGTTTTAGGGAGGCTCAATACAAAAATGTCTGACAAAAATCTGCACCTGCAAAAAGCACTGTCGGCACTGCAGCAAAGCCAGGAAGATAATAACCGCATGATGACCGTTGTTGCGCACGATTTGCGCAATCCTGTAGGCAGCATCGCTGCCTCGAGTGCGTTGTTGTTAAAATATAACAATTATTCGCCTGAGCAACGCAGGATACTTGAAATGATTCATGCATCGGGCAATCATTCGGTAGAGCTGATACAGGATTTAATGTACACCAATCAAAACGTGCCGGCAAATACTTATGGCCCGGTTGACCTGCCAGGCCTTCTGTCTTTTTGTGTGGAAATGCTGAACATGACTGCGGAGCAAAAAAAGCAGCGGATCGTGTTGCATTCTATTCCTGCTATTGTTCACGGCGACAGGGAAACGCTGTGGCGTGTGTTTACCAACCTTATTGGTAACGCCATTAAGTTTAGTGCTGAAAACGAAGAAATATGGGTTGAATTAGCCAAAACCGATAAGGTTGTTACTGTGGCGGTAAAAGACAAGGGAATTGGAATACCCGAAGAACTGAAGGATAAAATATTCAGCATGACCGGCGATGCAAAACGTTCCGGCACAGCCGGTGAGCCCTCTTTTGGACTTGGACTTTCCATCAGCAAGCAAATTGTGGAAGCGCACAAAGGAACAATATGGTTTGAGAAGCGAGAGGACAGAGGTACGGTATTTTTTGTGTCGTTGCCGCTTGCCTGACCTGTGCTTCACAGTTCCCATCCCGTTTAATAGCTCAGGGGGCTGGCTTCCACCACCATTTTTCAAGCAGTTCTTTTTCTGTTAAGTGATCCGTTCCTTCTAGCGAAAAGGACCATATAGTGGTTGAAACAGCCATGTTGTACTCGTCTTCTGCACCCGACTTTTCAATACCCGTTACGATAAAAACTTTAATATCCGCTTCCTGTATTTTTTCGGCGCCAGTGCGAGAATCAGTATCAATAATGGTTTTGGGAGAGCCATTGGCAATCTTATCTCCTTTCTTTATCCGTACTATGTTTTCATTCGTTATCTTTTCCCAAGGCATAGATATGGCTTTTCATTACCAGATTAATAAATGTAGCCTGTACATTAAATATAGTAAATTTCCATGTTCAAGCCTCATCCTGCTACTATATTCTTCTATTACTTATTAATCGCTTCTTTTCTTGGATATACCCATATAAAATAAACCAGATATTACGGGTTTGTAGTATCAGATTTACATTATTTATGCATAATGGTTTACAAATATCCTTAGTGATTGCCCTTACTTTTATGGTATGAATAAGGCTCAATCCGGTTTGCGCATATTAATTGCCGACGATTATCCAGCTATCCGGGAACGTTTGATTTATTTGCTTAAAGAAGCATTTCCCGCAGTAACCATTGGCGAGGCGTCTGATACAGACGGTCTTATTCAGAAAGCATTGAATGCCGAATGGGATCTGGTAATTTCCGATATTTCCATGCCCGGCGCTGGTGGCATAAAAGCGCTTAAGTCTATCAAAAAAGCAAAACCAACTTTGCCGGTTCTGATCGTTAGTACGCATCCCTATACCCCTTACGCTAAAGAAGTGCATTCTGCAGGTGCCTCGGGTTATTTGGCAAAAGACGATATTCCTTTATACATTATTGAGGTGGTTGAGCAGATTATTTCAAATGGCTTTTACACATCTTTTTACCCCGGCAGCCCGGGGGCATTATGAAACAACCGTGCCTGATTATTGTTTTGCGGTAACCGGCACCGTTACATCCAGCCTGGTAAAGTCAGAAGATTTCCCCCTGGTTTTGCCAATGCCGTAATCTTTTCTGTTTACTTTAAAAGTACCTCTAAAAACGCCTGAGCCGTCTTTTTCTTCAAATGCAAATGGAATAGTTAGTGGTTTCTTAATGCCGCGGATTTCAAGTTCGCCTTTTGCTTCATACCCTTTGCCGGCTTTTTTTACCTCCTGCGATGTAAAGCGAATCAAGGGATATTGCTCTGCATTGAACCACTTTTCACCCTGGGCATGTTTGTTCTTCAGGCTGTTGCCCGTTTCAATAGAAGAAACTTCAATCTGTACGTCAAACTTTGCATCTTCCGGATGCTTTGCATCAAATATGACGGTTCCTTTTAATGATTTGAAGCTTCCGCTGGCATATTTTCCTGAAAATTTAACCGCATAATCATCCTTAATATGCCATGTTTCGAAACGAACAATTTCAAAGGCAGCCAATGCAGGTAAAACAATGATCAGCAGTAAACGGGCTATGTTGTTCATATAAGTATTGCGAAAAAAGCTATGCCAAACATATAAATAATATCAAATAACGACAATCGTTTTTATACAAACCTGCTAAAAAAACAGGAATGTCACAGGCTCTTCAGCTTACCTGTAAACATCCCTGCAAAAATGCCCACGTTATGAAAGCAGGCAATATTTTGTCTCATAAAATATTATGAGAGGCTTGAACGTGAACAAGAATGAGGCCACTTTTAGCAAACTGCTAAAACAATTAATGCGACTTGTAAAAAGCAACCGATCTTTTTTTACCGGTGGTTAAATAATTTTACAATTTCTTCGTTTATGCGTGGGGAGTAAACTCCACATAGCTAATTAGCACATCGCGCACCACTTTACTGCAAAAAGAATTTTGTTGGCAGAATGTAACACAGGCAAGGGCTGCAACGCCTCGGTTTGTATTATTGAAGTGTTATAATTAACGGGAATACTTTTTGTGACAGATGGGTGCTCTTATATTTGCAACAATTAATTTTAAATCCAAGTAGCGATAAATATTCGGGAAAGATGAGTGAAAAAAATAAAAGCCTGGACCTTTTCAATAAGTTGATTGAAATTAATAAAGAAAGAATATCAGGATACGAAAAAGCGGCTTCGGCAACCGAGGCAATAGATGCAGATATCCGTTCCACGTTCATGCGCATGGCGCTCCAAAGCAAGCAATTTATTAAGGAATTAAAACAGCATGTACCTTCCATTGGAAAAATAGCGCACGATACAGGCTCGCTGGCCGTGGCTTTAGGTGCCGCTGTAGTTGATTTTACCGCCGATATTACCACGCAAAACAGGAAGATGTTGCTCGATTTTTGCTTATACATTGAGCAGGGAGCACAGAAAGCGTACGACACTATACTGGAGGCGCTGGATGAAAAGACTGTGTTGGTACCCGAGGTAGCAACACTTGTAAAGAACCAGCGTGTTAAAATCGGGAAATCGTTCAATAGTCTTCAATCCCTTGTTTCGCATAGGTAACTGCGTTAGTGCGATACCGCTTTTAAGCCGATTACCGAGCCAATGAGGGTGGTAATAAAAAAAATACGCCAAAAGTCAACAGGGTCTTTAAAGAGAAAGATACCAGCCAGCACGGTGCCAACTGCTCCTATGCCGGTCCATACCGCATATGCAGTACCAATAGGCAGCGTTTGGGTGGCTTTTATTAATAAGATCATACTCACGGTAAGGCTTACCGCAAATCCAATGTACCAGTAAACCGATGCGGAGCCTTGCGTTTCTTTAGCTTTTCCCAGGCAGGTAGCGAATCCAACTTCAAATAATCCTGCAATGATCAATATTAACCAGTTCATGTAAATTGTTTAAAATAGTTAAGCGGTCAGCCAGGAGCTATCGGCTGTCAGCAATCAGCCCTCAGCAATCTCCAATCCCCGCAAAGTTCCGTTGACGGCGGCAGAATAAATTATACAATTGATAAAAAATCAGCCTTTGCCCGCTCTTATCCTGCTGAGCGATACCTGCGTAATGCCCAGGTAGGAGGCGATGTGCCCCAACTGCACTCTTTGTAACAACTGTGAGTCATTTTCCACAAGTTCGTTATAGCGCTGCCTGGCAGGTTTGAACAGGCGTGATATGAAATGCTCTTCCGTTTTCACCAATGCTGCTTCTGCTAATTTTCGGCCCCAGTTGGCTAGGTAAATATCTTCATTAAAAAGCGTATGGAGCTGGTGCGTTTTAAGATGGTAAAGCGAGGCATCTTCCAGCAATTCTATCTGCTCATACCCTTTTTTATCGTGAATGTAGCTGTTGTAAGAAAATACAGCATCACCTTCACGACCGAACCAAAAAGTAATTTCAACATCGTTGCTGAAACAGTAGGCTCTGGCCAATCCTTTTTGAATGAAATAGAGATCCGAAGCCTTTTTTCCGGCTTCAAAAAGATGCTGCCCTTTGGAGTATTGTACCAGTTCGGTAATGGCTGTTAGTTTTTGAAGCGAGGTTGCTGGAATGTTATATACCGATTGAATGATGTTGTCCAGTAACATATTTTCCGGTTTGTGCTTAAAAATAAGCACACCGGTTCATTTTGAATATTTATTTGTGAAAGACAGCGCTGAAGATAAGCAACTGTTAATTCAGTTGATGGTTCATATTCATGGTTGCGAGGCTGGCGAGGCAGGTTTCGCATACGCTGCCGCAAAAGGCAATTTCCGGCACATTGGCAAACTCATTGCATATATTGATAATGGTGCGGCATTCAACCATACAGGCAACATGATGCTCCAGGGTAAAGTTGCCCGAAGGATCCATTAACTCTCTTGCAATATTAAAGCAAGACCCGGCGCAAGCCTTAAACTGGTGATAAAATGATTTGTTGTTCTTTCGCAAACAGTCCTGCAGGTGAATGGTGGCCTCGCAGATCATCCAGGTTTTTAAAAGCGTTTCAACGGTGCTTTTGGTGAGGGTTGTGTTCATATGATATGGTTTTAATGGGGTGACGTATTGAGAAAAACAGCCTCCTGTTAACCTTTATCAATTACACAGCTGTTTTTTAGGAACGACGAAAAGGAAGTAAAAAGTATTTCGCCCGCTATAAAATTTTAGAATACATGCGTTTTATGCGGAAAGGGTTACCGGAAATTATACCACCAAATTTTTCGGGGGCGTGAAAATACCTGCACTAAGCTCGCTACCAGTCGATGTCTCACTATGCCGTCAACTCAAAAAGACAATTATGGTCAAGTGGTCGTTTTTGCACCGTAGGTGTTATCTGTCTGTAACCATCGTCAACATCTGTTTTACTGCGCCGTAGGTGCAGCCCTTCTATAAGGGTAGCACCTACGGAGCAAAGCGTTAAGGGGCTGACTTTTTAAAACGGGTTGCCTCTCTGAGGCAACAGGGCCGATGGCTCCCACTTAAGTTGACGGCTATGGTGTGTCACCGACCGGAAATATATCCACAGTTAAAGTTCAACTTTGTTACCGCAGACGAATGCACCCAAGGCCGCCGGATGTTATACGCCCAATTTCCGTATATTAGAGTATGGAAGTACGCGAACCTGCCGTAGTTTACGGAAAGAAAAACTTTAGTATTGCCGAATACCTGGAAATAGAGCAGGAGGCTTCAGACAAACATGAATATTATAGAGGGCAGATGTTTGCTATGGTGGGCGCTGGTCCCAGGCATAATATTATATTTAGAAACCTTTTTCGCGAACTCGCACACACTTTAAAAGGCAAACCTTGTCAACCCTACGGAAGCGATCAGCGGATTCACATCCCAGAAAATGGCTTATTTACCTACCCGGATATTTCAATAATATGTGGTGATATTGATACGTCGAAGGAAGATAAGGATTCTATTATTCATCCCGTAATGATCATCGAAATTCTTTCTCCCTCCACACGGGATTACGATAGGGGCAGCAAGTTTACATTTTACAGGGCTATTGCTACCCTGAAAGAATACATAGTTGTTGACAGCGATTCCATATTGGTTGAAGTTTTCAGGCTGAATGAGCATAAGTTCTGGCAACTGGAAGAATACAACCAAATGAACCAGTCTCTACAATTGCAAACACTAGGCTTCAGTATCCCCATTTCCGAGATATACGACGAAGTCGATGTAAGCAAATTAGGGCGCTAACGTTATTGGTCAGCCGCAATCTTATCGTAGCTTGCTACAATTCCTTTTATTAAAGACGAGCTGAAGCCCTGGTGCTCCATTTCGTTCAGACCTGCAATGGTGCAACCCTTTGGAGTGGTTACCTTATCAATTTCCTGTTCAGGATGGGTGTTCTTTGTAAGCAGCAGTTCTGCTGCCCCTTTTACGGTTTGCGCAGCTATAAGGCTTGCAGTAGCTGCATCAAAGCCAATTTCAATACCACCCTGTATATTGGCTCTTATATAACGCATGGCATAGGCTGTGCCGCAGGCTGCCAGCACGGTTGCTGCATCCATCAGTTTCTCTTCTATTACTACTACTTTGCCTAACTGGTTAAATATGTCTTTTACATAATCGAGCTGTTCGCTGCTAATGTCGCGAGCGCTCAGGCAGGTCATGCTTTGCTGTATGGCAATAGCAGTATTGGGCATTGCCCTTACGGTGGATATTTTTTTATTAAGCGCACTGTGAATATGCGCTGTAGTAACCCCTGTTACTACAGATACAAGTACATGCTTGTTTTCGTCGAACAGCAATTGCAACGAGCCCAGCACATCATCTACCTGGAAAGGTTTTACAGCCAGTATTACCAGGTCGGCAAAGCGCACCGCTTCGGTGTTGTCGTTGCTCACCAGCACCCCTTTTTCTTCCAGGCTATGCAGCGTACGAATGTTTCTTTTGGTAATGAGCAGATGCCCAGGTTGCACAAAGCCACTTTGTATCAATCCTTCTGCAATAGCCGAACCCAGGTTTCCTCCGCCTATAATGGCAATTTTTTTATTCATTTCAATAGTAGTTTCCTGTTGCCAGATAATTTCTTACATAATCGTTTACTCCCTCTTCCAGGCTGAAAAACGGAGTAGTATAACCCGCATTTATGAGCTTGGACATATCAGCCTCTGTAAAATACTGGTATTTTTCCCGTATATCTTCCGGCATATCAATAAACCGTATGTCCGGCTTTTTATCCATGCCCGCAAAAGTAGCAGCAGCAAGGTCGTAAAAACTTCTTGCTTTACCTGTACCCAGGTTGTACAATGCCGATGCGGGTTGATGTTCCATCAGCCAGTAACAAACCTGGATCACATCTTTTACATACACAAAGTCGCGGAGTTGTTGCCCGTCCTTATAATCGTTGCGATGCGATTTAAAAAGGTTAACAAACCCGTTCTTTTTTATCTGGTTAAAAGAATGGAAGATCACGCTTGCCATCCTTTCCTTATGATATTCATTGGGACCGTATACATTGAAAAACTTTAAACCCGCCCAAAAGGGAGGAGCGCTGTGTTGTCTCAATGCCCACCGGTCAAATTCGTTTTTAGAAACGCCATAAGGATTCAGCGGTTGTAATTTATCTACAATTGCATGATCATCTTTATACCCTAATTCTCCTGCACCATAGGTAGCAGCAGAAGAGGCATATACCAACGGAATATTATGGATGATACATACATTCCACAAATCCTGCGAGTATTCAAGGTTTAGCCTTTCATGAACCTCGTAATCAAATTCGGTGGTATCGGTGCGGGCGCCCAGGTGAAAAATGAAACGGATAGTTGGTTTGTTATCTTCCAGCCAGTCAAAAAACAAATCTCTTTCAACCTTATGCAGAAACTTTTTACCTGCCAGGTTTCCCGTTTTGTCCAGTCGCTCAAACTCGTCTACCAGTATCAGGTTGTTAAAGCCTTTTTGATTAAGAAAGCTTACCATGCAACTGCCAATAAATCCTGCCGCCCCGGTTACAACAATCGTATCGTTAGGAGACGGGATATTTTTACCTTCTTTTGAATAAGCCATGCATTACATTAATATAAGATGGTGCAAGTTACAGAACAGGCACAATATAAAGTGAATAATGATCGTGCTGCAGTGCAGGTTGTAAAAAATTCAACCTTGGCTCACAGCGAAAGAGACATCTCCCGCAAATTGTGAATCTTGTTAAACAATGTAGTGCTTTTACAACCGGTTGGAGATGCCTCGGCTACGCCCGGCATGCCACGAAGGTATATCTTGGCGTCATGTCCGGGGATAAGCCTGGAACCAAGTAGCAATCACAGGTTTTTAGTAAGCTCGTTGGCAAGTTGGCGAAGCTTTTCTGGCGTTTGATAGCCTGTTACGCGGTTTATCTCTTTGCCTTTTTGATAGGTGATGATGATCGGGATGCCTGTAATATTCAGGCTTTGGGCCAATGCTTTTGCTTCGTCTACGTTAATACGGTGTACCGTTACTTTTCCCTTGAACTGTTTTGTCAGTCTTTTTATAGACGGATCCATCATGCGGCAAGGAGAGCACCAGGGAGCATAAAAATCTACCATTAACCGCTCCTGGGTATTCAGAAGGCTGTCGTACTGCGCTACTGTAAACCTGTCTTTTACCAGATCTGCTCCCGGCTTTTCTACCGGTAAGCTTTTGTTTTCCCAGCTTAAAATACCGCCTTCCAGGTCGTATACGTTTTCAAAGCCCATTTGCTGCATGCGTTTGGCTGCGTCTGCGCTTCTTGCGCCGGCTTTGCAGTACACCATAACGGGAATGGCTTTATCAAGACTGCCTATTTTTTCGGCAAAATCCGCATCGTATATATTGATGTTTTTTGCACCCTTCAAATGGCCCGTTTCAAATTCTTCAGG
>JBQCFW010000075.1:0-56230 GCA_051958655.1 Agriterribacter sp. | reverse complement strand
CCACAATTTGTGCTTGCGGATAAATTGATGAGCCTTGAAATACGCTTGAACAGCTATAATAATCTCTTTGAGCAAATGCGTTTAGTTGAATGGTTTAGTAACTCGTTGTCAGCAAATATCTTCTATTCAAATATAATGGTTTAGGGATTGCTGGAAGGCGGGAAATTACAACACTTCAGTATAACCTACGCGCAGAAGCTAAAATAATGAAAAGTTTAATTGCGCCTGTCAGTCACTCACTATAGTGTTAGCTTACCTAAAACGCATAATCTGGCTCGTCTTATTTTGAGTGTTATCAAGCCTAAAAATGTCGGCATTTCTCATTAAATTTGTTGCATACAGACTTAATAAAGCCTCTTGTTTACAAGTTCCCTTAGGTTTTTAGTTTTGATATATTTTCGGGCGAAAATCCTGGCTTGCAGTTAAATTCTTCCGCTTAAGTATACTGATGATTAAACTTGGATACAATTTTTACAACCGCGCTAACGTGGTAACCATAGCCAGAGAGCTGTTGGGAAAGATACTGGTTTCAGAATGGGACGGCGTTGTTACTTCGGGCCGTATTGTTGAAACGGAAGCATATAATGGCATCATAGATCGTGCTTCTCATGCGTGGAATGGCAGGCGCACCAACCGCACCGAAGTAATGTATAAAGAAGCAGGTACCGGGTATGTATACCTTTGTTATGGTATTCACCACCTGTTTAATGTGGTAACAAATGAAATAGATACACCGCACGCTGTATTAATCAGGGCGCTGGAACCTTTGGAGGGCATTGAACACATGCTGCGCCGCACCAACAAAGTAAAACCCGACAGAACACTTACATCGGGCCCCGGCAATGTGGCAAAAGCTTTGGGCATCTCCACACTTCACAGTGGCATTAACCTCCTGGGCGATGCTGTTTTTATTGCCGATGATGGATATAAGGTGGCCAAAAAGAACATCCTGGCTACGCCGCGTATTGGTGTTGATTATGCAGGAGAAGATGCGATGCTTCCCTACCGGTTTATCATCAAAGGCAACAGCTATGTGAGTGGAGGAAAAAAATACAACAGCTAATTTCTGATTTGTTGATTTCTGATGTCTGATTTTCTGATGGAGGACAAATGATATCTGATGGCCTACTCAAACAGCCAAAATCAGAAATCATCAAATCAGACATCAGAAATCTTTACTTTTGTTGCCCGATGGCAAAATACGATCATGATACCGTAGTACCTTACAGCGATTCGGAACTGAGTAAAAAGCAGCAGGTAGCGGATATGTTTAACCGCATTGCGTTCCGGTACGATTTCATGAATCGTTTCCTATCGGCTGGCATAGACGTGGCATGGAGGAAAAAAGCGCTGAAACAATTATTGAAAGAAAAGCCTAAAGTTATACTGGATGTAGCCACCGGTACGGGCGATGTGTCCATCATGGCATACGAATTGCTCAAACCCGATAACATTATTGGCATCGATATTTCGGACAAGATGCTGGAAATTGGCAGGGAGAAAGTGTTAAAGTTGGGATTGGAGCGGCAGATAGAGCTGCAAAGCGGTGATAGTGAGGCAATAAATTTTCCCGACGGTTCGTTTGATGCGGTAACAGTGGCGTTCGGAGTGCGTAACTTTGAACATCTTGAAAAGGGATTGTCAGAAATACGAAGGGTGTTAAAAAAGGATGGCAAACTGGTTGTACTCGAATTTTCAAAACCTAAAATTGCAGGCATAGCTCAACTTTACAATTTGTACATGGGAATTGTTGCTCCTCAGATGGCTTCTATGGTTTCCAAAAACAGGAAGGCATATCAGTATCTGACCAAATCGGTGCGGGAATTTCCGGAGGGAAAAGATTTCGTGCGTATTTTAAACAATGTTGGATTTCGAGACACGTCATGCAAAAGATTAAGCTTGGGTATTTGCAGCATATACTGCGGTATAAAGTAAAAGCAATTGTACTGTTAATAGCGGTGTTGGGGGCTATAAACCATTCTCAGGCACAGCTTCGCGATTACCTCAACCTGCCCAATCACGACGAAAAACCTTACTATTTCGGCATCGTTCTGGGCTACAACACATCAAACTACCAAATTTCACATTCACCTTATTTTCTGCAGCAAGATAGTATTCAGTCTGTAAACGGCTTGAACAGCGGCCGCATTCACCTGGGTATCATGGCTAACCTGCAGCTTTCCAAACGCTGGGATCTCAGGTTCTATCCGCTGAACCTTATATTCAGCGAAAAAAAGTTCCGGTACGATCTTCAATACCCCGACCGCGGGGAAAGCGCTTTGCAAAAAACCCAGAAGGTTGAATCGATTGTAATGAGCTTTCCGCTGCAGATACGACTGAAAAGCGATCGCATTAAAAACTTCAGGGTATACACACTGGCAGGAGTAAAGTTCGACTACGACCTGGCGTCGAACAAAGGCACTTCTAATTCAGAAAACCTGTTGAAAGTAAATAAAACCGATTGGGGAGTAGAAGCCGGTATAGGCTTTCAGTTCTTTAATAAATACGTGATCGTATCTCCGGAAATTAAAATCAGCCAGGGGTTGAGCAATGTGCATGCAAAAGACCCAACGCTGAAGTATTCCAATATCATCGACAGAATGAGCTCCAGGATGATCCTCTTCTCTTTACACTTTGAAGGCGGTGGATTGCTGTAGCCCGGAAAGGCTACAACAAACAACCTTGTTATTTTACCAACCTTGTTTGGCAGTGCCGGCCTTTATTGCGGCCAATGCTTTTGCTTCGCCCAATAAAGTAGTAAGCTTGTTGCCCTTTCCATCGTGCCCCTGCGCCATATAGGCACCTTTAGATGTTTTGGTGATCACAGCATCCTGGATAGGCACATTCTTCTCTTTTGTCTTTACGTTGTATGCAGTTAAAGTAGTGTCTGACATAATAAATACGTTTAATGATTAGTAAATTAAGTATTTACAGTTGATGATAAAACATCTACCGTTATTCTAAGGTAATAATTAATTCTAAAGCGGGAATGCTAAAATTATCTACACATCCAGATTAGCGTATTTGGCATGCGATTCTATAAACTCCCTGCGTGGTGCTACTTCATCGCCCATCAGCATGCTGAATACCCTGTCTGCCTCTGCCAGACTTTCAATGGTAACCTTTTTCAGGGTGCGGGTTTCAGCGTTCATGGTGGTAGACCATAACTGCTCAGCGTTCATTTCTCCTAAACCTTTGTATCGTTGAATGTTAACGCTTTCTTCTTTACCGCCACCTAGCTTATCCACCAATGCTTTGCGCTGTTCTTCCGTCCATGCATAAGCCGATTCCTTGCCCTTTTTAATGAGATACAGTGGCGGTTGCGCCAGGTATACATAACCCTGTTCTACCAGCTCTTTCATATACCTGAAAATAAAAGTGAGAATAAGGGTTGCGATGTGGCTGCCGTCCACGTCGGCATCGGTCATAATAATCAGCTTGTGGTACCTGAGTTTTGAAAGATCGAGCGCTTTGGGATCATCGGGCGTACCAATTTTAACTCCCAGGGCTGTGAACATATTCCGTATTTCCTCATTGTCGTATATCTTATGTTCCATTGCCTTTTCCACGTTCAGAATCTTACCCCTTAAAGGCAAAATAGCCTGGAAGTTGCGGTCTCTTCCCTGTTTGGCAGTACCGCCTGCCGAGTCTCCTTCGACCAGGAACAGCTCGCATTTTCCCGGGTCACGATCGGAACAGTCTGCCAGCTTACCCGGCAATCCACCGCCTGTTAATACGCTTTTGCGCTGTACCAGGTCGCGGGCCTTGCGCGCAGCAGCCCTTGCCTGCGCAGCCAGTATTACTTTGGATATAATTTGCTTGGCTTCTTTAGGATTTTCCTCCAGGTAAGATTGCAGCACCTTACTTAAAGCGGTATCCACCACGCCCATTACTTCGTTGTTGCCGAGCTTGGTTTTGGTTTGACCTTCAAATTGAGGCTCGGGCACTTTTACGGATATTACTGCACTCAATCCTTCCCTGAAGTCATCGCCTTCAATTTCAACCTTGGCTTTTTCAAACATTCCGTCCTTTTCGCCATAGGTCTTAAACACCCTGGTAATAGAACGCCGGAAACCCGATACATGCGTTCCGCCTTCAATGGTATTAATGTTGTTTACATAGCTGAAAATATGCTCCTGGAAGCTGGCATTATATACCATTGCCACTTCCACCGCTACATTGCTGGCAGGGTCGTGTGCCTCGCCATAAATAGGTTTTGGAATCAGCGGTTGACGGTTCCCGTTTTTGTCAAGCAACTCCACAAACTCTACAATTCCGCCCTCGCTATAAAAATTCTTTGAATAAATATTACCGCTGTCGTCTTTTTCGCGTTCATCCGTCAGCGTTATACTAATGCCCTTATTAAGAAAGGCCAATTCTCTCAGGCGTCCTTCCAGTATTTCTTTGTTGTAAACCGTAACCGAAAATATAGATGCATCCGGCCAAAAATGTACCAGCGTTCCCGTTTTGTCGCTGGTACCAATTTCGCGTACCGGGTATTGGGGTATGCCTGTACGATATTCCTGTTCAAAAATTTTTCCTTCATTCTGTACCGTAACATGTAAAACCGTGCTGAGCGCGTTAACGCAGCTCACACCCACGCCGTGCAAACCGCCGGAAACCTTGTAGGTGTTTTTATCGAATTTACCACCAGCATGCAACACCGTCATTACCACTTCCAATGCACTGCGCTTTTCTTTGCTGTGCATTCCGGTTGGTATTCCACGTCCATCATCCTGAACACTGATGGAATTGTCTTCATGAATAGTAACGCTGATGTTTTTACAGTATCCTGCCAGTGCTTCGTCAATAGAGTTGTCAACAACTTCGTATACCAGGTGATGTAAACCTTTGGTTCCAATATCGCCTATATACATTGCAGGGCGCTTGCGAACCGCTTCTAAACCTTCAAGAACCTGTATGCTGTCTGCGCCGTAACCTGATGCAAGAGAAGGAGAGGCCAAAGCCTGTGTATCATTACTCATAAATCGTTCAGAATCTACTTTTTTCGTATCTAAAATATATTCCTGCAAATGTACTGATAATAGGCTGCCCAGGCAATTTTAAACGGGTATTTTAAGAGTCATTTATGCAGAATATTTCCACCCTTTTTGTGCACTTTTTTCATTCAAAAAATTACTAGCTAAAAAGCCTTCAAATAATAAAAGCGACCGTGAAGAATGGGTAAGATTACTTCTTTTGTCATGGTTTTATCATTTTTTGCAATTATCTAATAGAAATTCCTTTACAACATTAGTAGTTTCTCCGAAGCAAGTGCCTCTGTACGTTGGCGCGAGGGACTTTGAAACAGCAAAGCACGTATATTTGCGCATCAATTTTCATGATACAGGCGCTTAACATACTGGATCTGGCCCGCAAGCATCCCACCATGATGGAAGAGTTGGAATTGTTGCAGGAAAAAGAGCGGGTTACTCCCGGATCGGTTCAATATGCTATTAAGCGTTACCGCAAGCTGCCCCAGTGGTCTACCGAAGATACCGGGATGATGGTGTATCACTACAAAAAGAACGAGCCGACTGCCAATTACCTCGAACTGCGTTTTTGCATTACCGGTAGCGTATATTGTAACGGCAAAAGCTACGAGTGCGAACCCTGCCACCACTCAAACGGAAAACATTGCAACAGCAGGCATGAAACGTTGGATGTAATGAGCTTTACCTTTTTGGGTGAGCATTTGCAACAATTTGTGCGCAATGTAAAGGCTTCTGACTTTGTAAGCAGGGTACTTTCTTTTAACCACGTTTCATCGTTCTCAAAGATACTCCCGCTGTGCAGCCGCACCCGCATGGCACTGGAAGGGTTGATGAATAACACCTATACCGAAAATCTCGAAAATATTTTCATTAACGCCCAAACGCAAATGCTTTTGCTGTACAGCCTTGAATGTATGCTGGGTGATAAGGAAGAGGAGGTTTTCAGTTGCAAATTCCTTTCGAACGAAACAGACAGAGAGAAGATACTGAAAGCAAGAGAAGTTCTGTTGCAGCATATAGGAGAGCCTATTACTATTAAGGACCTGAGCCGTAAAGTAGCCATTAATGAATGTTACCTGAAAAAAGGCTTCAAGGAAATGTTTGGCACTACCATTTTCGATTTTTACCAGAGTCAGCGCATGGAACATGCAAAATACCTTTTGTACGATAAAGGGTTAAGTGTTACGGATGTTTCGATGATGCTGGGCTATTCCTCCATTTCGCATTTCTCCACCGCGTTTAAAAAACACACTGGTTTAAAACCCTGCGAATTACTGCTTCGATAGAAAGCTGTCAGCTATCAGCCATCAGCTTTTTGAGTGGTAGGTGATAAGCTGTAAGTGGTAAGTTATTCTTGTTTTTTATTTCTTGTTTCTTGATTTTTTCTTCCTCATCACATTACCCCAATCTGATAGCTGATCGCTGATTGCTGAAAGCCGATAGCTCTCCAGCTCGTACCTGATTTTAATCAATTGATTTCCTGATTCTTTACAATACAGTCAGAGATGACGATATTATGACAATATGAAGACGATAACATACGTATTGTCTATTACATTTGCAGCTCTCATATGTCATATTCTTCCACATACGATGTTTGTAGCGGTCTTGATCATTTTGTAGTGATAGGTGTCAATTATCACAAAGCCGATACGGCAACAAGAAGTGATTTTGCAGTTTGCAGTACCAAGCAGGGTTTAATTACGGAATCGGCTTTGTTGAAGGGATTAACGGATATGATCGTATTGTCTACCTGCAACCGTACCGAAATCTATGGAATAGCTCATCCCGATGTATTAACTGAAATTTTGTGCAACGCAACCGGTAATCCTGTTTCGATTTTTAACCAGCATGGCTATGTTTTGCAGGGCATGCAGGCTATAGAACACCTGTTTCATGTTTCGGCCGGGCTTGATTCGCAGATTATTGGAGACTATGAGATTTTGATGCAGTTGAAGAAGGCGGCGAAATATGCAAAAGACCAGGGCTTGTTAAGCTCGCTTACTGACAGGCTGGTGAACTTTGCACTGCAAGCATCTAAACGCATTAAATCAGAAACAAAGCTGAGCACCGGCACCGTATCGGTGGCTTACGCAGCCATTGAAGTGATCAAGGAAAAGGTAAAAGACATTCAGCAGAAAAATATTTTACTGGTAGGTGCGGGTAAATTCGGATGCAATGTGGCGAAAAACATTTGCGAATACTTTCCTGGCGCCAAAGTAAAAATTACCAATCGCACTTTGCAAAAAGCCAGGGACTTTGCCGAAGAGCATAGCCTGGAATATGAACCTTATGAGAATCTGAAAGTTATTGCGGCAGAAAGCGATATTCTCATTGCAAGCACCACCGCTGAAGAATTTTCCATTACACAGGATTTTTTCCAGGACGAGAAACCAAGATTGTTGTTGGATCTTTCTGTTCCTAAAAGCATTGACCCCGAAATAATCAATCAACCCGGCATCACACTGATGGATGTGGACCAGATATCGTCGATACTCGACAGGACCCTGACCATGCGCAAAGCTGAAATTCCAAAGGCACAAACAATTATTGAGGAAACGCTGGGCGAGTTTATTGAATGGCACAAGCTGTTTATGCACCGTGGTTTTTTAGGAGAAGTAAAATCAAAATTATATGAGTTAAGTGCGATCAGTAGTTGCCCGCATACCGGCATTGGCGAGGCTCAAAAAGAAGCCCGTATCCAAAAGGCGGTAAAAACGCTCGCAGTAGATCTTCGCACACGCACTGCTAAAGGTTGTCAATACATTAATACCATGCATGAATACCTTCGCATGAATTAATACAACCAACAATAACCAATTGCTTATTTCACCCGGTTTTTATTCTTTAAGTACATTCACGCCATGACACAGGTAATCAGGATTGGAACACGCGAAAGTGAGCTGGCAGTTTGGCAAGCCAAAAAAGTACAGTCGTTGCTTACTGAGCAGGGGCTGCAGACTGAACTTGTTTTTATAAAAAGTGAAGGCGATATAAATCTAACGGTGCCCTTATACGAAATTGGGGTGCAGGGAATTTTTACCAGGGCGCTGGACATTGCCTTGCTGGATAAAAGGATAGATCTGGCAGTTCATTCCTATAAAGATGTGCCTACACAGTTGGCAAAAGGAATAGTGAAGGCTGCCATTCTTAAAAGAGATTCTTTCCAGGATATTTTTGTTTATAAAACCGGAACCGACCTGAATGCGTTAGGCTATTATAACGGTGAGTGGACAAACGATTTTGCACCCGTGCCGGGCTTTGTTGTTGCTACCAGCAGCATTCGGCGTAAAGCTCAGTGGTTGCACCGCTATCCGCAGCATACTATCGAAAATTTACGTGGCAATGTAAACAGCCGGTTGAGAAAACTTGCCGAGAGCAACTGGCATGGCGCTATCTTTGCAGCAGCAGGGTTGGAGCGGATTAATGTGAGACCGGAAACAAGCATTGATTTGGACTGGATGCTGCCAGCCCCTGCACAGGGAACCGTAGCCGCAGTATGTAGGGAAAATGATGATAAGTTATTGCAGGCCTGCGCCGCAATGAACGATGTGAATACGGATATTTGTACCCAGGCAGAACGGGATTTTTTGCGGGCTTTGCAGGGAGGATGCTCTACGCCCATCAGCGCGCTGGCGCAGGCAAAAGAAAACAGGCTGTATTTTGAAGGCAGCATAATTTCGACAGATGGAGTGAAAAAAATTGAAGTAGCGAAAACAGTTGAGCTGCATCGCGCGTCGGAAGTGGGAAAAGAAGCTGCCATTGAACTTCTTGAAAAAGGAGCAGACCAGATAATAGAATCGATCCGGAATGTCGGAAAATAAAATAAATATACTGTCTACCAGGGTCCTCAAAAAGGAATTGTTGCGCAGGGCCGATCTGCAGCATATTAAAACAGATGCTGTGGCATTTATACAAAACATACCCGATGTTTCAAACGAGATTTCAGCCGTTATTCGCCAATTATCCACGGAAAATATTGTAGCTGTTTTTACAAGCATACACGCCGTGGAAGTGATCAAAAGTGAGCTTTCTGCCGATACCCCTTCCTGGAAAATATTTTGTACGGGTGGCGCTACCAAGGAAGCATTGCTGGAAATTTTTAATGAATCGGCAATTGTAGCAACCGCAAAAAATGCCAGCGGTCTGGCAGATAAAATTTTGCAATATCCTTACATAAAGGAAGTATATTTTTTTTGCAGCAAGCAACGGCTCAACGATCTGCCCGAAACCCTGGCAGCGGCAGACGTAAAAGTAAAAGAGATCATTGTTTATCAAACAGTAGGCACACCGGTAACCATTAATACCCATTACCAGGGCATTTTGTTTTTCAGCCCAAGCGCTGTACACAGTTTTTTTTCAGTGAACACTATACCCATAAGCATAACGCTTTTTTCCATAGGCAAAACCACCACCGCTACTATAGAATCTTATTGCAGCAATGAAGTAATTACCAGTCAGTGGCCCGGAGAAGCAAACCTTCTTGACCTGGTAATTGAACGCTTTGGAGAAAAAACAACAGAGCTGCAAAGTGAGAAGTAATGCAATGGGCTTTCAGCGATCAGCTTTCAGCAATTTGCCTGCCGGCAATAGGTCTGAAATCATCAATAAGCTCTATACAAATAAAAGAAAATGCTAAAAAAATAAATAAACTAATCGCCATAAACTGAAAGCTGACGGCTGACAGCCCGCCACTTACATTTTATGATTAATATTTGATATGAAGAATGATTTGTTATTGAGAACCCTGCGGGGAGAAACTACATCCCGCCCCCCTGTATGGATGATGCGCCAGGCCGGACGTTACCTGCCTGAGTATATGCGCCTGAGAGAGAAATACGGCTTTTTTGAAAGATGCCAAACCCCTGAACTGGCTTGCGAAATTACATTGCAGCCGGTAGACATTGTTGGAGTGGATGCTGCCATCTTGTTTTCGGATATATTGGTTGTTCCGCAGGCAATGGGGTTGGAAGTTCAGTTGATAGAAAGCAAAGGGCCTTATTTGCCTGATCCTATTAAAACCAGTAAAGACCTGGAACGCATTAAAGTTCCGGATGTACACGAAACGTTGCAATATGTGTTTGATGCGATTGGCCTGATCAAAAAAGAATTGAACGGCCGCGTGCCGCTCATAGGTTTTGCGGGTGCACCCTGGACAATTTTGTGTTATATGGTGCAGGGAAAAGGAAGTAAAACATTTGACGAAGCAAAGGCATTTTGTTATACACAGCCCGCTTTGGCACACCAGCTACTGGAAATGATAACAAACACTACGATTGCTTACCTGAAAGCGCAAATAAAAGCTGGAGCCGATACAGTACAAATATTTGATAGCTGGGGAGGATTGTTGAGCCCGGCGGATTTTGAAAACATATCGTTAAAGTATATACGCCGTATTGTGAATGCCTTGAAAGACGAGGCGCCGGTAATTGTTTTTGCCAAAGGCGCATGGCATAGCCTGGAAGCAATGGCAGCAACAGAGGCCCAGGGGCTGGGAATAGACTGGTGTATAACACCAGAAATGGCAAGAACTTTTGCCGGAGACAACGTAACGCTGCAGGGCAATTTCGATCCTGCCAAATTGTTATCTCCCATACCGGTAATAAAAAAAGAAGTAAAACAAATGCTGGAGGGTTTTGGAAACAAAAGATACATAGCCAACCTGGGGCATGGCATTTTACCTAATGTTCCGGTAGACCACGCCAGGGCGTTTGTAGATACGGTGAAAGAAAGTGAGATGATAACAAGTGATAAATAGTATGCAGGATGACAAAAGTACTTTCCATTCATAGCAACACTCTTGCCACTCCATGACTAACATCATTGCGTTTTAACGGAGGCTGTTTCAACTTTGCGATAAATACAAGCTATGTCAATATATCAAGAAGAAACGGCAGATATCTTTTCTACCATGCAACATTCTCATCTCACCAGCGAAAACTGGATTCAATACATTCATCAATTGCAGGATGCCATTTGTGCTGCTCTGGAAAAGACCGATGGCAAAGCAACCTTTTTTGAAGACAAATGGGAACGTGAAGGTGGCGGCGGCGGCAAAACGCGCGTAATTGCCAACGGCGATGTATTTGAGAAAGGGGGGGTAAACACATCGGTAGTTTTTGGAAAAGTGAGCGATGCCATGCGTAGCCAGCTTAAGATTGATGGAGACAGCTGGTTTGCCTGCGGATTAAGTCTTGTTATTCATCCGCTCAACCCGTTTGTGCCCACTACGCATGCCAACTGGCGTTATTTTGAACTGTATGATGCAAACAAAAATGTTATAGACAGGTGGTTTGGCGGCGGAGCTGATCTTACTCCCTATTATTTGTTTGATGAAGATGCACGGCATTTCCATCAAACCTTACACAACGCCGTTACTCCTTTTGGAGGTGAACTGTATGCAGCGTACAAAAAGAATTGCGATGAATATTTCGCAAACAAACATCGTGGCAATGAAATGCGCGGCATTGGTGGCATTTTTTACGATTACCTGCGCCCTGAAAATGAAGCAGATGCCGACAGACTTTTTGCTTTTCAACAGGCAAATGGTAATTGTTTTACAGAAGCCTATATTCCTATCGTAGAAAAAAGAAAGCACCTGCCCTGGACCGAGGCAAATAAATACTGGCAGGAAATACGGCGCGGCAGGTATGTAGAATTCAACCTGATACACGACCGCGGCACCATCTTTGGCTTGAAAACAAATGGCAGAACAGAAAGTATATTGATGAGCCTTCCTCCTACAGTGCGGTTCGACTACAATTTTGAACCACTGCCAGGCAGCGAAGAAGCAAGGCTGTTAGACGCTTGCCGGCACCCGAAGGAATGGATTTAGTGTTTTCCACCTTCGTGTCACGCATCCTTCGCGTCATGTCTTTTCGCCTTCTTCGCATCATTTCGACGCAGGAGACATTTCCTTGCTATCTTCAAAAGGATGCAATAATAGAAAATGACGATACCATGATAAACCTTCTCCGTATATAAAGGCGGATGGATTAATTTTGCATTCTCAATTATCTACTTAAGCGCATGTATCTTCAAAAAAGAAACAGGATTCTTCGTGGCAATGCCGCCATCCGTAACCTTGTAGCAGAAACGACTTTAACAGCGAACGATTTTATATTACCGGTTTTTGTGGATGAAGGGGAAAATGTTCGGCACGAAATCCCTTCCATGCCCGGCTATTACCGCTATTCAGTTGATTTACTTGTAAAAGAAGCGAAAGAGATATGGAGCCTCGGTATAAAAAGCGTATTGCTTTTTGTGAAAGCGAAAGATGATGTAAAGGACAATACCGGTAAGGAAGCCTGGAATCCCGATGGTTTAATGCAACGCAGTATTAAAGCTATTAAAGATGCCATACCGGAAATGCTCGTAATGACAGACGTAGCACTTGACCCATATTCTATTTACGGACACGACGGCATTGTGAAAGATGGGCAAATTGTGAACGACGAAACTGTAGAAGCTTTGTTGAAGATGAGTGTTAGCCACGCCATGGCAGGTACTGATTTTGTTGCCCCGAGCGATATGATGGATGGGAGGATAGGCGCCATACGCAAAGCACTGGAAGAAAATAATTTTACCAACGTGGGCATTATGGCGTACAGCGCCAAATATGCATCCTGTTTTTATGGCCCTTTTCGCGATGCGCTGGACAGCGCACCGGGCTTTGGCGATAAAAAAACCTATCAAATGAACTATGCCAATCGTAGAGAAGCTATTAACGAGGTGTTGCAGGATGTGGAACAGGGTGCTGATATTGTAATGGTAAAACCCGCTATGGCTTACCTCGACATTATCCGCGAAGTAAAGAATACGGTAACCGTTCCCGTAAGCGCTTACCATGTAAGTGGCGAGTACGCCATGATAAAGGCTGCCGCAAAAATGGGCTGGCTGGATGAACAAAAAGCGGTGATTGAAAGCCTGACTTCTATTAAAAGGGCGGGGGCAGATTTAATAGCCACTTATTTTGCAAAAGATGCGGTAAAGCTGTTAAACAGCTAATTGCTATTCCCGTTTGCGAACAATATACTTCACTGAAAAATCAGCTGCTTCTCCCGGCTGAAGTATTATCAATCCCATGCCGTTATTAAACGAATCGGGTGGGGCTGTTGCTGTGCGAGGCGTCCTCGCCTCGCACCTAATTATTGTCGCCTCCTGGCGACAAAGGCATCAATGTGTACTGTGCGCACGTATTATTGAGCAACAGCGTTGCGGTTTGTTATCAATCCCGTTTACGAACAATATACTTTACTGAAAAATCAGCTGCTTCTCCCGGCTGAAGTATTATCAATCCCATGCCATTATTAAACGAATCGGGTGGGGCGCTCAGGTTTTCTATAGCAATGCTGTTGCGATGAGGGGGAATATACAATTGCAGGTAGGGGTAGTTTTCCCGGGGATATAATTCAAGTTGCCACTTACTCACGGGATCGCGCAATACGCACAGGGGTTGTGCTTTAGCAAAATCCAGCACAAATGAATTATCTAGTTCAGTCGCACCGATAGAAGTTCCAGTAATAAATGTTTTATTTGTCAATACTTTTCCGGATGGAATCAGGTTAACGAACTCCAGCATCTGGTCCGATGCGAATTGCAGCTCAAGTCCGTCAACCTTTCGTCCAAACGAAAAATAAGGATGCCATCCATCAGCCACAGGCATGGGCGATTGCCCTTTATTCGTTACGGTGGTCGTTATAATAAGCGTGTTGCCAGCTTTTAAAGTGTAAGTAACAGTACAGTTATAGGTAAAAGGATAACCAGGATCAACTGCCGCATATTCGCATAATAAACTCACCGAAGCTTCGCTATCGTTAATCACTTCCTCAACTACGTCAAATGCCTCCCGGTATAAAAGTCCATGCAAAGCAGCACCATTCGGCTGTACTTTTTTAAAATGATATTCCTTTTCATTAAAGATGTAGGCTGCATCCTGTATCCGGCACGGAAAAGGCGAGAGCTTTAAACCTTTAAACCCTGCTGACTCGGCCTGCGTATCAAATTGCTCTTTGCTGGTGTAGCTGTCAATAACATTCATTTTTTTCTGATCGTCACTGATCCAAAATGCATGCAGCATGGCGCCACAGGCGGGAACGATTTCCACACGACAAAGACTTATCGTATGGTGCAAAATAATTTTGTCAAACCCGTTTTCTTGTTTTCTCTGTATAGCAAACATAGTTTTCGATTGACTGCCAAGATAACTTAAGGAAATCGAAATTGATCAGCCTAACGGCATTCAAACGTTTGCGCTATTTTCTAAACAACAAAAAAGGCTGAACGTGATGTCCAGCCTTTCATTGTTATATGCGGTAACGTTATCAGTTCAGATATTTTGATACCTCTTCACTCAGCGGGTTTACCTTAGACGAAAATACAGTAATGAGTTGTCCTTTTTCATCAATCAGGAACTTGGTAAAATTCCATTGAATCGGATCTTTAATCCCCTTTTTCTGTGCTTCTTCTGTAAGGTATTTGAACAAAGGATGAATGTCATCTCCTTTTACAGATACCTTTGCTGCCATTGGAAAGGTTACACCATAATTTTTCTGACAGAACTCTTTGATCTCTGCATTGGTACCAGGCTCCTGTCCTTTAAAATTATTCGCCGGAAAACCAATGATAACGAGTTTGTCCTTTTTTTCTTCGTATAATTTTTCCAGGTCTTTATACTGTGGAGTATATCCGCATTTTGAAGCCGTGTTAACAATAAGAATTTTCTTGCCTTTGTATTTTGAAAGATCGATGGAGCCGCCTTCCAGCGATTCAACCTTAAAATCATAAACAGAAGCGGCAACTGTTAAGGCGATTGCAACACATAATAAACGTATCATATAGTGTGGTTTTAGTAGTGGGTAATAGTACAAATATGGTGCAAAAAAATGAATTATGCTGTTAATGAGCTGTGAGCGGCGGGCTATCAGCTTTGAGCTTTCAGCCATCGGCGGTGTAAAACCAAAAAAAGATACAAGAACCAAATGCGAAGAATGCAGCAGATCGTTCCCCTTTGACCTTTCACCTTTGATCTTTCACCTTTGACCTTTGACCTTTCTACTTCCCCTTTACCTTTTTTCGTAGCAACCCAAATCGGGTATGCCTTCCCGTAATCGTCCGTCAAGATCGGTAGTAACAGAAGTGGCAATGCCCGCCTCAATAGCAGGCGATGCATTTCTACCTATATGAAAGTCGTAAAAGCGGCGACCATTATTGATACTGTCGAATGCTGGATCCTGGTTGGCGATGCCGGCCTGAAATGTAATGTCTGGAGATACATTTTTTGCCTTATAAAGAGAATGATCTAAAAGAACGTCGAACGGCTCACTGCCGGCTTTTGTAACAGTAATCTCATCCTCTACATTTCCGGCATCTCCCCAAATAATACAATTCCGGAACAGCACGTTCAGACTATAACTGTTTTGCTGATCATCGGTATTGCTAACAGATACCACCGGTCGTTTGTGTTCAATAAACGAATTGCCATAGCTGGCAATGGTGCAATGCGTGAAATCGTAATCGCCGCCCTTTTCCAAAAAAATGTTTGCCCCGCAATTACTAATAAGACAATTAACGGCATTGATACTACTTGTGTTTGCCAGGATGCCTATATCGTATGCATTGTCAATAATGCATTCACTCAAGCTTAGTTTAGGAAGGGCGTTTCCCGAAGCACCTGTTGTTATAACTGCCTGGTAAGCATTTTTAATAATGGCGTGGGTAATATTATTGCTATGGCTGCTCTCTCTGAAAATTAAGCCCGGCCACGATGCCGGCAAATCGCGGTATCCTTTGTCAAGCCTGTCGCCCTGGAATGTAACGCTATCTGCTTTTGTTCCGTTCACCATCAATGTTCCATCCACAATTACCGGCGCATTGGCATGCAGATAAACGCGGCATCCTTTCTCAATAGTAAGCGTGGCGCCTTCACCTACCAGCATTCCGCCCGAAATAACGTAAGGCAGGTCGTTGGTCCAGGTTACATCGGTATCTACAACATGATTTTTCAGAAAGTGAGCATTTTGTCCGTAAGCTTCCAACTGAACATAGCGCTGGTTCCCGTTATAACTTACCTGTATGCTATCCTTTACCAAAAAAGGTTGGGACTCGGAAGTAGGATCAACCGTTACCGACACGAATACATAAATGCTGTCACCGGCCTCCATTTCAAGACTTCCGGTTTCTGTACCTGCTATTCCGTCTACGTTTATACGGTAGGGTGAGCTGTTTCCTCCCATTAGTTTTACCGAGCTTAACCGAAGCTTTTGATCATTGGTATTAATAATAGTAAAATATTGCGTAACCGATCCAACGGTAGAAAAAACAGTATCAAACTGGATACTGTCTGCCAGCAGCAGGCTTGCATCGGCAGCTGTAATAAACGTTTGTTTGCGGCACGACAGCATACCTACCAGGAAGGAAAAAGAAACTGTAGCAAAGAAAAGATTTTTCATTCGGTTTAATTTATAAAGCCGCATAGGCCAGCGTGGCAATGCTGATTGTTACATCCGGTACATCTTCCACTATGGCATTGCCACAAGCTTCTATTGTTGCGCCAGTTGTAATTACATCGTCTACCAATAATATATGTTTGCCAGTTATGGAATTATTTGCTGTTGCGGTAAAAACGCCTTCCACATTCTGCCATCGGTCCATGCGGGTTTTGTGTGTTTGTGTGGAAGTATACCGCACCCTGCGAACAGCGTCGTGCACCACCGGCAAACCCAATACATCCGACATGCCTTCGCATAGCAAAGCTGCCTGGTTGTATCCTCTTTTCCGTTCCTTATCGGGAAATAATGGCAGGGGAACCAGTGCGTTTACCGCTGTCCCAATTGGGGTATCCTTAAGCGTTGTACCCATCAGCTTTCCCAAATAAATACCCAGGTTGCGGGCATTTTTATATTTGAACTGGTGAACGAGCTGCTGCAGCAACGAGTCTTTCGAAAAATAATATTGGCTCATGGCTGCGTAAAACGGAAGCCGGCCCCAGAGTGCCTTTTCAACCGGGTTACCACGCAAAGATGCAAAACCTGTTTCGTAAAGATTTTCAGTACAGCGCAGGCACAGCAGTTGGTGTTTGCTAACAAGATCGCTGCCGCAGCCATTACAAACCTGCGGAAATAAAATATGAGCAACGCTATCAACAACGGTTTTGAACAATATTGCTTGTTTTTTTCTTTTTAGAGCCCATCCTAACCCTCCCAAGGGGAAGGAACTCTGCACACAATGCCAGCTTATGCAGAGACTATTATTTTTTTATTACGACTAATTGCTACAAGAAAAGTTTTTGTTCCTTGCTTCTTGGTTCTTGGGTCTTGTATTTTGGCTTCTTGCATTTCGAGTCTTGTATTTTTAAAAAAGGTATTGATACACTTCGTCTACCCGCCCCATACTCACCAATTCTATGTTAAACGATTGCTTCCCTAATCCTTTTTGATTGTATTTGCTGATGATAATTTTTTCAAAACCCAGCTTCTCGGCTTCGGCTATGCGCTGTTCTATACGGTTAACCGCTCTTATTTCTCCACTCAATCCTACTTCGCCGGCAAAAGCAATGTGTTGCGATAAAGGAACATCCTCATAAGAACTTAACAGTGCGCTCACCATTGCCAGGTCTATAGAAGGATCTTCCACCTTTAAGCCACCCGCAATATTCACAAAAACATCCTTCATCCCAAAATTAAACCCTCCTCTTTTTTCAAGTACGGCCAGCAGCAACTGCAACCTTCGCAAATCAAAACCACTGCTGGTTCGTTGGGGAGTGCCGTACACAGATTGTGTAACCAGCGCCTGTACCTCAATCAATAGTGGACGTTGACCTTCAAGTGTGGCCGCTATACCAATTCCGCTTAACTGCTCTTCCTTTTGGGTAATTAATATTTCAGACGGATTAGAAACCGGGCGCATACCGGTGCCGGTCATTTCATATATACCCAATTCGGAAGTAGAACCGAACCGGTTTTTGAGGGTACGCAAAATGCGGTAGGCATAATGCTGATCGCCTTCAAACTGCAGCACGGTGTCTACCATGTGCTCCAGAATTTTCGGACCGGCAATGTTTCCGTCTTTTGTAATATGCCCTATTAAAAAAACCGGTGTATTGGATTCTTTTGCGAAGCGTTGAAACTCCGACGCACATTCTCTTATTTGCGAAACGCTGCCAGCCGACGATTCGATATAGGGCGAATGCAATGTTTGAATAGAGTCAACTATTACCAGTTGCGGTTTTAGTTTTTTTATTTCCTGGAAAATAACCTGGGTAGAAGTTTCGGTAAGCAGATAAAACTGATCGTTTGTAATGCCCAGGCGGTCGGCCCGCATTTTAATTTGCTGTTCGCTTTCTTCGCCGCTGATATAAAGCGTGGTGATATGGTTAAGCAATAAACCGTTTTGCAAAAACAAAGTTGATTTGCCAATGCCTGGCTCGCCTGCTATTAAAACAATACTGCCCGATACAATACCGTTGCCTAAAACCCTGTTCAGCTCCGCATCTGGTGTTATAATTCTTTTTTCTTCTGCAGCAGTTACTTCATTCAACGCAACTGTTTTGACCTCGGTAATTTTTCCGTTGTATTCTTTCCATCCTTTATTATTGTTTTTGCCAGGCTTTTCAATCAGTTCTTCAACAAAAGTGTTCCATTCGCCACACGAAGGACATCTGCCGGTCCATTTGGGAGACTCGTAACCACAGTTGCTACAAAAAAATGCAGTTTTGATTTTACTCATAGGTTAAAGATACGTGAGTAAGTGATGACTAATGAACGATGCAAATCAAGTATTTGTTCGTGCAGTTTTACCAGTTTATATTTTTAGCCGTAAGCATATGCATTTAATAACACACAAAATTTACAACGCACAATTTTTGCGTTGTAAAAAATCTGTTCTTAAAAAAAGACAAAAAAAAATTGATTGGTGAAGATGAAAAACAAGGAGCTGTATAAAAGTTAAAGGGTCAACTTTCGCTGACCCTTTAGTACTTACTAACCCATTAAATTCTTGCACTAAATTACAAATTGCTCAAACATAACAAAATTAATTTTGGCCCCTGTTAATAACTTTTTAGGTTAAAAGGCAAGTCTAAATACACGTTTAACTTACTTATTTTCAGTGTTTTATGGTTTTCCTTCCGGCACCCTGAAAAACCCGCAATTAGTCAATTTGACAGCAATATATTTTTTAAAATAATGCAACTGCCAAAACGGCTATTCATAAAAGGATCGCCTGCATTTTTCGTCAAAAGAAAGAAATGGTAGCGGATTTGATGTATAGATTGCCTTAAACATATTCAATTATGGGATCAATTTGGTTAGTGTCTTTAATTTTTGTGGGCATCAGTATGCTGGTAAGCATGCAGCTTAAAAGCAGGTTTGCCCGGTACAGCAGGGTGCCTCTTTTTAGTGGGTTAACCGGTAAGCAGGTAGCCGAAAAGATGTTAAAAGAAAATGGAATATATGATGTAACGGTAACCAGCTCCAATGGATTTTTATCGGATCACTATAACCCTGCAAATAAAACTGTTAACCTTAGCCCCGATGTATACAACGGCATTTCGGTAGCGGCGGCGGCCGTGGCAGCGCACGAATGCGGGCACGCAGTGCAGCATGCAACTGCCTATAAATGGTTGACAATGAGGAGCAAACTCGTTCCGGTGGTACAGATTAGTTCCAGCATTGTGCCGCTGGTTTTAATTGGCGGCATTGTTCTGATTAATGTATTTCCCACACTGCTGCTGGCAGGTATTGTGCTTTTTGCAGTAACTACCTTGTTTTCGGTAATAACCCTGCCGGTAGAGTTTGACGCGAGCAAAAGGGCCTTGGCCTGGTTGCAACACACCAATGTAACCAATAACCAGGAATATCCCCAGGCTAAAGATGCCCTGAAATGGGCGGCTATGACGGATGTAGTAGCGGCTATTGCCTCTATCGCCACCTTGCTTCAGTACATTTTAATTTTTGCAGGCAGCTCAAGAAGAGATTAAAATTCAGGCAATATTTAGTTCAATGGCATTTTCTACCGGAAATGCCATTTTTTTATATGTGATTACCACTTTTTAGTGCATAGAAGGAATTTTTATAATGCATTAATCGTCAAAATATTAACAATTTTTTTTGACATAAGATAATCCTATATATTTGAGCTATACCAAACGAAAAACAAACATGAGAAAACTACAAAAACTATTCGCCCTGACGGGGTGTGGGTTACTTTTTTTCCTGAATGTAACCGTTTCCCAAACTAAGCAGTTAAAAGGTAAAGTTACGGATGCGCGCGACGGAGCTCCTATTTCCGGTGCTACCATCCAGGCTAAAAATGCATCGGTTTCAACTATAACCGATGCCAGCGGCAGCTTTCAGCTAACCGTTCCCGAAAGCGTCACCCAGCTGGTTGTCAGCTTTGTCGGTTTTAAAAAGTTCGAAGTTTCTGTAAATGCAGACCTTTAGAATTTGCAAATGGAAGATAGCGGTCCCGAAGCTTTGAGCGAGGTAGTAGTGGTAGGGTATGGTACAAAAATCAAGCGGGATATCACTTCGTCTATTTCCAAAGTAACCTCCAAAGAATTTGAAAATCTGCCACTGCCAAGTTTTGAACAGGCATTGCAAGGACGTGCTTCAGGCGTATTCATCAATTCGGGTAGCGGTAAACTGGGCCAGGCATTAAATATCAGGATCAGGGGTATTTCGTCCATTTCTGCCAATCAGCAGCCATTTATAGTAATTGACGGCGTACCTGTATTGAGCCAGGCTATTGGCAGCTACGATGAGCCGGATAATCCATTGGCAAGTATCAATCCGGATGATATTGAATCGATTGAAGTATTAAAAGATGCAGCTTCCTCTGCCATCTACGGAGCCAGGGCATCCAATGGTGTGATACTGGTAACAACCAAATCGGGCAAAGCCGGCAAAACAAAAATAACTGCCGGTGTTTACACCGGTTGGAGCAAACCCACCAAAAAAGGCGAATTTTTAAATGCCGCTCAATACAAAGAGTTGTTTACTGCGGCTGCAGAAAATGCAGGGTGGGATGCAGCAGAAGAATTTGAATTTGAAACCGGCACTGAAGATTGGAACAGTACCAACGATACGCGATGGTCTGATTATTCATTTCAAAATGGACACATCCAGCAATACAATATCTCTCTAAATGGAGGCGATGCCAGAACCAAATTTTTAGTGAGTGGTTCATGGAATGATCAAAAAGGTATTTTGATCACCAACCGGTTGCGCCGCGCCAACGGAAGAATTAACCTGGAGCACAATCTTAACAACAGCATTAAGCTGGGAGTGAATCTCTCGCTTTCGAAAACGCTTAATAACCGCCTGTACAGCGACAATTCGTTCACCAATCCACTGCAGTTGAATGCAATGCCGCCTTTACAGGCAGCATATCTGCCCGATGGCAAACCAAATCCTAATACGCTTTATTACAATAACCTGATAGAAGTTGCCAATTCAAAAAAGCTCGTCACCAACTACCAGTCTATCAGCAATGCTTTTGCAGAGCTAAAAATTACCCCGGCTCTTTTATTCCGGAGCCAGGTGGGTTTGAACTGGAACAATATGCAGGAAGATGAATTTTTAGGGCGTCAAACAGAAGACGGCGCTCCCGGTGGTTATGCCTTTAGCAACCAGGTTACCTCTACGATTGTAACGTACACCAATACACTAAATTTTAGTAAGGAGTTTGGAGAAAACCACCAACTCGATGCGCTGGCAGGTATAGAATACCAGGAAGGAAAGATAGAAGGCAGCTCGGTAACAGGCAAGGCTTTCCCCGACGACAGGTTTACCAAGATTGCGAGCGCGGCGATTATTGCAGCAGGTTCATCCACCGCAACAGAGTACACCTTTGCATCCTATTTTGCAAAAGCCAATTACAAATTCAAGAACAGGTATTTGCTTGGTGCCAGTTATAGAATTGACGGTTCATCAAGGTTCGGAAGGGAAAATCGCTATGGTTCGTTCCCCGCAGTATCTGCCGGCTGGATTTTGAGCGAAGAAAATTTCCTCATCAACTCTTCGGCAGTCAGCTTTTTAAAGCTACGAGCCAGCTATGGCAAAACGGGCAATGCTGAGATCGGCAATTTCAGTGCCCGTTCTCTCTACACGGCTGCAGCGTATGCCGGCATTTCGGGATTGGTTGCTTCGCAAATAGGAATACCCACTTTGAGCTGGGAAAAAGCCGATCAATTTGATATTGGGCTTGACTTTGGATTTCTTAACAATCGCATCAGCGGTGAGATAGATTATTTTGATAAGGATACAAAAGACTTGTTGTTTGATGTGCCAACACCTGCCATAAACGGGTTTTCTACCATTACAAAGAATATTGGAAGCATGCGTAACAGGGGTTGGGAATTTGTATTGAATGGCAACATACTGCAGGGACCTTTTAAATGGTCGGCCTCGGTGAACATTTCTACTTACATCAATAAAGTTACCAAGTTGGTAGTACCTGTGCCGCCTCAATCCCGAACACTGGGACGATTGGCGGAAGGACAACCGTTTGGACAATTTTATGGACTGAAGTATGCAGGCGTGGATCCAGACAATGGTGATGCGTTGTACCTCAAAGCCGATGGATCGGAAACCAATGATCCGGCAGAGGCGAGTGATATGATCATTGGCGATCCAAATCCCGATTACTATGGCGGTTTCAACAACCGTTTGTCTTACCGGGGATTTGACCTTGACATACAATGCCAGTTTGTGAAGGGTGGAGATATATTTAACTCAGCGGGAATCTTTCAATCGGTAAACGGCGATTATTTCGACAACCAGACTATTGATCAAATGAACTACTGGAAAAAACCAGGCGATATAACCAACATTCCTCAACCGAGATTATACGAAAGCAATGGCACCATCAAATCTTCAAGGTGGGTACAGGATGGCTCATACTTCAGAGTAAAAAGTGTGAACCTTGGCTACAATATCCCGAGGCAGATATTAAGCAGGTTTAAAATGGAAACCGCCCGCGTATATGTGGCAGCACTTAATCTTTTCACTTTCACTAATTATACTGGTTACGACCCGGAAGTGAGTTCAGGGGAATATCTGAATTCAGTAACACTTGGACATGATTTTTATACGCCTCCCCAGGCCAGAACCATCAGTGTAGGCATTAACATTGGGCTTTAACCTTTAAAATCACAAAATCATGAAACTACGTTATATAACGGCATTCGCCTTTTCGATAGTAATCATTCAAACTGCATGCACAAAAAAACTGGATATTGAACCGCTGCAAAGTGTCGACGCCACGGAGGCCATTACCACTGCGGAACATGTAGATGCAGCCGTGGTTGGCATGTACTCCCTTTTAGGAAATGGTGCATTGTATGGAACCAATTTACTGATGTTGCCCGATCTCCAGGCTGCGGACGATTATCTTTCCTGGAGAGGCACGTTCCAAAGCTTTAGACAGGTTGCTAACAAAAATATGGCCAGAGACAACGCAGAAGCATTGCGTACCTGGCAGTATGGATACGAGGCCATCAATATGGCCAATGTCGTTTTAGAATCGCTTGACCTGGTAGAAGATGCTGAACTAAAGCAACAACTGGAAGGCGAAGCCTTGTTTGTGAGAGGAATTATGCATTTTGAACTGCTGCGCTTTTATAGCTTACCCTGGGGGGCAACCGCTACCAACAACCATCCCGGGATTGTAATTAAAACCAAAGCCACAAAAGACGAAGCTGCTGCTTTTGAACAATTGCCACGCAATAGTGCCAGCGATGTGTATGAGCAGGTTATTTCGGACCTTACCGAAGCTGCGCAAACCTTGCCCAGAACCAATGGAACAAGGGCGGGCAAATATGCTGCCTACGCTTTTTTGTCCAGGGTATATCTTCAAAAACATGATTATGTAAACGCGCTGGCTGCGGCAGATTCTGTTATTCAAAGTGACTTGTTTAAAATGAACGCTTCTATCACGGCTGTGTTTGACAATAAAAATACCAGCGAGTCGATATTTGAAATTCAACAAACGGATCAGAACAATGCGGGAACCGCTAACGATGGTATGGCAACGTTTTATGCAAGCCTTGTAGGCATTGGCAGAGCCGACGTTAGAATGGTGAGTGAATTTCTGGATACTTATAATGAAAATGATTTGCGGCTGTCTCAATGGTATTATATTGGTGTAGGCAGGCGACCAGACAACCCTTATTGTTCCAAATGGAAATCATTCAGCCAAAATTTACCAGTAGTGCGTTTAGCAGAAATGTATTTAACAAGGGCTGAGTGCAATGTTCGTTTAAATTCAAGTGTTGGAGACACCCCTGAAAATGACCTGGCAAAGATCATCAATCCATTACGGGTTACCTTACCCGAAATAGCAAATCCTACACTTGACGATATACTGGACGTTCGGCTACACGAGTTGGCCTTTGAAGGTGTACGGATTCATGATATAAAAAGGCTTCAAACAATGACGGGCGATTATGATTGGAACGCCAACGAACTGGTTTTTCCCATTCCGCAAAGAGAAGTGGATGCCACCAATGGCGTGATTACTCAAAACCCGGGTTATTAACCAATAACCGTCTTACATTTTATAAAAGGCTTCGGACAGTCCGGAGCCTTTTTACTACGTCCTATTTAAAAGCAAATCCCAATTTTCCCCCCTAACATGTAATTATAATCACCATTATTATAATTGGCTATATCATAACGTATGCCCACTAATAAAAACTTCTTAACGATAAAAATGTAGTAACATACAGAAATTATATACCCCAGTAACGCCTTTTTTTCAAAGCGTAATTCAGACATTCTCCTTGAAACATTGATGTCATATTCTTCTAATACTACCCTTCCTTCTTTCGACAGACTATAATACGCTGCTCCAATGCCCATTGATATATTCAACCCTTTCAGCAACTTTTTTTGGAAAGGGAAAAAATTTACTTTGGCATTTAATCCAGCTAATGATTCATGATAAAAGAATGTTTGTGAAAAATTTCGTGGATCTGGATTTTCTACTTCTGGATTACTGACACCGTTTTGAAAATATATTTCACCTCCAAATTGCAGGTGTTTGGAACAGTATTCATTTTTTTGAATAAAATTGCCGCTTCCTTCAACTGCAATGAAATAACCAGGCATATCACCACTTCCGCCTCCGGAAATCTTGATATATTTTGCCAGAGGTTCAGTTTGTCCATATACAACCGAGTAGCAAGTTGTAATTAAAAAAATGCAAAGTACCGCTTTCATATTTCTAAATTGATTTCTATTGCGGAATTGTGTTATTGCACGGGCATTGTATAACGAACTGTCTGACTGCAATCATAAATCTGCCAACCATCTTTTGTTCCACACCCATTTATAAGACCTCCATGATTATATTGGAAAAAACTGGTTCTGTTCCAAGAAAGCTGCCGGATAATTGGATCTTTAGAAGTTACTAAGAGAAAAACGAAGAGACAATGTTTTTTCATGGCTATAATGTTTGATGTTAAAAATTATCAACAAACGTTGAAAATAATTAACAACAACATCAAAAAACGTTTTTAAACGTTTATGTACGCTTATTCCGCTATCACTTAAAAAGCAATAGTATCACTTTCAATATTATATGCTTGGACTTATTAGGTCTATGTTTCGGCAGCTCTGGATCAGAAAGGCTATTGCCAATTACCCCTTCCATACCGGATTCTTTACATCATGATAAAATAAAAAAGTCCATTTTTCTTCCTGACCCTGTTGCCACCATTGTTGCCGGAGTTCCATGCATTTCTTGCCGTCGTAATCATACTTGGCAATAAACTTATTTTTCATTTGAGATAATTGAGGCGCATCGTCAGCACCAAAAAAAATAATTTCTCCGCCTTCCTTAATGCTGTATACCTGGTGGTAAGGAGAATGAGCAGCGGTTAGTTCGTAAGTAATATAATCGTCTATCACACCATTACCGTCAAGGAATATAACATTGTCTGCCTCTCCCAGCAGTTCCACTTCTTCGGGTATATAAGAGGGTAAGCCTTTTTCCAATGCAAATTCCAGCTCTTTCTTCTGCACATAATAGGTTGCAGAGGGAAAACTAAGAAAGTGACGGTTCAGTATTTTATCTTTCATGCTCACACCGCCGGCATGGTCTTTATGCAAATGGCTCATTAATACTTTCGTAATGTCTGAAGGATTGATGCCGTTGTCGATCAGGTTTTGATGAATCTGCAAAGTGCCATCGGGATTGGTAAAACCAAGTCCTGCATCCAGCAGCAAAATATCTTTGGAGGTAATCACTACAAAAGGTTGTATTTCTACCAGCAGGCTGCCGCGGCTACGTTCCTGAAGGTTATCGGTATCTGTATTAAAAGGAACAAATTGCTTGGAGTGATCTATGGTGAATGTGCCTTCGCTCAGCGGAATAATTTTCATGGGGTAAAGTTACTGTTTCAAGGTTTTTCACACAAAGAGCGCAGAGAAGGGCAAAGGTGTACTAGCGTTTCACCCGTTGTTCACGGCGGGAGATCTCTCCTTCGTCGAGGTGACGAACTCCAAATCTCAAACCTGCCTGCCGGCAGGCAGGTCAGAAATCAAAACTACCTCAGTACCATCTGCCGGTCCTTATCCAGCCGGAGAAGAATGAAAATCATTGCGCTGAAAGTTACAAGCGAAAGTCCGCCATAACTTACAAAAGGAAGCGGAATGCCGATTACAGGAGCCAGCCCCATAGTCATACAAAGGTTGATGGCTATATGAAAAAACAGCACCGACGCTACGCCATATGCATAACAACGGCTGAAAGCGCTTCGTTGTCGCTCGGCTACCGTAACAATGCGGAACAACAACAAAACGTAAATGGATATAAAAATAAAGCTGCCCACAAAACCAAAACCTTCGCCTATCGTACAGAAGATGAAGTCTGTTCTTTGTTCGGGCACAAAAGAATAACGGGTTTGCGTACCCTTTAAAAGTCCTTTACCGGTTAAACCACCACTGCCAATAGCAATCTTGCTTTGCCTTACGTTATAGTCACCACCATCATCTTTTTTGCCGGATGTATTCTTTTCAATGTCTGCCACAGCTGCCGCATCCTTGGGGGTATAGTCTTTTCCAATAGTATCGTAAATGCGTTTTACCTGGTAGGGTTGCAATACATTATCAAATATGAAGGGAACAGCAAAACGCTGAATACCTACGCAGATTGCCCAAATAGCCACGATCCAGAATAAAACAGATTTGTATCTTTTTATCTGTCGCCGCATAAGGTATATGGTAAACCCTGCTATGCCAGTGAGAATCAAAGCCAGGATGTTGGGATCTACCAACAAAGTAGCTACTACCAATATGGCAAAAGAAAATCCAATTACCAATACTATTGCAGGCAATCCTTCCCTAAACATTACCAGGAAGAATGAAAAATATACCAACGCCAATCCTGTTTCGCTTTGCAGGATGGCTAATATTGCAGGTGCTATTACAATGGAGGCGGCAATGAGTTGAGAACGCAGTTTTGAAAAATCGGTCTCTACCCGGGAAATATATTTAGACAATGCAAGATTGGCAAATACGATGCACAACTGTATGGGCTGCAGTTGAAATGCGTCGCCGAACTTAATGATCGACTCCGTGCCTTTTACATTTGAGTGAAACGGAAATACCAGCAATAGCAGCACGATGCCGAATGTATACCAAAGATTGGCGGTAGCTGTAAAAAACTTACTATCGGTTAATAGAATGGCTACACCCACCACAAGCGATACACAAAAAAAGAATGCTTGCTTTCCATAATCAGTTCTGAACGACAGAAAGCTTTTGATTATATCGTCGCCATCGCGATAGGTGGCGGCAAATATGCTGGTAATGCCGATTAAACACAATATGATATACAACCACAGTATTAAACCGTCTATGCCTTTTGATATTTCAGAATTTCCTCCCCTCATTTTGTCTGGCTTTTTTTCAGGTGCTTGTCTTCAAATACAATTAAAGTATCTTCTTTTTTATACAAAACTCCTTTTTTACGGCTCTTGGTTTTATTGGTATCTGTTGTTTGTATCTGTACGTTAATATTATTTTGAGACTGCTCCTTTTTGATGCGACCGGCGGGTGATTTTTTTTCGCCGGGTTTTATTTTGTTTTCAGCGCTTGCATTGTACCCTCTGAGGTATTTTTTGATATAGCTGCTGTCCTTACGCAGGTTAAAATAATAATAGGCTCTTGTAGAATCGGCAATAAATTGTTTGCGCTTAAGGTAAGACGGCATCAGGTTGGCAGCAGAAATTCTTTCAACATCTTTCTTACGCTCTGTTCTTATAGAATCTGTAAGATATTTTTCAATCAAAATCGATGCGATGGGAGCAGCCCAGGTAGAGCCAAAACCCGCATTTTCAACGGCTACAGCAATGGCTATTTTAGGATTTTCGCGAGGTGCAAAGCAAACAAACATGGAGTTGTTGGGTAGCTTGATGCGTTTGCCATCCAACACTGTATACTTTTCGGCAGTACCTGTTTTTGCGCAAATATTAATGCCGGGAATTCTTGCGCCGCGCGCGGTACCGGCTTCTACCACATCCTGCATGCCGGCATGAATGGCTTCGTAGGCTTCATCTGGAATATGGGTAAGCGCCTCGTGTTTGACCCTGAATTTATTCAGCAAGGTATCCTTCGCTGTTTCATTGTCTATCTTTTCTACAAAATGCGGTGTGTAATAATATCCCTTATTGGCAATTACGCACATGGCGTTTGCGAGCTGCACAGGCGTTACCTGCATTTTATCCTGCCCGATTCCTAAAGTAACGTTTGTGCAGGAATTCCATTGATTGCGGTATACCTTATTATATAACACCGTATCGGGAATGTTACCTGCAAGCTCATTCGGAAGGTCGATGCCCAGCTTTTCGCCCCAGCCAAAAGCATTCATATACTGCTGCCACCTGGTATATCCTTTTTTGGTGTTATTGTCTTTATTGTTATCAAGCGTCATGCGGTATATCTGCGAAAAATAGGAGTTGCAGGAGTTGGCCAATGCCAAACGCAGGTTGGCAGCATGCCCGGGATTGTGGTGCTCGCACCTGATCACTTTTGAGCAACCATAGTATGCACCACTGCAGCTTACGCCAAACGATGGTGTAATAACACCAAGGTCCAATGCCACCAGTCCGCCTATAGGTTTAAAGGTCGATCCCGGTTCGTATAAGCCGCGGGTAGCGCGGTTCATTAAAGGGGCAGCTACGTCCAACGCGAGTTTAGCATAATTTTTCTGACGGCTGGTGCCGGTAAGGTCGTTAGGATCAATAATTGGTCCCGACACCATGGTAATAATGCCGCCGGTTTGAGGGTCGATGGCCACCACACTTCCCACTTTATTTGCCATTAACTGTTCGGCCAGTTGTTGCAATTCAATATCCAGATAGGTACGCAGGTTGCGGCCGGCAATGGCGGCTGTGTCGTACCTGCCTTTTTCCCACGAGCCCTGTATGCGGTTTTTATTGTCTTTAATAAGATTTTGCACACCCCGTTGCCCCATCAGCACACTTTCATAATATTGCTCCATGCCCGATCTGCCCACATAGTCGCCCATTTGATAAAAATAATTGCTCCTGCGTATGATGGCGGTATCCACCTCGCCAATATCACCCAACAAATGGGCAGCGGCTTTGTAAGGATAGGTCCTGATGGGTCTTTCCACCATTGTAAATCCGGGAAAGCGCCAGATGTTTTCTTCCAGCTTTGCCTGCATGTCCAGTGACAGCAAACCTTCAAATACCGAAGGTCGGTATCGTCCGTTTTTGATGATGGCAGTAATCATTCTCGACCTGAATTCGGCAGTATCAATATTCAGCAAAGAACACAGGTAAGATGTATCTACTTTTTTTACTTCGTACGGTGTTACAGTTAAATCGTATATAATGGTATTGTTGAGAATAGCCTTGTTGTTGCGGTCGTAAATAATGCCGCGGTCGGGATATACCACTTTCCTGTACATGGCATTATCGAGCGCCTGCATTTTGTATTTGTCTGAAAATACCTGAAGAATAAGAAGCCGCACTACAATAATGAGAAATGTAGCCGCAAAAATGAGTCTTATTACCGTTTGACGTGACTGGTTGAAAACAGGCATACGTAACCCTCCTAAATATTTGTCCTGAACTTCTGTTTCCTGTAAAAAAGTATTTCAGTTATAAGTATCAATAAAAAGCTAACGCCGGTAGTGGCGATAATCTTGCCCAGAAGATACCATAAATTATCGATTTGCAACCACTCTAAAAAAACCAGCCAGCTATTGTGCACAAACGACATTACCAATATATACACGATATAGGGCGACCATCCCATACTTGACGGCGCGGGCGCTATATAATTATAGCCGGAATCTTCTTTTGGAGCCAGCATATTGATCATAAAAGGACGCAGGTAAGCCATCATGGTACAGGCAGCGGCGTGCAACCCGGGCGTTTTGGTAAAATAATCGAGGCAAAGCCCAAATACAAAACCAAGCAGGGTTAACGACAGGCGTGGAATTCTGAACGGCAGCCAAAGCAAATAAAGAAAGTATAAATAGGGCGTTACAAACTGGTGCAGCGGCGGTACTTTGTTAAGTACAAATACCTGCACGAGTATGAATATAAAAAAACGTATAATATTTTTCAGCGGCTCACTCATGTATTATTCCTGTTTCTGGGTACTCTTTTCTAAAGCGTCCTGCTCTTCCTTCTGCAAATTCTTTACTACGTATACAAACTGAACATTAAAGAAATTGGTAAGCGGCTTTAATTTGAGCAAATAAAAATTGCTACTTTTAGGTTCTTCCACCTCTGTAATGATGCCTACCGGCTGCCCCGGTGGAAAATTGGAAGAATAACGGCTTGTAACTACCGTATCTCCTTTTTTTACCTGTGCGCTTTTAGGTATATTTCTAAAAGTAATTACCTGCGGGTCCGCTCCGTCCCACTCTACGCTGCCTGTTTCGCCACCTTTTAAAAGGCTGGCGCTCACCCGGCTTTGAGAATGCAGCAGGCTCATAACAGTAGCCATATTCTTGCTTACATGTATCACTGTTCCAACAATTCCGGCAGGACTTATAACAGACATATCTTTTGTAACACCCTGGGCAGCACCCCTGCTCAGCGTAAGATAATTGTTTTGAGACGTAACCGAATTATTGATGACCTTAGCGGGGAAGTAGGTATACCTTCGATATTGTTCCAGTGAATCTACTTTAATAGTATCAACTACTATACTGGAAGAAGTATCCGGAATAAGAAAATCCTGCTTTAAAAGATTGCGGAGCCTGGTGTTTTCTTCTACCAACCCTTTGTTGGTTTTTTTAAGGTTGAAATAATACTCAACATTGTTATACTGCTTATTGATCTTTCCCGTTACCTCGCTGGCTACACCCATAAAAGCAGCTTCGTGAAAGCGGTTGAAATGAAACAGCATGTACAATGCAATCAACTGCATTATAAGAAAGAAGAAGAAATTGAAATTTCGCCTGATAAATAGAAAGACATTACGCACTGGGTGTATTTTTACTAATGCTGCAGGTTAAGGACAACTGTATCTATTCTCATATGAAAGCATACCCAGAGGAGCAGGTTTTATCGCATAACAAATGGATAACGCTGGTAATTTTTAAGCGCTATTCCTGTTCCCCTTACCACGCTTTTCAACGGATCGTCGGCTACATGCACCGGTAATTTTATTTTCTGGCTCAGCCTTTTGTCCAGTCCCCTGAGCAAGGCGCCGCCGCCGGTAATATAAATGCCCCTGCGGTATATATCTGACGCAAGCTCCGGAGGGGTGGTTTCGAGCGCTTTAAGAATAGCTTCTTCAATTTTAAAAATGCTTTTGTCCAAAGCCTCTGCCACTTCCTGGTAACTTACCATAATTTGTTTGGGAATACCCGTTACCAGGTCACGTCCGTTTACCGGCAAATCATCCGGGGGCGTATCCAGGTCCTTCATTGCGGCTCCTATTTGTATTTTAATCTGCTCGGCTGTTCTTTCTCCAATCAAAAGGCTGTGATAACGGCGGAGTGCCTCCATGATGTCGGCCGTAAATTCATCGCCCGCAATGCGGATCGACTGGTCGCAAACAATACCGGCCAATGCAATTACTGTAATACCGGTGGTACCACCACCTATATCTACGATCATATTGCCAACAGGCTCTTCCACATCAATACCAATACCCAGCGCAGCGGCCATGGGCTCGTGCAAAAGATATACTTCTTTAGCACCCGCCTGTTCCGAGCTGTCGCGCACCGCTCTTTTTTCTACCTCGGTAATGCTGCTGGGAATGCAAATCATCATCCTCCAGCTTGGTGGAAACAGAGGCTTTTTGGGATATATCATTTTGATCAGTTCCCTGATCATTAATTCGGCTGCGTTAAAATCCGCTATCACACCGTCTTTTAGCGGACGGATGGTGCGAATGCTTTCATGGGTTTTTTCATGCATCATCAATGCCTTCTTACCCACTGCAAGCACATTTTTAGGGTTGTTCCTATCTAAAGCTATAATGGAAGGTTCGTTTACTACAATTTCATCGTTGTGTATGATAAGCGTATTAGCCGTTCCCAGATCTATAGCAATTTCCTGCGTAAACCAATTAAAAAGACCCATAATTGATATTGGAAAATATTGTTCGAAAAATAATTTTGTAAAGTTGTGTAATTAATTTGAAATACAACGGAAAACCCTGATTTTTATTGACTTTGGGATAAATAATTTTCTTCCTTTATAATCCCTCGTTCGGCTACTCACCCACCGGTAGAATAAAGCCTGCGTCAGCCATCGTAAAACTCGTAACCAATGTCGCTACGGAAGTACATGCCATCGAATTCAACTATGTGCAATATTGCCTTCGACTTTTCCGAAGCCCGCTTAACACTGTCGGCAAATGCGGTTACCGCCAGCACTCTTCCCCCGTTGGTCACAATAGTATCGTTCTCCTTTTTTGTACCGGAGTGAAATACAAACACATCGTCTTCATTCAATAACTCCAGTCCGTCTATCGGCATCCCTTTTTCGTAATCGCCGGGGTATCCTCCGCTCACCGCAACCGTAGTAACTGCTTTGCGCGGATCTGTTTCCAGTTGCACGGTATCGAGTTGCTGGGCTGCCGTTGCCTTAAACAGTGCCACCAGGTCGTTTTTCAGCCTGGGAATCACCACTTCGGTTTCGGGATCGCCCATGCGACAGTTGTATTCAATTACAAACGGATCGTCTCCTATTTTTATTAATCCTATGAAAATGAAGCCGGAATAGTTGATCTTTTCTTTTTTAAGCCCCTGGATAGTGGGCTCCACCACCCTGTCAATCACCTTCTTCATAAAGGCGTCATCGGCAAAAGCCACGGGACTTACAGCCCCCATTCCACCTGTATTCAATCCTTTATCGCCCTCGCCAATGCGTTTGTAATCTTTGGCTTCGGGCAGCACCAGGTAATTTTTGCCGTCGGTTAACACAAACACACTCAGCTCAATACCGGATAAAAACGCTTCTACCACCACCTTTTTGCTGGCATCGCCAAACTTTGCCTGCTGAATCATCAGTTCAAACTCTGCAATGGCTTCCACATGATTGTGGCAAATAATTACTCCTTTGCCAGCCGCCAGCCCATCCGCTTTTAATACAATGGGTGTGGCATGCGACTGTAAATATGCAACGCCTTCCTCGTAATTTTCGGTATTGAACTCCCGGTAGGCAGCGGTGGGTATATGATGCCGTTGCATAAATGCTTTGGCAAAAGCCTTGCTGCCTTCCAATTGGGCACCTTGCTTTGAGGGCCCAATAACTGCTATGTGCTTCAGTGCGTCGTCGGATTTAAAAAAATCGTAAATGCCTTTTACCAGTGGCTCTTCCGGCCCCACCACCAGCATTTCAATAGCATTGGCAGCACAAAATTTCCCCAGCGCGGCAAAATCATTTACCGCAATATCTACATTGGTACCACAAGATGCCGTACCTGCATTTCCGGGTGCAATAAACAGTTGAGAGCAAAGGCTGCTCTGGCTCATTTTCCAGGCCAGGGCATGTTCCCTTCCCCCCGAGCCCAGTAATAAAATATTCATGTGTAATAATCTTAGTAATGCGGTGCGAAATTAGGGATAAAACGTTGTTGCAAAGTATACTTTATGGCAATCGGCACCATATATATCTGCAATAGCAACCTGCTTATGGAAATGGGGTTAATGATTTGAAAAGGTTATTATCAAATAATGTTTATTTTGGGAAATTATACATCATTCACCAAAATAATTATATGAGCCAGGAATCGCCAAAAGCCCGCCATCCCAGGGGATTGTATGTTTTGTTTGCGACGGAAATGTGGGAACGATTCAACTATTACGGAATGCGGGCAATTCTGGTGTTATTTATGACCAAAGCCCTGCTGTTCGATAAAGTATTCGCTTCTAATCTCTATGGGAGTTATACAAGTCTTGTCTATTTAACCCCTTTATTAGGTGGTTATATAGCTGACAGATATTGGGGAAACAGAATGTCGATAATTGCCGGTGGGATAATAATGGCAATAGGCGAATTTATTTTGTTCTTTTGTGGGCATATATATGAAACTTCGCCAGAGCTCTCGTCTCTTTTATTCTTTTCAGGGTTAGGCTTCATGATCGCCGGAAACGGCTTTTTTAAGCCAAACATATCATCTTTAGTTGGTCAACTGTACCCAAAAGGAGATCGAAGAATTGATGCAGCTTACACTATCTTTTATATGGGCATTAATGTAGGCGGGGCATTGGGGCCTTTTGTATGCGGTCTTGTTGGCGATACCGGAAATCCTGCAGATTTTAAATGGGCATTTCTTGCAGCTGGCATAGGCATGACCATTAGTGTTTTTGTTCAAAAGTTGTTCCATCATAAATACGTTGTAGATACCAATGGAAAAGTGTTAGGGCTTATTCCCAAAACCGCAAACCAAAACACTATTAAGCCTGTAATAGTAATCCCGGGGTTGATCGTTCTTTCCGTGGCAATGATAGGCTTGTTATACCTTGATGCAAAAGTGGTAAGCTATCTGACCTATTTATTAATAGCGGCTGTTATTTTTATCGCGTTTATTATTTTTTCTGATAAAGGACTTACAGGAATTGAAAAACAGCGCATAGGTGTAATATTTATCGTTGCCTTTTTTGTTATTTTTTTCTGGAGTGCGTTTGAGCAAGCCGGCGCCTCACTGACTTTTTTCGCAGAGGAACAGACGCAACGCGATTTAGGCTTTTTTGTAGTACCTGCAAGCTTTTTCCAATCCTTAAATTCAATTTTTGTAGTTGCATTTGCTCCTATGTTTGCATGGTTATGGGTTAAATTGGGCAAAAAAGAGCCGGCCTCGCCAACCAAAATGGCGATCGGGTTATTCCTCTTGGCGCTTGGCTATCTATGGATAGCTTTTGGTGTAAAAGATGTACAACCTAGTATAAAGGTTAGTATGATTTGGCTTACTGGTATGTATCTGCTCCATACATGGGGCGAACTTTGCTTATCTCCAATCGGTCTTTCGTTAGTCAATAAATTAGCGCCTTTCAAGTTTGCATCCTTATTAATGGCCGTATGGTTCTTGGCCAATGCCGCAGCTAACAAACTTGCCGGAGTTTTAAGTGCATTATACCCTGAAAATGGTAAAACCACGCACTTCGCCGGCTATGAAATGCATAACATGTACGACTTTTTTATGTTGTTTGTAATCATGGCTGGGATTGCAGCATTAATTCTGTTTCTTATTACCAAGAAACTTCAGCAAATGATGCATACTTCACAAAGCGCAGAATAATATATTCCCCTGCTTTAAAAATAAGGTTGTCAATCATGTGGAAAAAACATCCAAAGGCACTTTCATTTTTATTTTTTCCGAATGTGGGAATGCTTCGGCTTACCATATGATCGGCATCTTTACCCTGTATTTTAAAGATGTAAAAACAGGATATGGCAGGACGGGAGCCGAATCGGCCGACCTGTACGGCACTTTTATCGCATCGGTGTTTTAACCCCTTTGTGAGCAGGCTGATCGCCGACTGGTGATGCTACTCTTTCGGGGTTACATTGGAGATGTCAATAAGCCCAGATTCGTAAATAAAATCATCCATCTGCGAAACTGCGGCGAAATAAAAAAGCCGGCGTATAATACGCCGGCCAAAAAACCCTGTCCTGTATGAAAAAGTTTATCTCGCTATTTTACGTGCATGACGTTTGCCGCCACTTTCCAGTTTCTTCATTTGCTCTGGTGTTAATATCGACTTCATGTCTTCATGCTGTTGCTTAAAAGCCGCCATTACCTGTTGTTTCTTTTCACTGTCGCTTAAAGCCTGGTTTTCTTTAATCGCTTTTATTTTTGTGTGAGTGGTTTCGCGCAGTGCTTTCATTTTTGCAGATTGTTCGGTCGATAACCCAAGATCAGCTTTCATTCTCTGATGCCTGCCTTTTCCAGTACTGTCGAACTTTGCTTTGCGCTCTGCCCGCATCTTTGCCAGTTGTTCCTTCTGTTCGGGTGTAAATACGCTCTGTACACGCTCGTGACGTTTTTTATTCAACTCCTTCATCTGCGCCTTGTAATCAGATACTGTGGTAGTCGATTCCCTTTTGCGAAGTTCCGTCATACTGCTCCTGTAATCGCTGTTGATTTTTACCAACGCATCCTGTTGCTCTTTTGAAAGGTTCAGTTTCGAGAAATCTGCATGCGCCCCCTTTTTCATGTGGCCCGCACGATGGTTGAAACCATATGTGCCTCTCTTTTTGAAGCTGCTGTCTGCTTTTTCCTGCGCGAAAATACTGGTGAAGGTGATTGCAAGTGCCAGTATAGATAAACTCAATTTTTTCATGTGTCGTAATTTTAATTTAGTACGTGATAGATAGACGCTGTACTTTTTTTAAAGTTTAACCGGCATTAAGAAACATTTCGTATACATGCCATTTTAAAGCTGAATGGCGCTAAATCATTAACCTTGTTTAACACAACGCGAGTATTTCTGGTAGTGATCATACTCATCTGTATTGGCTATCTTCGATCCATTATATACTACCAATGAATACTGCAGGAAAAGTATACCTGATACCTTGTTTTATTGATGAAAGTGCCACCGAAACCATTCCGCCCTATATTGCAGAAGCGGTAAAAGACTGCCATGTTTTTTTTGTAGAAAACGAAAGAAGCGCCCGGAGGTTCTTAAAAAGCATATGGAAAGAAATGGTGATAGACAATTACGAATGGCATGCCATACACAAAGCGGAAGCCGAAGTGAAATCTGCATTTGTGCGTTTGCTTGTAAGCGGTAAAAATATAGGCATCATCAGCGAAGCTGGTTGCCCTGGCATTGCAGACCCCGGGCAATTACTGGTAGAAGCCGCGCAACAACAAAAAGCTGTCATCAAACCACTGGTGGGGCCCAATTCGATACTGCTTGCATTAATGGCGAGTGGGATGAACGGACAGCATTTCCGCTTTGCAGGATATTTGCCAATCGACAATGCAGAACGTACTAAAGCGATTAAAGCATACGAAGCCGAGTCTTCTAAAACAGGCTGCACGCAAATTTTTATCGAAACACCTTATCGCAACAATCAATTGCTGGAAGCATTTTTAAAAACCTGCCAGCCTTCCTCCCGGTTATGCATAGCTGCATCTATTACATCATCCAACGAATTCATTCAAACCAAAACAATAGCCGAGTGGAAAAAAGAAAAGCCGGAAATAAATAAAAAGCCTGCTATTTTTTTACTGAGTGCTAAGTGAGCTGTCAGTCATTAGCTTCAGCAAAGCTATTGTGCGGTAGCAGACTAGAAATTATCAACAACTTATGTTTCTATATAAAGAAAGCAAAATCCAAAAATCAAGAAGCAAGCGCAAGCAGCAAAACAGTTTACCTGATCGCTGAAAGCTGATCACCGGCAACTAATGATCATCGAACAATATTGCCGTTGCCCGGATCTTTCATAGCCACAATACTGTCTACTATATACCTGCTAAAGCCGCGCCACGGCAAAGTGCCGTTGTATTCTTTGTAATACAGGTCGAAGGTTTTACCTGCATTGCTCATTAAAACCTTCGCAATTCTTTCGTCAACCACTGAAAACTCAAAATCGTAGGATTGAATGGTATTGGGCGACAGCGACCGTATGCCGGATTGTATCAGTTTTCCTTCATAGGTTTTAAATACATACCCCTTTTTAACGCAGTAGTTCAATTCTCCCGATTTAACGCCCTCGCCCAAAACAAAAAAATACCTGACATAAACAAATACGATCAGGGCTAAAACAAGCACAACGAGGGAAATGCGAAGGAATTTTCTCATAAGTATATTTTGACCACCAAATTAAGAAATACAGTGCATTATTAACTAAAAATTACAAGTTTGAACCTTGCTTTCAGGCTCGATTTAATACCTAACTTCGCAGTTTAATTTAAACCTGGCGAGTATGAATATTGGCATCGTTTGCTATCCTACTTTCGGCGGAAGCGGCGTTTTGGCAACGGAACTTGGCAAAGCGCTGGCAGACAAAGACCACAACGTACATTTTATCACTTATCAGCAACCCGTTAGGCTTACGGGATTCAGAGCTAATATTTTTTATCACGAAGTGCGCGTACCCACTTATCCGCTATTTGATTATCCACCCTACGAATCGGCATTGGCAAGCACCATGGTAGATGTTGTTAAAAACAACGATCTTGATCTGCTGCATGTGCACTACGCCATCCCCCACGCATCGTCGGCCTATATGGCAAAGCAGATTTTGCGAAAGGAAAATAAATATGTGCCCATCATTACAACCTTGCACGGCACCGATATAACACTGGTAGGCAAGGATAAAACCTATGCACCGGTGGTGGCTTTTTCTATTAACCAAAGCGATGCCATTACTGCAGTATCGGAAAACCTGAAACAGGAAACCTATCGCACGTTCAGCATAGAGAAAGACATACAGGTAATTCACAACTTTGTAGACGTAAGGCGGTTCAGCAGAAAGCCGATAGACGCATTCAGAAAAGTAATTGCACCGAACAATGAAAGAATTGTGCTGCATGCTTCTAACTTCAGGAAGATCAAAAGAATAGGAGACGTTGTGCTTACTTTTAAAAACCTGAATGAAGTCATTCCTTCCAAGCTGCTGTTTGTAGGCGATGGTCCTGAAAGGCCGATAGCAGAGGAGTTGGTACGGGAGCTGGATTTGCACGATGAAGTACGTTTTGTAGGCAAGCAGCAGGATATGGAAGAGATTTTTGCCATAGCAGATCTTTTCCTGCTGCCTTCTGAATATGAGAGCTTTGGTTTATCGGCGCTCGAAGCCATGGCTGGTGGCGCCCCGGTGGTGGCTACTAACGTTGGTGGCATACCCGAAATCATTACTCAGGGCGTTAACGGCTACATGGCCAAAGTGGGAGACGTAGAGCAGATGGGCAAATATGCCATCGACATTTTGAAAGATGAAGAAACTTTTCAGAAATTTAAGGCTAACGCCAAAGCGCAGGCGGAAAAGTTCGACATCACCAATATTGTTCCACAATACGAAAAATTATACGAAGGGCTGTATGAGGGCTTTTGCCGGAAAGCTGCAAAAGTTTGCGACTGAATGAATTTGCATTAAAGTTTTGTTTGGTTATGGAGATTGTAGATACGCATTGTCATTTATATTCAGAAGATTTTGAGCGCGACAGGAAAGCGATGATAGCCAGGGCGCAGGATGAGGGAGTAGCCAGATTTTATTTACCAAATATCGACAGCGGCTCTATAAAAGGCATGCTGCAGCTCGAAAATGATTATCCGGGTGTTTGTTTTTCAATGATGGGTATCCATCCCTGTTATATCAAGGAAAACTACAAGGAGGAACTGCAGATTGTGGAAGAATGGCTGCAAAAAAGGAATTTTGCAGCAGTGGGAGAAATAGGGTTGGATTTTTATTGGGATAAAACCTATACTTCGCAGCAATACGAAGCCTTTCATCAGCAAATAGTTTGGGCAAAACAATACAAACTGCCGATTGTTATACATACCCGCGATGCTATGCAGCAAAGCATTGATGTGGTAAAAGAACATGCGGGAAAGGATTTGCGGGGAATTTTTCACTGCTTTGGCGGTAGTGTAAACGAAGCGAGTCAGATCATATCGATGGGGTTTTTGCTGGGCATTGGCGGAGTGCTTACCTATAAAAAATCGGGGCTGAGAGAGGTGCTGAAGGAAATTGGTCTGGAATATATTGTGCTCGAAACCGACGCTCCGTATTTAACGCCGGTTCCTTTTCGCGGCAAACGAAATGAAAGTGCCTATCTGAAATATATAATAGAAACGCTGGCGGAAATAAAAAATACCAGTGTTGAAGAAGTGGCACGCATCACTACAGCAAATGCAAATTTGATTTTTGCTAAAACTGATTAAACATGAAGCCAACACCTGCCAGGCTTTTCATCATTTATACCGGTGGTACCATTGGCATGGCTTTTAACGACAGTACCGGCTCGCTGGTGCCAATGGGGTTTAAGGAGATAAAATATCATATTCCCGAAATTGCAAAACTGGGATATGAGTTCGACATGTTTGCATTTACACCTCCCATTGACTCCTCCAATATGTCGCCCGAAATATGGGTACAACTGGCGGAATTGATTTACGAAAAGTATCCCCACTACGATGGCTTCATCATCCTGCACGGCTCCGATACAATGGCTTTTACCGCCTCGGCATTAAGCTTTATGTTTCAAAACCTGGCCAAACCCGTAATACTTACCGGCTCACAGTTACCAATAGGCGAAATACGAACAGACGCGAAGGAAAATATTATTACTACCATGGAAATTGCAGGCGCCCGTAAAAACGGGTTGGCGCTTGTACCGGAAGTATGTATTTATTTCGATTATTTTTTGTTTCGGGGGAACCGCACCAAAAAGTTCAATACGGAAACTTTTGAAGCTTTTCGTTCCATCAATTATCCGCCACTGGCAGAAGCAGGCATTGATATTAAATACAATGAAAAATTTATTCTGCCTTCCCCAAACCAGCAGTTCTCCATCAATACCAACTTGTGTACAGACATAGCGGTACTGAAAATGTTTCCGGGTATATCTGAAAATACGGTAACAGCAGTCTTAAATACCCCGGGGCTTAAAGCCGTTATTATGGAAACTTTTGGCAATGGCAATACCACCACCGCGCCCTGGTTTATAAAATGCCTGGACCACACCATTCAAAAAGGAATTGTAGTGCTCGACCGAACCCAGTGCGACGGAGGTTCAGTGGAACTGGGGAGATATGAAACCAGCGCTTACCTGCAACAAATAGGCGTTACAAACGGCAACGATTTAACTTACGAAGCTGCCGTTACCAAACTCATGTTCGTGCTGGGGCAAAACCTGCCGCTAACGGAAGTTAAAAAACTGCTGGAAACCTCCTTAAAAGGAGAACTCACTGAAAAATAATTCCGGGCAATTCTTAATAATCCTATTTTTGCTGTCCTTTAATGGAGACGTGTCCGAGTGGTTGAAGGAGCACGCCTGGAAAGTGTGTATACGGGAAACTGTATCGCGAGTTCGAATCTCGCCGTCTCCGCTTCTTGTTACTTGCTGCCTATGACTGAAACATACTATGTTTACATCCTTCAAAGCATGAAGGATTTTTCTTTTTATAGACCAATGTGATGTTCTTGATAATCCCACCTTACTTTTTAGGTGGCTCCGCACCCGTCACATCCCCCTTCACAAATCGTATCATCGCGCTACTGCCCTCTGTACTTACCAGCCGTGCCTCGTAACGCTGTCCACCCACGTGGGCTACCATAAACGAAGTATTAGGCGGAATAGAACCGAGGTTTTCTGCCACCATTACCAGCTCAGTTGTTTGCTGCAAATCGCTTACGGGAATCTTTACCACAAAAGCTTTGTCTGTCAGAAAAATGTGCTGGAAGATGAGCCTTTCATTTAAAAACAAGGTAATCGAGTCGCCGTCTATTTCGGCGTTGTCGTAAAAGTTCAGCTCAATCGAATCACCGCTTATCGGAATTTCGAGTGCAGGTATTTTTTTGCGCTGTGTAAACTTTTGTTCAATGGTCAACGGTTTCATTGGCGGAATGGCAACTACTTCGTCTTTTATGGGCTCCGGAACAGAGGGCAATGGCTTGGCTGTTTTTGTGGGTGTACGCTCCGGTTGACTGGCTATTACCGGCAGCGGATGACGGGCGATAAGGTCGATGCTGTCTATAATAAAAGGATCGTTGGCACCTACTGTATAGTTCTCAATTACAAAATCCCATTCGTCGCTGAACGCCGGATGATTGGTTTTGTCAAGATGCACTTCTCCTTTTGCCACTTCTTCATCGTCGCGCAATGCAGTGTTGCCGTCCAGTTTCATGATTCCACCTCCCGGACAATTAAAGGCTGCGTGCGATAATAGCTCATCTTTTCCTGGCGATCCGATGGCTATTCTGCTTGTTTTTTCATCCAGCAACTGGTCATCCCACCAAACGGCCTCATTGTTCACATCATCAAAATATCCTTTAATACTATAGCGCCGGTAATTACCACCCGATTGATAGTAATAAGATGTACCAGTTAAGCTGTCTCCCTTCTGCACAATTTTAATTTCAACTTTTTGCCTGTTGATCTTACCATGCCAAACGCCGGTAATCATTTGAGCAGAAACGGACTGATACACAAAGCATAAACAACTGATAACTACGCACCTGCAGATAAATTGCGGGAAATACTTCAAAGCTCAGATTTTGGATGTAACGTTATTCACCTGCTATTATTTTGCCATATTGTTTCGATTTGTGTGTTTTAACGATTCTTTGTTCAATGCAGGCCGCGCAAGTAATGAAAGGATAGTAAAAGGTTTGGAACTTTGCACAAGCAGCGAGTGTTCATGAAGTTGCAAACCTTGCATTATCATTTGAGATCGCTTCCTAATTTTGCATATTCTATTAAAAGTAAAATCCATGGCTTATCCTAATACAAAACTCATTGAGGCATTGCGGCAAACTGCTGAAAGGCTCAAAAATGGCGCCCCTTATGCATGGGGAAATCATGGCGCCTGCAATTGCGGCAACCTGCTACAGGTTGTTACCAGGCTGAGCAGAGAAGATATTCTCCGGTATGCACATTCGGGTATAGGCGAATGGACGGAGCTTGCGGTTGATTATTGCGGTGTTACCGGGGCTCCGGTAGACCTGATGATATCAAACCTCCAGGATATTGGACTCACGCCTACGGATATCCACAATATCGAATACCTGGAAGATAAAGAAGTGTTGCAGCAATTGCCTGGAGGTTTCAGGTGGTTGAAACGAAATGTAAGAGCAGACGTAATTGTATATTTTGAAACGTTTGCCAACTTATTGGAAGAAAAATTAAAGAAACGGACGCTTAAATTTAGCCCGTATCTTTGCGAGGCTGAACCAATGCCTGTATAACTGAAAAGGCATTGTTGAGCGGATTTGTTATAAGATGAACCTGAATGTGTTGCTGAACGAGTATCTGAACGATCCCCGCATTTTCCAGATGGCGGACAGGCTCGTATTGTCTAAACCCCAACGAATCTATCTTAAAAACCTGCATGGCAGCGCTGCCCAGTTTGTTTTTACAGGCATTTTTAAGCACGACCTCGCATCGCAGCTAAACCATGTGGTGATTTTAAACGATGCGGAGGACGCGGCTTATTTTCATAATTCGCTGGAAAACCTTACCAGTGCGTTGAATGTATTTTATTTCCCTTCCTCCTTTAAAAACAGGAAAAACTACCGCCAACTCAATGCCTCGCATGTAATGTTGCGTACGGAAACGCTTACCCGCTTTTCTACGGCTACAGGTAACCGCGTGGGCGCACTTATTACTTACCCGGAAGCGTTATTTGAAAAAGTAGTATTGCCCAAAACCTTATCGGGCAACCTGATAAGGATCAAAGCCGGCGATACGATCAATGTAACGGACGTTTTATCGCAGTTTGTGGATTATGGTTTTGAACGCACTGACTTTGTATACGAACCCGGGCAATTTGCCTTACGCGGAGGCATACTCGACATTTACTCTTTTGGTAATGAAAAGCCTTACCGCATTGAATTGTTTGGCAACGATGTAGATCCCATCCGCATATTTGACCCGGAAACGCAACTGAGTGAAAGAAAACTGTTGCAGGTAACCATTATACCGAACGTAGAAACACAGTTTGAGTCGGGCGAGAAAGTATCGTTACTGGATTTTTTACCGGAGAACACAGTGGTGTGGGTGCAGGATTGGGACGTGGTAAAAGAAAAGCTGCATGTGCAGGAAGAAGACCTGGAAATATTTTTTCGCGTACAGGCCGACGCAAAACCGTTGCCCAAAGACGAAGAAGATGACAACCTTGAAAAAAAGGATGTAAGCGCCGACGATTTTGTACAGGCCGCCATACTGGAAGAACAACTGGTCAACCGCCACATAGTAGAATTTGGGTACACACCTCATTTTGGAGGAATAGAAATAACCTTCAACACCAAAGAGCAACCTTCGTTTAACCGGCAGTTCGATATGCTGATAAAGGATTTGAAGAGCTGGGAAATGAAAAAATACAACATTTACCTGTTCGCCGAAAATCCGCGGCAATTGGAAAGGTTGCACAGCATTTTTACCGATCTGAAAGCCGAAATACCTTTCACTCCTATTCCTGTATCCATCAACGCCGGCTTTATTGAGCACGACCTGAAGATGGTTTGTTACACCGATCACCAGGTTTTTCAACGATACCATAAATACAAGGTTAAGCAGGCGTACAATAAAAACAAAGCGCTTACACTCAGGTCGCTTCGCGAATTACAGCCGGGCGATTATGTTACGCATATTGATCATGGCGTAGGGATATACAGCGGGTTACAGAAAATTGAAGTGAATGGCAAACTTCAGGAAGCGGTGCGCATCATTTATAAAGACACCGACATCCTGTATGTAAACATCAACTCGCTGCATAAAATTGCAAAATACACGGGTAAAGAAGGCAGTGTTCCTAAAGTTAACAAGCTCGGCAGCGATGAATGGCAAAAACTGAAGTAAAAAACAAAAGCGAAGGTTAAGGAAATTGCCTTTGATTTGATTAAGCTATACGCTCAACGAAAAGCGCAGGAGGGATTTGCACACAGTCCCGACAATTATATGCAAACGGAGCTGGAGGCATCGTTTATTTATGAAGATACACCGGACCAGAGCAAGGCTTCGGCAGATGTAAAAAAAGACATGCAAACGCCCAGTCCTATGGACCGCCTGGTATGTGGCGACGTGGGCTTTGGCAAAACAGAAATAGCGGTTCGCGCGGCATTTAAAACCTGTTGCGATAATAAGCAGGCCGCCATCCTGGTACCAACAACCATCCTGGCATTTCAGCACTACAAAACTTTTAAGGAAAGACTAAAAGACTTTCCGGTAACCGTTGATTATATCAACCGTATTAAATCATCCAAAGCAAAAAAAGAAACGCTCCAGCGGTTGCAGGAAGGCAAAGTGGATATTATTGTGGGCACACATGCCCTGGTGGGTAAAGAAGTAAAGTTCAAAGACCTGGGCTTGCTGATTATAGATGAAGAACAAAAATTTGGGGTTGGACACAAGGAAAAGATCAAAACACTGAAAACAAATGTGGACTGCCTTACGCTAACAGCCACGCCTATCCCCAGAACGTTGCAGTTTAGTTTGATGGGAGCAAGGGATCTAAGCATCATGAACACGCCGCCTCCAAACAGGCAACCCATACAAACAGAGGTGCAGGTGTTTAATGAGGATTTCATACGCGACGCTATTTATTTTGAAACGGAACGTGGGGGGCAGGTATTCCTTATCCATAACCGGGTAATGGGTTTAACGGAAATGGCGGCCATTATTCAAGGCTTATGCCCCGACCTTAGCATTGGCGTGGCGCATGGGCAACTGGAAGGGCATGTGCTGGAAGAAAGGATCCTGGATTTTATTGATCGCAAATACGATGTGCTGATTTGCACCAATATAGTGGAAAGTGGCGTTGACATTCCAAACGTAAATACCATTATTGTAAACAATGCGCACCAGTTTGGTTTGAGCGATCTGCACCAATTGCGGGGACGTGTAGGAAGAAGCAACAAAAAGGCATTCTGTTATTTGCTGGCCCCGCCGCTCAGCACATTGCCTGACGACTCGCGTAAGCGCCTGCAAACACTGGAGCAGCACAGTGAACTGGGCAGCGGTTTCCAGATTGCCATGCGCGATCTGGATATACGCGGAGCGGGAAATTTACTGGGAGGTGAGCAGAGTGGTTTTATGGCAGAGATTGGTTTTGAAATGTACCAGAAAATTCTCGATGAAGCCATCCGCGAACTGAAACGCACTTCTTTCAGAGAGGTATTTAAAGAAGAGATTCAACAACAGGAAGACTATGTGCAGGATTGTACAATTGATACAGACCTGGAAATTTTGATTCCCGATTCTTATGTAGAAAGTATCAATGAACGATTGTCGTTGTATACCCGGCTCGACAATGCTGAGAACGAAGAAGAACTCCAGCAATTCCATACGGAGATGACAGACCGTTTTGGGCCGATACCACTCCAGGTGGAAGACCTGTTTACTACAGTACGCTGCCGTAAAATGGCGGTAGAGCTGGGATTTGAAAAAATGGTATTAAAAGAGGGTACGCTTCGCTGTTACTTTGTCAACAATCCCGATTCGCCCTACTTTGAATCGGATGTATTTAATAAGATGCTCAAATACCTGCAAACGCTCACTAATAAAGCCAGGCTGAAGCAAACGGGACGAAACTTTTTGCTGGTACATGAAGATATTACCGGTATGGAAGAACTCTATAAATTCCTGTTCAGGCTGCACCAATACGTAAATGAGCATGTGGAAGTAGCCTGATATCTTGTGCCTATTTTCTCTGCCTAAATGTTATGAAATGCTGCCAAATTGAGTTATATTTCGGATACTAAACTCAATTTATGGAACAAAATTCTTTACTTGGCACCGATGCCCAACCAATAGTACCTCCTACAAGCGATGAGAAAACAATGGCTATTCTTTCTCACATATTAACGCTCGTAGCCGGCTTCATTCCGCCCCTGATCATTTATTTAATAAAAAAGGATGACTCAAAATTTGCTGCCGACAATGCAAAAGAGTCACTTAATTTTCAAATCACGGTGATTTTAGCCTGCATCGTGCTCTTTATTACCATTATTGGAATTTTGTTGATATGGGTAGTGGGCATTGCAGCCTTGGTGTTGGTAATAATGGCTACTATAAAAGCCAGTGAAGGAAAAATGTATCGGTACCCATTAACGTTAAGACTTATAAAATAGCTAAAGGTTCACAACTTAAGCAATGTCCAGGTTCGGAACTTTGGGGGAGTCTCTATGATTTTCAGTGAAGCCCTAAAGTTCCGAACTTTTTTTTAGCTTTCACTTTTGGTCTTTCACTTTACCTAACCAACGTCACCATTCCTTTTCTGCTCACGGCGTTACCCAGGTAATCTTTTGCACTCATCATCCAAACATAGGTATCGCTTGCCTGCAGCTTCCCGTTCCAGGTGCCATCCCAGCCTTTCCGTATATCTGGGCTACTGTATAGCAATTGCCCGTAGCGGTTGTAAATCCTGAAGTAATCAATATTCGTCATACCCACCGCAGTAAACCTGAACACATCGTTCAGCCCGTCGCCGTTAGGTGTAAATGCAGTTGGAACATACAGGTCCGGTCCCTTGTATACTTTTATAAATATGGTATCAGTGGTAGGACACCCCACATCAGAAGTGGCAGTAACCGTATAAAACGCATCCTGCTGCAATGTTGCTACCGGGTTGGCAATATCCCGTTTTGTCAATCCGCTTGCCGGTTGCCATTCATAATAATCACCTCCCGTAGCATTCAGTTGCAACGGCTGCCCTATTGCCACAAGGGTATCGTTGCCAGCCCATGCATTGGTAGAAAAGATTGTGACAGCTTGCTGAAGCGTATCAGACAAGCAACCGTTATCTGCCTTTGCATATACCTGTACCGGGTAGTTTCCGCCTTGCTCATACACGTGTTGCATTAATGCGGCACCGCCGGTGGCGCCATCGCCAAAGTTCCAATACCATTGCTGAATAGATACAGCAGGTTTTGCATTGAGCGCTTCAAAATAAACGGGTTCATTTTTACAAACGCTCAGAATCTCATTCAGAGCTATTTCCGGATGCTCGGAGATGGTAATTTCTTTTGTTACAGGGTCAGCTATACATCCTTCTTTTGTAGTAACAGTTAAGCCTACTGTATGATTGCCCACGGGTAGTTGTTGAGCGAAATTTTGTTCAGTGTTGGAAATGATGTTGCCGTTAACAGACCAACGCCATTTTTGTATGGTGCCAAACTCAACCGACGACCGATCATTAAACGGAATAAATTTATCATCGCAGTATGGAGGGTCTTTAAAATCGAAATCACCGATAGGTTTTGAGCCGGCTACTACCCGCTGCCTGAACGTATCGGACAAGCAGCCATTGTTGCCCAGTATATTTAACGTAACATCATAATTGCCAGGTCGCGGATACTGGTGCGGTGGCGGAGTTTGAACCGTATCGGTAGTTCCATCGCCAAAATTCCAGAACCATTTCACGATACTGCCGAACGAGGTGGAGCTGTCTTGTAACTGTATTGGCGCAGGAAAACAGGTAACCTCGTTCTCCTTCAAATTAAAAGAGGCGTTAAGCGATGTACAAAAGCGCTGATGGTTGGAAAGACTTCCTGTGGACCCTGTGAATCCCCAATACACCAACGGGTCGGCATTAAAAACATCATTTACCAGGTCGGTGTTTATGCTCACTCGTTCACTTCCATCCATATACACCGTGAGAGTACGCAAAGCAGGACGCCACGAAATTTTTAAAACATGCCAGCCGCAGTCTTCAATATTGCTGCTGCCTTCTAAAGCAGTTACCGGTGGCCCGATATTATTGGATGAGTTATGGGAAAGATCGCCATTAAGGTGTATGGAAAGGTGATCATAATCCGGGTCGCCCAGGTTTATGTTCTGGTAAGTATCTATTGCTATCGCCACCGAAGGAGATACACCCTGTATGCCAAGCCCTTCACCCGCAATGCCGATGCTGGTGCTAATGGGCTGCAGTACAAACGCTATTCCATCTGCCCCGTCGATGTCTTTACAGCCCAGGTATACATTAAAATGATAATCGAAAGGTTGGGTAAGATTGATTTTATTAATATTCCAAACCGATCCCGACTGGTTAATTGTATCAGTGGTTACAGTATAGCAATTACAATTTTCCTGTGAGGCGTTGCCGTTAATATGGTAAGGCTTGCTGGTTTGCGCTACTGCAGCGTTTCTACAAAACAAAACAGAAGCTGCAAGCAAAGCAGCTATGGTAAGTTTTGTTTTTATTGCCTGCAGGGTACTCACGGATATACAGCCTCTGTTTTAAAATAACAACAGACGTGTAATTTAAGCGATTGTACTGAAAAAAGATTTGAAGGTTCTCCACCAATCTAAGTAACCGCCTAATTATTTAAACTGCCGTTTTAAGAAATCATTGATCCTGGTATACAGGCTCATTCTTAATATGTTGGGCGTGCCATCGCTCAGGTTATGTGTTTTATCAGGATAAAAATGTTGTTCAAAATCTGTTTTGCGCGCATTGGTAAGCTGCTTGCTTAGTTCCAGGCTGTTTTGCAAATGCACGTTATCGTCGGCAGTGCCATGCACTAAAAACAACCCGCTCCGGTACTTGTCTACAAAACTTACCGGCGATGCATTCCTGTATCCCTCCGCATTTTCGCTGGGCAGCGAAAGCATTCGTTCGGCATATACATTTTCGTAAAACCGCCAGTTGGTAACAGGCGCAATGGCTACAGCAGCCTTAAATTCATTTGCATATTTTGTTTGGGCCAGGGCAGCCAGGTATCCGCCATAACTCCAACCCATAACCGCAACATTCGACGAATCGATCCGGTAGTTTCGCGCCAGGTAGTCTTTTACCTTTACCAGATCTTCCATTTCCACATCTCCGGGGCTTTTATAGTTGCTCTTTCTGAAAGCTTCTCCCTTACCCGGCGTACCACGGGGATCGATGCAAGCCACCGCATACCCCTGGTTGGCAAGCCATCGCATGGTTAATGTAAACTTATCTGTCCAGCGATCCAACACTTCCTGGTGTGTTGAGCCACCGTACACATATAATATCAATGGCAACTTGCCGCGCGGTGTTGCATATGGCTTTATCAGCCAGCCATGCAATGTCATAGAATCGTTGGCCTTTACTGTAAAAAAATCCGCGTCAGGAATTTTGTAATCTTTCATCTTATCGCGGAGCTCCTTATTTTCAATCAGTTTACGTTGTTCTTTGCCTGTTGTAGAAATTACCTGGTAAACGGCAGGATTATTCAACGAAGAAAGCTCGTCGAAAAAATAACGTCTGTCGTTGCTTATCCATACATTATGATGACCGTATCCGCTTGTTAAACGTGTTTTGCCTGTGCCATCAAACGCTATTTTATACAACTGTTTCTGGTGCGATGCCACTTCGTTAGAAGTAAAAAATATTTCTCCCCTGGTATCGTCAATGGCTTCTACATTCATCACTTCCCATCTGCCGCTTGTTACAGCACGCGCAGCAGCAGAGTCGGGATTGATTTCATAGAGATGCGAGAAGCCGTCTTTTTCACTCATCCACAAAAATGACTTGCCGTTGTTGATGAACCAGATATTTTCGGGATATATACGAACATAATTGCCTCTTTTTTCTTCAGTATATATTACCGTTGTTTTACCTGTAGCAACATCGGCTTTTAAAATTTCAAGGCGCTTCTGATCCCTGCTAAGCCGCTGCACCAGCAGTGTTTTTCCATCGGGGCTCCATTTGGTACCTGTAATGTATTGGTCGGGATTTACGCCAATATCAACAGGAACAAAAAGCTTATTGGCTATATCGTAAATAAACACTTTTACCTCGGGAACCATTTCTCCCGCCAATGGATATCGCTGGTTTTTAACCTCTGCATAAGGCCTTTCGTAACTGGTTACAGGATAATTTTTAACCGAGTTTTCGTTGAACCGTACCAGTGAGATATACTTGCTGTCGGGGCTCCACTCATATCCCCTGGTTAAACCAAAACCGTTTTCGTACAACGCATCATTCATTCCATATAAAAACTGGCCGGCAAACCCGTCTACACTCACAGGCACTGTAACGTTCTTTTCAAGGTCCATCAGGTACAGGTTGGCATCCAATACATAGGATAGCCATTTGCTATCGGGCGAAAAAGCAGGATAGGCCTGTTTTCCGCTGGCGGTAACAATGCGCAGTGTTTTTTTCTGAATGTCCCATATATAATTGAACGATTTCTCTGAAATCGAAAACAAAGGCTCTATCTGGGTTTGAATAAGAATTTTATTATCGTCGGGCGAAAAGCGAAAATCCTGGAAGTAGGTGAATGTAGTAGGAATAGAGTCATTGTCTCTTTTTATCTGGTTGCTGAACAGGGTATCTACAATTCGCGTAGTATTAAAATCAAGCGTAAGAATAACCTGTGGGCCCGCTCCGGTATCTGTTTGTATCCATGCAAAGCGAGGCGACTGGTTCATCAAATGCACAATATACTGGCGTTCATCAAAATAACCACTCCAGATTTTTTCCAGATCAAGATTCATTTTTTCCTGGCGTTGAGCCAAACCGGAACAAAAGGAGCAAACAATGCAAAGCAATAAAACGAGCTTCTTCATTCAGTAGCAGTGATTGGTGAAAAATCAGGTAACAGCACTCAAAGGCAAGGGACAGTATTAAACACAGGTAGTTGTATGTAAAAATAAAGGTATTCAATTAAATTGCGTCATATTATACCTTGCATTATAAATTCATTCGTTATGGACGGCTATGTTTTGAGAAATATCAATGTTGTAAATGAAAACACTATTGCTGTAAAAGATGTTTTGATAAAGAAGGGAAGAATAGAAAAAATAGCCGGCAGCATTAACACAACCGGAGCTTTATATGAAATTAACGGCGAAGGTAAGTATCTTTTACCGGGCGTAATAGACGACCAGGTTCATTTCCGCGAACCGGGGCTTACGCATAAAGCAACGATCTATACAGAATCGAAAGCAGCTGTGGCAGGTGGTGTTACTTCTTTTATGGAAATGCCCAACACCGTTCCCAATGCGTTAACGCTCGAATTATTGGAACAAAAATATGCGATTGCCGCAGCCGGTTCCCTGGCTAACTATTCATTTTTTATGGGTACTTCCAACACCAATGCCGATGAAGTACTTAAAGTAAATAAGCTGAAGGAAAAAATATGTGGCATTAAAATATTTATGGGTTCCAGCACCGGCAATATGCTGGTAGACAATTACCTGACGCTTGATAAAATTTTCAGCGAAGCCGAAGTATTGATTGCCACGCACTGTGAAGATGAGAAGATCATTAAAACAAATTATGAGCAGATCAAGGCCCAAAAAGAGCTGCTTAATGCATCTGATCACCCTTTGATCAGGAATGAAGATGCCTGTTTCGAATCGTCGTTCACCGCCATACAATTTGCTAAAAGGCACAACAGCCGCCTGCATATCCTGCATATTTCAACGGCAAAAGAATTGCAGCTATTTACCAATCTTTTACCGCTGAACGAAAAGCGCATTACATGCGAAGTATGTGTGCACCACCTTCATTTTACTGCAGACGATTACAGCAGGCTTGGCTATCTTATCAAATGCAACCCCGCTATAAAGGCGCCGCATCATCGCGAAGCGCTGTGGCAGGCTTTGCTCGATGACCGGATTGATGTTATTGCCACAGATCACGCCCCTCATACCCTGGCCGAAAAAGGCTATATAAGGAATACCGACGGAAAACTACAGCCTACCAGCGGACTTACTTACGAACAGGCCCATGCCGGCTTGCCATTGGTGCAACACCCGTTGTTATTGATGTTGTATTATTATAAGCAGGGAAAAATAAGCCTGGAAAAGATTGTGCAGAAAATGAGCCATGCCGTGGCAGATTGTTACCAGTTGCAGGATAGGGGATATATACGCGAAGGTTATTACGCCGACCTTGTAATAGCAGATTTGAATACACCACAACAGGTTACTCCCCAAAATATATTGTACAAATGTGGATGGAGCCCGCTGGAAGGCTTCCAATTACCGGCTTCCGTTACTCATACTTTTGTTAATGGCAACCTGGTGTACGAAAATTATGGAAAAGCGGTATGGGATGAATCTAACAGGGGCGAACGCCTTCTGTTTAACCGACTGGCATAATTATTTAAGCACAACCGTACCTTACGGCCTATGCAGATAGACAAAACCACATACAACGACCTGGCGGTTTTCAGCCCGGAAGAAGAATTTTCTGTTTTTCATAAAATCAACTTTACCCGCACGGGCGGTGGTAAGGAATGGCTGCGCTGGCTAATGACTGAGCCTGCATCAGACCTTAAAAAAATACTGGATACTCAAAAGATCCTGAAAATCATCATTGCCGCTATGGAGCGGTGGCCCAAAAGCATTACAAATGGCACTATGATGGTAATGGAAAGGTTTTATGAAACTGCCATCGACCCTATGCCTGCGTCGGGCGACTTTATAAGCACCCGTACTTATAAAATGTTTCACAGTGTTGATTACAGCCTGGTGCGGTATTCGGTTACGCATTTCCGTGATTTTATTGTTGGCATGCATGCGCTGTCTATCCTTATTAACGAAGCCGATGCTCCGGCTAAGCTGCAATTGTTTGCTTCGCGTATCCGCTCCTTGTTGCAGCAGCCGCGTTTACAGGAACTATTGAATAAAGCTCCTGGCGAAAAATTCTCCATCAAAGAAAACCTGTCTTACGGCAACTTTTTTAAATCAGGCTTCAGGTCTAAATACGATGAACTGGCAGATATTTATTACCAGATGGATGCCTGGTACTCCATGGCGCGGGCTATGGTAGAATACAAACTACAGTTTCCTGAATTTGTTGAATCGGACGAGCCATTTATCAAAGCCGACAAGATCTATCATATACTTTTAGCAAAGCCTGTAGCGTACGACATCGTGCTTTCGCCCAGCAGTAATTTCCTGTTTTTAACCGGGGCAAATATGGCGGGTAAGAGTACTTTCATTAAATCGCTGGGTGTAGCGGTATATCTTGCCCACCTTGGCATGGGGGCGCCTGCCCAACGTTTGCAGTTAACAATGTTTGATGGCGTGCTAAGCAATATTAATGTAGCCGACAATATTGTAAAGGGTGAAAGCTATTTTTTTAATGAGGTACAACGTATAAAGAATACAATCCTCACCATCAACAATGGCAAAAAATGGCTGGTACTGATAGATGAACTTTTTAAAGGTACCAATGTGCAGGATGCCATGCGCTGTTCGTTAGCGGTGATCAACGGGCTGATAAAAATAAAAGGTTCGCTATTTGTGCTTTCTACCCACCTGTATGAAATAAGCGATGAGATAAAAGACAAAAAAAATATCTCTTTCAAATATTTTGAAACCAGTGTAAACAACGACAAACTGGAATTTAGTTACCAGCTGAAAGACGGTGTAAGCAACGACCGCCTGGGTTATTTCATACTTAAAAGCGAAAAAGTGGTGGAAATGCTGGAGAATTTATAGCATCACTTCCACCACTTCAAATATTACAAAAATTTATCGCCCTTTGTTATCTTAATCTGCGATACATATTCTTTTATCTCCTGCTCTTTACTCCGGTCGCAAATCAGCAAAACGTCTCCCGTATCAATCACAATGTGATTATCGAGCCCCTGCAATACAACCAGTTTATCTTTTTGCACGTGTACGATGTTTTTAGACGCGTCAATCAGCAAAAGGTGATTAGCCGATACAGCATTTTCCGCAGCATCTTTTTGCATATTGTCGTAAGCAGAATTCCAGGTGCCTAAATCGCTCCATCCAAAACTTGAAGGAATAAGATATACGTTATCTGCTTTTTCCATTATTCCATAGTCGATAGAAATATTGGTACACTGCGGGTATATTCTTTCAATGGCTTCTTTTTCCAGCCCCGTGTTTAAAGCTTCTTCTTCCGACAAAAACAATTCATTTATTTCGGGCAGGTATTTTTCAAACGCCTGAACAATGCTTTTTGTTTTCCATACAAAAATGCCTGCATTCCACAAAAAGTCGCCGCTTGCTAAAAAGGTTTTTGCAATTTCAAGGTTTGGCTTTTCGGTAAAAGTTTTTACCTTATATACATTGTCGCTTACTTCATGCTGTTCAATCTGTATATAGCCATAGCCTGTATTAGGATGGGTAGGTTTAATGCCCAGTGTAACCAGCGCATTGTGATCTCTTACAAAACTAAGCGCTTCAATACATACTTTTTTGAAAGCCGTTTTTTCTGTTATCAAATGATCTGCGGGAGCGCAGATCAAACAACCCTCGGGGTTAATTTTATTTAATTTATGAGATATGTAGGCAACGCAGGGGGCTGTGTTTTTTCGCGAAGGCTCTCCCAGTATATTAGCTTCAGAAACCTGCGGCAATTGCTTTTTTACAATAGAAATATACTCTTCGGAAGTAACAATGAAAATATTTTCCTTCGGTATAAAATCTGCGAACCTGTCGAATGTTTCCTGTATCAGTGTTTTACCCGTATTCAATATATCAAGAAACTGTTTTGGATAAGAAGTGCGACTCATTGGCCAAAAGCGGCTGCCAATACCACCTGCCATAATCGCCACGTAATGATTTTTATTCATATTTTATGTAAAGATGAGTTCAAAAATAAGGGCAATAAATCGTAAATGAGGCAACAAAATCTAAATAATAACCAAAGGTTGTAACATAAAATGCAATACTTAATACAGAGGCTTTATAATCAACTATTTTGCATGAATTGCAGTATAATCATCAAATAATTCCCTCACGCACCAGGTCGTGCATATGCAGCACACCTTTGTACAATCCGTTTTCTGTTACCAGCAGTTGGCTTACGCTATTCCTGCGCATCATATCCAATGCATTTACGGCAAGCTGATCGTATTCAATACATTTGGGATTCCTGCTCATAATGTCTCCTGCAGTTACGCCCGACAAATTTTCACGCTGCTGCAGCATTCTTCGTATATCCCCGTCCGTTACAATGCCAACAATCTTACCTTCATTTATTACCGCGGTGGCGCCCATCCTGTTTTGGGTAATGGCTACAATTACTTCTTTCAAATTGCTTTGCAGCGATACTTCCGGCTTAGCCTCCTTCATATACAGATCATACACCTTTAAATACAGCCGTTTGCCTAACATTCCTCCGGGATGGAACTTGGCAAAATCGTCGCTTGTAAAACCCTTGCT
>JBQCFW010000074.1:0-44814 GCA_051958655.1 Agriterribacter sp. | reverse complement strand
CTCTTTAAACCATTTTACCGCGTTTAGATTACCCTGAACTTTAGGATAAGAATAATGCCAACGCATATATATGCAGTCATTAGGAAACAGGTGCAGGTATTCATCAAGTTGAGGAGATCGCTTTTGCCACAACAGGTTAATACTGTCTGCAGGAGATTTATTATCATGAATGGACATATATACCTCGGCCATATTAAAAATCATATCGTCCCAAAACACGGGGATACGATTATGCAGCCTGGCATATTCACAAACCTTATTTAACCAGTACATCTGTAACTCAAAAGGTTTCATACCCGACTTCCTACTAAGTTCAGACTGGCCAAGGTTATATACTTCATCGCCCCCTATATGCAAATACTTTGCACCCGGAGTAGCGTCTATTGCATCGTCGTACATTCTGTACAATAGTTCATATGTTCCGGGTTGTAATGGATCCATTACCCAATCAACCTTGGGATCATCACGAAGTGTATGATATTTATCATGCTTTAATATAAATGATGCATGGCCAAGCCCTTGCACTAAAGGGCTAATTTCAATATAACGCTCCGCGGCGTAACGGGTAAGTGCGGCAAACTCGTCAACGGAGATAGCATTATCTGAACCTACCAGCGCGGCATTTCTATACTTTAACTTATCCTCAAACTCTACCATAATTCCATTTACCTTCACCTGTGCCAGCCGATCTATCATCTGGTAGTAATAATTCATATTATCCAGGTGATATTTAATGTCCAGGTGTATCGAACGATAAGGAATATCCGGATAGTCGGTAATTGTTACGACAGGAATGTGCACCTGCTGATCTCTTCCATCTTCCAACAACTGAAGCAGGGTTTGGCAGCCATAAAACAACCCCTTTTGCTCTCTTGCTCTTATCACTACTTCTCCAATCTTTACCTCCAGCACATACGCTTCAGCATTATCTGGCACTGATTTATCTTTTACAATTTTAAGGGTAAGAACCCCCTTTCCGCCTTTATTGGTTTGGGGCATGTTATTGAGTGGATAGGCTAGCCACGGCCGTAGCGAACCATTAACAAGGCATATGGACCTCAACTCATACCAGTCAATGCCTTTATTACTTCTCCACTCTACTTTTTTGGGAGTGGGCAGTAGCTTAAACCTCTCTTTGGCTAACGCGGTTGTGCCGCTAAGCAGCAACAACTGCATTAAAGCCATATGATAGACTTTGTTAAAAGACATTCAGAATATTTTTTACTACTTTAAAATGCCTTCCTCTACTAAGGCCAGTATATTTTCATTCAACTCCCTTACGTATTCAATAGTTGATTCATCCGGCGTATAAGACGCTTTACGCACATAAGTATTTTTTAATACCCCTCTTGCCTTCAACAATTCTTTTTCCACATAATGGAATAACTCCATATTCTGCAGCGCAAAAAATATTTGTGGCATCACTTTTTCGAACAACATCATAGCTTCTTTGTTATCACCATCCTTACGCAAACGATACACTTTTTGCAGAATATCACTCACCCCAAGGCCGGGCATTATACCCGCAATTCCTAATGGAATTAATTCAAGCATATATAAACCACCCCAGCCTTCAAACAAACCTATTTCTCCCTTGGTAGCATCAATAATCTGTTTAAACTTAACCGAACACAGTGGCTCCTCCAGTTTCAGGTATCTGAAATTGGGATTGCTCTTCATTAGTTTAACGATCAATTGCACACTGATAGACTGGCCGCCCGGATTAAAATCCTGAATCAATACAGGTGTATCGGGTACCGATTTGAAAAATGTATCTAGGTAGTCTTCGATGGAACCTTCTGGCAAGCCGAATATCCGGGGTACTGTCAACGACAACACATCAACGCCAGCCTCCACATTTGCCTGGGCCAGTTTTACAGCCTGCTTGACAGAAGCACTGTTACACTGCCCCATGATTTTAACCCTGCCGGCAGACTGCTGAATGGCTATGTTTACAACCTGTAATCTTTCTTCATCACTTAGTTTGTAAAACTCACTGGCGTATGCAGGCAAACAAACGGCTGCAACCTCTGTGCTGGCTGCAAAATCTATCAGGCTTCTTAGATCTGTTTCATCTATCTCCTCATCAGAGGTAAAAGGTGTTGGTATAATAGGTATCACTCCTTGCAAATTGTTTATTTTTTCCATTTTTAGTTCTTTATTAGGCTTGTACTTTTATTTAATTTATAATCAAAAACCGTAACTACAATTGTGGAAATCAGCACCAGCACACCACCTACAATAGCATAAATGTTTAGCTTTTCGTTAAGCCAGAAAGCCGCCACAGGCAGCGCCATAAATGAGATGAGATAATTGGACAATGCCACTTGCATGGCATCAAGTGTTTTGAGCGCCTTAAAAAATAAAACCATCGACAAAAAGTTGTGAAAAAAAGCAAGTAACGCCAACCCCAACCAGGTTTCCCTTGTAAATTGAGAGATACGAGCAAAAACAACGGGCTCGAAATAAAACACCAGGGGTGCAAGCAACACAATCATCGCCACATAGGTATAAAATACCATTTCCATTTCGCTGTACTTTGCGGAGATTGCTTTGCAACTCGTATTATAATAAGCATTGCCTACAATAGCGAGAAAGATCAGCACATTTCCCCAGACGTAAGATGACGAAAGATTTATGCCTTTTATATCCCCGATGGAGCAAAGTATAACCCCTGCAATAGCTACGATGAAACTCATCCAGCGCAGGCGGTTCATTTTTTCTTTCAACATAACATAAGCAAACACGGTGGTTATTACCGGTAGGCTTAAGCTGATAACGGCGGCATTAGAGGCCGTGGATTGTTGTGTACCCCAGGTAATAAGTACCTGTGCAGGAAACACACCAAGTAATGCAAGTCTGAAAAATAACGTAGCATCTTTAAGACCTCGTTTTTCTGTTCGTTTTTCGAGTAGTACAAACGGCAATAATAACAAGGTTGCAATTACCATGGGGCCCCATACTGTAAAATATGTACCCACCTGATCCTGCACCATCTTGATGCAGGTAAACTGTAATGCCCACATAAAGTTGCATAGCAACAAAAGCAACCATGATATAACAACCTTATTCATCTGTCTTATCTCCTATATTCTGCGGATATTTTTCTGATAGTTTGCGTATTTCGTAACTAAACTGGTTAAACAAGGCTTCCCAATGCTCAGCCGACTCTTTGGTATATGAATAAAAACCTTTTGCATTTTGCGTACCCATGGCTCCGGATACCACCAATTGTTGCATCTTCTGAGGCACCGTTGTACTGTTATCTAATTCCGGAAACAAATCCTTCATAACTGCGGCATAGGCTGGTATACCAGTGAGATCCATAAAACGAAACGGGCCGGCAAAAGTAATCCAGTAACCCAGGTCATTTCTTAACGACCTGTCTACGTCCTCATAGCTGGCGTACCCCTTTTCAACCAAATGAAAAGCTTCTCGTATCATAGCATACATAATCCTATTGGTAATAAACCCTCGTATGTCTTTTTTTAGAAGTGAAGGCTCTTTATTCCAGCTCTCTGCTAAAGTTTTTACTTTTTCCGCGTAAGCTGCATCAGTTTTGTCTCCACAGATAATTTCCATAAATCTGGTAACATGAGCAGGCTCTGCCCAATGAATGCCAACAAAACGTTCCGGATGCACGAGTTTGCTCTGTAAAACAGAAACTGGTATAGCGGAAGTATTACTACCAATAATGCTGGTGGATGAAAGACACATCTCAAGCGCAGCGTAAACGCCTTGCTTATCTTCCAGATTTTCGAAAATTGATTCTATTACCAGCGTGCAATCAGCAAGGTCAGAAATATTATCAGTAATAATTAGTTTTTTAATAACGGATGCGGGCTCATATTGTAGCAACCCCTCCCCTTTTAAGTCGGATAGAAAACCGGTAATGCGGCTCATTGCTCTTTCTTTCTCGCTTATATCTTTCACTGCCGAGATAACTGGATGACCGGCAGCAAGAATACAGGCAGCGATGCTGCTGCCCATCAGACCTAAACCAACTGTACCAATTTTAATTTTTTCGTTCATGTTATCCTATATATGCTATCGCATCTATCTCCACTTTTATACCATCTGATAATACTGACTGAACGGTTGTTCTGGCGGGTTTGATACTCCCAAAAAAACCAGCATAGGCTTTATTGAACCTATCAAAGTCATTAATATCGCTGAGATGTACAGTACATTTTACTATCTGGCTAACTAGGCCACCCGCAGCCACAACGATGTCTTTGATATGCTCTAGTGTAAGGAGGGTTTCTTCTTCAATAGTACCATTGATAACCCGTCCTGTTTGTAAGTTCAGAGGCCCCTGGCCACTTATGTACAGCCAACCGTTCATCAATATACCCGAAGAATAGGCACCGGTATCAGCTACCTTTTGGGGACTTTTAATTTCAGTTAGTTTCACTTTAACGATTTTACTTTAACTGTGATGGAATTAAATTTCGGCGCAAAGCAAAAATAGGGAAAAATATAATTGTATACATAATTTAATGTTTTATGTACACAATTAAATCCAATTTCTGAGTAAGAATCTCATCCAGTTCTTGTAAAAGATATTATCAATGTCTTCCGCACCGTATCCGCGTTTTACTAAAAAACCTTCCAGGTTCTGAACATCGGCAATCGTATCTATATCATAAGGGGATTGTTCTGTGCCGAACATACCATCAAGATCGCTGCCAATTGCACAGTGTAAACTATTGCCAGCCAGTTGGCAAATATGATCATAGTGGTCTACTATCTTTTCCAGCCCTATATTCTTTTGCCGGGGATCATCTACTCCCCGCACCCAATCGTTTGTTAACATCCAGGTATCAAGCGCTCCGCCAATGACCGATCTTCTTTCAATCAATATTTTAAGTTGATTATCGGTTAGCTGTCGCTGTCCTTTTACAAGACTCCTGCAATTGTGGTGACTCGCCCATATTGGCCCTTTATACAAATCCAATGCTTCTTTAAACCCCTGGTCAGTCAGATGTGTAATATCCAGAATAATGTTCAGCTTTTCCATCTCCTTTAACAGTTCGCGCCCTTTTTGACTAAACCCCGTTTCAGTTGAAGTGCCACCAGCATAGCGGCCCTGGCCATAATGCGATACACCTAATGCCCGAAGGCCATAACCATATGCTTTGTATAAATAATCGATCGTTACAAACGAATCTGCCCCTTCAAGGCTAAGAATATAACCTACGGTTTTTTTAGAAATAGTATTATTGTATAACGGATTCAACCAAAGATCAAGATGATTATGCAGGCTGACCTTATCTGTAATCTGAATCATTTCACCCAATTCTTCCATTACTTTGTAATAAGCTATTTGCGCCTGCGTTATACCCCAGCAAATCTCTGGCGAATGATAATATGGATTACCCGGTTCAGGATGACCGTCACGCTGAAAGCGAGCTAATTGGGTAGCTACCACAAGACCAATATTACCTTCCCGCAAAGCAGGTAATGATACGGTATTTCGCCCCCGGTCCAATGTATCTTGCATCCCCTGCTCTATAGCCCGTATATCCTTTACTGGTAGCCTGATATCCCGGTTCCATTCTATTCCATTCATTGCCAAATCGAGATGGGCATCTATAACAAATCTTTTTTTCATGATATATTTTTGTAAGCAAACTATTAATAGTTAATCTTTCTTTTTCTGGCAATAACCTGCCATGCTCCAACAATAGTTCCCTGCGCCACAACCCTCACCGTATCTTACAATGAGATAGTTAGACATATATGCCATGGAATTTTATACAAATACTGACCGGTGGTATGGAAGTTCGTATCCGGCACCTGCATTACCAGGTGTTCTTCGCGCTGCGATACCATAACAATTTCGGGTCTGCCTGGAAAAATCAACCTTTGCTGAAGGGGATTTTCTGACGCTACAGCTTTACAACCGATATCTATGCACAAAGCTGATTGTTAATAATAGGCAACGCTGGGCCTATGCCGCTCCCACCCTAAAAAATAATGTATACTTCCTTTTCGTATATACATATTCCGGATATTATAAAATTGTATAAACGCAATATAATTACCTGCTATTGCAGCTAAAAATCAGTTAAGTATTTTGTAACTGTACAAACCATAACTATTCACCACCGGCAGGTTAAACCTGATTCGGCCATCTTCTGCTGCGGTAGCAACAAACGGCTTCCCGATACCTAAAACCGGAGTAAACGAAATTTTTGTACCAGGTTTAAACCATGTTGGCATTGTATAATTGGGCATCTCGCTACGCTCCCTGTATACTATAACATATCCCTTTTTTTGCTGCATGGATTGAAAGCCTGTCCATGAATAACCATCGGGTTCATTACCGATCGGGTATATATCTCCTGCATGAATATCGTGCTGGTATTTACGATAGGTTTTAACTACTCCTGAAATAGCCATTTGATTTTTTGAAAGGCGATGTGCTTCTATCCATGCCAACGGTTGAGCCATTATGGTGGTTGCAAAACTGTATTCAAACGATGTGTGACCCGGCGCCAAAGAATCGGTAGCGACATATTGCGCCTTGTTCCTTTCATTATTCAAAAACTCGATCAACAGTTTTTGCAATGGCATATAACGACACAATAGCCATGCATTTCTTAAAGTTTGATATGGATAATAGTTACCCCAATCGGTATACCTGTTTTCAAGAAAGAAATTTCCATACTCATTAAAATAGTGAAACCCGTTACGCCTTCCGGCTGTGATATCAATATTAAAAAATACCTTATTATCTGTATCCTGCAAAACCTTATCAAGCAATTTTCTAAAATTAATCTCGCCGGATTTTGAAACAATCTGTACGCCATCAATCTTAAAAATATTGATGCCAAATTGTTGATGTAATCTTATTACAATATTTGCATCCCGCTGCCAGTTTGCATAATCATGTTCAGGATCGGGCTCGTACCAAAGACTTAGCTTTACATTCTTTGTTGCTCCTACCTTAACCAACGTGTCGAGACCATTCGGAAATTTTGTTTGATGAGGTAGCCAGAAAGAATCCATTTTTTTCGTTCCCCCCTGATACCAGCCTGCATCCAGTTGAAATACATCAATACCAATTTCGGAAGCCTTGTCTATTTCTCTTAAAGCAAACGACTCATTCAGATTTTTACCTTCTCCTCTTTCCCCCCAGGTATTCATCATTACCATATCATCTCTGGATGGTATGTATCTGCGTGTCAAATTCTGGTAGCTGCGTAAAGCTTTAAGCTGGCCATATTCTGTTCCGTCACTCACTCCAACTACAAAACCATATCCCCTCGTCCACTCATCAGTAGTGATATCTGCGGCTGTTATTCCGGCTCCGGCAAGCTGAAATGCGCCTGTTTTAATTGAAAAATCAAATCCGGGATAACCGAATTGTACTGAAGGAGAAGGCGCCTCTTTTAACCAAAAAACACCTTCTTTCCTTAGCAGGTTGTTCATCAATAACAAGTTGCCAACAACCTGATTGCTGAAAATATAAGCGAGCTGCTCTGTAGCTTTTGTAGTGGTTGTATGTCTATCTGTAATATCAAAAAACTGAACTGCTTTTACCTTCCAGTGGTTACCTTGCAAACCCAGTCTATCCAATCGTAATATCGGAAGCTGATCTTTGTTCATTTCAGAAGTATTCTCCACATTTACCAAATCTCCGGGATTGGAGATACGTGGTTGCACAGTCGTTTCCATTACCCCTTTATAGTAAAAGTCGCAAGCAATTACGGGACATGCGGGATAAATTCTAAAAACCCTTTTTACAACCAGTTTATTTATCTGCGTAATAACTGTAACCTCAAGCCTACGCGTGGAATAACCAGTTTCAACATGTACTGTAGTTTGTAAAACACCGTTGCCCTCAACCAGCATCTTAGCGGGCAAGTAGAAGTCAGATTCTGGGTTTGCAAACACAGTACTCAGTGTCGTCTCTCGGTTTACAAGATCAATACTTATTAAATTACCACCATTCCAAAGAAATCGCCGTGCTATTTTACTATTACGCAAAACAATGGTATCGGCATTTTTCCATACTTCACAATCTTCGAACTTAATAATCAGCCCATTATTCTGCGACTGCGCAGCAAGTTTATCTCCTTCCGGGTTTATCTGAACAACAAAAAAAAGCAGAATCCGGTATAATCGCAAAAAACGCCCGTTCATGTTAAAATTTATCTATTCTAATATTTAATCGTGATTGGTGATCCGGATAAAGTATTAAATAAAGTAATTCAGCATAGCATAGCCTGGATTTGTAAAACAAACCAGGCTATGTTTTCACTATACCGTAAAACAACTACTGCCAAACTATTATTATCTCTCCTGTACTTTTAAATCACATACAAGATCACCTGTGGGGCTTGTCATTGAAATGATCCTGATTAACCCTTTTTTTCCCCACTTCGTTTGAAATAGCACAACATCATCAATATCAAACTGAACAGAATCCGCAGTGGGCGCTGGAGTAATGGGAAGTATTAATTTGTCATCTACCATATCCTCAAATTGTTTTACTGAAAATTCAGTCGAAGCAAAGCGGGTACCAACATCAGGCAATTGGCTACCATCAGCGTCATAACTAAAAAAGGCTGATCTGTCAAAAAATACATCTACGAATTTTGTAGCGCCACTTAACGATCCGTAACCATATACCACACCATTGTCTGCATCTAGCCCGCTTCCATACAAACCATCCCATCCGCCAAGCCTTACTTCTCTGTAAGTATCCAACTTTAGATTTTCATCTTTATCCTTTTTACAAGCCGTTAAAATCAACAGACCTGCAACAAAAAAAATTATATTTCTTTTCATGGAGTTTCTTTTTCAAAATAAAATAATCAACGCTTTTACCAGCTTCAATTCTTTATTACATCAATCTTATAATCCATTCTCAGGGTATCACCATTATTTGAGATAGATTTAATCAAAATAAGACTACGATGCCCATCCTTTGTTTTACAAAACACTACTTTGCCCACAGCTATTTCTACTTCCTTACTTTCGCCATCATAGCTATAAATTTCATCCCGTGAACTAATATCTGCGAAAGCGGCGGCTGTAAGCGTGGTAGTGCCAAACCTTGCTTTTGTGTCAACAAGATTGGAAATACCTGATGGATCTGTAGCCCAGAATTTAGTATTATTAAAAACGAAATCGATACTTGATGCACCTCCAGAAAAAGCTGGACGTGTATAACCCGCATTAGGAGCAAGTGCATAAGCCTGGCTTAGCCCTTCGGTGGTGAAATCACCCATTGTAACATTGTTTACTGAAATAGTAGTTATTTTATTCAAACTATCTATTATTGATTGCATACTACTGTATTCATAGCTCTTTGAACAACTTGTAATACAATACATGATACTGCAAACAGCGATAATTAATTTTATTGTATTCTTCATTTGAATTTTTTTAACGGTGAGTTATTGTGTAGACCATGCTGGATTTTGAACGAGTTTAGGATTCATTCCTATCTCTCTTAATGGAAGCGGCCACAGATAGTCCCGTTCTTTTATAAAAGTTCTTTCACTACCCATCTCAGCTATTATATCTCCATTACTATCAAGGTTTGGTGCATAAGTAACCCCCAGAGAATCGTACTCATGTTGAAAAAAATGAGCGCCCAGTATCGGTCTTGGCAACTCAACCTCCGCTGTTTTCCAACGCAGCAGATCCCAATAACGAAATCCCTCCATTGATAACTCCACTCTTCTTTCCCGCCTGATTTCATTTTTCATGTCTAATCCATTGGTAGTTACAAGTGCATTAGACAGATGCACAACGTTACCTCTATCGCGCAGTGGATTAATTGAGACATCTAATTGTTCATCCGTAATTATTCCATTTTTTTCGTACAAAGCTTCTGCATAATTCAGTAATACTTCTGCATACCGTATAATAGGTAAATCAATAAACGTCATCCCTGTTCCCATATCACTATTAATAATAAACTTACGGTAACAAAAGCCTGTAGCATGTGTTGACAATACAAATGGACCAGATGAACTATAAGGATCACCAGTTTTCATAATGGTTTCACTCAGGCGCAAATCGCGGTTAATAAATAATTCCTTTGACCGTTGCGGCGCTATATACAATGGAGATTTTTCAATTGGCAAACCATCCACCATTAAATAAGAATCAACAAGATATTTGGTGGGTAGTATAGAACCTCCTACAATAGCCCCATGTGCATTGGTATACAGTATTGGGTTATCAAAACCTGCACCGTACCTGCGAACCATAATATTTTCTGCATTATTATACCCTTCCCCGGCATATTGAAAAATATTAAAGTAACCTCCTGTAAACAGCGCATGCTCACCTGAGCTAATAACTTTATCGGCAGCGGCAACAGCCCTGACGAGGTGCTTAGTAAAATCTCCTGTTTGATGATACTTGTTCCATGTACCTTCAAATAATGCAGCCCTGGATTCAAAAGCCCATACCGCCGTTTTTGAAATACGCCCATACCCTTCTGTTCCCAATACTGTACGACTGAGCAAGTGGGTTGCAGCAAAATCAAGATCTGAATAAATGGAATCATAAATCACTTCTCTGTCAACCCGCGGAGATACCAGCTCTTCGGCATCGCTTGGTAATGCCCGCCAAATCAACTGAACATCACCATAGCGTTTTACCAAATTAAAATAAGCCCAGGCTCTAAAAAAACGGGCTTCAGCAACATACTTGGAAACAGTGGAAGCATCGACACCAGCCGCTACAACACGCGGTGCTTTTTCTATAATATTACATGCCGCCCTTATCAAGGAATATGACCTGTTATAGTTATCGTCCGTTGCAGGCACAAGCCACGAGCCGTTGCTCACTGCATTTGGGAAAGAGCCGTACCCATCCACCGACATATTATCATCGTAGATAGGCAACGATGGCAAATAAGTATACAGGTAATTAGCGGCAGCTTTTAAATCACTTTCACTTTTCCAAAAAGTAGCATCACTCAAGGTATCCTCTGGAAAACGATCTACCTTACAGGATGATGCGGCTAATACAATGCACGCAATTATATACCTAAACAAATATTTCATATCTGAATGATTTTTAAATAAAGAATTAGAATGTCAGATTAACCCCAAATGAATAAGTAGAAAACAAAGGATAATCATGCCCGGTACCATCAGCGTGCTCTGGATTGAATGCCTGCCTGAATACGCCTAATTTATCCCATGTAACGATATCCTGACCACCGATAAAAACACGAAGCTTGCTGATCTTTATTTTATTAAGTATGGCTGAAGGAACCGTATATCCCAATTGTATATTTTTTAATCGAACGTATGCGCCATTAAACATCCACTTATCAGAAGGTGCAAAACTCTGCCAACCTCCGGGATAGGGTATTGGAAATGCGGCATCGCGATTTTCAGGTGTCCAGTAATCAAGATGCATTTTAAGCGGATTCACCCAACTATATGGATTAGGGTGAATAGCATCACCTTGTCCCATAAAGCTCCGTTTCAACACCCCCTGAATAAAAAATTGCAAATCAAAACCTTTCCAATCCAATGCACCAGACAAACCGAAAGTATATCTCGGTTGATTTGTGCCCAGATAAATTAGATCGCCACGTTTTGTAACTATTCCATTACCTGAATTAATTACTCCATTGCGATCTTTATCAACATACAAAACATCACCGACCCTTGTTTTTGTGTCATAAAAAGGGGCATCAGTCAACATCTTTTCATCTTGTATATATCCATTGGTCTGATAGCCCCATATTGTATTTAAAGGGTATCCTTCAAGCAAACTCACAGTTCCCGGCCAAACCAGGTCATTGCCCTGGTATTTGATCAACTTATTTTTATTATCAGAAAAATTCAGTACTGCGCTATACCCCAACCCACCAGCAGTTCTATCGGTATAACCGGCCTGCACTTCCCAGCCCCATGAACGTAACTTTCCATTATTAATGATGGGGGCGCCAATACCTAAAACCGAAGATTGCTCCTGCGGAGTAAGCATATTATTATTATGCTTTATATAATAATCAAAACTAAGATTGAGCTTATTCTTAAATGCCACCGCATCTATCCCTATATTCTTTGAATCGATGGTCTCCCATGTTAAAGTTGCAGAAGGTATACTGCCATTGTAAAAATAGGTAGCCCTGTTTTCATTAGAACCTAAAATCAACGATGTGCCACTGGACATATTATTAATATAGTCGTAGTTGCCTATAATCCAGCCTTCGGCATTACCCATTTTGCCCCATGAGCCTCTAAACTTTAATTCATTCAATTGAGGTATAACATTGCCGAACCACTTTTCGCTAGTAATATTCCATCCTGCAGAAACAGCAGGAAACAGTTTTGTGCGTTGACCTGGCGCTAATCGTGAACTCTCATCAGACCTCAAGGTAGCCTCTAACAAATAGCGGTTAGCAAAACTATAGTTGAAACGCCCAAATAAAGATTTGTAAGCAGAAGTGGAAATCCATTCAGTAGCCGTTTTAGTAAGATTATCCCCAATGTTAAGCGTTCCTAAGTCGTTACTTACAAGATTAGAGGCTGAACTGTTAATGCCCTCTGCCCTGTAGTCGTTCCATTGAAAGCCACCCAACAAATGGAAGGAATGATTACTTTCGATGGACCAGTCATAGTCAGCCAACAATTGAGCATTGCTGTTCCATGTCAGGCTATTACTTCTACGATATACGTTGGGATACTGCAACAATATTCCCGGTGTGCTCCTAAACCAGGTCGTCACAGTCCGCTCGAAAGTGGAGCCGTTTCCTGTGTAATACTGTCCTCCATAAATTGCTGTAAGGTCAAGTTTATCTACTAAAAAGTCTTTATATTTTAAAGTAAATACAGCGTCAAGATTTTTGTTTAATGTTTTATTGTAGCCACCGCCATCTAAAATAGCATAAGTAGTTATGGAAGATACTGTTCCGTTCTCCATATATCGGCCTTCTGGTGTGAGTAATGGATAACGTTGCCTGAAACGATACAACATATTAAGTAAGCTAACACTCCATGTACCGCTTGGCGTAATAGTAGGTTGCTTTAAATCCGTAACCGCAAATGCCAGTTTTGCATCAAAAGCAATTTTGTTGGTTAACTTAGTATCAAAGTTTATACGTCCGTTGTATCTCTTAAACTTATCAGGTCCAACTTTAAAAATACCATTCTGATCATACAAACCAAATGAAAGCAGGTAATGTGTATTTTCGTTTCCCCCCCGGGCAGATATATTATGTGTAGACATACCAGAATAGTTTCTCAGAATTTGAGGCAACAAAGGTTTTGAGTTATAAAACTGATATTGATTCGTATCATAAGGCAAAACATAATGTTGCACTCCCAGCCTCATTCTGTCAATCTCCACTTGTGAATATTCGGGTCCCCAACCTGCGTTAGCACGGGCCATATTGGAGTATAAGGCTTCTTCAAGCAGCGACATACGCTCGGGCACATTCTGCGCTTTTTGAAAAGAGTATATATTGGAATAACTGAATACAGCTTTGCCCGTTTTGCCGCGTTTCGTAGTAATAATCATAACACCACCGGCAGCCTGCGCTCCATAAATAGATGCTGCAGCGGCATCTTTAAGTATGGTAATATTATCTATATCATTCGGATTAAGTGTTAACAATACCGATGTAGAACTGGTAACACCATCTAATACTACTAACGGGCTAACAGTGCCATTAGCAGAAGTAGCACCCCGAACCTCAAAAGCATAATTATCAAGCCCCGGTTGACCTGAGGTACGCGTTACAACCAAGCCTGCGGCAGCACCTTGTAAGGCTCCTGCAACACTTGTTACCGGCCTATTCTCAAACATTTTAGAATCTACACGTGATACAGCTCCTGTTAAATTAATTTTTTTCTGTGTACCATAGCCTACTACCATCACTTCGTCTCCGCTCGACACAACATGCTTTAAGCGAACAACAGGATTACTGTTTGCCGATACTTTTAACTCCATATTCTCAAAACCCACAAATGAAATAACCAGTACTGCACTCTGATCGGGAATAATAAGGGAAAAATTTCCGTTTTGATCAGTGGTAGTTCCTTTAGCAGTACCCTTTATTCTTACGGATGCACCCGATAAAGGTTCCCCGTCTGCCGACAATACCCGTCCTTGAAGAGGAGGTAATGCAGCCTCAGGTTCCTCTTCCTTAAATTCAGATCGCTCAGGCTCCTTCTCAAATAACATAATGGTTTTATTCTCAATAGTAAAACCAATGGATTGAGTCTCAAGTACCTGTTTTAGAAAATCATTCAAAGATTTCTTTGTTACATCAAAAGAAACAGGCTTTGTATCCTTTAGCAATCGGGCATTGCCGAAAACGACAAAACCAGTTTGCTGTTCAATTGATTCAAACACTTTTTTTAAAGGAACACTATTGCCTTTTAGTGTAATAGATTGCGACACACCTCTGGCTTGGACATTGAATAAAAATGCCACTAACAATACGAAAGTCAGTTTCATAATCAGCAGAGTTTTGGTGACTTGCCGGGTAATAATCTTGCCGCGCTTATTTGGCAGCCGAGATAGCCCTAAACAAAAAGCAGTTTTTTGCATAACTTGCATTAGTTTGGTTGTTAAAAATTGAGTTCTAGAAGACTTGTTTTAATTGCTGAACGTCGCCGGGAATGTTAGAGCATATCCCGGTTTTTTTTAATGAGGCCTTTTTACATAATGGTTTATTTTTTATTTATCACTTATTATTAGCTGACGCCCTTCCAATCGAAAATTTACTCCGGCACCTTTTAAGCCTTTCAAGAGTCCCTGAAGCGTTACACTCCTGCTCATTTTCCCAAAAAATTTAATATCGGGTACAACGCTTTCATATAAAACCTCAACATCGTACCAGCGCTCTACCTGCCGCATTAACTCAGCAATGTCTACCTCCTCGAAATCAAAAAGTCCGTTTTTCCATGCGATTGCTTTTTGCACGTTTACATTTTTGATAATTTGCACGGTACTATGTAGCTTAGAAGAAGCAAGCCTTTTTTCGCGGGCTTCCTGTCCTGGCAATAATATTACAGATGCAGACTCAGGATGAGATGGTAATATCTTAACTTTTCCCTCTAACAAGGTAGTACGCAATGCGGACTCATTATGATATGCGTTTATATTAAAATGAGTACCCAAAACCTCTACCGCATACCCATTCCGGATATTTACAATAAAGGGTTTATTGACATTTCTTGCCACTTCCATATACACTTCGCCCGATACCTCCACCACACGCTGACTGTCAGTAAACTGTGTTGGAAATTTTATGGAACTACCGGCATTAAGCCAAACACCTGTTGCATCGGATAATGTAAGTTTAAATTGTCTTCCGGCTGGTGTTTCTACCGTGTTATAGGTTTGAACCAAAACATTACTATCTTTTAGCTTCTTATATTTCAATTGACCATTATCCAAAAAAATATTTGTGCCATGTTGTTGTCCAATCAGACCTGAAGCAGAACTATCTAAATTTACCAGAGAACCATCAGACAATTTTAATATTGCGCCGTTTTTACCAGGTGCTGCATCACTTATAACATAATTTGCACCCTTAACATCCAGCTTATTTTGTGTGTCTGTATTTTGGTAATATATAACTGCAGCCAGGATAACAATACCTGCCGCCGCCCACCAAAAACGATATTTGAAAGAATGGTTAACCCGAGGTAAATCAACCAGTGGCGATTCAAAGGCATCCTTCCTTTTAATTGTTATTCCGGCAATATCGTCAACATCTTGGTTTAGCCTTTCGTCAATAGACTGCACTAAACAGGATCTGTTTTCTTCACTTTTCAGCAGCAGGAAAAAGCGCTCCATTTCTTCCGGAGTGAGTGTGCCCTGCTCATATCCGGCTAAAAGCTGTACGAAAGACTTATCCATTAAGACAAGGTTATTTATTTATTAATAACTACCTATAAAGACGCAGTTGGAAAGTTTAACGCACGATTCAAAAAAAAAAATTGAAAAAAAAAGTAAGCCTTGTTGAATGAGGGATTTTTTTAAGTGAGACAGCACTAATGAGATGGTATTTGAAACAGTCCGAGGAGATATTGCTAAAAGATCACTTATCTCTGTATGATTGAGCCCTTTTTCTCTACTCAATTTAAAAATTAATCTTTGTCTTTCCGGCAAAGCTTCTACTATGTTGGCAATAGAATGTGCCAATTCCCGGTCACCCGAAACCAGGAAGGCTGCGGAATCATTCAAATAAGCCGCTCTTACGTATGCTTTTATTTTATTCTGCTTTTGTTTATTTCGGACCTCTGAAACGATCATATTCCTAAACATAACAAACAGATAACCTGAAAGATTCTCAACTCCCTCAAGTTTTAAACGGTTACTCCAAACTTTTACAAACAACTCCTGCAAAACGTCATCGGCCATTTCTGGCAAATAAAGATATGTCACAGCGACCCTGTGCAATTTGCTATAGTAATGTACATACAATGTTGCAAAGGCATCCTTGTCCCCAGCCACAAGCCGTTTGATAAGATCAATCTCATTGATTAAGCCACTACTATGCAATGTTGTCAACATTTAAGTTCAGCAATAAGTTGTAAGGGTCATGTTCATTGTAAATTCTAGACATAAAACCTACAAAATGTTCATTATTCAAAGCGTTGAAAATGCTTATTATTCAGATAAAACGCATTTTCTGAATAAACACACAGAAAATATCTTCTAAATATACGAACAAATCGAATATTTATGTATTCATAATGTATATATTTTTGAATACATTTTTTCAAACTATATAATCATTAATAAAATCGGTTATAACATTTAATATTCCTTCCAGGCAGAAGATTCTTAAAAGGCATAACAATTTAAGCACGTGAGCATCCGGCGGTTATTTATTGACATTGCTGTAAGCACCGTTGCCCGTTGTTAACGGAAACATCAATAAATATCTGCATTATCAGAAAGCAACCCCATGTAGAAAATAAAACCTGACCGTAATGGTATTCACAACATACAGAAAGACAACGCATGAGAGAAATATGAAAGAAGGCGTTTAGGTTAAGTCACCGCGTCAAGCGATCTTGAAAAAACGGCCAGAAACGTAGCGACTAAGCGCTGTGTTACAGTTGTGGTAATACAAAAAAAGTCATGGCACTATTACAGTTCCATCCACTCAATATATTGCTAACAAAATAAGCTTTCGTATAAAAAAAGGAGCGGATCTGACCATCCACTCCCACGGATAAACTAAAGTATACTTAAAACCAATTACTGCAAAAAAAGATAATTGTATGTAAACATACATAAATTTAGTATACAATTTAAGATTAAACAGTACCCTTACAAAACTTTTTTTAATAAAATGGCAAACTAATTTATGATCACGCCCTTGAACCTGAACTTCACGATTGGCGGCCATGATTCTGAAGGTCAAGAACCACGAGGTAACAACAAGGGTCTTTTCCTGCTTCTTTCTTTAGTTGATCGCCAATATATATTGATTGAGTCCAAATCAAACTAGTACTTAAAGGCGCTATTTCACCGTCATTGTAATAATAAACAAAATCAATACGATCTCTTGCATATTGTTACCAGCAAAGGCTCTCGCTTAAAAATCCGGGTTTATAATTGTTTTGAATAGCCCACTTAATACATAAATCCAACTTGCTAGCGTAGTCCGGCTGATAATTTTTGTAAAATGAATAGAAATATTGCTCATGAATCAGGAAATCAACATATGGCAAATACAACCGGCGAGTGGTATAATCATCTAAAAAAGGAAGGATTTTTTCCCGTTTTACCGTATCGACAATTATAGCACTTCTCACAAAAGTAATATTCTCTTCATTGTCACGCCAAACAAAGCGTTTATTCATATGCCTGCGTTGTGGCACAGTAAGATAATAAGAACATGGTGGCAAATCGTTATCAACATTAAAATCACATACCTGTATATTGTATCCTGCATCTCTTAATCCGCGGCTAACTTCCACCGGAACTTCACCCCAGTGCAGGGTGGTCTCATTGCTCATCAATTCTTTTCCTGCAAATCTTTCTATCTCCTTATTCACTTGTAATACATCTCTTCTGATATCATCATAACTGGCATTCCTGTAAGGGTTATCAGGAAATTCAGACTTTGCATGAATACTCAATCGAATCCAGTCAGCATTTGCTATCCATTCCTGCTTGAACTTATCAGTCATTTCCGAAAGATTAAATCCTTCGGTTTCATAAAATAGATTAATATGAAGTTTTACATTATGTTTCTTATGCAGTTCATTAAAACATGCAAGAAAAGGACTTTGAAAGATTGAAGAGTAATGATCTTTATTCTGGTTAATATCCCGCAAAAACCAAATAGCGTCATCAATGGATATCCTGTATTGCTTATTAAGGTGCGGGGCATAGTAAATGACAAATTCTTCAGTATTAGCAGAGGTGATTTTCAGCTTATTCGGACCTGGTTTTAAATTTAATCTAACTCCTTTCTTCCCTGTTACAAGGCGATGGCTATTAAGCTGCAAGCCGCTAGTAATCTCCCTGGATAAATCTACATCTAACCTTAGTAACCCGTTTTTTACCACGCCTTCTGATATGTGGAATATGTCTCCATCTTTAGGAAAAGAAAGAGGAGTTTTCCTATTCTGCATATCGAAGCCCAATACTGGTCCTACCGTACACGCTAATATTCCTAGCGATGATTTTTGAATGAAATGCCTTCTGCTTAATTCCATATCTACAATCTTTATTTATAAACCCAATCAACAGATCGAATCATTCTCATTGTTAATATTATGCCGGGAGGGCTCGTGAAGTTTCATCAATAACAGAAATAGAAATTTCTTTATTTGTCTGTGCCTCTGACATTAAGGAAAAAACAATCGTCAACAAAAACAGAAACGACTTTCGAAAAAATCTTGGGATTCGAGTCATAAGCTTGGTTTGTTTGGTTGAAACGCTGATTAATAGTTCCGATTTTGATTACAAACTATAGTTGTGCAATCACTATACTTCCTAAACAACACCAACTTGATTAACAATTGGAAACTAAAGACAACTAATTTTTATAAACTTGAATACAAATTTAATAAAAAAATGTAGTCACATGTTCAAAAAACAAATTTATTATTTTTTATACTTAAACTAACTTTAATCGAACATAAAAATATAGGCTCGCAATTCCAACACATGGATACCAAATAATGTATTTTATAAAAGGCTAATTTCCAGTCTTATGCACCATATTATATCATGGCGTTTTAAAAAATCCTGCTGCATTCACCCTTAGACAAGCTTAAAAAAGTTCAATATGTATACTTTAATAATAATTTTTTGTATACTTTTATTTAGAATTATCACACAATGACTCGAAGAAATTTTTTAACGCTTTCTGGTTTTAACCTTCTTGGTTTAGCCACACTTCAGGAAAAAGCAAATGCAGTAACCATGCCCACGGACATGTGTGTTGCTGAATTTTTAGTAGCTCCTTGCAGAAATTTTAATTTTCTCTCAGCTAAAACAATACTTGATCCCTTTGATGGAAAAAACAAGTACGTATTATCTAATTTTGCAGGTAACGAAACTGGCAGCATCATAATAATAGACCCTGTAAGCGGAAAAGGAGAAAACCTTATGTTGCCGATAGGAGCCGGCGCGTGGGGACTAGTTAACTGGCACAATGAAAAACTGATTATAGGCACCTGCACCGAACAGGCATACCTGCACGTATTGGATCTTAAAACACGAAAATTTGCCGAGCCCATCATATCCCCAAACGAAACTTATTTCTGGCATATGGCTCTGGGGGCAGATGACAAAGTGTATGGAGGCACCTATCCCGGTTGCACTATGACACAATACGATCCTAAAACCAACACATTCAGAAATCTGGGCAAACTAACCGATAATCCTAAAAATCAATACAGTCGGCCAGTATACGCAAATAAACACGGTTATGTATTTATCTGGTACGGATTTGACACAAGCGGTGTGAAGGTATACCATATAGCCAAAGATGCATTTGAAGATTTTGGCAATCCTGGCGACACTTTAAAAGAAGTAAATGACGACTACGTTTGCCTGGAAAACAAAGGCAAGCTTTTCTTTTATGACGCAAAAACACTGCAACCAATAGAAGGCAAAGGAGAGAACGATCTTCCCATCCGACATATAAAAATTCAGAACGGACAATGGGTAGGCTATATTCCTATAGGAGATGGTTTAATTGCCGGCCTGCGTGGCCAAGAATATTTTATAACCCAGGCTCCCAACCCAGCTGAAGACTACCACAAAACAATTCCGGTTGAATTAAAACGCATCCCCGTTGAAGCGCTGCCTACGGCAATCCACACCCTTATAAGCGACGAAAATGGAAAACTATGGGGTTCGTCAATTTTTGGACAAACTATATTCTCTTACGATCCTACAACAGGACAATACTGGAACTCAAGTGGTGTATGCAATGGCGGCGGAGAAGTATATGGTATGGTTTTTCAAAAAGGAAAACTATACATGTCTTCCTACGTTGGCGGCGAACTAACGATATACGACCCGCGCGAAGAATGGAATCAGGTAGACAACAAGAACCCAAAGACGTTAGGTAATGTAAACCCTGATCTGATTCGACCAGAAGGCAGAAGTGTAACCGGACCTGATGGAAATGTATGGACTGGCTGGTCTGCAAAGTACGGTGTATATGGTGGCGGATTATCTTGCGTAAACACTCAAACAAATGAGTTTAAAAAATGGTATGATCCTATTCCGAATCAGCAAATTGCAGGACTAGCCGCGGATAAAAACCATCTTTACTTCACAACCAATGGTGGGGCCAGTGGACTTAGTTATAACAAAGAAACCAAATGCAACTTCGCAGTATGGCATCCTGAAAATGGCTTGGTACATCGTATTGAAATGAACGAGGGCGTAGTACTGAGTAATGCTATCATTGCATGTGGTAATAAGATAGCATTCAGCACACAAACAAATATTCAGGTATACGACCCTGCAACAAAAAAAATTGCACATACAATAGAAATGAATACTAAAGATCGCTGTGGATGGCTTATACCTATTAAAAAAGATATTGTAGGTGCTATTTGCGGCAGCGAGTACGTCGAAGTAAATATTAGTAATGGAAAACAAAAAAAGATCTGCGACCTTCCAGGTTTTTCATCAATGGGAACGATTACGCCAAAGGGAGACGTGTATGTTACTATAAAATCAAAATTATATCGGATTAAAAAAGCTCGATTTTAATCAATTTTTTTCACAGAAAAACTAACAATATGAGTAATCAAGATTTCAGCCGGAGGAATTTCATTACCCATGTAGGCGCTGGAACATTAGCTATGTTAACGGCTAATGCATTCCCGGCTTTTGCTTCTGGCAATGGCGATATCAAACAACTGGCTTTATTAGGCGGAGACCCTATTAGAAAGAATAAGCAATGGCCAGCCTGGCCCTATGTAGATGACAAAATGATTGAAAACATTGTAGCGACAACCAAGAGCAGGGCATGGAGTAGAATAGATGTTGCAAATGGAATGGTATCTACCTTTGAAAAAGAATATGCAAAGATAATGGGTACTGAATATTGTGTTGCTACAGGCTCGGGTACACAGGCGCTCAGCACTTGTGTTGAAGCACTTGGCATTGGCCCTGGTGACGAAGTCATAACCTCACCTTATACAGACATGGGTACCATTTCTGCTATTATCACCAGCAGAGCATTACCGGTGCTTGCAGAACTTGACCCTGACTCATACCAATTGGATGCCACTGATGTGGCCAGAAAAGTAACCCCCAATACTAAAGCGATTATACCTGTATACATAGGTGGCGCGCCTTGTGATATCGATGCAATTATAGCCATTGCTAAAAAACATAATCTTAAAGTAATTGAAGATGCCTGTCAGGCACACATGGCCGTATACAAAGGCAGGCAGGTAGGCACCATCGGTGATCTCGGCTGCTTCAGTTTCCAGGCAAGTAAACAAATTAGCTGTGGCGAAGGCGGAGCTATTGTAGGAAATAATGCTGAGTTAATGGATCAGTGTTATACGGTACAAAACCGAGGCACTAACCGCCAGGGCAAACACACGACTATAGGACCCAAGTATAGAATGAATGAATTTGAAGGTTCTATATTGATGGGACAAATAGGAACCGCGAGGGAACGCTTTGAAAAAAGAAATGAAAATACAAACTATCTTCATAGTAGGTTAAAAGGCTTTAAAGGCTTGGTACCACAAAAAAGATACGAGGGCACAGAAAGTGCAGGCTTGTACATTCTGGCACTTACATACAACAAAGAACATTTTGGAGGCGTAGACAGAAGTAAATTTCTCAAAGCCATGCAAGCCGAAGGAATAGGTTTTAGCGGATACATTGCGCAGGGACTCCATAGGGAACCTTGGGTAGACCACATACTAAGCTTACGCTCCTATAAAGAAATGTACAGCTCCAAAAGGCTGGCTCAGTATAAAAAAGATATGAATTTACCCAACTGCGATCTCGCCGTCAGCAGAATGGTATCACTATGGGGATCAGGAACATTACTTGGTAGCAAACAGGATATGGATGACATAGCTGACGCAGTAATTAAAGTGTATGAAAACAGAGAAAAGCTGCATAACATCTAATCGCCAGTTCATGATAACAAAGAGGTTTTCACTTGTGATAATAGCTGCCTATAGCATAGGCAGCTCTTTTTAATATTCATGCTGCCCAACAAAGACCCTGTATATCCGTAATCTCCATCAGTATGCATGAACCCAGGCGTCGTTGAGACATAGTCGACCCCATCCAGTTCCTGAATAGGTAAGACATCAATATCTGTCCGCAAAGCAACGCCTCTACCATCGGCGCTTTTATTTGCGTTTTTGTTTTGCCAAAAATAAGTTTTTTTATATAGATATTTTTATGCCGAAGATATCTATTTTTCTTTCTTAACATACCTTGATGTATCAAACTCCTGAAAAGACGGCTCATGACGAGCATGTAAGATATTTCTTTTCATACTGAACATTGATTTGATCCTGCAAAGCAAGTTTTTTAATTTTTTTTTAAGTAATCACTCGTATCAAGCCCTCGCAATAAAATACAATCTGGTGTTTGTAATCTTTTTTATCATTATTTTGTATACATTTGAAAAAACTATTGATTAAGAACGTTAATGCACAGGACGTCTTTAAAAAGAGGAGAATATTATGATTAAACGGTTTACAAGCAAGGTGGCATTGATCACCGGAGCGGCCGATGGAATCGGTAGGGCTATAGCAAAGGCTATTCTTGAATCCGGAGGCAGTGTAATGCTTGCCGACATCAATGAAGAAAGGCTATACAAAACAAAAGATTTGTTTTCCGCCGGAGGACATAATGTAGACTATGCCATAACTGACATATCTCAGGAGGAACAAGTGAAAGACCTCCTTCAAAAAACAGTAGCGAAATTTGGAAAGCTGGATATCATGGTAAACTCTGCCGGCATTGTTGGCCCGACTTCTACTCCCATCACAGAATTTTCTTCAGAGGCATATGATAAAATCTACAACATCAATCTTAGAGGCAGTTTTTTAATGACCAAATATTCTGTAGAAGCTATGAACAGAAATGGATATGGCCGCATTCTTCTTATTAGCTCCATTGCAGGCAAAGAAGGAAATCCTGGCATGTGTGGTTACTCGTCTATGAAAGCAGGAGTAATTGGTCTTATAAAAAGTGTGGCCAAGGAATATGCTCAAAAAAATATTCTTATCAATGGATTAGCGCCCGCAGTTATCAGTACACCCATGAATGTAGATACTTCGGCAGAACAGCTCGCTTACATGACCGCCAAAATACCAATGGGAAGACTGGGGACGACTGAAGAGGTCGCCGCGTTATCCTCATGGATCGTTTCCGAAGAATGCACCTTTACAACTGGATTTATCTTTGATATTTCCGGAGGTAGAGCAACTTACTAACATTAATACCGATCCCTATGGATTCCAAAATCTCGAGGAGAAACTTCATCAAACTTAATTCATTGGCTGGTGTGGGAATTACGATGGCGGCAAGTCCTTTGGCCGGATTATCTGCTATTACACGCAACAACAATTTTCATGAGCCCGCTATTTTTTTCGACGCTTACACACGTTTTGGTGCTATAAAATACAAACACCCTGCGGAACCATGGAAATTAAGCGACCTGGTTGCAGAACACAATCACTGTTCTGTATCTGGAGGATTAGTAGCCAATACACAATCTGTATTTTACGATGCGATGTTTGGCAATCTGCAATTAAGCAATATGCTCAGTAAATACAAAAGCCTCTATGCTATATGGAATGTTATTCCAGATACAACAGATGAGTTTCTATCGCTCCAAAAATTGGAGACACAAATGAAGGAGCATAATGTAAGAGCGGTAAGCATCTATCCTGATACCAATGCGTGGGATTGGCGAGCCAGCTTTAATCAGCCTTTACTCAAATGGTTGGAGGCTAATAAAATTCTTACCATCACTTCTCAAGCGGAAATTGGTTCCTGGCATGATCTGGATATGTTTCTTGCAACCTATCCAAATCTTCAATTAATGATTACAGGTGCCCATTGGGCAGAGCAACGATATCTTATCCCTTTAATGGAAAAATATAAGAATCTGCACTGCACACTGGAAAACCTACAGAACATGAACGGCATTGAATACATGTGTAAACATGGGCTGGAGAACCAGATTTTATTTGGCAGTAACGCACCTGTAATGTCTGCTGGCGCACATAGAACTTTTGTTGATTATGCGGCTGTTAGCGAAACCGTACGAGCCAAAATTGCCGCGGATAATCTTACCAGATTATTAAAGGGTTTAAAACCCTCAACCATCATCAGCAACAATAATGAAGATGCGCTGATGAATGCAGTGAGACACGGCAAACCTTTGCCGTCAGCCATCATTGATATGCATATGCACGTCTTACACCAGGGCATGAACGGTGCGGGCTGGGGATATACCATGGAAGACGGAGATCCGGCAGGAACGTTCAACCTCATAAAAAAATTGGGTTATACAGGTGGCGGACTAATGAGTTGGAACGGTGTGGTAAGTTCAGACTCGGTAGAAGGCAACATTACGACTCAGCTTGCATTGAATGAAGCCCCCAAAGGTTACTGGGGACTTGCCAATTTTGACCCTACGCATTACACGCAGGAAGAACTTGAAAAAATGATTCCTGAGTTTTATAAAAATCACCCCGCATTTATTGGCATGAAACCATACCACTACATTGGCGTATTATACAATCATCCATCTTGGGATGTTTGGTGGAACTACGGAAATGATAATCATTTTTATGCACTTATCCATACTCAGCAAAGCAGCCTGTTTGAGATAGAAGCATTAGCGCGAAAATATCCAAATGTGAGATGGCTGATTGCCCATTCTGGTCAAAGCTATGGTTATGCAGATAAAGTAATTGCCGTGATAAATAAGTTTCCCAATGTGTATGCAGAAATAACCTTAACACCAGTACCCAATGGAGTAATAGATTATTTAGTTGCAGGCGCGGGCGAAGATAAAATATTATATGGTTCTGATTTGCCTATGAGAGACCCCCGCCCCCAATTGGGATGGGTTGTTTTTTCGCGCCTTTCGGAAGCCGCAAAAAGAAAAATTTTGCATGCCAATGCAATTGAAGTAATTAGACCCTGCCTGGATAAAATGCCAATTATTAATCAACCGGATATTTAACTATAACAATACAGATCACCTAATCAAAAACTACATATCGGAAATAAATGGAGGGAGCGGCCATCATCAATCATTCCAGGTATATTAACACCGTTCGTAGTTTTTGGCCCCAACAAAATAACCATCACAACCAAGCTGGGCTCCGAGTACATACCGCCCAAGCCTCCCGTTTTATGTACAGCAAATAACTGTATTGTTTGGCGGTAAAATGGTTGCAATTTATAAACTTACTACCACCTTGCCTACAGTCCGGCCGCTCTCTACCTGCAAGTGCGCTTTCCCCATTTCATTAAAGTTAAATACTTCTGACACGTAAGGTTTAATAATGCCTTGCGATAGGCAACCAGCTAATACATCCATATCGGTGCCGCTGGACGCCACTAAAAAAAATAATGCATTTATATTTTTTGCTTTTGCCGTTTCTATCTGGCTTTCGCTCAATCCGGCGGGAATGCTGATAACTACTCCGCCCTCTTTTACCACATCCAATGAATTGTCAATATTGCTACCACCTATGGTATCCATTATAAAGTCGTATTTGACATCGCTATTTTTCCAGTCGTAACCGTGATAGTCGATGTGCTCATTAGCACCAAGACTCATTACAAAATCTTTGTTTTTACCAGAAGAGGTACCGACCACGTGAGCACCCAGGTGTTTGGCTATCTGTACAGCAAAATGACCTACACCGCAAGCTGCGGGCGTGTACCAATACCTTTTGCCCTGGCGTTATATTTGCGTGCCTGGTCATTGCCTGGTAAGCTGTTAATGCGGCAAGTGTTGAGGCGGCAGCCTGCTCGTGCGTAATATGTGCTGGTTTGGCCGCAAGCTGATTTACAGGAGTTGCTACGTATTCAGCATAGGCTTTGCCGTGGCCGGGGAAACGGATCATTCCAAATACTTCATCGCCGCGGTTAAAAGACACATCATTGCCTGCTTCTACTAGCCGACAAGCTCGGGTCGGGCTTTCCGTTATAAGTCCTCACAGCTACGCTGCTGTGGGCTTTTTACTGCAATCCCTCACCTGAATAATAAAAATTTAAAGTCGCATTATCTGGAATCAGTTGGTTACAAGGAATGCACCATGAGCCCCAAAAATCGAGCAACACGTAGCTACCCCTTAAAGATCTAAACAAAAACGCTGTCTATCCAGTATAACAGAATGAATGTCCTTTGCAAATAGCCTAGTTTGACTCCCATCGGATCGTTGTTGGTAAATTATCCAGGCCGTGTCAAAATGCTCACTGACTTTGTGTACAGTAAATTGTTTTTCGTCTAAAAAATGGGTTCATTATTGTGTGCGGAGGTGTCTCATTGCGATCTTTGGGTATTGGGGTATCCGTTGAGCTAACATAAAATTGTGTAAACCGGTCGACGTTAGCCGTGGAGTTTTTTTTTGAATAAATTCCACTCAGACTTCAGGTCTATTACGTGGAAAGTTTTATTCAAACCAACTACGCGGAAATCACTCTACCGGCCGTCGAGAAATCTTGGCTTGGAAAAATGAATTTGCATTTCAAAGATGTCGAGTAATGGAGAAATCTTTAATAGGCTGCCGACTATTACATGTACCAAGGGTTATACGTTGATAATATATTTTCAGCTTTTATTCGTTATCAAATTTGATACACGAACTGCTACATCTGCCAATTCGAAAAAGTTAATTCAATGATCCTTAAGCGTTCCTAATCATATGCTGCAGGGAAGGGCACACGAAAAGCATTTTTCAATCAATTTATAGATGCTATGGTTGAAATGATTTTATCAGCAACAGAGTTGTAGTTTACCCGTGTAAAGTCATAATCGCTCAAAGTTGTCCACCTTAACCGTCGGGCAAGTTCACCGGCAAATTCAAGCTGTGCAAACTTTATCATAAATCTGATAGTCTCATTATCCTTACAGCCGTCTGGTATAAAAAATCCTTCATGGGTACAATCAATGGAAAATATGGGAGCTTGGCTCAACAGGTCAACGGCTTTCAACGACCATTTCAAAACCAATTTATATCGACGCTCGGTAACTCTGATTATGTATGGTTTCACCTGAACCCGGTCATCGTAAAAGAAGACCCTGTCACTTTGTTTGCTATATGACTCGTTGAGATAAAAATTGTCTGTTTTGATTTTGTATATATCCCAGACCATCGATTCTGTTTTAGGCTCCAAACTTAAAGACTAGTTTGATATGCGGTTGCGATTCGTCGTTAACAACCATGAAGCATTACTGCCAAATCCAAGGTCTCCTTCGATGGAATCATACTGATGAGGCATTTACGGTACAATAAATTGGGTAACGAAAGCCGATTTAAGGACATGAAATTTGGCAATCTGACATGGACTATTAAATATAAGCAAAAAACAGGGACCGCCCGAGCTGTTCTGTTGATTTAAATCGGTTGGTAACAACGATTTTGGCTAGCTTTTAGCGAGTTGAAAAACGCACAATTTCCCTGACGTCAAAATAGCTTTGGGTAAAGATTACTGCTGTGACGGACAATATTGCGGCAAGCAAAACAATAGCCACCAATTTTAATTTTTGACCGTAAGTATAATTGTTCATTGGCATGAGACTAATTAAGAAACTGAAAACAGCCCAAAGGCCAACGATGGTAAGACACTGCCCTGGCAAGTGGGAGGAGATAATGTACTTTCGCATATCACTCAGTCCTGCCCTTATGACCAGACGGAACTCAAAGTACTTAACGACCAACGCGTAAACGGCAACAAGGATCGAATAAGATATTGCGATCAACTGCCATTTCCAGCTTATTAACTGGCTGGCAGGCTGATTTTCGAATTCAGTAAGAACGTCTTCTGTAGCTTCCATAAAGTAAAATTATCAGTATACCCCGTATATCGTTACAACTAAGACCCTATTGTCGACCGTCACCGCTCTATTGTTATCCACTAAAGATAAATTTGATAAACTAATAATATATATTTGTTCATCATTTCTGTATACTATGAATCTGCCGTACCCAGTCATTGCAACAACAACACGACAAAAGTTTAATTATGAACTTACTGCGGCCGGTATTTGTAATAATATTTTCATGGGGCATCAACGTAAGCAACGCACAATCCCCTGGATTAATAGTCCGTCCTCCGGGCGGGGGTGGTATTACTGTTCTGAATCCAAACGGCGACGGCTATAGTTCCGGCACAACTGCGGGTTTTGTTTCGGACGACATCGCTGAGAGCGAAATACCTTATAAAATTGTCTCGGCTGCCATAGGTGAACCAACCGGTGATGTGGCTACTGGTCCCTCAGCAGGATTTACCGACATTGTTACCAGAGTCGATGGGAGCGGGTTTTACATGTATAAAGACGCCACAAACATTTATTTTCGGCTTCGAATAGGCAACATCATTAATGGTTCAAAAGGATATACCGTTTTAATAGATACGGACCAAAAAATGGGTGGCAGCGGCAGTTATGCAGATCCTAATTATGTAAGTGCTTCTGGTAATAGCCCTGGTAATCCAGGTTTTGAGTATGAGGTGTCGCTTCAAACAAATTTTCAGGTAGCGGTATATTCCATTGATGGACTGGTAACTCCAGGAGCACCTTCTACCTATTCTTTGGCAACAAATTCTCAAATTTCCGTAGCGCTGTCAACGGATAATAATAACCCTGATTATTTTTACGATTGGTTTGTTCCCTTAAGTGCAATTGGCAATCCTGCAACGATTAGGATTGCCGCGACAACGGTAACAGCTCCAAACTCAGCCTTCCAGGGATCGCGCTCTGACATTTATGGGATCAACGATGCAAATTTTGCGAATCGAGCTGGCGCCTGGCAAACCGTAATAGATGCCCAGCCTTTTATCAGCCTTTCTTCCTTTGCTGGTGTTGGGCTGACTTGCACTGCTGCTCCGACGATCTCAGGACCCATCGCTACTGGATCTAATATTTCAGTAGGTGGCTCCTGGGCTCGCCTGGATGCAACTAAGCCCGGAAGCGCAACAATCTCATTGTATAAAAATGGCGTTCTGTCGGGAACAACTACAGTTAGCAGTGGTGCCGCATGGAATATTCAAGTGGCGTCAGTTGCTTCCGGAGATGTATTTTATGCAAAAGCTTTGGCTTCAGGAGAGACCGAATGTCTTGAATCCAATCGCATTACAGCCTCAGGTTGCATCACCCGTCCGGCGACTCCTGTGGTGAGTTGCGGTTCGCTTAAAGGGATATCAGGATCGACGCCCTCCAATCAAGCTGGAAATAGCGTTTTGGTATATCTGGTGCCTACGACCACTGCCAGTCCTACGAGCAACCTGGTAAGCACTGCTTCCAACTTAACTTACCCGACTGATGTAACATTTGCTTTTTATACCAATAATTGCTCTGGAGGCAATAACTATGTTGCAACCGGCATGTATATGATTGTGGCACAAAATGCTGCCGGATGTATTTCCCAGGCTAGTTTTGTATGTATCACATCCGGCAGTAGTGGAACGCCACCACCGCTTTCATCGAATGTACTCACACTTAGCCAACCGATTTACCCCTCAGCTACATCAATTAGCGGCACCGGCGCTACAACTGGAGACATCTTGCGCCTTTACATAAATGGTCTATATCGTCAATCTATCCAGGCAACCGGTAGTAGCTTTTCATTTTCCGGTCTGTCTCTTGCAAGTGGAGACCAAATTAAAATCTATTCTCAAACCGGCACCTCCTGTATGACGCAGTCTTCGACCTTTACGGTTAGCTGCTTTACGCAGGCCCCTGTGATAACAAGAAATAGTTCAGGAAATTTAATTACAGGCGCTACGACTATTACAGGCACCTCTGCATTACCAGGAGCTTCTGTACAGGTTTATAAAGGAACCGCTCCTTCAGGAGTAGCTACCGGCGCAGCAGCCGTCGTAGCGTCTAACGGGAACTGGTCAGTCACCGTGCCTGCTTTGGGTGCAGCAGAAACCTATTATGCCACGCAAACTTCTGCAGGTTGTACAAGCGCTGCCTCCACCTCTGCAACTGTTTTGACGCCTTCACCTTGCCCCACAATCAGCAATAACTATACTGATGCCAGTATAACAGTCTCCGGAACCATGGCGGCTACTTTCACAGGGACTATTCGGTTATATCAGGATGGAGCGCTGATTGGCTCACAATCTATCACTTCATCAACAACCTGGAGCATTCCGGTTCCTGCCGGTACATTGTATAATAATGGCATACTATCAGCCACGGCCCAGGCAACCGGCAATACGGAAAGTACCGGGTGCTCAACCAAAACTGTCACCTGCACCTCACCGATTACGCCGGCTGGGTCTCCGACGAGTATTACCATCACGGAAGGGCAAACCGTGTCATATACCGTATCAAACGCCGCTTCCGGAAACTGGTACGCCTTATCCGACAATACGGGGGTAAGTTATGCCACGTCTGCTTATCGAAACAACTCCAGCAGCTTTTCATTAATTACCAAGCCATTTACGACTGCAGGCTCTTATACTTTAAGGCTATCCGCAGACGCTCTAACCGGTTGCCCTGCGAGTTTCTCAACGTTAAGTGTGACCGTCAATGCTGTCCTGCCCGTTGATTTTTTAGAAGTCCTTGCGCTTTCATTGAATGGCAACGTTTCCATTGAGTGGAAAGTTACAAATGAGCAAAACGTGGATTATTATGAGGTTGAGCGAAGTAATGACGGAGTTAGTTTCACTGCTGTAGCCAAAGTTGCTTTCAAACCCAGCACATCAGATCCGAACCGTTACGCCTTTACAGATAAGGTTTTCACTGCGGAGAGCGGCAAAGTCTACTATCGGATTCGACAAATTGACTTGGATGGTACCGCTAACTACAGTAAAACTGTCCTTGTCGATGCGCGCGCGAAAAAAACGGTGGACATAAAATGTTATCCAAACCCAACTTCAAATCACGCATTCCTATTAGCCATTTCAGACAAAGCCCAACTGGCGGACATTCTTATCATTGATGAACTTGGCAAGGTCTGTTTAAAGCTTAACAAACGGGCATTACAAAAAGGATCGAATATTTTTGATATCAGTCGCACGATGTCCTTGGCAAAAGGATTATACAGAGTTAGAATGACAGCGAAAGAGGATGTGGCTGGATGTAGTTTCTTGATTCAATAAGCCGAAAGCTGGTCTGGTTTATTACAACCGTCGGTGGTCGTTATACTAATGGACGGTTTCCCTGTTATTTTTTTGAAGTCTAATGTAAGGAGAAGCGAGTATTGATTCATGGGAGGTGACCAAAGAAAAGCATCCCTCCTTTATTCTTTAAAACTTGGCCATTACCAAAATAATTCCTAAAGTCAAAAGAAAGAAAGAAAGAAAGCTATCCCGTACTTTTGAGATAGCTTCCTTTCTACTGTCAGATTTATTTATTCCTTTATAAACCTGGCTACCTGACTGCGTTTATGTTCATCGAGGTATTGAAGGAAATACATGCCTGCAGAAAGATTCGCAGTACTTATGTCGATGACATTGCTGCCAGCTTTAAAAGGAAATTGCTGGCGGTAAACAGTTTTGCCACTGCCATCCCTAATCACTACCTGGGTCTGGTAGGCATGTTCTGCCTCTACCATAGCGCTAACCGAATAACGGGCGGGGTTCGTAATGTATACCAGTCCACTGCGCAACTGCTCTCCTTTTACTATCTTAATTGTTTTTGAATAGGAGTTCCATCCGTTAAAGTCAACTTGTTTTATCCTGTACCACGCTTCGTTGTAGGGCACGTTTTTATGCACGAAGCTGTAGTGCTGTTCCAACTGTGCATTATTGGCGCCTGGCACACGGCCTATATCGGTAAAGTCGCTTGCATTGCCTGACACTTCTATCGAAAAGTATTGATTGTTGGTCTCATTTACGGTAGTCCAGCTTATTTCATTATCGGTGCCTGCATTTTTACCGCTAATGTTTAACCAGGTTACAGGAAGCGCGTTGAGAGTGCTCACGGCAAAGGGACTAAAGCTGGTAAATCCTCCGCGGCTCACGGTATAAGGATCAGCACCACCCGCCGCAATATTCGACGGACCATAGTCCCAGTTGCCGCTCGTATAATGGGCCAAACGGCTAGCGCTGCGTGTAAAGCCGGTAAGCTCCAATGCAGCGGGCCATTGCAGTGTTATGGTGGCGGTAGAACCTCCGGCAACTGCTTCATTAATCACCCAGGTAGCATCTACTGCGCCGGTGGTTACAGCCTGCCCGGTTTCTCCTGCCGTATATGCATTGTCGAGCACCCGCACGGAAATGTTGTCAGCCACCGATCCTGCACTCAGCGCTACCGTGGCAGGTATGTAATTCGAAGCAGTACCTACGGGGAAGGCCTTGTTGCCACCGGCAACTACCTGTTGTAACAAGGTTCCTGTTCCGTCTGCCACGATATAATTGGCTGCTGTAGCGCCGGCAATGGAAGCCGCATTGCCCATAGTAAGATTACTGTTGGCAAGATATAGCTTACCGGCTGTAAGGGTGAGTGAATTATTCACAGTTACGGCTCCACCCAACACCGTTGGACCATTTGCTTTATTGATCACCAGTGTGCTGAAGGGGCCGGCAGAAGCGATTACCTGCGAATCGACACCATTCAGGTGAATGGTAGTGCCGGTATTGGTAAATGTTCCGCTGCTCATTGTCCAGTCGCCGCCTAACAGATGTGTGAAGCTGCCGCCGTTGAAAGTACCGTTGCTGAGCGTAAAATCGTGCAGCATCGTAAGGGCGGCGCCCGGAGTTTTAGTGCCGGCTGCAGAAATGGTGAGATTACCATATGTAACGTTGGTGGCGATGCTTTGCGTACTGCCGGCATAGTCTACGGTGCTAAGCGTATCAAGTTCGTAGGAATCAAAAACAGGCAACGTGTTGGTACCGCCGATTCTTAATACGCCCCCTTCTTCAATGCCCAATGCTCCCAGGTCTACTGCATCCTGCGCAAGCGTAAAAGCACCTGCGTCGAGAATGCCCTCGGTAATATGCAAACTGCTGATGGTTGAAATGTTGCGCGCAAGGGTAACGGCAATACCTTGTCCTTTACTGATATTTAGCTGGGCAATCGTTGAGGGATTGGTAGTACCGCCGATGGTGCCCGGCGTACTGCCGGTCATAACAAGTTCACCTCCGGTGGCATTGAAGGTACCATTGTTGGTGAAATTGTGCTCCACCTGGAAATCTGTAAGGGCCGAAACATTTCCCGTTACCGTAAAATCATAAAAACGGGTATTGGCGCTGCCCGATATCTGTCCGCTGGTGCCTGTCATGTTAAAAGTAGATGTTCCGCCATTCAGCGTACCGTTGCTTTCGATGTAGCCATTCACCGTGTAGGTATTTGCTCCGGCATTAAAAATGGCGTCGCTGTTCACCACAAAATTGCCGTTCATGGTCCAGCCCGATGGCGGCGACACTCCCACGGTGCTTTCAATATCTACCGTATACAGCGCAGCAGGCGTACCGGAGAGCGTGATCACTGCTGATCCGTCGAGAATAAGCGTACCGGTGCTGGAGAAAGAGGAACCGAAATTAACTGCAACCGGTGTGGTGGGATCAAACCACAATGTGCCGGAGCTGGTGACTGTGCCGTTATTGGTGAAATTGCCTCTGATGTGATGGGTAGGCGTTCCACCGTTAAAAATACCTCCGGTGCCTATGGTAAAGGTGCCAAGAACAAGCCAGTCTACACTGGGGTTTACACCTGCTGTGTTGTTAATATTAAGGTTGGCATAAGTGGGGGTACTGTTAGAATTTAATACCGGCGATACGTTGCCATTAAAGTTGATTACACCCTGCGAGTTGGAAGTAATAGCATTGATAAAGCGGATGGTCTGCACGGTCGTTCCTGTAAAAGTTGTGATACCGGTGCTGGAAAGGATGCCGCTGTTGGTAAGATCTCCGTTCACCGTAGCATTGCCCGAACCGGCTGCAAACGATCCGGTAGATGTAATGTTCAACAGGCCATTGTACGTAATGTCGCTGTTGTTGACCGTATAACTGCCATATACCGTTACCCGGTTAAAGGTAGTAGCGCCGCTGATGGTTTTGCCTGTGCCGTTCAGTAGAAGCGTGCTGGAAGCCGGTACGAAGCTGCCGTTGTTTATCCAATTGCCGTTTAGTGAAATATTATAAGCTCCGCCTGCATTAAATGTAGCGCCACTGTTAATGGTGAGGTCACCATTTACGCTGGTAGCTGCCGCCAACGTTTTGGCAGTGGCGCCGCCATTGTTAAACAGCAGGTGTCCATAGGTGATGCCCCTTACCGATTGTGCACCCGTTCCATTGTAATTAACTGTGCTGGTGGCAGCCAGGTTGTAAGTAGCATAGTTAGCGGGAAAGCTGGCGCCTGCTGTGAGCAGCGTTGCCCCGGACGCGAGCGTGAACGTGCCGCCTGCTGTAGTGCGCGACGCGCTGTAGGTGCCAAGATCCAGCGTGCCCGCATTTACTGTGAGATTGCCGTTGACACTTGCATTCCCGTTAAGGGAGGCGATACCAGCCGTTTTATCAACCGTTAGGTTGTTGAAAACGGTGGAACTGACCGATTGGGCGCCGGTACCATTCAGCAGCACCGAACCGCTGCCGGCAGTAAAGGTTCCGGCAACTGCCCAATTGCCGCCCGCTGAAAGCGTTATATTTCCGCTGGTGATGATAGATCCTGCATTGCTGGTTACATTACCGGTTACGGTAACGTTAGCCGTTAATTCGAGCGTGCCGCCCTGCAAGGTTAAATTACCCGATAAGGGTATGGCAGTGTTTACAGAAGCAATACCCCCGCTCTTGTTAACCGACAGGTTATGATAGCTTATCCCTGCAACGGATTGCGCACTGGCACCATTATATACGACCGTTCCTGTACCTTTTGTAAAGGTACCACTTACATAATTGAAGTTGCTACCGGTAGAAAGAGTACCTGCGCCGGAAAAAACAATATTGGCGCCACCCGATTGCGTGATCGCTCCTGATACGTTAACACTTCCTGTTCCAATGGTAAGATTGATCGCATGCCCCGCGGTTCCGTCGCTCAATATCAGGTCTCCGTTTACGGTAACTGTTTGTGCTCCTGCCTGGATATTGTGGATAGCATTGCCGCTCCACTGACCAAGGATATTACCTGCAGTAGTAAGCGTGCCGCCCGTGTTCAATGTAAGTGTTGCAGCCTGTGCGCTGCCAAACAAAATACTCTTGGCTACAGCAGCTGTTGCAATGGCCGGCTGATTGGAGAAAGCGGCGGTGCCAATTTCGGCTATGTCATTGGCAGTAGGAATAGCACCGGGACTACCTTCTACCGCCGTCCAGTTACCGGCAGTATTCCAGTCTGTGTTTACCGCGCCCGTCCACCGTAATACATTCGACGCATCGGACGACGACCAGCGTGTGGCAATGTTATTCAACCCACTAAGTTCTACATAATTGGCTGAAGTGCTGTTAGCGGTTTTGCCGGCATTGTTCCAGGCAGAACCGGTATAATTCCACAATGGCATGCTGCTCTCCACATTGCCATTCAGTTCTTCATCTTCATAATGCAAACGCAGCACCGCCGTATAGCTGCCGGCAGGGATAGCAATAGTGTACTGTCGGTTGATTGCCCCTCCGGACGGAAAATCACTGATACCGCCTGTTACGACAGATACGGTTACACTGGGTATTGCTACGCTGATAGAAGAAAAGGTGATGGTGTTAGCAGGGCTTTCAAAAGCATAGGCTGTGCCTGCTGTAAACGCATGCGTGCGTTGGATATTGCCGAGGATGATACCGTTGCCATTACGGGTAACGGTAATAGTAAACGTGTTGATGCCGGTATACAGCAACCCGCCTGTCATGTTAACAGTACCCGCGCTTACATTGCTTAGTAAGGTTACTATGGTGGCCGCTGATTTGTTAATGGTGAGCGTACTGAAAGTGGTGGTGACACCGGAAAGCTGCGCCGGTACGGTGCCCGCAAACGAAACGGTGCTGGTACCGGCAGTAAAAGTTCCCTGGTTGATCCAGTTGCCGTAAATGGTATGGGTTACACTACCGGCACCGAACGTAGTACCTGTTCCGATCGTAATATCTCCGTTAACAGTTACGGCGCCCCCGGCAGTTTTGGTATTGCCATTGCTTAAGTTAAGATGATGGTATGTGCCGCCGTTGACTGTTTGCGCACCGGTGCCATTAAAACTAACGGTATTCGGTACACTGCTGGTAACATCCAGTGTGCCGGCTGTAACCGAATAGGTACTAGCTATGCCTAGGACGGAATTAGTGGAAAGTTGCAGGGAAGTTCCGTTGAGCGTTACGTTAAACAGGTTGGCCGTACCACTTAACGATGAAGTAGACCGGAAAGTGGCTGTACCCGCAGTAGCCGTAAAGCCGCCTATGACATTCAGTACCGAATCCACCGAGAAGTTTACTGCCGTGCTAACGGTACCCGTAACCGCCAACGCATAAAATGTCTTTGAACCCGCGCCGCTGATTGATTTAGAAGTACCACTCATGGTAAGTGTACCCGTTGAATGGCTAAGCGTACCACTTACGCTGAGATTGCCGGAAACGGTATAAGAACTGCTGCTGCTCACACTACCGCTTACCGTTAGGTTATCGAAAGAGAGTCCGGTACCGCTCATTGTTTTACCCGCTCCGCTAAGTGTGATGGTGCCGCCGCTCAGGTGGGTAAACACACCGGCCTCGATAGTGGCAATATTGCCGGCAATATTAAGCGCCGTAGCGCCGGCTGCTGTAATGTTAGAAGCTCCAATAGTAATATTGTTGAAATTGTTGGTACCGGCACCGGAAAGCTGGGTGCCTGCACCGCTGAAAGTAACAGTGCTGGTGCTGCCGGTGAAGGTACCGCTGTTAGCCCAGTTACCTCCTATTGTATGCGAAAAGCTGCCACCATTGAATGTGGTGGAAGTGCCAAGCGTTACATTTCCGCTTATCGTCAATGCCGCGCCGGCAGTAAACAATAGGGAGCTGCCGGTGCCGATGGTTGCAGACAAGTTTCCGGCGACGGTAAACGCCGTACCCGGAAAGGTTTTGGTAACGCTGCCGGAAGTGCCACTCAGCGTAAGGTTTCCGTAGGGAACAGCAGCCACGGTTTGGGCATTACCTGCATATTCCACTGTGCTGTTTAGGCTAAGGGTCTGCGTGGCATAGTTTTGCGGAAAACCATTGGTGCCGCCGATCCTGAGTGTAGCGCCGTTTAACACTGTAACGCTCCCCCCTGCTACCGAAGTACCCCGGTTGGCAGTGAACGTGCTCAAATCGAGTGTCCCAGCGGCAACATATATATTGCCCGATACACTTAACGAAGACACAAGACTGGGAAGATTACCTCCCAGGGTTTTCACACCATTGCCACTGATCCGCAGGGTACTGTAGGTAAGCGCATTGCTTACTGTTTGGTTGCCGGCGGCAGAATACTCCACAGTGCTTCCCGCATTAAGAGCAGGCGTTACACTGTAATTGCCGGCAAAAGTAGTTGCGTTCACTTTAAGAATGGCGTTAGTGGATACCGTAATAGAACTGGCTGTTACAAGGTAGGTGGATGCTTCCCCCGGGTTCAGTGTACCGCTTACCGTTAGCAAACTATTGCTGCCGGTAACGTTCATGGCATTTGCCAGGGTAACGGTACTGCCCGCATTTATAGTCAATCGCCGGAAGGTAGTAGCCGCCGATCCGCCAACAGTTTGCGCAATGCCTGCCATTACCACCGAAGCCGCGGTAGAGTTAGTGGAAAAACTGCCGTTGTTTGTCCAGTTACCCGTTAATGAAACAATCGACTTTCCCTGGATCATTGTACCATTAGCGTTGATGGTGATAGCACCAGACACAGTAACGTTTTTATAAATGGTAAGCGTGGACGCTTTACTACCCCCTACAGTAATTGATCTTGCCGTTGCAGACCGGAATATGGAGGGTTGGAAGCTGCCGGTAAAGCTGGCGTCCCCAATGATGGCATCCTTGGTGGAGGTGGGGATCCCGTTTGTCCAGTTGAACGAGTCGCGCCAATCGGTACTGGCAGTGCCCTTCCAACTGGTGGATTGGGCATACAGCAGGCTAGGAAGTAACAGGGAACAGAGTAATACTGCGGTAACTAAATGGTGGCGAAGCATATTGAGTGATTTAATGGTTATCTGTTCGGGATAATAAAAATTGTCAGCCATTAAAGCCAATCCCCCGTACCAGCAGCTCCACTGTATGGCTGTTCGGATAAAATGTTAGCTGGGAAAAATGTTTAGGAGGGATCAGTATCATGAGAACCTCTTGATAACAAACGGGTCCTGCGACATAAATATATGCAAACTTGCTTTAGTATTTATGCTACCTGGTGACATTTTATAGCACAATCCACAGGCGTTGGTACTTGTTCATAAACCGCCTAATAGTATTTGCGCAAAATAAATAATGGTTCTCCTGCGTGTAGCCGTTATTAAATAGAGGTACAGAACAACTGTTTGGCACATTATAATACGACTGTTCAGCTGATTTTAAAGAGTTCTTTTAAACTGACGAACAAAGGCTCGCTATTTTTCGAACAGCCCAGGAACATTGTACCAATATAGTAAAACATGCTCAGCCATCTAAAGTCGAAGTTGATCTGGTGACTGACAATTATTGTTGCAAGTTCTCTATTGCTGACGATGGCGTGGGTATGTCTGCTTCCAATACTCCGTCGGGAATCGGCATGAAAAATATCGGTGCCCGCATGGCAGTGCTGAATGGACAGGTACAGATATTCACCAGCCAAGGGCGGGGGTTTAGGCTGGAAACGCAATTTCCATTACAGCAATAACCGAACCTTCGATGTTTGCAATGTTCATTAACAATGAGGAACGGGGAATGAAAAATGACCGGCTGTTTAATTTAGTACTTCTTACATCTTCTCTTCATATATTCCTGGTTATCCCGGTATGGTATTCAACCGGCTATGGCCGAAGCCTCCATTATAGTTTGACAAAATGCTAAAGTGTAGTTGGTAATAACTTTAGCAGAAGTTGTATGTCGTCAAAAGACAACTTCGAATTCCGACTCTCCTTCTGAATAAAATATCTCAATCTGCTGTTTAATTTCTGCCTGCCGTTGAAAAGTAGTATCTTGACATATGCGCATTATACGGGCTATGGGTATAGGAATACTGCTTTGGGGGATTGTCCTCAAAGTTATAGGTTTTCCTGGCTATACGCTGGCGTTCATTGTAGGAGCTGCTTTGATACTGTCGGCCCGTATATATCACCTGAGCGATGCTACTGGTGAGAACTCTTAGTTATGCTCACGTTTATTGCTAATTGTTTAAAGGACATCATCAATTGTTTGATAGTTCAACACCTTGTTGGAGGCCTTGCATCGCAACAATTTTCCGCAAATGTTTATCTGCTGACAAACCCAACCGCCACGCATAAAAAAGTAGAAAAAAAGATACTACCCACTTTATCAGCCTGTCGATATTACCGGCGAACTATATTTTGAGGTTTTTGGCGACTTTTCCCCTCAGTTCTTTCATCGTGAAAGGTTTCTCAAGTGAGTCGTCGGCCATTACACCTTTAGCCAGCATCTCAATGCCTGAACTTGCTGATATCATAATGACTGGAATATTTTTTGTCAGCTCGTGTGCCTTTAAACGCTTGCAAAGTTCAAGCCCATTAACATCGGCCAGTTGCTTATCCAGAATAAACATGTCAGGCAGGTCAAAATCACTTGCCAAAACGGAACTGCCATCTGAAAAAGTAGTTACCCTGTATCCTGCATTTTGAGTGCAATCATCATCGGGTCCGCAATACTCCAATCGTCCTCTACAATTACGATGTGTTTCATCGGTTACGATTTATTATTTTTTTTGGTATTAAGAATGAAAACGTCGATCCTTCACCGTTTACGCTTTCCACGAATATTTTTCCTCCGTGTTGATCAATTATTTTGGCAATAATGTAAAGACCAAGTCCGATACTTGGAGTCGGGGATGTTTGGGAACTGTTTACGCGAAAATATCTTTCAAATATTTTGTGACTTAAACCATCAGGAATGCCTATGCCAAAGTCCTGCACATTCACCCGCACTTCCTGGGTGGTTTGCTCGATTGAAACGATAACCTTACCTCCCTTAGGTGAATACTTAACTGCATTGGTTAGTAAATTATTGATCACCTGCCCGATCAATTTTCTGTCCGCGGCCATATTGCAAACCTCTTCGTTTTCGCACATTATCTGGTGCCTCGGAGACACCAACTGTAACGGTTCAATTTGTTCCTTGATCAATGTGCTTAGGTCGAATTCTTCAATACTTAGCAACATCTCACCACCTGCCAGTTTCGTGGTATCTAATAATGTTCTGATGAGTTGAATCATTCGATCAACCTGCGCGCCTAATTTTGTCGTTAGTAAAAACATTGCCTCATCTTGTGAATTTTCGAATTTTTCGATGAGTAAATCGGTATAAGCTTTTATACTGGTTACTGGTGTTTTCAGCTCATGGCTGGCCACGGCAATAAATTCATCCTTTAATTGCTCCTGTAATTTAACCTCTGTAATATCGCGAGCGATTGTTGAAATACCGACTACTTTACCTGACGAATCTCTTATGGGTGATAATGCGATTTGAAGATCGGCCTCTTTGCCATTCTTATGAAGGCGAACTGTTTCGTATAGCGGAACAACAATTTCATGGCTTATCTTGTCAACTTTTCCAATAAGGTCGACTATATCCTGCGGCAGCATGACCATTTCCAGCGATTTACCAATCGCCTGCGCTGCGCTATAACCGTACAGGTCTTCAGCGCCTTTATTCCAACTCGTAATAACGCGATTCAAGTCGATCGAGACGATCGAATCCTGCGACGATTCGATGATGGAAGCGAGCAAATATTTTGCTTCATGCTGTTTCTGTTTCTCCTCATTCATAAAACAGGGTCTTAATTTTAGATATTTTTTAAGAGTAAGTTTGAAGCTAACAAATGCCTGTGAGCCAGTAATTTACTGTTTTTACCCGAATAAAGCTTAATATAAAGGCTTCAAAAAGTATTTGGCAATTTTTCAGAAGACATGATGAATTTGTAGCGTCTGACCATTATGGAAGGACCGCATTGTTTAAGTTGGAGAATGTGCTACTATTCGTATCGGCAGACAGAGTAACTTACTTTTATCAAAGTAGTATAATGACGTTTACAAAACAATAAACGGGCGCTGGGCAGATAGTTACGCAATTACTGACCATAAGGCACCTCTGCCGATTGGAATATGCCAGCAATTTATCTGAGCTTTATATTAGCAGCAGCCAGATTAGCGGAACGATTCAAGCATTCTTAAAAAGCTAATCAATTAACGGGCACCATCCCCGATAGCTTAACTTCGGCTGAAGGACTTTTTCGGTCTTGTTGTTGCCAACAACCAGCTTATAGGTACTATTCCTTCCACTATCAGAGCCATCTTCGCCAATTTATCAAATAACCAGTTATCGGGATCTCTTCCCGACAGCGTTTCTCAACTTGGAGCGTGGATAAGACTTATTAATAATTAGCTTTCAGGACGTTCCCGGATATTGGTGGCTCCTATACCGTAAGCAGCGGCAAAGTGCAAGAACTCAGCAGAAGAGGCAGTTATATATGGAGGAGACCTCTTGGTATAACCGAACGCGGCCGGTGGTGATCCGATCTACATTAAAGGATTGCGGAAAGCTGAATCCATTGTATTGTACAATGCCGCGGACAAATAGTAAAACAATGGCAAAATGTAAATGGCAACCAGCACCTACACATCGGTGAACTTGACGAGGGTATCGTTATCAAGGATGACGTTGTTGCACGACCAGTTAGTTCCGGCTTGCCAAGCTCCTTTTATCGTATATCGCAATGCCAATAATTTCCGTTGTGCGTTACATTGAGCATGTCTCCTACTGGATCGGGACGAATAGAAATACTCATTTTTCCTGATCGACTATCCGGCGCTTTTCCTGTCAATTTTGAACAATAAATTCTGACGCGAGCGCGGAGCCATTTTAGCTTCAGTTTTTTGAAAAAGCCCCGGTAGAAACCGGGACTATGTTGACCTTGGACATAGTCCAATCCTATGAAAAGTAAAGGACGCTGATTTCCTTAACGTAGTTGCATATTTTTAAGGATCTGCATGATTCTAGAGGTGAATACTAGTAAATGCGCTTCCTAGGTAAGTGGTTTCGTGGGCTCAATAATGATTCGCGTGAATATCAAATGCTGAAATGAAGCATTATATTAATCGAATGGATATCGTTCGAATATTTCCACTGAGCGAGGGAAAAGTAACGGTCGCCTTTCTGTATTGATAGTCGCATCCGCTCAAATTCTTTTTTAGTATAAGCAATTACTTTGTCAAGCACGACATGGAGTTAGTTAGACCAGCGTTTCAACTTTTCACAAAAATTGATAATTTTTTTAAACAGGAATTCACTGAATGAATGTCTGACAGCAGGTCAAACTGTTTAAAAAACATCTCGATTACATTTCATTTCTAATAAATAATAGACGTAATCCACAGAACTCATAAGCGTTTTAATCGAAAAGCTTATGCAGCCTGTTCGAATATTTATTAGACACAGCGCGTGCCCTAATTCTCACAAACCGTCGCCTAAGGGCGCCTCTTCGGCCTGCACCTTAGCTGCTATCTTCAACAAGCCATTAAGCAATTAGTTGATAAAATGTTGCATCGTAACAATCTGGGCACAACTGTCCACTCTTTATTTTCGTAAACAATAGAACGCTTCTATCCCCTCGATTAACTGGCTTGTCGAATTGTACTAGGATAAATTTTTGATCGCATTAGGAGCATAAAAAACGCGACCGACATAATACTAACCCCTCAATAACAGCCCCGCATTGGGAATAAAAGGTTGTTAGAAAAACGTAATAATAAAATACTACTGAACATAACAGCTCTTCCTTCAGGCACTTACATCATCCGGGTGGATGATGGCAAGACTATGCTGAAAAAGTATAAGATTTTAAAGAGGTAAATTGAGAAAACTTCGCGGAGAGTCTGGCCAATGCTGGTCTCCACTTTTTTGGCATCGGTATTCTCAGTTAGTCCACTCAAATCACTGTTAGGTCCCAAAACACGCTTATCCAACAGCTTCGGGGTGCAGTCGCCCGAGCCTGCGGCATTCTGCAAGCGCCAGATCATTTTGACTACAAGCACCTATTTTTTTCAGACCAATCTATGCCGGATCAATCTGACCATGACGATCTGTTGAAATATAATATATTCGACAAGAATTAATAAATAATCTCGGTGGTCAATCCGCTCCGGGTTGATTAAGATTATAAAGACTGTGAAGATGATGCTAACGGCACCCGCACAAAAAAGGTAGTCCCCTCTCTTCCATTGCTCTCTGCCCAAATTTTCCCTCCATGCGCCATAACCAGTTGTTTGCAGATGTGAAGTCCCATTCCTAATCCTTTAATCCTATTTCTATGCGCTTTTACCCGGTAAAATTTGGTCCAGATTTTCTCTAATTCTTCAGGTGGTATTCCGAGTCCGAAATCACGGACGCTGACTTCAACAAACTCTTCCACAGGCCTGACCTGTACGATTACTTTATTTGCATCAGGAGAATATTTAACTGCATTGCTCAAAAGATTGATCATTACCTGCTCCATCCGGGAAGGATCTGCTTTTATCAGGACAGAACCAGCTTCAGCGCTGTACTCAATAGAATGGGATGGGTTGGATTGCTGAACGATCCAGATAGCTTTATTCACGAACTCCCCAACGTCAACTATTGTCTTTTTAATTTCCAAACGACCCGCCTGGATCTTAGTGATATCCAGTAAATCCGTAAGCATGCCTGAAATATGATTTACCTGTTCTTCTGCTTTGTCGATTAATTCGTCTGCATGCTCGGGGTTCTCACGGGAGAGTTGTATACATGCCTTTAAGGTAGTCAAAGGTGTGCGTAACTCATGAGCCAGTATCCCTATAACTTCGTCTTTATACATACTCGACTGTTGCAGGGCAAGATTGTTTTGCATTAGTCTTTCCTCCAGAGCAACTTCGGTGCTAATATCACGTGCAATTTTTGCGGCACCTATGATCTCACCTCTTTCATTCCGAACGGGAGATATCGTCAGCGATACATGCAAGTTGTGTCCCTGTTTGTGCGTGCGAATTGTTCTGAACTTACCTACGTGTTCCCCTTTTAATATTCTATCCATAATATTAGCTTCCTCGCTTAGCCTCTACTTTG
>JBQCFW010000073.1:0-46767 GCA_051958655.1 Agriterribacter sp. | reverse complement strand
TACTTTATTGTGCCTTGGCTTAAGTGGTTCGCTGTTTTTTTTTTCTTTACTCTTGTTAACTTCTTTCTTTTTAATCCATAGTATGTGATGTACTAACGGTAGGAAGACTGTTCCTTTGCCCGTTAAAAAAAACGGAGGGTGAAAATAGCTGGCGCCCAACCACTATCAGGAAGGACGTTCACCGGAAGTGTTTGCCGTTTCACGCAACAGTTCCTGGTTGAGCTGCTCCTGGCTAAATACCGCTTTGCGTATGATGTGCGAACGTTCTTCGGCTTCGCGCGCCTGCTTAAAATACAAGGCTGCCAGTTTGGGCTGGTTGGCTTCTGCATAATGATCGCCAATGTGGTTCAGCAGCATCACATTTTCGTCTATGCCGCGGATGGCGCTGTACAGGCCTTCCTCTATTTTTTCGGTAAGCGAAGCCATCAGCGAATCTATTGAAAAGGCATGCCCGGTATGACAGCGGAAACGCGTAAGATTTCCATCCCTGATCTTTGATAATACGCCATGACACTCGGGGCAGGTAAATGGCGACAGCTCGCCAATGTTTAATGAACCTTTTTGCAGGGTATATTTTTCTGCGGCAATATCAATTTCGGTTTTTGTTGTTTCGTCTTTCATAAACGGTTTTTTATCACTTACAGGTTCTTTTGAAACTTTTACCAGCAATGCCGCTATTTCTGAAACCGGTACGCAATAATCAACTTCTACTTCCCGAAGGGCATTTTCTGGCATAGCTGCTACTTCCGCATCTTTGGGGTCCTGCACGATGGCCATGCCACCGTTGAACTTAATGCGCCACAAGCCGGCTGTGCCATCGTCGAGCGCGCCGGATAATACAACGCCTATTACGCGGTTGCCATAAGTATAAGCCGCCGACCGGAAAAGCGGATCAACAGCCGGGCGAAAGCGGTTTTCTTTTGGTCCGCGTGTGGTGCGCACCCGTCCTTCTTCAATCAGCAAATGATGATCGGGCGGGGCAATATAAATGCGGTTACGCATGATTGGTTCATTATCGGAGGCATGTGTTGCAGGAATAGTATTTAAGTTGGTAAGTACCCGAGGCAACACTCCCATCGTATCGGGTCCCATATGCCACACAAGGAATAGCGGCGTCTCGAAATCGGGCGGCAGATTTTTAACAATCGTTTTAAACGCTTCAAAACTCCCGCTGGATCCTCCCATAACGATGATGCGGTCAATGTCGGACTGCTCTTTTTGATCTTTTTCCGTGTATGCATTGTGTTGTGCCATCGGTTTGCTGAATTATTGTAATGATTGATATATCCGTTCTGCCACGTAAGACAAATTGTAGCTGTTAAGTCTGCAAAGCTTCCTGTAATACATGATCCTGGAAACCACGCGGTTTGCAGGTGAGAGGGCAATGTATTTCACTTGCAATAGATACTGCAAAGATTGCGCCTATATGGCCGGGGCGCCGGAAGGCAGAAGCTGGTGGGTGGGAGCACGGCGGCCGACAAGGGAAGAGCACCCGGCAAAACCGGCTGTCTCATTCTTCCTCTTTGCCGTGGATCGTGTCTAACAATCCACACATTTTCCCATATTCCGGTTTACAGACACAACTCTCTTGCCGTGGATCGTATGTCACCATAGCCGTCAACTTAAGAGCATCAGCGAGCCAGAGGTTGCATTCTTCCACATGACAAGCAGTAGTCCAAAGCTGAACATTAACACAATTGCTTAACTTTTACTCTACTGTTTGTTACCACGACCAAAGCCCGCCCGCCTGAAGCCATTCGGACGGGGAGGAGTCCTTTGCCGTGGATCGTGTCTCACGATCCACCCATTTTGAATATGCTCCCAATTGCTCAGCCTTTATTCCAATGCCTGTTAGTCCCACCAAAGGAGGAGTCTAACTTCCCTTTTGCCATGGATTGTGTCTCACGATCACCCATTTTGATTTAATTCTCAAGTTGACGACTATGGTGAAGACAACCAAGCAGGGAAACCGGCAAGAGCCATCGGCCCGGTAACATATTGTAAGGACGGATTTTAATCCGTCCGATAGTAAGCTGAACTGGAAAGAGAAAGTATTTTTAAAATAATAGTCTATTAATTTGGTAGACTAATATTTTGTGCTACATTTGTTGTGTGAAATATAGCAGCTCACATATTATGCGTTGTTGTTGCCGCCAGGCAACATATTAATTTACCGGTCATCCGGCACGACTCTGTTATTACAATATTCATTTCAACTTATATCTACTCATCTTCAATCAAAAGTTATGGGCAACATCAATAACTATATATATCAGTATGGTCAATCGCTTACTGCAGAACAAAAAGCCACTTTTCATAAACACGGTGTAATACAATTCAAAAACTTTATCGATAAAGAAACGGTACAAACTTTTCTTAACGAGGTGAAAAGGGTAGAGCAGGAGTTGCTGTCTTCCGGCACGCAAAAAATAAATGGTATTCCGCTTAAGTTCGGCATTAATACCGACGGAAAGAAATTTATACAAAGGATCGCATTTACTTCTCAATACAGCAAGGTACTCAGCGATTTTCTGAAAGATAAAAGACTGGCGCAATTAGCAGCACTGCTTCAACCCTACGAAGGCAGGGTAGGCGAAACTGAAAAAGACGGGTTGGTGCTGAATCATTATGTAAACACGCCCGACAGTGAATACAAGCAACTGGGCTGGCATACCGATAGTCCGAGAGATATATTCCTGGGATCGAGGATTATGCCAATGCTGAATGTTGGCCTGCACCTGGACGATTACTCCTTTGAAAAAGGAGGATTGAGGGTATTGGCCGGCACGCATAACCAGGGATTGTTTAAATTGCTGTTCAGAAAAAAATATTTTGTAGACAACGATCCTGATCCTGAAGAGATAGGCTTTAATATTGAGGCGGGTGATCTTACCGTGCACGACGGCAGGCTGTGGCATCGGGTACAACGTTCGCCATTGCTGGGCGAAGAAAGCCGGAGGCGGGTAATGTATATACCAATTGTTACGGGTGCGTACAGACCCAAACATGCAGACAGTCCCACGCCTTTTTACCACAGGCTGGCTTTGCCTAAATTAGAGCAATATCGCGAAACATGGCGTTGGTCGAATGTGAAGCAGAAGGGATTAAGGGTTGCCCGGACTGGCTCACCCCAAAGCGTTACAAATACTGTAAATCAATAAAGATAATATGCCCTATGCCCTGGTAACCGGCGCAGCAAAAGGAATTGGAAGATCGATAGCGCAGCAGCTTGCTTTGCGAAAGTACAACCTGCTGCTGATAGATATTGACGGCAATGGATTGGCGTTAACAAAAACGGAGCTGGAAAAATCTGCAGGTGTTCGGGTAGAATATCTTGTAGCCGACCTTTCTTTACCAGCCACGCCAGGTGTTATATTTGAATGGAGCGCGGCATGGCACCACGAACTGGAGGTGTTGATAAACAATGCAGCGTTTGGTTTGAATGGTGCGTTTAAAGATTTATCGTTGCAGGAGCAACTCAGCATCATCGATGTCAACATTAAGTCCGTGGTTGCATTGTGCCATCAATTCATTTCGGTATTTACAAAAAGAAACAAGGGCTATATCCTTAACATAGGCAGTAATGCCGGGTACCAGCCCGTTCCCTACCTGAATATTTATGCAGCCTCCAAAGCTTTTATTATTTCATTTACACGCAGCCTGCGGTACGAGCTGAGGTCGACCGGGATAGTAGTAAGCTGTGTGAGTCCCGGTAGCACCGATACCAGTTTTGTAGACCGGGCGGGCATGGGCACCCATATAAGGAAAACTGCCGAACGTTATAATATGACGCCGGACGCAGTTGCCAGGATAGCTGTAAACACGCTGCTGTCTAAAAAAGCAGAACGCATTACGGGCTTTCAAACCAGGCTGGGAGTTTTCCTGTCGTGGCTTGCGCCTAAATCGTGGTCAGAGAAATTTGGTGCCAATATTTTTGGTAAAGAGAAGGAGTAGGGTATAAGGTGTAGGGTATAAGGCGTGGGGTTGATGGCGGATGTCATCACTCACCGAATCGTTAGTCGGGCGCTGGTGAGTGGAGACATGGTCGTCAACTTAAGAAAAATGGTAATGGTTAAGCGGTCCGTTATGTACCGTAGGTGCTATCTGTTTGTAAACATCGTCAACATCTTTTTAACTGCGCCGTAGGTGCAGCCCTTGTATCAGGGTAGCACCTACGGTGCAAAGCGTTAAAGGGCTGGCTTTTTACAACCGGGTTGCCTCTCCGATGCAGGCTATATAGCCCATGTGTTTTCCTTAAGTTGACGGCTATGGTGGAGATCGCTCACTAATAGAAAAAATGATGTTTTTAACCAGATATAATTAAGTCCGGGGTATGCTTTTTTCGCAGTTGGTTTCTCTTTAAGGTCATTCACCCGGCACTAACTAACCCATTTGTTTATTCATCTAAAGCCTCTTGCAAAAGAGGTTTTAGATGATAACAGGGGATAGGAAAGAAATGTGTATGTCGCCCGGAGGCGACAATAATAGCGTGCGAGGCGAAGACGCCTCGTACAGCGATAATGATAACAGGGGATAGGAGAAATGTAAATGTCGCCCGGAGACGACAACAATACAATGTGACGCCTCGCACAGCTATCATTCTTACAAAAGAGGTTTTAGATGATAACAGGGTATGGGGAAGAAATGTGTATGTCGCCTGGAAGCGACAACAATACAATGCGCGGCGAAGACGCCTCGCACAGCGATAAACCTGCCTCGCATTGCGATAAAAATTCGTCGCACGATAGCCCGACAGCTTATAGCTCATAGCTGATGGCTGATAGCTGACCGCTCATTATCATATCTTTCCCATTACCTGCAGCTGAGTGAGGTCCGGAGCAGGGCTGCCACCTTCTTTTTCGAGTGTGATAGCAAAGGCATCTGCCTGTGGCATGTTGAGCATTTTGCAGAGTGCCTGCCCGCAATCGCCGATCATGCCTGCGTTTACAGGTTGTCCCTTCACCAGTGCCCATAACTGGTACTGTTTTCCCGAAGGCGCCTGCGGCAAATTATGTTTAGCCATAAATACTTCCTTGGTCGAGCTGTTCCAGTAGAGCGTAGCAATTTTATCCTGGTTGGGCGATGCCATTACTACTTTTTTAACCGCCACATCCATCATCATCTTCAAAGTATTTTCAGCATCCGTTGCTTTTGCTTCGTTTACATTGGAGCGCGCCAGCAATGCCTCGCGGTCTGCCAGCAGCTTGTTATAGCTGGCCTGGCTTTCGTTGTATTTATTGTAATAGTGAATGTTTAACCCACCGCTGCCCAGCAATAGTGCAATGCTTGCGGCGGCTATATACTTCCATGCAGATGCGGGGCGGCGTATGCCCACAATCGGTGCCGGTCCTGTTTCTTGCGTTTCTTCCGTTGTATTAAATTCATCGGCAAGCACGGTCATCAGCCGCTGTTTTACTTCAGCAGGAGCTGTTTCCGCCTCCGCTGTAAGCCGCTGCTCAAGCCCTATTTCAAAATCCAGCACTGCTGCTGCAATTTCAGGATGGGAAGCTATCATAGATTCCACTTCTGCGGTTTCCTCCGGGGAGGTGAGCCGCAGAACGTAGCTCTCTAAAATTCCACTTTCTATGTAAGCTTTAATATCCACCAATAAATGTGTTATAACAGTTTTTTTAATTCCATCAGTCCTTTTCTGATTCTCGTTTTTACCGTTCCTAAAGGTATATTTTCTTCCTTCGCTATTTCATCCTGCGTGTATCCTTTAAAGTAAGCCAGGATAATCAGCTTCCGGTATTCATCCGGCAATCGTTTCACCACTCCTGCAATGCCAATATTGTCTAAATTAACCGCCAATGTTTCAGCCATCTGTGTAAAGCCTTCATTCAGCACGGTGTTCTGGCGACTGTTTTTAAACTGTCTGCCGCGTGTAAAATCTATAGCAGCATTCCTGGCTACATTCAACATCCAGGTGAATAATCTTCCCTTAGCCGGATCGTATTGATCAAGCTGCCGCCATATTTTTACAAATACTTCCTGTAAAATATCACTGCTGGTTTCCTTATCGCTAACAATGTTTAAGATAACGGTATAAAGAGCTGCCGAATATTTCGCATACAGGTAATCAAAAGCGCTTTTGTTGCGTTGCCTGAGCGACTCAACAAGTGTTGCTTCCGTATGATATTGAGTGGTGCCTGGCATTAATTCCTCTAAATTATGTCTTCCGGTTTTATGAGACACAATTAATTTACGATCCTGTCTGCAATAAGTATTCCGGACTTGTGGAAGTGAGCTGCCGGGTAATATAACGGGCGCCGGTAACCGCTTTGATCGTTGGCCAGTGAAGAAGGGTAGGGTTGAAACTAAAAATCCTGCGTTTATATGGGTTCGGATGAATCGGTCCGATGATGATTAACTGTATTGAAACATCATGCAATGCTGTTTTGCAACGCTACGTTCTTCTGCACAAAACGATAAAGCATGGTTATGCGGGTAAAAAGGGATCAACAATGGCAAGCACCTGTTCCATGGTTAACGGTTCATCAAAACTTTCGGTAGCTGCGGCTTCGCTGATTTGGTTACCATTAATGTTTACAATGTTTAAGTTGGCCTGTTCATGCAATTCTTCTCCATTGTAGCTTGCCTGTACTATGTCGCCTATTCCGCCCGTATCTTTTCCTGTAATCCAGGGTTTTATACTGGTGTTGGAAGCCCTTGCCCTGCGCATGTTGCGGATGTGAGAGGCATGCCGTGCTTCCACCGAATGTATTTGCAAAGCAGCCGTTAACACCTCGTTGCTGGACATCAGGTTGGCAGCCTGACCTTTGTATGCTCTTACGCCTGTATCTTCAAAAGTTTGCGCCACCGCCAGGAAAAGGTCGTAATCACTAAACGCAGCTGCAAAGGGCCCGTTACCCGATCCCTTGCCTCCTGTAAAATCGAAGTCGGGCTTGCTTACCGGCGTTTTTCCCATCGACTCTAATACTGTTGTAAGAAAAGCCACATGCGCCACTTCATGATCCCGTATGACAGTAATAGCAGCTTTGGGTGCTCCTGCCGGCAAAAGGTCTGCCGCGTCTACTGCTTTTTTATAAAATTCAGCTTCCAGGTATTCTAACGTTAGCGCATACTGCAATACATTTTCAATACTTGTACCCGTTTGCGCATAGGCCGATTTAAACAACGACCCCAATGCCAGTGGTACGGCAGTGAGTGCAAGGCGCCCGCCTGTTTTCGCAAATCGTTTAATAACATTCCGCCTCGCATCCAGCCTTCCGTATACTTCCGGATCAGCTTTTTCTATTGCTGAGAATATAGTATGTAAGTTCATGTTGCAATTTTTGAAAATGAAAAAATGATGATGGAATGCTAGCTTGCTGGCAGCTGGCTGGCATCGATTTTTGATTTGAGAAAATTTTTGGCGATTGCCAGCACTTCAGAAGGAGCCATTGAAACGTCGAGCCCATCAGCATCCACTACTGTACTGTCTGCAAAAGTTCCGTTGCTGATCAGGTCTCTGATGGCAGCGGCATGCCTGGCTTCTACCGAAACAATTTTGCCGGCAAGCAGCAGGTAATCAGGCGTTGTAATCAGTTGACCGGCGCCGTTATAGGCAGCTACTCCCAGGTCTTCAAAAGCCTTGGCTGTAGCCAGCACACTGTCTCTGCTTGAAAAATTGATGGAAGAAAAATCAACTTCCAATGCGGGGATAGCTTTTTCGCCCAGTGCAGTTTTAAAAAATTCCCGGTGTGCTATTTCATGATCCCTGATGTCGGTAAGATAGGCTTGTTCTGTGGCTGTAGCGCCACTGAATAAAGAGGAGACGACCTGCGTGTAAAAAGCAGCTTCCAGTTGTTCGAGCGCATAGGCATAGTTTAATACGCCCGTATCGCCGGAGCCTAACGGTATGCCGCCGTTGCCGGGATTATTATTATCATCGTTTTTTTTGCACGCTGCCACCACCGCAGCTATGGAGGCCGCCCCTCCAATATATTTCAGGAAGTGACGGCGTTGCAAAGGCTGCCGCCCTGCCAGCTGTAAAAGCAAAGGCCGATCTGTACTTTTCATAAAGTGTGTAATTAATGATGAAAGATTATTTATTACACTTACGAAAAGAAAGGTTAAATGGATTCCGGAACGAAAAATTTAGCAGCACTGATGAAGAAAAGGCTTGTGTGACAATGAACAGTTGGTTGCTGCTACTTCAAAGCCTGTCGCTGATTGCTGAATGCTGATTGCTGATAGCTCATAGCTGAAAGCCGGCCGCTCACTTCCGCTCCAGCGTTTTTAATTTCACATACACGCCGTTCGTCCAGCCAAATCCATCCTGGTTCAGATAAGCTCCGCCGCCTGCATTCAAAGAAGTATCGATCACATTGTATTTTTCCATGAGCTTACCCGTCATGTCAAAAACTCGTTCTACATTCAGCATCCAGTTTTGCGCAATGCGGCTGGCGAGGTCGTTGCGCTGGTAATTAACAGCAGCCTTATAACCGATCCATTGCAGGGGTGCCCATCCGTTAGGGTAATCCCATTGCTGACCGGTTTCAACCAACGTGGTAACCAATCCCCCGGCCTTCAGAAAATCTTTTTCCATACGGTTCAATACCAGCTCCGCATGTTCTTTGGAGGCTATGCCGCAAAACAAGGGATAAGCCATTGCCATAGTTACCGCGCCCGACGATTGCTGCGCCACAAAATCATAATCGGCATATACCTGCTCATTTTTATTCCAAAGCACGGCTTCTATCATTGTTTGTCGCCTGGCAGCATTCTCTTCATAAGTTGCTGCTGTTTCTGGCTTATTGTCCAGTGTGTAGGCTTTTGCCAATGTTTTTTCCAGGTGCCATAGCAGGCTGTTAAGATCTATCGGCAACAGGTCGCAGGTATGAATGCTTTGAATATGAAATCCATCTTTGAACCAACGTCCCGAAAAATCCCAGCCCGATTCGCAGGCGCCCCGAACGTGCCGGTAATGATCCGAAGGATCGGCAGACGCTTCTGCATGTGTTTGCAGATCGGCTGCATAGCCCTCTGCGCGTGGTGTATTCAACTCGTCCCAGTAGCGGTTGGCTGTTTCGCCGTTGGGTAACAGCACCGTATGTTCTTTAGCCGGTTCATCAGGTGTTAAGAGGTTGGCGCCCTTCATCCAGAATTTGTATTCGCCCGTAAGCTGGGGTAAGTATTTCAGCAATACTTCATTGCCTTTCACTTCTCTTAGCAGCTCTATCATGTGTGAAAAAAAAGGCGGTTGTGACCGCGTGAGGAAATACGTGCGGTTGCCATTGGGAATAAGCCCGAAAGTATCGAGCAGGTAAGCAAAATTATCGATCATGTTTTCCAACTGCTCCGTATGCCCTGCTACCTGCAAACCCAGCATCGTAAAATAAGTATCCCAATAAAAAATTTCGCGGAACCGCCCTCCCGGAACAATGGAGGGTTTGGGAAGGGCAATAAGCGTTCCTCCGTTTTTGTTGGCTTCGCGCCCCAGCAAATTCCACAGGTAACTGATGTGTTCGTCGATGCTGTAATCGGATACATGCGCCGGTTGCGACACGGCAATCGGCAATGTAAAATGCGCCAGTATGAAATCGAGCAGGTTATTCCCATCCTGTTTTTTGTAGGCGCGATACTGCTCCAGTATTTCCGTAACGGGGTATTTAGGCACACAGTCTGCAAAGGTTTTCTGATCGGGGAAAACTTTCTGGTGCTGGGCATCCACAAACAACTCTTCCAGGTCTTCCATATAAAATAATCCGGCGTGTTTGGGCATATCATTCTTTTGCTGTAACGAATACGATTGTAAAACAACAATTAGGCCATGCGCAACTTTAATATATGCAGGCTGCTGGTATGGGCTCCAAATTTTTTACCGCCGCGCTGCAGTTAAATAAGGCTTTATCTGTATACCTGCAGCTTGTTAAAAGCCAGATCCTCTTTTTAAGATCGTAATGGCAAAATAATTGTTAAACGTCTTAGAACCAAATTACAATTAATACATGTCTGCACTGGCTATTTTACTAACCGGCATTGTTGCAACGGCATTAATGACCGCTTTTATGAATACCTGCGCCGTTGTTTCAAAACGTAATTTGTATACGGTTCGGATATTAACGGAAATGCTGGCCACCTTTTCTCCTGGAAATACAAACAGGAGCATAGGCTTTTACCGAACGGTGGCAGTAACGGTACATTACGGCATAGGTGTTTTATTTGTGTGGGTGTATTGTTTATTGCGCGGAACGCATGGCTACATCGGGCATCTTCATTCAATGGAGTGGTGGATTATTGGCGTTATATACGGCATGGTAGGGGTGTCGGGCTGGGTGATCTTTACCAGGCTGCATCCTGCTCCGCCGGGTACAGTTCCCTGGTCGTTGTACCTGCTGTGCATCTTCGTCGGACATCTTATATTCACTTTAGCCATGATGTGGCTGATCGGTACATTTCAATCAAACGTCGTTTAGTTAGCGAAAACTCATCTTTGCCGCAGATGATCCTTTATGTGCGAATCTGCGGCTCATTAATATAATTATTAAAATCTCCAGTCTTGATCGGCTTAACTAAATGGCAATCAAACGCACTTCTCCATGAAAACCCTGATAGTCAGATTCTCCACAATTTGTGGAAGAAGCGGCAGTCATTTTACCCAGGGTGCATCCGCCGGGCGCATCACCACTCCCTGGCAGCACATGCGGAAGCGTTGATTTCAGGTGTTGGTAACCGTTATTAATTGTAATTGCATGTTAAAGGACTTTTTTACGCATCTCTGGCACGGATTTATAGAGATAAAAGAACGTAAAAAATAATTTTAAAAACCAATAGTCCATGGCCGCCGTTAAGCTGCAAAAATTGTTGCCCGAAAAAATCGAGAGTTTCACAACCCGGGAAGTGAAAGTGCGGGTGCTCCCCATTCTGATGCCCACCATTGATGAAGAAAAACCGGTTAAGCCCACGATGCCTCCCGAAGAACATGGTTACATAAAAGTGAACAAATACGACTTTTATTAAGGTGCATTAAGCAATGATGAACCTTCAATGCATTCGTCGCTTACGATGCGAAAGCAGCGTTGAGACTTATATTATTTATACAGATTGCCTGCTGCATAGCCTTCCAGCGCACGTTGCGGTGCCCTGCCAATGTACACCTGCCTGTCTTGCGGCGCCCATGTTCCCAATCCGTCAACATAACGGTTAAACATACAAAACGCGGCGGCTATTAACACCGTGTCGTGTATTTCAACATCTGTAACTCCATTGGCTTTTGCCTCGTCTATCATAGCAGCCGTAACATTTTTGCCACCCTTTTGAACTGCTGCGGCAATGGTTAGCAGCGCCTTCATTTTGTCTGAAAGCGGAGTCTCGCCGAAGTTTGTTTTGATGGCATCAATATCCGCCATTGTACAACCTAAATAATGCTGCGCCATGGCACCATGAACGTTCTGACAAAAGAAACAATCGTTGAGGTAAGAAACATAGGCTCCGATCAATTCCCGTTCGCCACGGCTTAATGAGTTGTCGTCGTTCCTTAACAATATTTCCGCAAGCTCATTCAGCGGTTTCGCAGTTTCGGGCCTGTAAACCATCAGTCCACGTATTCCAGGCAGTTCATTTTTCAGATCGATGTATGACATAATTTGAGTTTAACTTCTTTTACCGGAAGCGATAATAGCATCAGGACTTTATAAAGATAGCAACAGAATGATCTTTTTTGTCGAAAAGTTACCTTAGTTCGGTTATCCGGGCCCGTTAAAATATTTCTCTGCAACTGCTACATGGTTCCATTGGTTTATATTAAATAAACTATTACATTGTGGAACGATCACTACTGCTTGAAGAGGGTTTTTGCCATATTGCTGTTTTCAGTACATCTGTTTAATCTCGCCGGTTACAGGTTGCTGTTTTGTTATCTCCAGGAACAGAACGGACTGCAGACACTGCGCCATATTGAAAGAGGTAATTATGCTGATGAAGACCTGGTATTGGTGAAAATACCCGTATTGCTGCCTTATTCTACCAACTGGAAAGAATACGAGCGGTACGATGGAGAAATTGAATGGGGCGGTGTGCGCTATAATTATGTAAAGCGTAGAATTTTTAACGATACACTTTTCTTACTTTGCCTGCCCGACATAAAAGGCACTCAACTGGCGGATGCGCATCAACGTTATGCGGGACAGATAAATGATCATCCCGCCTTTCCGCAAAAAGGAAAAGAAAGATCAGCCAAACTGGCGACCGCCTCAGCAGAATACCTTCTATCGCAGGCGCTGTACACATTAACCCAGCCCGCGATCGTAAAAGAGAACCAGCAGCTTTGCTTTTCCGCTTCGCTGATGGAAACGGATTTAGACCGCGTTATTCAGCCTCCCGACGCTCCTGCATTTTCGTTGTTTTACTTAGTGTAAGCCTCCCTGTTAACACATGCTTTTCCGGGGATAATTGTGTGCGTTCCCTCGCTGATGCGCGGGGCGTTACTGTGTTTTGTAATTACATCAACCATTATTGTTATGCCTCATATAGAGATAGAATCCCACCTGCCTGGCATTACCGGCTTGCTGGAATATCGCAAAGATTCTGCTGCACCCATACGCGAACTCACCCAGCTATTATTACGTGGGCCCTCGTCGTTAACAGAAGGCGAAAGAGAGCTGATTGCCAGTATCGTTTGTTATGGCAATGAATGCCGGTTTTGTACAACAGCCCATACCGCCGCGGCTGATTTGCTGCTGGGAGACAATACAACTTCTGCTGCTGTGCTGAACGACATCGCTACTGCTCCCGTGTCGTCCAAAATGAAAGCCCTGCTGCATATAGCCTCGCTGGTGCAAAAAAGCGGTAAACAGGTGAATGAAGAAGCTATAGCTGCTGCTAAAAAAGCCGGCGCCACCGACCTGGAAATTCATGATACGGTGCTGATTGCCGCACTGTTTTGTTTGTATAACCGGTATGTGGATGGGCTGAATGCATTCACTCCCTCCGATCCCCAATACTATAGCACGCTTGCCGACCGTATTGTACACCATGGTTACACGCGGTTGCCGCAAGGCTACGATCATTTAAAAAATAACCCTGTTCAATAATACCAATTCAACTGCAATGAAACAATTACTCACTATACTATTTCTTTCCTTATTTATAACTGCTTACGGGCAGCACACAACCATAACTGGCAATGTAACCGATGCCACAACCGGCGAACCCATAGCCGGCGCCAGCGTTACCGTAAAAGACAAACTAACGGGAACGGTTACCGATATCCGGGGAAATTTTACATTGATGCTTAACCGGATAAAGCTACCGGTTACGGTTACCGTGTCTGCAACCGGTTTTGGCAGCGAGGAAATACTGATTTCCGATAACCAGCAGGCTGTAAAAGTGAAACTCACACAGAAGCAAGGGCTGCTCAACGAAGTGGTTTTTGCTGCATCGCGTGTAAACGAAAGCATTTTACGCTCTCCCGTAAGCATAGAAAAAATGAACCAGAAAACCATTCGCGAAAATCCTTCGCTTTCTTTCTATGATGGGCTCGTTAACCTGAAAGGCGTAGATGCCGTTACCAGCAGCTTAACTTACAAGCAAATTAATACGCGCGGCTTCAACAGCACCGGTAATCAGCGTTTTTTACAATTGGTAGACGGAGTGGACAACCAAACGCCCGGTTTGAACTTTTCTGTGGGCAATCAATTTGGCACTTCGGATATTGATATTGAAAGCGTGGAGATTATTCCAGGCGCCGCTTCGGCATTGTATGGCCCCATTGCATTCAATGGCGTGTTGATGATGCACACCAAAAATCCTTTTCAGTACCAGGGACTGACAGTGCAGGCAAAAACCGGTATCAATCATATTGGAGAAGACGATGCAAAGCCGCACGGATTGTATGATTTTGCGCTTCGTTACGCAAAAGCATTTAATAACAAATTTGCTTTTAAAATCAATGCTGCTTACTTATCGGGTTTAGACTGGCATGCGAATAATTATACAGATATAGATGCCCAAACGCCTGCAAACCTCCGTGGGCCTAACAACCCTGGGCGGGACGGCGTAAATATTTATGGCGATGAAGTGGTTAGAACCATTGAGGGCATCGGACGGGTTTCGAGGACAGGGTATGAAGAAAAATACCTGATGAATTACAACGTATACAGCCTGAAGTTGAGTGGTGCATTGCATTACCGCATCAGCAACAATATGGAGTTGTCGTACCAGTATAACTACGGAAAAGGCACCGCCAGTTACACAGGCAGCAGCCGGTTTGACCTGAACAATTTTGTATTACAGCAGCACAGGGCAGAGCTGAAAGGAAGCAACTATTTTTTGCGCAGTTATGCAGTGATTGAAGATTCGCACGACTCTTATAATACAAGGTCTCTTGCGCAGTTCCTGAACCGCACCTGGGTAAAAGACCTGGATGGAAATACGGTTGCTCCGGGCGAAGCCGACAATGCCTGGTTTAACCGGTATACTGCTGCTTATAACGGAGACATTGGCAATGTAACAGCAGCCAACCACGCAGCCGCAAGGGCATTTGCAGATGAAGGACGATTGTTGCCGGGAAGTGCAGCGTATGATCAGGCAAAAGACAATCTGATACACAACTATGGATTGAGCGGTGCAGGCGTTTTCAGCAACAGCAAATTTTACCATACCGAAGGTCAGTACGATTTTTCGCGCAACGTGCAGGTATTTGAGCTGCTCGCCGGTGGAAGCTTTCGTTATTATGATATGTTTACTAACGGGTCTTTGTTCGACGACAAAGATCAGAAAATAACCATCAAAGAATACGGCGCGTTTGTGCAGGTGGCTAAAAGACTGCTGAATGATAAATTAAAGCTCACCGCCTCGGTACGATACGATAAAAACAATAATTTTTCGGGAAGCTTTACACCCCGTTTTTCCGGCGTATATACCGTGGCAAAAGATCATAATTTCCGCGCATCGTACCAAACCGGCTTTAGAAATCCAACTCCCGTTGATCTGTACATTCATTTGAACGTGGGACCTATTACTATTCTTGGTGGTGCGCCGGGCAACAGCAAAGGAATGAATGTATATGAAAATTCGTTTACCGCTTCTTCTGTAGGTGCGTTTGGAGCTGCATTTGGGGCCGCCATGGCAGCAGGCACACCGTGTCCTCAGGCCATAGAAGAAAACAAAGGACTTTTACAAAAATCAAATGTCTCCTATATCAAACCCGAAAAACAAAAAGCATTTGAGATCGGCTACAAAGGACTTATTCAAAATCAACTGTTGGTCGACCTGAACTATTATTACAGTTCGTACAACAATTTTATAATCAATACCGTGGTTATACGACCCGAAAATGCCGTGCTGGCTGGCGACGGAACGATAAGCTCTGCTGCTGCTTCGGATATTCCTAACGGTAAGGTTCAGGCTTTTCAGCTATATACCAATGCTGCTGATAAAGTATCTGCCAGCGGCGCTTCGCTCGGGCTGACGTATATGATGCTGAAAGGCTATATCCTTTCGGGAAATGCCACCTGGGCACAATTTAACCTGCTCAATGCCAACCCTAACAACATTCCGGCTTTTAATACGCCTAAGTTTGCTACCAATCTTACGTTTGGCAACAGCAATGTGTACAAAAACTTCGGCTTTAACATTGCCTGGCATTGGCAGGATGCTTTTGACTGGTACGGAACTTTTAATGGCAACCGCCCCGGACGTGTGCCCGCCTATTCATTGGTAGACCTTCAACTCAATAAAAAGCTTCCATCCATTCATTCCATCATAAAACTTGGTGGCAGCAACATACTCAACAACCGGGTGTATCAGTCGTTCGGTTCGCCGTACATAGGGGCCCTCTATTATGTATCCTTTGTATTTGATGGTTTAATCAAATAATGTACAGTTATGACTACTACTACTACTACTACTACTACTACTTTAGCACAAGCCCCCAAGGTTACGCTTTCGGGTTACTACTGGACACTGTTTTTCGTCTGTTTTCTCGCCGGTGCGCTGGGAGGAACGGTGTCAACATTAATGTCTGTTTATCTTCCTGTTGTAATTAAAGATCTGAACATAGCCACCGACGCCGCCTCCCTTTCCAGGATCGGTGCTTACATCAATGCCGTTTTTATTTTTGGCTGGGCATTAGGCGGATTTAGCTGGGGTGTTGTAAGCGACCGTATCGGTAGAAAAAAAGCAGTGCTGCTTTCCATATCCTGTTATGGACTTTTTACGTTACTCACAGCGTTGATGCAGCAATGGTGGGGCGTTGTGCTGTGTCGATTTTTCAGCGGTTTTGGGGTAGGCGGTGTATTGGTAACCGGTATTACACTTATAAGCGAAGTGTGGCCGCAGCAAAGCCGGTCGGTATTTATCGGCATTTTATCCATCGCTTTTCCTGTTGGCATTTTTTCGGCAGGATTGATCACTTACAATGTTTCGGGTTGGCGCCAGGCATTTGCAGTGGGGCTGATCCCTTTGCTGATTTCATTTTCAGGGATATGGCTCATCAGGGAATCGAACGAATGGTTGCAAAACCGCGAAACCCGGGGTGCGGTTAAAAGCAATTCGTTTATCAATGCAGGACAGGGAAGGGAATTACTGATTGGCTCATTGATCTTTGGATCTATGTTGATAGGACTTTGGGCAATTTTTTCGTGGTTGCCTACATGGGTTCAAAGCCTTGTTACGGCAACCGACGGACAAAAAGAAAGAGGCATCAGCATGATGCTGCTGGGCATGGGCGGTCTTGCAGGAGGCTTCTTCTCCGGCTGGCTGCTCAACGCCATTGGCTTGCGGAGATCGATGCTTTTGTGCTTTTCCGTATGTGCTGTTTTATCGTTTGTACTTTTTAAAACAAACCACAGCTTCAGCACGCTTATTTATGTTGAAACTGCCGTGCTGGCTTTGTTTTTTGGAATCAGCCAGGGTGTATTGGCCTGTTATATACCTCAATTGTTTTCAACTAACATCAGGGCAACCGCCACCGGTTTTTGTTTTAATATAGGCCGGCTTTTTACCGGTACCGCCGTGCTGTTTATTGGCATATTGGTAACCGCTTTAGGAGGATATGGAAATTCAATTTATATATTTTCATTGGTGTTTATTATTGGGTTGATTGTAGTATTGTTTTTAAAGAACATAGAACACAAAACAAAAACAATTAAATAATTTATTATGGCTCATATACAGGTACCCGAAGGTATACCAGGCATTCGCAGTCTCGTAATGTTTCGGCCCGAAACCGGGAAACCGTTATACCAGCTTGCACAGGTATTGTTGCGCGATCCATCACCCCTGAGCGCTGCCGACAGAGAACTCATTGCTGCTTATGTTTCTCACAAAAACAATTGCATGTTTTGCATGAGCAGCCATGCTGCCGCGGCAAGATGTTTGATGGGAGAGGAATCATTTATTGTAGACGAGGTGCTGGCAGACATGCAAAAGGCGGGTATCAGCGACAAACTAAAAGCCTTGCTGGTAATTGCGGGCAAAGTGCAGATAAGCGGCAAAGCAGTTACTGAAGAAGATATAACCGCTGCCAAAGCGCTCGGTGCAACGGACAGGGAAATACATGACACTGTTTTGATTGCTGCCGCTTTTTGTATGTTTAACCGGTATGTAGACGGCCTGGCAAGCTTTACGCCCACTGATCCTGAGGCTTATGCTGAAATGGGAAGGAGAATGGTAGAAAAAGGATATGTGATGCCGTGAGTTGTATTCGCGGATGAGTTTCCGGGAGAAGAAAATAGGTCAACCGTGTTATATTGTTCAACATTCTATTAAAGTCCAATCGACATCTCATTGCCTGTCACTCCAACGAAGGAGCAGTCTGCGGGTAGCAGTTCGTGAGAGTTTGGCAGAACCAGAATTTTTTTGCCGCAGATTCGCAGATTTTTTTAGATCTGCGAATCTGCGGCTTTTTACTTTTGTCTCACTCAGGTTTGTACTGCATGTGCGCAGAGATAGATTTGCATTTATCAGTATCTTTATTCGAAAGGCTTTTACCTGCCCATTGATAAATCTAAACGTTTAAACTGTATGGCTGAATACCAGACTCCTAAAGATCGTGCTTATGTTGATATGCTGATAAACGCTGCCTCTAAAGAAGCGAATGCTTTTTTGAATCTTAAATACACCGCCGAGCGAAGCGACGGTGTTATTCCTGTTAAGTATCGCGAACTCATGTCCGTAGCGGTGGCGCTTACTACGCAGTGCGCATATTGCATAGAGTCGCATATTGAGAATGCCGTTAAGGCTGGAGCCACACGTGAAGAAATTGCAGAAACAGTATTCATTGCTGCTGCGCTTCGTGCAGGCGGTGCTGTTGGTAACGGACTGATGGCAATGCGCCTCTTCGAGGATACTAAAAGAAAGGCTGAAGAGTAGTCAAATCAGTCCCGATTAATTTATCTCTACGTTGCATCCCACTGCCTGTCACTCCAACGAAGGAGGAGTCTGCAGGTAGCGGTCCATAAACGTTTACGCAAACAGATTCCTCCTTCGTCGGAATGACAAGCTGTAGTATGGGTATGATCTGCAAGAAAATAGTTCAACAGCGTTACACTGTTCAACATTCTATTATAGTCCAATCAACATCCCGCTGCCTGTCACTCCGACGAAGGATGAGTCTACAGGAAGTAGTCCATAAACGCTTACGCAAACAAATTCCTCCTTCGTCGGAATGACCAGCTGCAGTGCTGGTATGATCTGCATAAAGTAGTTCAACAGCGTTACATTGTTCAACATTCTATTATAGCCCAATCAACATCCCGCTGCCTGTCACTCTGACGAAGGAGGAGTCTACAGGAAGGAGTCCATAAACGCTTATGCAAACAGATTCCTCATTCGTCGGAATGACAAGCTGTAGTATTAATATGATCTGCATAAAGTAGTTCAACAGCGTTACACTGTTCAACATTCTATTATAGTCCAATCAACATCCGCTTCCTGTCACTCCAACGAAGGAGGAGTCTGCAGGTAGCGGTCCATAAACGTTTACGCAAACAGATTCCTCCTTCGTCGGAATGACAAGCCGCAGTGCTGGTATGATCTGCAAGAAAATAGTTCAACAGCGTTACACTGTTCAGCATTTCTACTATAGTCCAATCAACATCCGCTGCCTGTCACTCCGACGAAGGAGGAGTCTGCAGGAAGTAGTCCATAAACGCTTACGCAAACAGATTCCTCCTTCGTCGGAATGACAAGCTGTAGTGCCGGTATGATCTGCAAGAAAATAGTTCAACAGCGTTACATTGTTCAGCATTTCTATTATAGTCCAATCAACATCCCGCTGCCTGTCACTCCAACGAAGGAGGAGTCTGCAGGTAGCAGTTTATAAACGCTTTATCAATAAATATTTTTAGCAACAATCACATCCATTTCAAAGCGTCAAAAAATATTTTACCAGTATTCGGTACAGATCAGGTCACGAAAAGTAAAAAGACCTTTTACATTTATTTCCGAATAGAACAAACTTGGTTTCACCAAAGCTAATTTTACAATGAACAACGATTGCAAGGTTTTAAACCCTCCTCTTTTGCCAGCATTGCTATTGCTGTCATTTCTTTTTTCCGTGTTTACTTCTTCTGCTCAAAGCACGCAGCGCATTACAGGTCAGATCATTGATTCTGCAACCCTGGCAGGTGTGAGCGATGCAACTGTATCCGTAACAAATACGATTACGAGCACCGTTACAGATGGGAACGGAAAGTTTACCATCAGTGCCAGTCCGGGACAGACGCTCCGGATTTCTCACGTTGGATACGATGACAAGTTTTATGTAGTAGAAACAGGAAAAACAAGTGTTACTATCACTATCTCAGCCAAATCAAAGGAGTTGTCTGATGTAGTGGTGGTGGGATATGGCAAGCAGAAAAAAGTGAGTGTGGTAGCTGCTATTTCCACCATCAATGCAACCGGCTTAAAACAAACACCTGCATCTAATATAGGAATTGCGCTTGCAGGACGCCTGCCGGGTTTGAGCGTGCTTCAACGTTCGGGTGTGCCCGGGGGTGAGCAGTTGGATTTTTACATTCGTGGGCGCAGTACTATTAACGGTCAGCAACCACTGATACTGGTTGATGGTGTGCAAAGAGATTTTAATGCGCTTGATCCACGTGAGGTAGAATCTATTTCTATCCTCAAAGATGCGTCTGCCACTGCAGTATATGGTGTGCGTGGTGCCAACGGGGTTATCATGGTAACTACCCGCCGTGGCTTTTCGGGCAAGCCTGTTATTGATGTTACGGTAGAACAATCGTGGCAATCACCCACACGCCTGCCTAAAATGACAAACTCTTATGATTATGCCGTATTACGCAACCAGGTAGAAATTCAAAACGGACGTCAACCTATATACGACGATGCAGCGTTGGAGCATTACCGGTTGGGCGACAAGCCCGATCTGTATCCTGTAAGAAATTTCGTAAAAGAGTTTATGAGAGAAGCGTTTCCCATGCAAAGGGTGAATGTAAATGTAGCCGGCGGCACAGAGCGCATGCGTTACTTTACTACAGTAGGCTATCTGCGCCAGGAAGGTATTTTTAATACTGAAAAATTCAGCGAATACAACTACGATCCTGCGTCAAAAGCAAACCGCGTGAACTTTCGTTCAAACTTCGACATTGATATCAACTCTTCTTTAAGTATGTTCCTCAACATCAGCGGCTACATGCAAAAGAAAAACGACCCTGTGGTGGTGCCCAACAATGGCGCTTACCTGAATGACGTGAATGCGTACTCTGTTGTAATCGGATCGTTACTACAAACCCCCAGCAACTATCACAACGATGTAACGCCCGATGGCGAAGTGCTTTCTACCCCGCTCAAAGGAGGCAACATCAACAACGTGCCCTATGGTATGCTGAATCGTTCCGGCTTTCGCAATACGCTGATCAACCAGGTAACTACTACGTTAGGAATAGAGCAGAAACTTGAATTTTTGACGAAAGGACTTTCTGCAAAAGTGATAGGATCGTACGACGCTACTGCTATTAACCAGCAGGTGCGGCAAAGAACTTTCCAGTTGTATGAAGCAAAGCCCGATCCCAATAATCCCGATGCTGTTATCTATCAGCCTACCGGTACTATGACCAACAGTACATTGTCTGATGCGCAGGCACAGTCGCAATGGAATCTTATGAACATTGATGCGTCTATCAATTACGGAAGAAAATTCGGCTGGCACGACGTTACAGGCATGGTATTGTTTAATCGATACCAACGCGTAGTAAATATCGAGCTTCCTTTCAATTACATAGGATTTGTAGGCCGCGGTACTTATGGATACGACAATAAATATCTTGCCGAAATAAACTTTGGCTATAACGGATCAGAGCAATTTGCACCCGGTCATAAAATGGGCTTCTTTCCTTCTTTTTCTGTCGGTTGGGTAGCATCTAACGAAGATTTTGTGCAAAACAATGTGCCCTGGCTTACGTTTGCAAAGCTGCGCGCATCTTACGGTCAGGTAGGAAACGACAATATGAACGGTGCGCGTTTCGCGTTTCTTACTTTGTGGAACGGCAGCTACGAATCGCAGATTGGCAACAACGAACTTGAGTGGGAAAAGGCGAACAAATACAACGTGGGCTTAGAAACCCGCCTCTTTAACAACTTTAGTTTTGATGTAGATGTTTTTTATGAAAGAAGGAATAACATTCTCATTTCCGCCACCGGTTTGGTACCCACAGGTGTGTTTGGTACAGGCGGTGTATTTACTTCTGGCATCATACCAAGAATAAACGCTGGCGAAATTGAGAACAAGGGTTTTGAACTGGTAGGTGGCTATCAAAAAAGCTTCAACTCCAGCACTCGGCTTGATATTAAATTAAACGGTGCGTTTAACCGAAACAAAGTATTAAACATCAGCGAGGTGTTGCTGCCCGAAGAATATACTTACCGCCTGCGCAGCACAGGTTATCGTTTAGGACAACAGTGGGGCTACGAAACTGCCGGCTTCTTTAATACAGAAAGAGACATCCAGGATTGGCCCGACCAGTCAGGCATTGGCGCTACGCCCAAACTTGGCGATCTGAAATACAAAGATACTAACGGTGATGGGGTAGTGACGGAACAAGACCAGGTGCCTATTGGATTTCCCGAAGTGCCTGAATGGACATTCGGCGGCGCCGTTAGCTTCCAGTTCAAAGGTTTTGACATCAGCATGATGTGGCAAGGCGTAGCCAACAGGAGTTACCTAATGGTTGGACAAAGAGTGTGGGAAACCAACAACTTTAACGAATGGCACAAAGAAGCGTGGAGCCAGGAACGTTATGCTGCCGGCTTACCAATCACCTATCCGCGTCTCGATCCCGGCAGCAATGCCAGCAAGTTGCCTTCTGATTTCTGGTATGTGGATGGCAGCTATATACGACTGAGAAATGCTGAAATAGGGTATACACTTCCCAAAAATATTTCCGATAAAATAGGCGCCAAATCCGTGAGGGTGTATGCCAACGGGTTGAACCTCCTTACGTTCGACAGGTACCCCGTAAAATACCAGGATCCTGAGCAAAACAACGAGTTGCTGTATCCTGTGTTTAAAGCCTATAACGTGGGCGTGAACATATCATTTTAAAATTGCCTGACCATTAAAATATTTGAAACATGAAGCGGATCGTCTCATTTATCATCATCACTTTAATGCTTGTTGCACAGTTTGGCTGTGAAAAAGTATTAGAAAAAACGCCCGACGGCCAGATTACAATAGATAAGGTACTCACCAACTATGCACGCAGCAAAGGATTGCTGGATGCAGCTTATGGCGAAATTTACCAGGCGCGCGACCAGATATCATTCGTAATGAGCCCGCTGGAATGTCTTACCGACAATGCATTCTGGGCGGCAACCTACAATGCCTACGAGTGGCACAATGGCTCGTTGTCATTATCTAATCCGGTAATTAACTGGCCCTGGTCTGCACCCGCCGAACAATTGTGGCCCGATTTCTGGCGCGGTATAAGGCTTGCCAATAACGCCATTAAATACCTGCCGCAATCTACTGCCATTACCGAACAGGAACGTGCAACATGGATAGCCGAAGCCCGGGTGTTGCGTTGCTGGTATTACATGCACCTGCTGGAATTTTATGGGGCAGTGCCTTGGGTAGAGGAGCCCTTTGAAGCTACCTTCACCGGTTACAACGACCTGGTAAGACCCGCATACAACGATATTGCATCAAAAATTGAGCAGGAATTGCTGGACGTAATTAACTCTGGAATTTTGCCCAATCGTCAACCTTCGCAGGATGCGCGTCGTGTTGACAAAGGAGTGGCGTACTCCATCCGCGCCCGCGTCCTACTGTACAATGCAAGCCCGCTTAATAATCCGGATAATGATCAAAGCAAATGGCAACGTGCCGCCGATGCTGCACAGGATGTCATCAACATGGCGGAGTATAGTCTTGTGAGTATGCAGGATTACAAAAGATTATTCATTGGCGCATTTACCACGCCTGTTTCTGAAATTATCTGGCGCGCTTCGGGCGATAATTCACACATCAACAATACTAATGGAGTAGACGTTGGCAATTATCCTTATGCTGCCATCAATCATATGTGGAACTGTGGTGAATCGCCCACCCAGGAACTGGTAGATTGTTTTGAAATGACCAACGGTGCATTACCGGTTACTTACAACGACGAAAGTCATACCAGCGTTACTGTTACACCGGAAGCTGCAACATTGGGATACAGTGAGGCAACAGGCGGCGATCCTTACGCTAACAGGGATGCGCGTTTTTATGTAAACATTCTTTACAACATGGCCGACTACGGTGTGCCCTACAACTGCACAGAGCCATTCATCATAGAAACTTTTGTGGGAGGACGCAGCGGCTTCAATGATGTGATTTCGCAGGAAACACAACGTTCCTGCACAGGCTACTATAGCCGTAAAGACAAACAAATTAAGTTTTGGGGACCAGGTGGCAGCTCCGGTCATGAGCCCACCCATTGGGTCTTTTTCCGCCTGGCAGAATTTTATCTTCAAAAAGCGGAAGCTTTATGCGAAGTAGGAGATCTGGAAGGAGCAAAAACTGCCTTGAACGTGATCAGGGAACGTGCATTGCAACCAAGGATACAGGATGTGCCGGGCTTTGTAGATTCTAAAGAATTTTTGCGCGATCGCATCCGCAACGAACGCCGCGTGGAATTTTGCCTGGAAGGACAATACCGTTTCGATGACCAGCGCCGCTGGAAAATTCTCAGCTCAACCAATCGGTTTGTTACCGGTATGCGGATAACAAAGGGCAATGATGGAAAGTTCAGCTATGAGCGTAAAAAGATCCGCGACTATCAGTCTTATACCGACAAATACCTCGTTATGCCTATACCCTTGGAAGATGCTAAAAAAATGACAGGCATGGCACAACCCGCAGCGTGGCAATAAAGAAGAGACCGGTGTGCGAAGGTTGCCAATCTTTAAAAGGTTGGCAACTTTGCTTTTCCTGCTCCTTCAGGCGCAGGTTTTGTAACGGGCCTTGCTCTATTGGTGGGTGAAGACATCCCCGAAGATTGACCTAATGATAACCCAACAAGTAATAGAAAGGAGACTCGTTCTTTGGCCGGAGTGACAGACAGCAGAACTAAAGATTGAGCAATTGTACTAAGGTTGGGCTTTGTGTACACTGCTTGTCATCTCGAAGAATGAGACATCTGTTTTCGCAGAGCGTTGTCGTTGGCAGCCTTTTGCAAAAAAGGTTTCCAACCTTCCAAAGATTGGAAACCTTTAACGACGCTGGTGAGTGGAGGTAGTCAACAGTAAGGAAATCTTAAATATGTGTTCTGCATGTATTATGCACCGTTATGAAGCATCTTTCATTACCTGCTTCTTAACTTTACTCAAATTCTAATACGTAATGAAAGGATTTATTTTACTACTCGGATACAGCTTGTTTTGTACCACATTGTATGCTCAAAAGCCACAAACCGCTACCTCTGTCCTGTACCGGAAAATACTAACGGATAAGGATAAGTTTCCTGAGCTGTTGCTCAACGGTGTTGCCTGCAATTTTACTGCGCAGGGTTTGGTGATCACCGGTAACAAGAACGTGATTCAACTGAACAAATACTATTCGCTGGGTGAAAGGCTGGTACGCTATCATGTCCGTTTTTCGGCAACTACAAAAGCTGTGTTTCAAAGCAATACAGGCGACTTTAAAGCAATCGTGGATGTTCCCAAACAAACCATTTCCATAGAAAGCAAGCCCGCCGTATGGAAACAGGTGAAGATAGATGCCGCCAATGAGTACCTGGTGGAAATTCAGCGCCACTACCAGCAATCCAAAATCATATTGACTGACCTTACTACCGGCGACAGCCAGGAACTGGAAATAAACGCAGATGGCTCCGGTGGAGTGGGAGTAGGCGCAGTAGGGAGTGAAAGCGGGATGGCGCATCAATGGGATTATTATTGTTTCGGGTTGCTCGAGGGGGCTGCTTTAACCGTAAAACAAATTTGCGTGCAGGCCATGGAGAGCGATCTTACCTTACTGTTATATGGCGATTCGATAACGCAACCAGAAGGCTACTTTCCTGCAAAAGATTTTCCGTCGGCGTGGACGCAGCTCGTCATGCAGCACGTGAAAGGAAAATCGATATCGAGCGGACGTGGTGGCTGCACGATAAAAGAGGTGTTGGAGCGTATTAAGAATGAGTTGCCTTATGTAAAAGCAAAATATGTAATGGTTACCATTGGCACCAACGGAGGCAATACGGAGCAGAATTTGAGTGAGCTGGTAGAATACATTCGTGCAAACGGCTCCACCCCCATTCTCAACAACATTCCTTCCAACGAACATGGCACCCAGGTAGAAGCCAACCTGCTGATAGAAAAGGTGCGCAAAAAATATGGTATCAATGGTTGCAGGTTTGATATTGCCACCTCTCTGAATCGCGATGGCAAAGAAGTAGACAAGGCTACCATGTGGCACGAAGACTATACTGCCGTCAACAATTGGGGACATTATTATCATCATCCCAATGTAAAAGGCTCACGCCTAATGTACCTGCAAACGTTAATTGATATACCGGAAATATATGAATAGTATAAAAAAGAAATGGCTGCTGATGGCAGCTACGCTCATTCCGGTTAGCATTTTTGCGGGCAACGTTCCGCAGCCGGATTACAGTGTGCAAAAAGTTACTAACGGTACCGTTTACGTGATCACGCAAAAAAACAGCAGCTATACGTTCGATTCAGCACGGTATACCATTTTCATTCCCGAAAATATTGTTCAGCTGCAGGGCGTTTTTGTGCATCAGCATGGTTGTACAATGGAGGGAAGAGGCTCAGCTACCGCCTATGATGTGCAGTACCAGTCCTTCGCAAAAAAATGGAAACTGGCAGTGGTAGGCACCGATCTGTACTCAGCTAAAGGCAACTGCCACGACTGGAGAAATGCAGCATCCGGTTCCGGCGACGCACTCATCAAAACGTTGCAGGAAATTGGTAAAGCATCCGGGCGCCCGGAAATGGCAAATGCACCGTGGTTGTTGTGGGGACACTCTGGCGGGGGATATTGGGCTTTGTCTATGCTGCAGGCTTATCCCGAAAGGATACTGAGCATTTTCGGTTACTCGCCGGCGTTTGAACCGGGAGCGTACCCCAAAGCGGCATTAAAGGTGCCGGTAATGATGCGTCATGCCGGGCCGATAGGCGACGCCTGCTGCTGGCAGACTTCCATAAAGGAATTTCACAAGCTGCGCGCTGCCGGCGGTTATGCCAGTATAGCCTATACACCGCATCAGAACCACAATTTCAGTTATGTAAGATACATTGCCATCCCGTTTTTTGAAGCCGTGATGAAACAGCGACTTCCTGAGGATACAAAAACAGGATACGTCGCTATGCGCAATATGGATTCTGCCAAAGCATGGCTGGGCGATACAACGAGCTACAATATTTACAAGGCAGGCGCCTATCCCGGTAAGAAATTAGCTGCGGCATGGTTTCCCGATTCGCTAACGGCAGCCAAATGGCGGGAATATGTTGTGAGCGAAACGGTGATAGACAGAACGCCTCCGCCCGCACCTTACGATCTGCAACTGAAACGAAGGCACAACGTAACGGTAGAGGTTACCTGGAAAGCCGATGCGGATATTGAATCCGGCATCAGTCATTTTAATATTTATAAGGACAACCAGCTCGTGGGGCGGTTTCCTCAGTCGGGAGCCTATCAGCAATTCGATACCAATGGAGATGATGCCTACCCCTTGCGGCTACCCGAACTTCGGGCAGATGTAACACTGCTTTGGAACGATTCGGGGAAAATAGCCATCAGTACTGTGAACCACTTTGGGCTGGAATCGGAAAAGACGACTATACGTTAACAGAATTATTATGATGAGGATTACACTTCGTTTGTGCGCCATTGCGGCAGGAATGTTCGCCACCGCGCAAGCGATTTTCGCACAAGTTGCAAATGTTGAGCGACAGAACGATAACAGGCAGCTCAGTGCTTCCGAATATGCCACGTTCAATTTAGCCGCTGTTGATGCATTGGGAAGGAGCTTCGGTCCGGCGTCGGGAAAACTGGCAGGCGATAAAACCGTGGGCGTTTTTTATTCGTTGTGGCTGGGGCAGCACAAAAACCAGCAAAGAGACATTTATGATATTCAGAAATTGCTCAACACCAACAGCACAGCGTTGTACGATACAGCAGGCAACGCAGCAAGCCCGTTAAACGAGTTCCATTTCTGGGGCGAACCACTGTATGGTTACTATAGCATGAGCGACCCCTGGGTGGTAACCCGCCAGGTTGAGCTTTTTTGCAATGCAGGAATTGATTATTTGTGCATTGATGCCACTAACAGGGTAGTATACACCGAATCGATAGAGAACCTGTTTGCCGTATTGCTCCGGTTTATGAGCCAGGGATTCAACGCTCCAAAAATTGTATTTTACACCAACAGTATTTCAGGCGATACGGTAGACGACTTGTACAACCAGTTTTATAAATCGGGCAAATACGAAAAACTCTGGTTCCGGCCTGCCGGCAAGCCCATGATCATTGGCATTACAGAAAACAACGGTAAGGCATCGGACATGACAAAGTACAACCAGTTCACTAATTTCATCAGGCCCGAAATGAAAGCATACTTTGATGTAAGAGAGTCGCAGTGGCCCAATGGAGATTACAACAAATATGCTATTCCCTGGATGAGCTGGCAATACCCGCAATGGAACCATAACGGAACAGTTGCTGTGCCCGTGGCGCAGCATAGCCACACCGTTATCGACGCAAGCGCTATGCATCCCGAAAGTAGCAGAGGATATAACAATGCCACTAAAAAGGTTGACAGGGATTGGACGGCAGGTGCTAATTTTCAAACCATGTGGGATGCCGTTTTAAATAGGAAAGACAGCATTAATAACGTGCTGGTCACTTCGTTTAACGAATGGATGGCGATTAAATATGCCAATGCGCATGGCAGGAACCGGGTATTTTTCGTGGATGTGTTCAATCACGAATTTTCGCGAGACATTGAAATGATGAAAGGCGGCTACAACGATAATTTCTACCTCCAGTTGGTGCGGAATGTGCGGAAATTTAAACTGGCTGAGGGTAAGCATTACCGGTATCCTGAAAAAACGATCAATATCAATACCGCCACCAACGATACCTGGAATGATGTTAAAGCCACTTATGCAGATGCGGCCGGAGATGCGCTCAGCCGAAATTTTTCAAATGCTACCGGTACAGGCACCTACACCGACAACAGCAACAGGAATGACATCACGGAAATAAAAGTAACACACGATAGCAGGCATGTCTATTTCCGCATAAAGACCGCGTCAGACATCACCCCCTACAATGGCACAGATGTAAACTGGATGAATATATTAATAGGAGCAGCGGATACTGCACATGCTTTTTCGGGGTATCGTTATATCATTAACCGCAAGCCCGGAAAAAAAGGAACAACTTCTGTAGAACAGTCAACCGGCGGATACGCATGGAAAAAAGCAGGAGAAGCGAAATACACCATTAAAGGCAATATCATGCAGGTGGCTATTCCGCTCCGGGCTCTTGGTATTACCGGAAACAATTGTTCTTTTGAATTTAAGGTAGCCGACAACGTTACACACCCTGACCAGATAATGGACTATTATATTACCGGCGACAGCGCACCTGTTGGCCGCTTGAGTTTCAGTTATGGTTACTAAACTAGCGGATCGTTGGTGTCAAAGCGAAGCTCTGAGTGTTAACCTGAAAGGTACTTTTTGTTTTTCTGTGGAACCCGAAAGCACAGTGCGGGCCGCCATGATGCCCATTTCATGGAAGTCGGATGAAATGGTGGTAATGCCCTGATGCACTACTCTTTTTATTGGTGTTTCGTTATAGGAAATAACGCCCACCCGTTCGCCGATCTTCAGTGAAGTAGGCAGGATTTTTTCTATCAGCGTAACCAGGTCATCTTCAATCATATTGATGTATACATCTCCATCCTCGATGGTTTCATGCTCCAGCCCGCTGATGATCTTATATTGAAATGCATTGTCCTGGCAAAAGTGCGTAAATCCCTTTACAATCTCTTTGGGATAATAGCTGTGTTCGGGAAAGATCAGCTTGATCGTTTGGTATTTTACAAGCCTTTCCAGTGCATCGGTCAACGCCTGATAGATATCATTTTCAAAATCAATGTACACGGCACCATACTCACCCGTTACCTTAGGCACCAGCTTGTCCATCATCAGCAATTTGTCTTTAGGAATGGTGTTGATGATCTCATGCGCGTTCTCACCGCCTTCAATAAAATGCGGAATAATTACAAAGTGCGTGTAGTGGTCTTTGTTATTGCTTAGTATCCTTTTAAATAAATGAAAATCGTTGTTGTAAATGTAAAAGTCAATCCCGGCCTTATCGCCCAGCTCAGTTACAAAAGCATCGTAAATTGTTTTTTTAGGAATGCTGAGCTTATTGAAAAGCAGGAAAACATTCAGCGGTCTTCTGAACTCTGTATTCTCAATAAAATAGCCTCTTCGCGGCACTGCATTGATCACTCCCAGTTGCCTGAGGTGCTTGTATCCCCGCTCCACTGTGTCTCTCGCTATATCCAGCTCTATGCTCAATTCATTGATAGAAGGCATGTTATCGCCCGCTTTGATATTTCCTTTCTCAATTTCCTTCAACACTGCGTTTACAATTTGCAGGTACTTTGATGTACTGGAATATGGATCAACAGAAATCAGATCAATCAGTTTTTGCTTTTTCATCGGGCAGTAAAGTTTTATAACAAACAATCAGCTTTCAAATTAGTGTTATTACGAGTACAATACACGCTTTAATATCTTTTTTTAAATAATTAATTTATTCAGGTCAAAACAGGATAGAAATGCTGGCTCACACATTTAAGTTTGTTGAATTAGAATTATTGTTGTCTGATCAGATTAGGGAAAGCTTATCAAACGTATATCGCCTGACCCTAACGCCTCTCCAGCCAGGCGGCCGGAGACCAGAGCCTGCTCTCGTGAAAGGGGTTACGGATGGAGTATAAAATTGCCCGGACAGCACTGAGTTAGCATTAAAATTTTTACAAACGATTATGGATAGCCTGTTGAATACAGTAACGATGCATCCCCGCGACCAGATAACCCTGGTAATGCAAAGAATTTATGAGAGAGTTTTAACAACAACTTCCGGTGGAAATTTATCTATCATTGATGACAACGGAGATATATGGATTACCCCAACGGGAGTAGACAAAGGTTTGATGAAACCCTCGGATATTGTTTGTGTTAAGAAGGATGGAACAATTGTTGGCGAACACAAGCCCTCTTCAGAATATCCATTCCATTTGGCCATTTATAACGAAAGACCCGACATTAAAGCTATCGTGCATGCACACCCGCCTGGTATGGTGGCATTTAGTATAGTACGGAAAACGCCCGACACTCACGTATTGCCACAAACGCACCTGCTTTGCGGAGAAATAGGGTATGCAACTTATGCCATGCCCGGCACCGCAGAACTGGGCAGCAGCATAGCTGAAGAGTTCAGGAAAGGAGTATCGGTGGTGATTATGGAAAATCATGGAACCGTTATCGGGGGCAGTGATATTTCAGACGCATACCAGAAATTTGAATCCATTGAAATTACAGCGCGTTCCATTTTATACGGAAACATGATTGGCAAGCCTTTCTACCTGTCTCCTGATAACGTGAAAGCCTACACTGATCAACTGCCTGTTCCTCTCCCGGAAATGGAAGGCGTTCATTATCCTCCTGCAGAAAGAGAAAAAAGGCTGGAGATATATAAAATTATCAAGCGCGCCTGCAAACAGGGGCTCATGCTGGGAGCTTTTGGATCGGTTTCAGCAAGATGGCAACAAAACGATTTCATTATCACGCCCGAAGGAATTTCCAAATGGGATCTTGCGCTGGACGATATGGTGCAGATTAAAAACGGAGAAAGAGAAAAAGGAAAAATGCCCAGCCGGGCAGCCTACCTGCACCAGTCTATTTACGAAAAGCACAGCGACATCAATGCCATCATCATTACACAATCTCCTTATCTTACCGCTTTTGCAATAACAGGCAAGGAGTTGAATGTGCGAACGATACCCGAAAGCTGGATATACCTGCAGGATGTTCGCATGGCAGAATTTGGTGATCAGTTGTTTGAAAAAAATAAAATCCCATCGGTGGTATCTGTAGAAACGCCGGTAGTGCTGGTTAAAAATGAATGCGTAATTGTAACAGGCAGTAAATTGCTGCAGGCCTTTGATTACCTGGAAGTGGCTGAATTCAGCGCCAAGTCACTGGTGCTGTCTACTTCCCTCGGTACCATGGTACCTATCAGCGACGACCAGGTGCAGGAATTAGGGAAAGTAATGGGGCGCTGGAAAAATTACGAATGGAAAATGTAAGCATCGCCTGTATATCTTAACGTAAAAAATTGCAGCCATGGATAATAAATATGCCATCATTTTAGGGAACCTGGGAAATACACGCGATCGTTTTTGCCAGGGTTATAAAGTAAACCCAAGTTCGGAGGAAATGCTGACAATGGCATTGGAGAGAATGCCGCATATACAAGGCATTGAGCTGGTGGGTACATGGGATATACGACCGGATAATGTGAAAGACATGAAGAAAAGACTGGACGATGCCGGTGTTGCCTGTGCCAGTATTATTCCCGATACTTTTGCCAATCCCGTTTTTGGTCGTGGCAGCATTACAAGCATTAACGCTGCTGTAAGACAACAGGCACTGGACTATTTGCGACAAATGAGTGAGGTTGCATTGCAGATGAATTGCGAAATCGTGAATTTATGGCTGGGGCAGGACGGGTATGACTACCTGCTGGCTACAGATTACGATACAGAACGCAACTGGCTTACGGAAAATACAAGGGCGGTGGCTGAAGAATTTCCCACACTTCGCTATGCCCTGGAATATAAACCCAAAGAGCCACGCAATTTTTCTTACCATGCGCGTATGGCCGATACTATTTTGGCCGCAAAGGAAACAGGTTGCAGCAATGTAGGCATTACCATCGACACGGGGCACAGCTTTTATGCTGGCGAAAATGTTGCCGAAGCAGTAGTGTTGGCCAAAAGAGCAGGCAACTTATTATATCATATGCATTTCAACGACAACCACGGAAGCTGGGACGATGATATGATTGTAAGCAATGTTCATTTTACGGTTTATATAGAGTTGTTATTCTGGTTGAAGAAAACCGGTTATAGCGGATGGATTTCCATGGATCAGTATCCCTATCGCGAAGACGCAGTAGACGCTATATCAGAAAGTATTTTATGGGTGAAAAAATATGAACAGATTGTAGATACTTATTTCGACGAGATAGATGCGCTTATTAAAGAAAATGACGCGATAAAAACTTCCAGGTTTTTACGCAAGCTCATAGCATAGTAAATACTTATTTCTACCATATAAACTTCAGTTGAGAGATGAACGATTGCGCTTCCCGCTGCCGGGTATACTTTTTTTCATTGGTATGTGCATTGCTTTTTGCGCATCCCGCAGCGGCAAACAACCCAACCAGTTATCCGCCTGCATTCACGGTTACAACTCTTCAATGCGACAATGCCATCAACCCGCTTGGCATAGATTCACGTCATCCGCAATTTAGCTGGCAAATTAAAAGTTCAGCCCGCAATACACACCAGGCAGCTTACCAGGTACTGGTGGCCGATGCATTGGAAAAGCTGACAAACTCCGATGGCAATAGCTGGAACAGCGGCAAAATAGCATCTGCACAATCTGCCGGTGTTTTGTACAAAGGCGCTGCATTGGAAAGCAGGAAAAAATATTACTGGAAGGTATTAATATGGAATCAGGGCGCCGACGATCCGGTAGTAAGCGAAGTTGCCAGCTTTGAAATGGGCTTGTTGCAACAAAGCGACTGGAGCGGCGACTGGGTGGGTTTTCCTTCGGGATGGATTGGGAAAGTGCATTATTTCCGTCGCGTATTTTCTTTCCAGAAAGAAGTTGCCAGGGCCAGGGCTTATGTTGCAGGAATAGGATACAATGAATTGGAGATTAACGGAAAAAAAGTGGGGAATCATGTGTTAGATCCCGCCACCAGCGATTTTAGCAAAACCATCTATTACACAACCTACGATATAAAAGAATTCCTGCATAAGGACAATGTAATGGTGATTGCAGTGGCGCCCGGTTGGTATGGCATGCCCAAGCTGCGCATGCAAATGGAATTTTATTTTACAGATGGTACCATGGAAGTCATACATTCTGGTTCTATCCGCAATGTAACGCTGGGACCGGTAGTATCCGCAGGCATACTGGACGGAGAAGTGTATGATGCAAGGATGGAAAAACCGGAATGGAACCTCCCTTCCGATACCATCATCAAAGGGTTGCCCAACCAAACATGGGGATATGCGCCGGTGGTGGAAGCGCCCGGCGGTGACATGAAAGCACAGCAATTAGAACCTATACGCGTGGTGGATGCATTTGCACCCGCGTCTGTTAAAGAAGTGCAACAAGGGGTATACGTGATGGACGCCGGACAGAATATGGCAGGCTGGGTTCAGTTGAAAGTAACGGGCGAAAGAGGAACGAAGATTACCTTGCGTTTTGCAGAAACATTGTATGAAAATGGCACGGTAAACCAGGAAAACCTGCGGACAGCTGCAGCCACTGATGTGTATATTTTAAAAGGAGGAGGAGAAGAAATATGGGAGCCCCGGTTCACCTATCACGGGTTTCGCTACATGCAGATTGAAGGTTGGCCGGGCACGCCGGCTGCAAATAATTTTATTGTAAAAAAAGTTCGCTCCGATGTACAGGTGGCAGGCAATTTTAATTGCAGCAACGATTTGCTGAATCGCATCAATCAAATGGTGCAGCGTACGGAGGCAAGTAACCTGCACAGCATTCCTACCGACTGTCCGCAACGCGATGAGAGAATGGGCTGGCTCAACGATCTTACTGTTCGTATTGAGCAGGCTGTATACAACTTCAACCTGCACAGGTTTTATGCCAAATACATCGGCGACGTTAGCGACACTCAAAACGAAAAAGGTGAGATAACCGATACTGCTCCCTACAAAGTGGGCGGTAAACCTGCCGATCCTGTATCGGTAAGTTTTTTGTTGCTGGCATTAAAGAGTTACGAATACTACGGCAATACAGAGATCATAAGATTGCATTATCCTCAAATGAGGGCATGGGTTGATTATTTAACTACCCGTACCCAAAACGGCATTGTAACCTACAGCTATTACGGCGACTGGTCGCCACCTGCTGCCTTTGGCGCACAGGGACAGGCATATGGCGCGCTTTCAGTTAATACGCCTGGATATCTGATCTCCACCGGGTATCTATACTATAGCGCGAGCGTGCTTGCCCGGATGAGTGCCGTATTAAACAATACCGCCGACAAAAATAAATATGAACAGTTGGCGAAGCATACATTGGATGCATTCAATAAAAAATTCTGGGATGAAGCAAAAGGCGGTTACGGCAGCAACAATCAATCCTGCAATGCATTTGCCATTTTTATAGGCGCACCTACGCAGCAACAACTGCCCCGTGTAATAGCCAACCTTGTAAAAGATGTAAAAGAAAGAGGGTATCATCTTACTACCGGCAACCTCTGCACGAAGTATTTGCTGGAAACATTGACGGAAAATGGCGAAGTTGAAACCGCTTATAAAATTGCTACCCAAACAACTTATCCTGGTTGGGGCTATATGCTCGAAAAAGGCGCTACTACCCTGTGGGAGCGATGGGAATATGAAACAGGCGGTTCTATGAACTCGCACAACCATCCAATGATGGGGTCTGTAGGTTCGTGGTTGTATAAATATTTAGCCGGCATTTTACCGGATATTGAAAATCCCGGCTTTGAGAAATTTACGTTGCGCCCTTATATCATACAAGACCTGCAGCATGCAGCGGCAACCTACCAATCGGTAAAAGGCGAAATACGATCTGCCTGGAAAAAGAAAAAAGGATACCTGCAATACGCAGTAAGCATTCCTGCAAATACAACTGCTACCGTTTATATTCCTGCCAGGGCAATCAAATCGATCACTGAAAGCGGTAAAAATATACGCCAGGTAGCAGCATGCAAATTTTTGAGGGCAGAAAGGCAGTGGGCAGTATACGAGGTAGGCTCGGGCGATTACCTGTTCAAATCAAAATGGTAAAGTGTATGAAGTATTTGTATAGCATCCTGTTATTATGTCCTCTGTTTTTGTTTGCGCAAAAAAATGCGGCTGATGTCCAAAACAACTCCTATCAAATAACAGGTGTAGACCAGTTTGGCAGAAGCTTTACAGCCATTAGTGGTTATAAACCCGGGAAGCAGGTAGGCATTTTTTATTGGCCATGGATCGGGCAGCCCTATGCAAGCGACATATACGACGCTACCATCATCAGCGCCATGCCAAACGGGTTGAAGTTGCTGTACGATTTTAAATATCTCAACGATTCTGTCAGTCCCACCGGGCAGGCACATTTCTGGGGTGAGCCGTTATGGGGCTACTATAATTCGGACGATGAATGGGTAATCCGCAAACAGATGAAGCTGCTTACCATTGCCGGGATTGATTTCATTGCATTTGATCTTACCAACCGCCTCACTTACCGCAATGTGTACGAAAAGGTATTCCGCATTATTGAAGAGTTGATTGAGCAAGGCTGGTCGCCGCCCAGGGCAGTATTTTATACACATTCCAAATCGTTCGAAACAACCTGGCAGGTATACAATGACCTATATAAACCCAACCGCTATCCCAACGCCTGGTACAGAGTGAATGGCAAACCAATGATCATAGCTTACACAAAAGAAGCTGATGATATTGCAGAAGCCATGTCCCGGAAAGACAGTACCTATCGTCCCGTTCCCTACTCGCAGGAACTGAAAGATTTTTTCTACTTCAAGAAACCACAATGGCCTTTTGATCCGTCGTTTGAAGATGGTTTTCCTTGGGTAGAATGGAGCTTTCCGCAACCGCTGCACGGCGGTGTGATGAGCGTGTCTGTAGCCAGTCATCCCAAAGTACCTATGTCGCGTTCGCTTACTTCGGGTTGGGAAAACTGGGGGCGCGGCTGGGATCCTGTATCTAAACAAAATAAAAAAGAAGACGTGGATAAAGGCGGGTTCTTTCAAAAACAATGGGATCACGCCTTGCAGGTGAATCCCGACACCATTTTTGTAGGAGGATGGAATGAGTGGATCGCCTACAAGCAACCGTGGGGAGATGAATACATGTTGTGCGATGCGGCAGATAAAGAATACTCGCGTGATATAGAACCCATGCGCGGCGGGTACGAAGATGCTTTTTACATACAGCTGATTAAAAATATACGGAAGCACAAGGGGCTGCCATACAACGGTAACGGGTACCCTGCAAAAAGCATTGATATTACAAAAGGCACCGAACAGTGGGCGACGGCGAAGGCCATATACAGGAATATAGACAGCAAAATGGAGCCGAGGAACAGTTACGGTGCATCGAAAAAAGTTTTTTACAGCTTACCGGCGCCCACCAACAATTTGAAAGAAGTAAGAGTAGCCCATGACGCGAAATATTTTTACTTCTTAATACAGGCAAGCCAACCTTTCGCACACTCCCAAACATCTGGTGGATTGCAGGTTTTGATGAGTGTAAACGAACCGGCAACCGGCGGATGGAACGGGTATGATTATATAATTGAACTGGATGCCGGAAAAGCCCCGGTAATGAGCAGGCTGGATAAACAACGCAGCAAAACAGAAACCGGAAATATCAGGTTTACCAAAAAAGACAACTGGATACAGTTGCAAATACCTCGCCGGCAGTTAGGCTCAAACGATATTAAGCAGCTCTATTTTAAGGTAGCCGATGGCGTGGCCAAACCGGAAGACATCATGGAATATTATATCAGTGGCAGCGTGATGCCCATGGGCAGATTGAGTTATTTGTATCAGATTCAGCATTAACTTCGACACAAGTGTATGAAGACGAGAATACCTGTTGTGGCAGTTTTTGACATAGGCAAAACCAATAAAAAGCTATTGGTATTTGATGAACAATATACGGTTGTTAAGGAAGAAGTAACCAGCTTTGATGAAGTTGCCGATGATGATGGATTTCCATCAGAAAACCTGGAAGCATTGACTGCATGGATGCTGAACCAGTACCAGCAGTTGAAACAGTCGACTGCTTTTCAATTAAAGGCGGTCAATTTTTCAACTTACGGCGCATCGATAGTACATGTGGATGCTGCCGGTAAACCGGTGGGTTATTTATACAATTACGTGAAGCCATACCCCGAAGACCTGATGAAAACATTTTTAGCAGACAGGGGAGGCGCAGCTATTTTCGCAGAAGGCACCAGTTCGCCCGTTATGGGGCATTTGAATGTTGGCATGCAGTTGTACTGGCTGAAGAAATGCAAACCCGCATTGTTTGATCGCATTAAAACTTCACTGCACTTTCCGCAATACCTCAGCTTTTTAATTACCGGGAAAGCATTTGCCGAAACAACAAATCTCGGTTGTCATTCTGCCATGTGGAATTTCACCAATGCGGATTATCATTCCTGGGTAACAGAAGAGGGAATAAGACCTAAGCTGGCTGCCGTTATAAAAGGGGATATTATAGCAGGTACAGACAGAGCCGGTAATGATGAAGTAATTATTGGGGTAGGCTTGCACGATAGTTCTGCCGCTACCATTCCGTACCTCAACAGTTTTAAAGATCCCTTTGTTATTCTTTCAACCGGCACATGGATCATCGGGCTTAATCCCTTTAACAATGAATTGCCAATTGCCGCTGAACTGAAAAAAGGATGTCTCAGCTACTTAACCTACCAGGGGAACCCGGTTAAAACCTCCATGTTGTTTGCAGGCAACGACCACGATCAGCAGGTAAACCGCATTGCGGCACATTTTAATATAGCTGCTGATTTTTATAAAACGGTAACTGTCGATCGTGAAATGCTTCAACACATTCTGATTAAAAGCAACGATACCACAGATGAATCTTCCACATTAGCACAAAGCGCCACTACGCCCTGCATTTTTCATAAGAGAGATTTGCAGGGGTTCTCTTCACCCGCCGCCGCTTATCATCAGTTGATGTGGGATATTATACAGCAACAAAAAAAGGCATTGAACATGATACTTTCTGGTAACAATGCAAACAGTTTTTACGTGGATGGTGGCTTTTGTAAAAACGAACTCTTTATGCAACTGCTGGCAAACGCATTTCCCGCGAAAAAGATATACAGTGCATCCATGTCTCAGGGTACCGCTTTGGGCGCAGCGCTTGCCATTCATAAACATTGGAACAAGCGTAACATACCGGCTGATTTAATAACGCTGAGGCTTTGGAGTGCTGTTGTGCAGTTTATCTGAAGTAATGTAATGCTTTGAATGTATTCGTTCATTCCTCTGCTGTACGAAGTCTCCGACTTCGCTACCCATTATGTTCTTTCGGGACTTAGTCGCGTACAGTTTATTCTAATCTTTCCTACATTATTTGTCTTGTCGCGCATATTCCTCCGAATGCCAAAAGCACTTTGATAATTATTTATTCGGACGCACTTATGGTTTAATCCGAGACCAAGTCTCGGGAGAACATAGTAAGTACGAAGTCAGAGACTTCGTACAGCAACAGCCCGAAAATGCTTGTTTTATTACTACAACTTCTCCACCACATGCTCCGGGAGGATAAATCCCTCATCCAGTTCAATAATCTGCAGGTTGCGGAATTCTATTTTCGCTCCTTCTGCCTCAAGGCACAGGTAGCCTTTGCGTTGCGAAGACTGGCGAATGCCATTTACAAACTTGCCGTTAACAGACAATTTAATGGTGCCATCAACACATACAACCGTGTATTTGTTCCATTCTCCAACACCCAGGCACCTGTTCTCTATCGATTTACTTCTTTCTCCCCTCGGATTGTCAGGCGTGGTACGTGTTTTCCCTGCGCCAAACAATTCGCCGTGCACGTAGGCAATCGGCGGCGTTTGTCCGTCACGTATATGCTGGTTCACCCAATCCAGCTCCAGCATTTGCACTTCTACTCCGCTGGGTAACCGGTTATGCTCTTCCGGTTTGGCATCGCACCACACAAATATGCCGGAGTTGCCTCCTTTTTCCATATGTCTCCATTCCACCTGTAAAATAAAATTCTGGTACATCCGCTCCGATCGCACTACGCCAATGGGCAAACCTTTGCCTGTGAGTTTGTTTCCTTCGCGGTACCAGCTTGTATCGGAAGTATTAACGTCTACCCAGCGCAGCGGTTCCTTATCACGCTTTCCGTTAATAAGGCTTTCAAAATTTTTCCGCACACCAAATTCAAAAAGTGTTTTCTGCCCGAAACCCTGCAAACAATATCCCACGCAAAAAAGGAAAAAAATTGGTTTTAAAGACTTCATGGCGGTAGTTTAAGGAAAACGTATAGAGATCGATAAGGAAACAATTAAAGGTTGATGTCCAGTTCTTCGCCGCTTAATGCAAAAAACAAATTTTGAAGCTGGTGCAAAAATTGTAATTGTCCGGCAGCCGTTACTTCTATTCCTTCATCCGATAAAAGACGATAATTGTTATCGGTTGAATAAATTCCAAATAAAAGTTTGGGGTGATACCAGCCATGGTCATCACCACCCTGGTCAATAAAATTAAATCCACACTTTTGAAATATTTCTGTTGTAAGCGGAATGCCTTCAATGTCTTGCAATGTGCCACCGCCATAGTCCAGTTTGCCATCATCGGCAATCGTTACAACAGTATAACCCGTTGCGTCAGGAGATTTCATTTTTACGCTTCGGTTAATCACGCAATTTCCAATTCTTAATTCGTTCGGTTTCATAACCAAATTTACTATTCTGTTGCATTTGCAGAAAAATCGTTTTGTATGTTATGGTTTTTTGGAAGCAGCTTTCCGGTAAATATTGGTCCCGGCATATATAAATACTCCATTCACTACAATGGCACTGTGATTGCTGTTTAATAACAAACGGCAGGGCATGAACGAAATTTTTTCATCAAGCGGTAATCCCATTATCACCCATACTTACACCTGCGATCCCACGGCGCTGGTGCACGATGAAACGCTGTACCTGTATATGGGGCATGATGAAGCACCCCCGGGTACTGAGGAATACGTCATGCATCAATGGCTCTGTTTCTCATCTACGGATATGCGCACCTGGAAGCAATATTCCTCACCATTACGCGCACACGATTTTGCATGGTCGTCTGGCGGAGCCTTTGCAACCAAAGTCATTGCACACAACAACCGGTTTTACTGGTATGTAGCGGTTAATCACGCTACCATTCCCGGCACTGCCATTGGCGTAGCGGTTGCGTCGCATCCTGCGGGACCGTTCAAAGATGCCATTGGCGAAGCACTTATCACCACGGCTATACTTCCGCCCTCTGGCAATCCTATGGTCAATTTAGACCCATCGGTAATTATGGATGACAATGGCAGGGCCTACATTTTTTGGGGCAACAAGGTTTGCTTTTATGCGCCGCTCGGCGAGGACATGCTCAGCATTGCAGGACCCATAAAACAGGTGGAGCTACCTCGTTTTGAGGAAGGAGCGCATTTGCACAAACGGAACGGATGGTACTATTTATCGTACGGATATGGTATGCCCGAAAAAGTGGCCTATGCAATGAGCAGGAGTATTCATGGCCCTTGGAGCTTTAAAGGCATTGTCAATGAAATTGCAGGCAACTGCGCTACCAACCGTCCATGCATTGTACAGTTTAAAGGCAACTGGTATTTTATCTATCATAACGGAGCGCTGGAAAATGGCGGCAGCCACAGAAGGTCGGTATGCATAGACGTATTACACTATAACCCGGATGATTCCATACGACGTGTGATCATGACTTCGGAAGGCGTACAAGCAATATCTCAGTGAAGGATACCCGAAAATTCATTTTATTTGCGCAATAACTGTTCCTTACAGGAATGAGGCGTTTGTTTTGCTTACGCCATTTTTGCTTTCGGGCAGGGAATTGAATACATTTAGGCAAGTTGAACCGAACTATAAAGCATGAAAAGAAATCATTTAATCAAGATTGTTATTGTATGTGCAGCTTTTTTAGAAATACAGAACGCAAACGGACAGCACCGGTTTAAGACCAACTATTTTTCTATTGAAATAAACAGCAAAGGATGGATTACCAGCATGAAGAACAGCGTTGGGCGGCAGTTTGCACAACCAGGCAAGTCCTCTCCATTGTTATCGTTGTACAATAGCGAACTCAAAACCTATTATACTCCTGTTGCCGCAAAGTATAATGCGAAGCATAAAAAAATGAGTCTAAGCTATAAAAATGGCGCGCAGGCAATCATAAGCATACTGCCTAATGAAAAATATTTCAAACTGAAGCTGGAGTCGTTGTCGGAACGCAATGGTATTGACGATGTGCAGTGGGGACCGTATCATACCAATATTTCCAACCTGTTTGGCGAAGTGATTGGAGTAGCGCGCGATACAAGCGATGCGGTGAATTTTGCCATTGGTGTGCTTGCGTTGAATGATAATACCATTGGCGGCACTTCTGATATAACGGGTGATGCAGCACCTTTCCAGTATATCATTCACACTCCGGATAAACAGCTTTACCCCCTTCCATCGCACCTGCGCGAAGGACAGCTTTTCCCAATAGGCGGTGATGGCATTAGTGATGTAGCCTTTTATTCCCACCCCGAGCCATATTACCGCATCTTATACGGCAATGCTGCAACGATAGATAGTGCGGGCAATATTTCTCTTGCATACCATTCGCGCGACCGTAGTGTTTCCCGCAATATTTCTTTTTCGCTCATTCCTTTTTTGCCAACCAACAAACCCAATCATATTGAAGTACAGCCATTGCCAGGCATCGACTTTATCGGGTCGTCTGTTGCATTATGGGGAAGTGCCGACAGTACCGCCCTGCTGGATGTGATACAAGACATTGTGCTGAAAGAGAAACTTCCTTATCCTGTTGTAAACGGTAAGTGGGTAAAAGACCCCGCGCGTTATATGCCCGATGTAAGTGCCAGGGGGAACCTATACGACAGCACTGTGTCTTATGCATCTCAAATGGGTTTCAAAGCCATTGAAGCCGAAGATCTGCCTTTCTGGAAAGTTGACAGAGGCAATCAAGGATATATCGACGGCCGAAATTTTGAAGAAAAGCCGTTTCATCTTACCGCAGGAAACCTGTCGCACAAGGAGTTGGCTGATCTTGCTGCAAAGAAAGGCATCCTACTAGGGCGTCATACTATCTGCATTGCATTGGCGCAAGGAACCGTCGATGCAAGTCCCATTCCAAACGACAGCCTTTGTTACCAGCAAAAGCGCTTATTGGTAAATACAATCAATGCTACCGATACCCTGATTGAAGTGAACGACGCTGCTTACCTGGATGAAATTGGCAGTTGGGAAGGGCATGCAGAAAATCTTAATATTATTAAAATAGGGAAGGAGCTTATTCACTATCTCGGCGTGTCGAAAACAAAGCCCTATTATCTTAAAAATGTAAAAAGAGGTTATTGGAGCACAACAGCTGCTGCACATCATTCCAATGATACTGTGTATAAATTGCAGGTAACCATTAACTATGGCTACGATGGGCTGATACCGAATGTGTATTTGCAGGACAAAATTGCCGGCTACTTTGCTGATGTAAGTCACGTGAGCGGACTTCAGTTCATGGATCTTGACGGGCAGGAGTTTTTATTTAACAACGGACATGGTTATTATTCGGTGAAGCGTTTTTTCAGCAAGATGTTCGAAAGGGCAACCCATCATAATATTCCTTACCTGCGTGTATCGGGTGCTACGCTTTCAGAAGGATCGTGGCACTACCAGAGTGTGTGGAACGTGGGCGGTGGAACCAATATGTACGATTTAAAAACAAGGGAATGGGGCAGCACCACCAGCGAGGGCAAAGACATCAGGGATGTTGCGTATGCGAATTATTTTCCCGCTACTTTTGGAAACAACTTCAGGATCAATGCCCAGTCAACAGTGGCGCAGTATGAGCACGTAGAAGCTGTATCGGTTGGTGTGGGAGCAACTTACCTGATGGAGTTAGAGCAAAAATCAATTGAAAGCTGTCCCGAAAAGTACAGGATTTTCAAAGCCATCCGTACCTGGGAAAATGCACGTGCAGCCAACGCCTTTCCACGCTGGGTTAAAAAAGAGCTTGCAAAAACAACGCTTCAGTTCCATTTAGAAGAAACAGATGCCGATACATGGAAACTTTACAAAACAAACCACGACGGCAGCAATCCGCGGTTGTTTGTTGTGCTGAAAAGAGACCCCGCGTACCCGCGTCGTTAACTGTAGTGACAGATTTGTAAAAAAGTTCAGCTCTGTTGTAGCTTAACTGAAAAGGAATTGAATTAATTTTAATTGAAATCAACAACGATGGAAACCAATACGGATGTATATCATATTTACTTCAGCAATGACATTAACGCAGTGGTAATGGAGTGGGACGGTTATGCAACCAGCGCGCAGTTTAAAGAAGGAACCGAGCTGATGTTAAATACATTGATCTATCACCAGTCGTTTAAAGTACTTGCCGATATAAAAGACATGGTATTGATCGGGAGGGAAGATCAACAGTGGTTGAATGCCCATTTTCTACCTCGCGCCATAAGGTTTGGTTTCAAGGCAGTTGCTATGATAAAACCCGACAACTATTTTAACAAGGTAGCTGTTGAAAGCGTTTCTTACAAGGTTGATAAAGACCAGCTCGCAATCAATTTCTTCGACAATATTGAAGAAGCGAAAGAATGGCTCGGTACCATATAGGAAGCCTGGTTTTTTACGATTTGAAATTTGATATTTGGATCTTGCGATTTGAAATTTCACCTTTCACCTTATGTTCGAAAGTGTATCGCTGATGGCCTGCAACAAACCGGTAGTGATTAACTGCTTGTCGTCGCGTTCAACAACCGCCCTGAAATTCCGTTCCTCGTCGGGCTCAAAAATAATTTCTACATCAAACCATTGCACATATATCTTGTAACTATAGCCCATCTGTACCAGCCTTGAAGGCAGCTTATACAATGTTCCTTTGTATTCAACCGGCAGTTTAAAATCATCTTCGTGTTTACGTTCATGCATACACGAAGAAATGACATTTTGCTCAGTAAAACGAATTGGAAATATTCCTGAATTTGCACGCAGATCTCAGTCAGCATCTATTTACGGTGCCGCTAACGGCTCAACGCTGAAAGCTTACCGCTCACCGCAACACTTTTTTTGCCAGTTCTTCAACCAATGCAAATTGCGCTTCAATCATTTTATTTTTTGCTTCCTCCACTGTAAACCATGCGGCTTTATCGATTTCCGGGAATGTTTTTTGAACGCCCGATCGCGGAGGCCACTCCATGGTAAAACTATTGCTTTTTATGATCGAGGCATCAACATCCTTTCCCAACGCCCATGCCGTTACGGTTTTTCCGCCTTTTTGTTTTACAGGCGTAAGCGGTGTGAAATTTCCTGTGACCTCTATCCCGGTTTCTTCCGCTAACTCTCTTTTCGCAGCTTCCAAAGGATCTTCATCTTCTGTATATTCTCCTTTGGGAATAGACCAGGCATGATCATCTTTATTTGCCCAAAAAGGGCCGCCGGGATGTACGAGTAATACTTCAAGTATTTTTTTTCTTATCCGGTATAAAACAATACCAGCACTTGTTTTAGCCATCAGCAAAAATAAGAAAGTTTGCCTGCGCTATATTCCGGTGGGTTTTGTAGGATTATCCAATAGCTTCAGTTTGTCGTATAACCGATCCAATACATAGAAGATATTTTCTCTGCGGATGCCAGCCTTAGCACACACTTCATCAATTTCCCTGCTGTACTGTTCAAACTTGTCTTTCAAAAATTCAAATGCTCTTAAAAGCTCCGGACGGTGTGCTTCCCGCTTCCTGTATGCAAGCCAGGTATTTAAAACAAACTCCTGGATCAGAAAAACAACCACTACCTGTGTAATGGTAAGAAAATCGTTGGAAAATTTATCAAGACCGGTGCGGTCAAGCACCAACGCAACAATAATTGCCAAAAGCCCGCTCGCCACATATATGCCTAACCTGTTTTTCCAGATGCTGCTTTTAAGTTTATTCATAGCCGCATTAAACCTCGTTCGTTCCGCTTCCACATTCCTTTTCATTTCTGTGAGCTTGGTTTTTACCTGTTCCACAATGGTTCGAAGTTCCTCGCCCTCTGCACTGATCTTCTGGTTCAGCATTTCCAGTTCCTTCAGCAAGGCGGTCATTTCGGTAAGGGCCGCGTCGGTAGCCATTCCTGTTATTTTTGCCAGCAGATTGTCGGCTTTTGACTGAAGCTCATCCTGCTTTAGTTTATTTTCTTTCCATGAAGGGCTTCCTATAAGGTCAACGCCTTTTTCTGAAGCGAATATCAGCGGCAAAAAATCTTTTAATACAAGGTTGGCATCAACAAACCGGTCGAACAGGTCATCCAACTGCAACTGCGATTCTTCAGGATCAAAATGCTGATCCGACTTAATTTTTTTTTCAACAAAATCAAGATCGTACTCTGTAATGATCTGGGCTGCCATGGTAAGAAAAATTAGGGCTTCTGAATATACGCTTTTCTTTTCCCATACTTCCAATTATTTACCGTTAGTAGGCGCCAATCGGGCTGAAATGTGTTTTACTGCTAACATTTTACAAAAGGAACACTTCTTCATGAAACATATATTTAAAAGAGAGCGGAAAAATTTCCTGGGATGAATTACAGGCTCATGCGCAGGATAACATCACTGGAATGTATAGGTGTAAAGAGATGAGCCAGCACCTGTGTTCTATCGTAAGCGCTTACCCGAATTTCATGAAAATGGTGAATGGCGGGACAGAGGCAACCTCGCTGGTATCACCCTTAGCTTTGCGTGATTACTTTCAAAGGTGTGCCGCCATCAATAAACAGCTTCCCGTTTTTTTTGAGCGATCTGAAAATGTTGGACAACGCTGCTTTTTCTATTTCAGGGTGCCGTCCGTCTAAAGCACCTACTCTTATGGCGAAAGCAAAATCAAACTTCTGCTCACCCTGCGGCAACTCAAAGAATTCTACCGGAGAACGCAGGAACTTCAGCCTGCCGGCTTTTATTTCCTTATGCGATGTCTTTTCAGCCTGTTCAATTGCTTTGGCAGAACGATCGATTGCCAAAACATACACATTTTCGAACCGGGTTACAATTTCTTTTGCCGCCACGCCCGGTCCGCAGCCAATTTCCAATATCCTGCAGCCATTTTTAAGAGGCAAGGCATCCACTATATCCAGCAGTCTTTTTGAACTTTTGTTCGTCATGGTGACTGGTCGTTCTGGTGCTGATAATATTTTACTTTCTAATATACTGTATTAAAC
>JBQCFW010000072.1:0-44461 GCA_051958655.1 Agriterribacter sp. | reverse complement strand
ACATTTAAACCGTTGCTTAGCTAGTTGCCTGCCCCATTTGATAACTGAAAGACTACCACATGCCCAACACCTTTTTTTGACTTTTTCATTTACAAAAAAAGCTTAGTGAAACGACTTTCACTAAGCTCTGAGCAAAACCTTTCCTACAAAGGATTACAGCGGTTTTTACCAACTATTTTTCAGTAATATGCCTAATTACGACTAATTTTTGTTTCTTGGTTCTTGTTGCTTTTCTTGCTTCTGCCTTCTGCCTTACCCCTTACCCCTTACCCCTTACCACCTACCACTCTATCACCACCTTTCCAATCGTTTTACCGGATTCAAGCATTTGATGTGCCTTCCTGAAATTGTTGGTGGTTAAACCGTTTAGGGTTTGGGTTAAAGTGTGTTTAATAAATCCGTTGTCGAGCAGGTCCGCCATTTTGTTCAGGATATGGTGCTGCTCTATCATATCCTCCGTTTGAAAAGTAGAGCGGGTGTACATCAGCTCCCAAGAAAACGATACGCTTTTACTTTTGAGGATGTTCAATGGCAGGGGATCACTGCTGCCGGTAATGGAAGCAATATGTCCCTGCGGTTTTATAAGATCTGCCATGCTGCGCCAGTAAGCGTTGGTATCAACAAAATCAAGTATAAAATCTACATACTGAAATCCGGCATTCCGTACATTGGTTACAAGATCTTTGTGGTCTACTACAAAATCGGCGCCCTGCTGCTTACACCATTCTACTGTTTCGGGGCGCGATGCAGTAGCTATCACCGTTAGTCCGGCTATCTCCTTTGCCAGTTGTATGGCTACAGATCCTACTCCCCCTGCACCTCCTATTATCAGTATGCTTTTTCCTTTGTCTTTTTCGGGATTGATGCGTATCCTGTCGAACATAATTTCCCAGGCGGTGAGGCTGGTAAGCGGCATTGCCGCAGCTTCTTCCATGGTAAGCGTGTGGGGTTTGCGCCCGGTTATTCTTTCATCTATCAACTGAAATTCTGCATTGGATCCGGGCTTGGTCAGGTCGCCGGCATAATATACTTCGTCGCCGGGCTTAAAAAGGGTTACCTGCTCCCCTACCTTTTCAACAATGCCTGCCGCATCCCAGCCCAGTATTTTTGGAGTATCCAATACCGTGTTCTTTGCGCTGTTCTGCCGTACTTTATAATCAACAGGATTCACCGAAACGGCATGGATCTTCACCAGCAACTCATGCCCTTGCGGCACCGGCTTTTCGGTATCAAACAATACAAAACACTGCTCATCGGTAACCGGTAACGAAGTTTTGATGCCAATTGCTTTCATAACAGGATGCTTTATGTAAACGGTCACACCGCCTTGGGGCGTGCCGACCGCGGAAAAATTTTAAATCTTAAGTTCCAATATCAAATCAGAAATCCCAAAATCAGAAATCAGATTACTTGTCTCCTTTCTGCTGCGACAAATACGTAATCAGCGATGCAAATTCTTCATACGACAATGCATTTGCCAACCCCGGAGGCATGATTGAGGTTTCAAGCTCTTTCCTGCTTTTAATGTTGCTGGTAAGCACTGTATGAACAGAGCCGGTAATGTCTCTCATCGTTAGTTTCCCGCCGGACTCTCCGGTTACAAAACCAACCACGGTTTTGTTGTCGTTGGTAGTAATCTGCACCGTAGAAAAACCCTGCGAAATAGATGCATTAGGTTTAAGAATAGATTCTGCTATCTGCTTCCTGTTCATAATAGAGCCGATCTGCCCCATAAAAGGTCCTTTTAATGGCTGCCCTTTTTCTATGCTGTGGCAGGCAATGCAGCCTTGCTGTATAAACAGTTTTTTTCCAATGGCGGGATCACCTTTTATTTTGTCCATAGCCAGCATAATATCTTCAATCGACGACTTACCGATCTGTCCTTTCGTATTCCGGATCTTATTTAAATCCACCTTTGCTTCTTCTGTTTCTTCCTTCGGCTCTTCTCCGCCAAATTGCTGAATGCCTAACCTGAATTTCATGTTAAGATCGGCATACAGGTTTTTACCCGCAGTGTTTGATTTGGTCCACTGTTCTGTAAGGAATGCTTTGATCTTTTCCGACTGTTCCCATTGCTCTGGCTTGTAATAGGGTCCGTGTGTATCGGGGCGTGTGCTCCACCAGGTAGTAGCATCAAAAGCTGCTTCCTTTTCGTATAGCCTCGACAGGGTAACGAGTATTTTTTCTTTGAGACTGCTGCTTTGCGTGTTGTTATATGCTGCTATTAATCCATCCACCGCTTTGGCATCGTGCATATAACGCAGCGCCCATAGGGCAATGGCAGAGTCTTTGGTTTCAATGGCGGCAACGCAAGGCTCTACCGCATGCATGTGCACCAATGCATGTACAGCCAGGTGCGCAGGAATAATAGCTGCGTTGGGCGTGGCATGCGGTCCCTCCTGCCCTTTGGCAGGCGCAACAAACGATGAGGGCACCGATACATTTAATAACGCTTGTGCAGTTTCTATTCTTTTTAAACGATTCAATCCAATAATTGCAGCCATTTGCACGCGCTCGGAAGGATCTTTCAATGCTTCAAGGAATGGCTCTGCCGGCACATTTTTCAGGTAAGGCTCCCTGTCGGAAAGTACCCGCAACACATATTCTTTTATTGCCTGTTCCTTGCTTAACTGCACCAGTTTTTCAATGCCGTTTTCTTTGGTTATTTGCGCGTAAGTATACATAGCAGCAATGCGTATATCCAACGCAAGCTTTGTATCGGAAACGAGTTTCCAGGCAGCTTCTGCGGCTTCTGCGGCAGGACGGGTAAGCAGTTCCTGCTGGGCAGCAAGCCTGGCCACCGCGCTGTTAGATTGCAGCAGCGATTGCAGCTCGCTTACAGAAGCGTCTGTTACATCAGGAAATGGTTTGTAGGTCCAGTTTTTAGGAACAGCCCGCACAACAAAGCCTTTGCTGGAGTCGCCGGAATACCCTGCACCGTTCCAGGCAGCCATGTATAAACGCCCCGAGCCATCTACATCAAGATCTGTAATCTGGGGCAGTTTAATGAATTCTTCTTCCTGCTGTTTGTAGCTTCCGCCGTCGGCAGTAAGCCTGTGAATATACAGGAAATTCCTGCCCCAGTCTGCCATCATGGGCACGTTGCTGTATTGTGCAGGCCAACCCGGCTCGCTCATAAACAAAGAGCCTGTGCCCGATCCTCCCCCGAGATCTTGCAATGCAGGAATGATTTCTTCGGTAAAATGTTTGAATAATAACGGGTAACCATATTCGCCGGTTTGCACCTGGTGACTGAACCTGATATTCCATCCGCCACCATCATTTGTATTGTCGCGCGTAAAAACATTCATGTAAGGATCAATAGCCACATCGTAAATATTACGCAACCCGTGGGTATATACTTCCATTTCAGTTCCGTCGGGTCTCACACGCACAATTCCTCCGCCCAACATGGTGAGCTTTTTGCCGCTGCGGTCTACCGCATTGGCAAAACCAAAGTCGCCCACCGCAATATATATCCAGCCATCAATGCCCAGTCGTATGCCGTTGGTAGCGTGATCGGTGCCGCGGCTTTTAAGGTAAGTAGGATTGCTGATATGTTCGATCAACGGCTGAGGTCCTCCGTCTGCTTTGCCATCGTGATCCTTGTCTTCAAATACTACCAGGTCCATGCCTTCAGCCAGCGTGTCTTTAAACGTTGTATGAAGTACGTATAATTTGTTGCCGAGCGGTATGATGCCGCGGGGATTATCTACCCTGGCATATTCGGTATGACTGTCTACAACGCCATCGTTATTGCAATCAATAAGTTTTACAATCAGCCCTTTGCCGGGATGTTTGCCCAGCGATCCCATCATATCTACCCCCACATATACTTCACCGGTAGGCGCGGCTGCAATGCAGGCAGGACTTGGCGTTATATCGGGACCGGTATAACCGGTAATAGAAAGATCCTTGGGCCAGTTAAGGCTTACTGCAAGAGAATCGATAGAATCGAGTGCTTTGTTTCTTTCGGCAGGTGTACAGGGAGGCTGGGTATTGCATGCGGCAAACAAACATAACCCTACAATGGCAGAGAGGATCGGCTTCATCATTTGGAGTGCTTTTTACTAAAGCGTCGAAGATAATTATTTATTGGAATTTGCTTACACTGAATACAGAACGTTTGTACCGCAAACGATTGAGTGTTAACGAGCATTTAGAATATATTAGCATTTGCCAGTATAATAGTTTACTGCTGCTTCTTTCTTATTGATGAACAATCAGCAAACATCATGTTTAAGCAGAAGCCTTTTGAATTTGTTTACAAACGCCGCCTGGTTTCGGGCACTTACGTGATTTATGAAATTGCGGGTGAAACAAGTTATTTTATCAGAACGAGGCAAAGAAATGAAACCATCTACGCTCATAAAACTGCTGATGGAAAAATTGTGTGGCGAACCATGCACGGCGTAACCGACGAATGGATACAGGAAGCAGGAGAAGGAATAGAACGTTATATAGGAACGCACTGGATTGTTTGCGTGAAACATTAAGTGCGAAAACCTGAAATTATTTTGCGAAATGACATTTCAATAATTTATCAAACAAAACCTTACACGATACAGATGTTGCCGGGATGAACATGCAATATATGAAAAGGGTTTTAGCGTTAACTAAAACCCTTTTACTTTCCTCTTTCATACGCCGGCATTATCCGGTTCATGTTCAATGGGTGTAATCTCAGATTCTTTCAAACCACCCCATAGAGGAATTACCATATTATATTCTAAAACTGTGCCACGCAGGCATCAGCACTAATCATTTTTCCACGTCGTTTTTTTATACAAATAATGCCACAGAAGGGCGGAAAACATTCCCCACTTTTTTTTACACATCTGGCATAAGTGGCAGCATTCTTGTTAATTGATACATGACATTGATTATCGCATCTAAAAGTATTTTTATGAAACTTCTATTAGGCATTTTATTGGTTGGCTTATCGATTACAGCGTGTAATAACGCCGCAGACACTGCGACAGATAGCACAGACAACACCGAGGTAAACTCTCCAGCCACACAGGATACAGCAACACTGTCTCCAACAGACACTACTTTAAACAAGGACACTATTAAATAAAACAGATCAGTTTGCGAAGTGAAAGTGCTATGCGCTTTCACTTCTTTTTATGGCAAGCAGCACTGTAGTTTATTGGGCTAAGGCATTTTCAGCAATGCTGCAAACATTGTATCTGCTTTTTTATCATACCCGGTTAGCAGCTTCATTTCTATAAGGCGCATTCCTTTTTTTTGCAGTAAATCAACCATCATCTCATTTTCCATTTTAAACACCGAACAGGTTATATACAGCATATATCCGCCTGGGCGGATTTGGGATATTGCATTGGATGCAATTTTTTGTTGCAGCGTATGATATTCGTTGATTTGTGGTTGTTCAAAAAAACGAAGCTGTTCAGGCGTTCGGCTCCAGGTACCGGAGCCAGAGCAGGGGGCATCGCATATTACGAGGTCAAACGGAGTGCGGGCGAGCGCGGAAAGTGATGTTCGCTTTGTAATGTCCATCACCAACGCCTGTTGCAAACTAACGCCTGCTATGGCGAGCCGCCTGCGAAGATTAGCAATGATGGATTGCCGTATATCCGACACCGTTAGGTCGATCTTTGTAAAAGTGTCGGCAGCCAGTATAGATTTTCCGCCGCTGGCAGCACAGCAGTCCCACACGTTGATTTTGTCGCCAGGCGTTTGTTTGATAAGAGAAAGCACCTGTTGTGAGTTATAGTCCTGCACCACTGCTTCTTTGTTCAATGCAATGATCTCTTCGAGCCTTGATGCACTCTCAAAGGCAATGCAAGCCGGTTGGTCGGTTGTGCGATAGGAAACACCGGCATTTTTTATTTTTTTGATCACCGCATTGGCATGCCCGGGTCTTACGCGCAGGTATACATCGGGCTGCGTGAAAAAGGAAAGACAAAAACGTTCGTAGTCAATCCCTGCGCTCAGTTGTTCACGCCACGGAAAAACACCGGCAGCAGAAAACAATTCAGTGCTGCGGAATTCACTGTTTAAAAATTGCAGCCTGGCTTCAACCGGTTTGTTCATCCAATCGGTCCAGGAGGGTTTCCATACATCCAGCAACGAATTTCCGGACGTTGAACAAACCAGCAATGCTGCCGCAATCATTTCTTCAACAGGCAGGGTACTCGTTACCGTAAGCTTTCCCAGCCGGTAATAACAATAACATAAATGGCTGATCTGCTTCCTGTCGGTAGATCCATATTTTTTCTGCGAAGCAAAAAATGTCTTCAGATAACCGGCAAGCGGTTGCTCGCCCTTATACGATTTTATGATGGTGGCGGCTGTATTGAGCCACGAATAATACCTGCTCACTTATTGATAATAGTAAGTCGTTGTTGATTTATCTCCGCTGGACAAATCGGTTTGAATACTTTTAACCGGCTGATTATTGCTATTGTATTCGTAAGCCACTGTAGTGGTACCATTTTCCGAATCGTCTACTTTTACGGGGTTAGATGAACCACTGAAAACGGCTGTAAATATTCCGGTAAGCAGCGCATCGGGTCCTAAATTGATTGCCCCGATTTTATCGTCGTACTGGAAAGATACTATCTGCGCCGGGTTATTGGATTGGCTGTCATCCTGGTATTCTAACCGCATGACGCTGATATTCCCTTTCGCGTCGTAAGTAAACGTTGAATGATCTTCAAGAAATTCAACATTGCTATAATCGGTCGAAAACTTTTTAAATTCGCTTATCTGTCCTTTGTCGTTATAACTGTACAGCGCACTGTCTTTATACGGATCACCGCCAAGGTCTTGGCCCGCTATGATGGCTTTGGTATATTGCGTACCATTGTTGTATATAATAGCCACCACGCTGTCTACGCCCAACGGTGTGCCGCTGTCCCATAACCTGTAAAACTCTACGTAGCGTTCTACCATGCCTGCACTGTTCCTGTAATACCTCGATTCGGTTTCTAAATACAGATCGTTGGTAATGCCAACAGGCAATGAACTGATTTTCCTGAGCTTTTTGTTGTTGTCGTAAGAAAAAGTAGTTATTGTAGAATCGGATGCACCCTCTGCTTTCAAAACAACTTTAGTAAGCAGCTGGCCCTCCGGCACTGGTGGCTCATCTGTAGGGCGCTCAAATGATCCTTCTTTGCTGCACGAGAACAGCAAAAGGGAGGCGGCTAGTGTAATGAATAATAATCTCATAAAGTATTAAAGCAGCTGTTTTCGAAGTTATAATATTTAAAAGCTACCAGTAACGATACCCGGCAGTATTCCAGTTCTTATTCAGAATAAGGCAAACGCCCTCTCCACTCAATTATAATAAAAAGTATAATCCGTTACTACATTGTGCGGCATTATCGTTGATGTTCCTGTTACCGGTTTATCATTATCGCCTATTTGCAATTCGGTAGATATGGTGAGATCGCCTACCATACCGGTTTGATCCTTTACTTCGAGGTGTGCAATATTTGCATTTATTGTGTTGGGTAAGCCAACAAACCAATAATTCTGCGCAGCATTTTCGGTGGACCATGCATAATCGGGTTCGTCGCCGTAAGTATATTCCAGATCCGCTGTATACAGCAACGATCCATCGGGCGAGGAAACAGAAGAATACAACTTGTTGAGGATTACATTGCCCAGTCCGTTAAAAGCAAATTCCTGTCTTTCAGACAACGTATACCCCATGCCTAAAGCATCGGAAAATGTTTCCGTTTGTACCATATTGCCGCCTGAGTAGGTAAACGCAACACTGTCTACACTGGAAAAACCAGGATAATTCTGAACGGATATCGCATAATCAAACTCCTTCGTTTGGGTATCGGGATAGTGTATGGTGGTGCGAACCGTATCATACCCGAATCCGGAAACCACTTCTTTATAAAGTATGGTAGATACCCGGCCCGCGGGGTCGCGCTCATATTTGCGAAAACTGTGCAATTGCTGTCCTGAAGCAGTGATACCATCGATGGTTTCGGTTACCAATTGCCCAAGGTCGTCGTAAGTATACAATGTTACCAATGAATCATCGCCGGTAACAGCAACGGTTTTTATCAACAATCCTGTGGGCGGTGGCGGTGGAATATTGGCACCTTCAATGCTCAATTCCTTTTGGCACGATGTAAACACTACAACCGTAACAAGCGCAAAATTCAACCATGTCCTGCAATTGACCCTCTTCATACGGTGCCGGGATGTGGGATAATTAATAAATAAATTATAACTCCAGCAGTGTTTTTACAGGATCTTTACCCATCAGCAATAAAGCCGGGGTTTCAAGCAACTCTTTTACTCTTACTAAAAAACTTACAGATTCTCTTCCGTCGATAATGCGGTGATCATAGCTCAATGCTACATACATCATTGGTCTTATTACCACCTGTCCGTTAACCGCCATGGGGCGCTCCTGGATTTTATGCATACCCAGTATAGCGCTTTGCGGAAGGTTAATGATGGGTGTGCTCATAAGCGATCCAAATACACCGCCGTTGGTAATGGTAAAAGTACCGCCTTGCAATTCCTCCATCGTCAGCTTATTGTCTTTGGCTTTATTTGCCAGTTCAATTACTTTCTTTTCAATATCTGCCATGCTCAGGCTTTCTACATTGCGTATAACCGGCACGGTTAGTCCGCGGGGCGTACTTACTGCTATGCTGATGTCTGCATAGTCGTGGTACACCAGTTCATCTCCGTCGATATATGCATTTACAGCCGGCCATTCAGACAAAGCGATGGCGCATGCTTTTGCAAAAAAGCTCATAAAACCCAGCCCTACACCGTGTGCCTCTTTGAATTTGTCTTTATAAATTTTCCGTATTTCCATTACCGCCGTCATGTCTACCTCGTTAAAAGTGGTAAGCATGGCAGTGGTATTTTTAGACTCTACTAAACGCCGGCTGATGGTTTTGCGGAGGTTGGTCATTTTTTCTTTGCGCACATTCCTTGAGCCGAGCTCCTGACCGTTAAACGCTTTTTTGCCGGGGTTTGCCAACGCCGCCAGCACATCGCCTTTTACTATGCGACCGGCGCTGCCACTGGCAGTAATATTTTTAGGATCAATTTTTTTATCTGCTATAATTGCCGCTGCCACCGGGGTAGCTTTTACATCGGTTGCGGGTGCCTGTGGTGTTGCGGCTACAGGAGCCGGTTCTTTTTTTGTTTCGGCTGCAGGTGCAGCGGTTGCCTTGGTTGCAACCTGGTCGGGCACAGCTACATCGGTATCGATGGTTGCAACTACATCTCCTATCTTAATCACATCTCCTTCTTTGGCTCCAAGCGACAGCTTGCCGGATTCAATGGCGTTCAGTTCAAAGGTGGCTTTTTCGCTTTCCATCTCCGCAATTACTTCGTCTCTTTTTACGAGATCACCATCTTTCTTCGACCACTTCAACAATGTTACTTCACTGATGGACTCTCCTATGGTGGGCACTTTCACTTCCAGCTTGCCTTTGCCTACCGCTTTGGCGGCGGCTGTGTCCTGCGGTGCTGCTGCAGGCGTAGCCTCCGCTTCTTTTGGGGCTTCTGCTTTAGGAGCCGCTTCTGAACTACCGGCGGGCTTTGCAGCAGTTTCGTCAATTTTTGCCAGCACTGCGCCTATTGCCAGCGTGTCGCCTTCGTTGGCGGCAGTTGTAAGTATACCGGCTTTTTCGGCGTTTACCTCAAAGGTTGCTTTTTCACTTTCCAGTTCCGCAATCACCTCGTCTCTTTCTACATATTGGCCGTTTGATTTCACCCATTTTAACAAAGTAACTTCACTTATTGATTCTCCTACTGTCGGAACCTTTATGTCAATCATATTGTTTGCAGTTTATGCTGATGTATCTTCTTAATAAAATTAAATGGAAAATGCTGTTTCTACAATTTCTTTCTGCTCCTGGGCATGAATTTTAGCGAAGCCTGATGCTGGCGCGGCGCTGCTTTCGCGGCTGATAACGCCATAGTTGATCTCTGGCAGCCCCAGTTGGCGCAACCCGCTGTTAAGATTCATTTGCAGGAATGAGGCAGCTCCCATGTTCAGTGGCTCTTCCTGCACCCAATACCAAATGGCTTTGCTGTATTTACCATACAAAGTGCTTAATTGCTTGTAAGGCAATGGATACAACTGTTCCACCCGTACCAGCGCCACATCTTTGCGATTCTCTTTCTGCTGCTGTTCCGCAAGGTCGAAATATACTTTACCGGAGCAGAACAATACTTTTTTTACTGCAGCCGCATCATCTACATAAGTGTCGTCAATCACTTCTCTGAAAGAGCCATTGGTGAATTCATCAGCAGGTGAATAGCTGCCTACATGCCGTAAATTGGCTTTGGGCGAAAAATTGATCAGCGGTTTGCGGAAGGGCCATGCTAACTGCCTGCGCAATGCGTGGAAGAAGTTGGACGCGGTTGTAATGTTGGTTACCACCATGTTCAGCTCGGCACACATTTGCAAAAAACGCTCCATTCTTGCCGAACTGTGCTCCGGCCCCTGCCCTTCGTAACCATGCGGCAATAACATAACAATCCCGTTCATCCTGTTCCACTTTTCTTCGCCGGCTACTATAAACTGGTCTATCATCGGCTGCGCCACATTGCAAAAATCACCAAATTGCGCTTCCCATACCACAAGCGATTTAGGGCTTGCCAACCCATATCCATATTCAAACCCCAGCACACCATATTCACTGAGGAACGAGTTGAATATCCTGTATTTTCCGGTAGCACCTGGTATGCGGCTCAACCGGTTGTAATCTTCGTCTGTATTCTCGTCGCTCAGTACAGCGTGTCTATGCGAAAACGTACCGCGACAAACATCCTGCCCGCTCATACGCACATCCTTACCATCGAGCAATATGCTGCCATACGCCATCAGTTCGCCAGTTGCCCAGTCGAGTTTATTTTCTGTGTTAAACAGTTTTATTTTATCCTGGATAATCTTTTCAATTTTTTTGAGCGGTGTAAAGTTCTCCGGCCACTTCATCATTGCCTCAAAAACCTTATCAAAATTTTCTTTGCTGATGGCTGTTACGGGCGACTGGTCAAAATCTTCGTCGGTTGCCCTTCGCAGCTGGCTCCACCATTTATCGGGCTGCTGGTAAGTATACGGAAGCGGGTTTTGCTTCACTTCATCCAGCCTGTCCTGCAAATCATCCCAAAACTTTTTTTCCATGCCTTTGGCAAGTTCCTGTGCCTCCGGCTCGCCATGCTCCAGCAGGTATTTTACATACACTTCACGCGGGTTGGGATGTTTGTCGATCAGCGCATACAGCGTTGGCTGTGTGAACTTAGGATCGTCGCCCTCGTTGTGCCCGTGTTTGCGATAACACACCATATCAATAAAAACATCCGATTTAAATTCTTTCCGGTAACGGGCAGCTATTTCCGCGCACTTTACCACCGCCTCCGGGTCATCACCGTTTACATGCATTACAGGCGCCTGCACCATAGCAGCCAGCGACGTACAGTAGTCTGAACTGCGGGCATCGTCAAAGTCGGTTGTAAATCCTATCTGGTTGTTGATTACAAAATGGATGGTTCCGCCGGTATAATAACCACCGAGCTTACACATCTGCAACACTTCGTATACAATTCCCTGTCCGGCTATAGAAGCGTCGCCATGAATAAGGATGGGCATCACCTTATCGTAATTAGCTTCGTGCAGCACATTTGCCCTGCCTCTTGCAAACCCAATTACTACAGGATCTACGGCTTCGAGGTGCGATGGGTTGGGCATCAGCTTTACATACATCACGCTGCCATCGGGCGTTTTTACTTCACTGCCAAAGCCGAGGTGATATTTCACGTCGCCGCTGCCCATGGTTTGATCTACCTTGCCGGTACCTTCAAACTCGCTGAATATCTGGTTATAGGTTTTGCCCATGATGTTTGCCAGCACGTTCAGCCTGCCGCGGTGCGCCATGCCAATTACCACTTCCTGCACGTCGAACTCCGACGCTTTGTTAATGATGGCGTCTAACGCAGGAATGGTAGTTTCGCCGCCTTCGAGCGAAAAGCGTTTTTGCCCGATATATTTGGTATGAAGGAATTTTTCGAACATCACGCCCTGGTTCAGTTTTTCCAGGATGCGCTCTTTCTTTTTAAGCTCAAGCGGCTGTGTAAAATTCCGCTCCATTTCAGTGGTAAGCCAGTCTACCTTTTTCTGATCGCTGATGTATTTGAACTCTATGCCTACATTGGATGCATAGCAGGCTTTCAGATGATTGAAGATGTTTCTCAGCGACGTGGTTCCAAGCCCGATCAGGTTGCCGGCAAAAAAGTTCTTGTCCATATCGGCCTCGGTAAAACCGTAGAACTTCAGATCGATATTGGCTCCCCTGTCCTTCCGCGTGCGGATGGGATTGGTAGTGGCAATGAGATGCCCCTTATTGCGATAACCTAATATAAGCCTGTAGGCGTTTAATTCTTTTTTCCAGTCAACGCCATCTGCGGTTGTGTATGCCTGTGAGCTTTTTTCAACAGTTCCGTTTACGGCAGTTCCATTGGTAGCTTTCCCGCTCGATACAGCAAAATCAAAACCTTCGAAAAACTTTTTAAAATCGGGGTCAACGCTTTCGGGGTCTTTCACAAAATCCTTGTATAGGTTTTCAATGTATACAGGATCGGAATTGGTTATATACGAAAAATCCTTCATGGGGGTAAATTTGAAAAGAGACACAAACCTACGTGATTTTGACGATATCAGGCGGCAAAAACGCTATCAAACGCAGGCAGTTATACATCATTAGTAAAATTTTAAAACTTTGATTCATGGCAACAAATTTTGCCTTATCCGGCAGCCCGGAAACCAACTCTAATTGCGACAGGAAGTCGCCGGATTTACATTTCGGCTGGTAACCTTTTCTATATCAGCTAAACCCCTGTTTTTGCAACCCCGTAAACGCCCTTTAAAGAGATTTGGGTGACTGCAAAAGGGTGGTAAAGATTTAAACCGATTAAATTTGGAATTAATCAAACATGGTATTACCTTTGCCGTCCTAAAAATTTCAATACATGGCTAATCATACAGCTACAAAAAAGGATGTGCGTCAGGCGGCTAAACGCAGGGACAGGAATCGCTACAATGGCAAAACTACTCGTAATGCTATCCGCGATCTGAAGGCTATCAGCGATAAAAAAGGCGCGCTGGATAAGCTTCCTTCTGTAGAAAGCATGATAGACAAGCTGGCTAAGCGTGGCGTTATCCACAAAAATAAAGCCGCTAACTTAAAAAGCAAGCTGGCTAAGAAAGTAACCGCATTGGCGTAACTAAGCAGTTATTTTAAATAATTATACTAAGATTTGCATTCCGTGAAACCGGAATGCATTTTTTTTGCCCGTTCTTTTGCAATAACCGTTTGATGCACCGATCCTTACACACCTTTAAACTTTCCGCTATTGACTGCTTTTTCGAGGATATTCCTGCTGATACCGCTCTGTTTTGGCCTGTTAACAGGCACCGGGCAAAACATGTTTAGTGAACACGGGCACTTGTTCACCCCACCACTGCATTATACGGCTTACAGGGTGCCGGGAAAAATAGCAATAGACGGCAAAATAAACGAAGATGCCTGGCAAAAGGCGCCCTGGACCGAATATTACCGGGATATAGAAGGCGACAAACGCCCGGCACCAGCTTTAAAAACCAGGTGTAAAATGCTTTGGGATGCCAGCCACCTTTACATAGCAGCAGAACTGGAAGAGCCGCAAATATGGGGGAAGCTTACGCAGCATGACCAGATCATTTATCAGGACAATGATTTTGAAGTGTTTATTGACCCCGATAATGACACCCACCATTATTTTGAACTGGAATTCAATGCATTGAACACGGTCTTTGATCTTTACCTTACCAAACCTTACCGCAATCGCGGAAGTTTACACAAGGAATGGAATGCTGCCGGTTTGCAATCGGCTGTTTTTGTGGAAGGCACTTTGAATGACCCAACAGATACGGATAAAAAGTGGACGATAGAAATTGCTATCCCTTTCAGCTCATTACAGATGGACGATTACCAGGCCACCACACCTGCAGACGGCGTTACGTGGCGAATTAATTTTTCGCGGGTGCAATGGAATACGGAAATCAAGGACGGTGATTATAGTAAGAAACGGGACCCGGTAACCAATAAAAGGCTGCCGGAACACAATTGGGTATGGTCGCCGCAGGGTGTTATCAACATGCACTATCCTGAAAGATGGGGTTACCTGCAGTTTTTTGACAGGGAAGCAGGAAAAAGGCAGGCGTCTTTTGTGATGCCGGAAGACGAGACATTCAAAAAATACCTGTGGCTGGTATATTACAGGCAAAAGGATTTTGCAAAAGAGCAGGGAAAATATGCTTCGCGGCTTTCGGAAATTGGCTTAACAGAAACAGTACAGGAAAAAGGCAAGAACCTGAAGCTGGAGCTTTCCGCATCTGGCAAAGAATTTAAAGCAACCATTACCTCTCCGAAAACGGGTAAACGTTGGCAGATTGATGAGGATGGGAAGGTAGCCTCACCCTGAGCCTCACCCTCTTATCCCTCTCCAAAGAGAGGGACGGTGCGGAAGAATAAAGCCAAGCGGCATACCTCCCACATCAGCGGCAGAATAGAGCTAAGCAAGCTACTCTTCTCAACTCAAACATTTCACATTTGCCACATTCCCACATTTGCATTCAATTTTCAAATTGCCGTATTTTCAAATTGTCAAATTTGCTCCGGATCTTTTGTATCAACAACAATTGTTTCGGCCCACATATCGCCGAGGCGTTGTTTTTTTTCCGATTTGGAAATTGAAATGATTGCCGGTATACCATAGAGAAGATAATCAATAGGGTCAAGCAAATGGCGTTTGAGCGCTTCTGCAAAGCCAATTCGTTTACGTGTCAGCGTAAGTACCTTGAGGTTCAATGCCTGGTGCGCAAAGGTGGCGCCATACAAAGCTTCTACTACTACAAAATACAAGAACCAGTAAACAAGTATAGGAAAAGTCATCATGCCATGCACAGATTTTGCACCATCGCCATCATCCCGGCCAAAAACAAGAATGTAGATGTAGATAGGAAGCACGAATAAGGTATAGTCCAGTAAAGTGGCAGCGATCCTTTTGCCAAGATTGGACTTGTATGTGCGCGAGTTGTTCATCGTATGTAGCCTCATCAGTAGAGAGTGAGTAAAGAATAATGCCAGGCGTTATAGCTTCCATGTAAGCCTTACCCTCTTATCCCTCTCCAAAGGAGAGGGACGGTGCGGAAGAATAAAGCCAAGCGGCATACCTCCCGCATCAGCGGCAGAATAGAGCTAAGCAAGCTACTCTTCTCTCAACTCAAACATTTCACATTGCCACATTCCCACATTTGCATTCAATTTTCAAATTTTCAAATTGCCGTATTTTCAAATTATCAAAACCTGTTCTTCCACATCATGCTTTCAATCGGCTTATCGGGTTGCCCGCTGTATTTGGCGTTTTTCTTTTGATTGTATTTTACTTCAATCTCTCCATCTACCGGGAAATAGATCAGTTGCCCGATAGGCATTCCTTTATAAATGCGTACCGGTTGCTTAACAGAGATTTCCAGCGTCCAGTTACCACAAAATCCCACATCGCCTTTACCCGCGGTAGCATGTATATCAATACCCAGCCTACCGGTAGATGACTTACCCTCCAGGAAAGGAACATGGGCATGTGTTTCTGTATACTCCAGCGTTACGCCCAGGTAAAAAATATGAGGATATAAAACAAAGCCTTCGTCGGGTATTTCGAAATACTCTATTTCATTGTGCTTTTTAGCGTCGAGTATATGTTCCCGATAGGTAGCCAGCCATTTGCCCAAATGCACATCATAAGAGTTGCTGCCCAAACACTCCCTGTCATACGGTTCCAGCTTGATGGTTCCCTTTTCTATTTCTTCCAGAATTCTTTTATCAGACAGTATCATGTACCGTTATTTATGAATGATTTTAAATGCTGTTTGCTTTCTTGTTTAAATCTGTAAATAGCCCGGAATATTAATCCGTATTTTTGCCACATACCGCCTTCGTCAACACCTGCTGCCAGGCGGCGAATTTCGTATTTCGTTTCTTGTAATGCCTTTATTTTATCAACATAATATCAACGACCACACAAAACTGGGTGTTTGGCGGATTGAAGAACCGGAAGATTTTTTCATGGAACATGTTCCGCTGCAACGTGATATTACCCATCCGCACAAACGGCTGCAACACCTGGCCGGGCGCTATCTGCTGAGGCTGCTTTTTGCCGATTTTCCTTATCACCTCATTGAAATTGCCAGCACCCGTAAGCCGTACCTGCCTAACGAACTGTATCACTTCTCCATTTCGCATTGCGGCGATTATGCAGCGGCAATTGTCAGCAAAACAAGCCGATCGGGTATTGATATAGAAATTCCCACCGCCAAAGTAGGGCGTATTATGCACAAGTTCCTGCATCCCTCAGAAAAAGAACAGGTGAATGCCATACAAACACGCAGCAATACCGATGATTACCTGCGCACCCTAACATTACTATGGAGCGCAAAAGAGGCGGTTTTTAAATGGTATGGCGATGGGGAGGTTGACTTTAGTGAACACATCAGGATTGATGCGCCCGACAACATACTCCCCAATGGAAACCTGGAAGGATCATTCCTCAAAAACGACCCGATACCCCTTCAACTCCATTATGTAAATTTTGAAACAATCTGTTTGGTTTGGGTGCTTACATGAGTTTTTGCAAGAGATTAAATGCAATGTTGTTTAGTTAAGCCGATCAAAGTTGAAATTTTAAATAGTTATATTAATGCGCCGCAGATTCGCAGACGATCTTTTATCTGCGAATCTGCGGCAAAAAATGAATTTTTACCAACTAAATGATATTGTCCGATCAGAATCCCGGTCGGTCTGCCTGACTGAGCGTTGCGGCAGGCTGGCGGTTTGACCGATAAAAGAACAATCTTAACAATTAATGATATATATTTACGATTATGAACACCACCACAGTTATATTGACACCAAAGCCTAAAAAGGGGAAACCCGTTAGTTATGCTGCCATTTTAAAGGCCATTCGTACGGTCAATGCCCGCCATGCTCAATTGAAGGCGCAAGCCGAAATGGTTTCAAATGAAGCCGCTGTTAAACGTCGTCGCACTAAAAAACGTTAACACTTTTTCTTTAAAAGCAAACAATCGCTAACCACCCTATGCTTCAAGCAACGTACGAGCAATCTGTCTTCATCAATTGCCCTTTCGATGCAGCATATCAACCCATTCTTCATGCAATTATTTATACAGTTTTCAGGTGTGGATTTGAGCCCAGAACAGCTATGGATGAGGATGATGGCTCCGAAAGCAGGCTGAACAAAATAATCAGGATCATCCGGGAATGTAACTATGGAATTCACGACCTTTCAAGAATAGAATTGAATGATCACGATTTTCCAAGATTTAATATGCCGTTTGAACTGGGACTATTTTTTGGAGCAAAAGAATTTGGCAGAGACGTACAAAAAAACAAAAACGCCCTGGTTTTTGAAAGAGATAAATTTAAATACCAGCAATTTATATCAGACCTGAACGGCATTGATCCGAAAGCACATGAGAATAATCCTCACATTGCCATAAAAAAAGTAAGAGACTGGCTGCTTACCAATTCTCCCGCTTCATTGATACCAAGTTCGAAATCCATTATTAGTGAATACACCGACTTCCTCGGAAAGCTAAAAGAAATCGTCTCGTCAGTTCATTTGAACGCTGACGGGTTACACATGGTGGATTACCGGAACATGGTTCGGGCTTTTATCAACGACATACTCACATTGCCTGAGTAATATAAATAAATTTTTAACCAAAACTCAAATGCTTCGACTTGCAGCATTAAAAATATTTATATTGCTTTACATTCATTTTGTTTTTAACACCTGCTCAATATGAATATTTTTAGCCCCACCTTTTCCATGAAACAAATGCGCTTGGTTTTTTGTATCGTGCTGTGTTCTGTAGTTTTTGCTGCCTGTGGTAAAAAAGCACAGGTAACAAAGGTTGATCCAGCGTTCAGCAAATATGTAGAAGCCTATACATCGGGCGTAATTTCCAAAACTGCGGCAATACGTATACGTTTAACCGCAGAAGCACCAACAGCCCATACGCTCAACGAACCCGTAAAAGAAGACCTGTTTTCTTTTTCCCCGTCGGTAAAGGGCAAAACTTACTGGGTAGATGCTCGGACGATTGAGTTTAAACCGGATGAACACCTCAAGCCGGATCAACTGTATACAATCGATTTCAGGCTCAATAAAGCAACTTCGGTACCCGACGAATACAAAACCTTTACATTCAACGTGCAGGCTGTGAAACCCGCCTTCCAGGTGCAGGAGTATGGGCTGAAGGTAGTAGGCAATTCAAAAGAGGCAATGACTTTGCAGGGTGCTATTGAAACAGCCGACGTGGAAGCTTCGGCAGCTATAGAAAAAATATTAACTGCAACCTTTCAATCAAAAAATCTTCTGGTTAAATGGGAACACAATGAAGCTGCGCGGCTACACAAATTTACTATAGAGGGAATTAAGCGGGGCAACAATGCTGTCCCGTTGACATTAGCCTGGGATGGCGCACCGCTTAACATTAAAGATAAAAATGAAAAGCAGGTAGACATTCCGGCCGTGGGCGATTTTAAAGTCCTGGCTGTACGCGCCGTTCAGGAAGCCGATAATTTTGTGCTGGTACAGTTTTCCGACGCATTGGCGACCAATCAACAATTGAATGGACTGATCACCGTAAGTAACAAAGCAGACATTAGTTACAGCATCGACGGAAGCGAAGTAAAAATATTTGTGTCTGATCAACTGGATGGAAGCTATACGGTTTCGGTAAACGAAGGCATTGCAAATGTATGGGCGGCAAAACTGGACAAGGCTTTTAGCGCTAATGTATTTTTTGAGAACCGCCTGCCATCTGTAAAAATACAAGGCAGAGGGGTAATACTGCCCAACACAGGTAAGCTGGTATTGCCTTTTGAAAGCATCAACCTCAATGCGGTGGACATCAGCATTATTAAAGTGTATGAAAACAACATTCCACAGTTTTTCCAGATCAATAATTTTGATGGCGAATCGGACCTGCGCAGGGTAGCCACGCCCGTAGTGCAACAAACATTACGGCTCGACAACGATAAAACCATCGACCTGCATAAAAAACAAAAATTCTCGCTCGACATTGATAAATATCTCAAAGCCGAACCAGGCGCCATCTATCATGTTACCATTGGCTTCAGACCTGAATATTCATTGTATACCTGCCACGATGCTGACAAAAGCAGTGACGAAAACGATGAAGATGATTACTACAATGATTGGTACGACAACGAAAACACCAGCGCTCCTGACGACGACGAAGGATTCTGGAAAGTATACAACACCTACTATCCATATGGCTACCGGTGGAACCAGCGCGATAATCCCTGCAGCCCTTCTTACTATACGAAAGACAGATGGGCAAGCAGGAACATTCTCGCATCGAATATTGGTTTAACGGCTAAACGCGCCAGCAACAACAGTATGCTGATAGCTGTTACCGATATTCTTTCTGCGGCACCCATGGGCGATGTTGAATTGCAACTGCTCGATTACCAGCAACAGCTACTGCATACCGTTAAAAGCGATCAAAACGGGTTTGCTGTTTTCGACCTTAAAAAAAAGCCATACCTGCTGGTAGCTAAAAAGGGGAACGAACGCGGGTATCTTAAACTGGACGACGGAAATTCATTAATGCTGAGCCGGTTCGATGTATCGGGCGAAGAAGTAAAGAACGGTTTGAAGGGATACATTTTTGGGGAACGAGGCGTTTGGCGACCCGGCGATACCATGTACCTCAACTTTATAGTGGAAGATAAATCGGGCACACTGCCTAAAGATCATCCTGTTGAATTTAATTTACTTACTCCGCAAGGCCAATTGTATAAAAAAGCTATTGAAACAAAAGGCGATCACGGGTTTTATTTGTTTACCACTGCCACCGATGCTTCTTCCCCCACCGGCAACTGGCTGGCACGCATTAAAGTAGGTGGCGCTGTGTTTGAAAAAAGACTGAAGGTGGAAACGGTAATGCCTAACCGCCTTAAGATTGATCTCGATTTTGGCAAATATGCTGTGTTGGGTAAAGATGGCGTAAGCTCGGGCACGCTTACCTCGAACTGGCTTTTTGGCGCTCCGGCAAAAAACCTGAAAGCTAAAATTGATGCATCGCTGTATGCACGCAACACCAGCTTTAAAAAATATCCCGCCTATCATTTCGACGATCCCACTTCAGCATTCGCTCCCGAAACAAAAACCCTGTTCGACGGTACTTTAAACGCCGAAGGAAAAGCAGCCATCAGCACCAGATTCAACCTGGAAAAAGAGGCACCGGGCATGCTGACTGCAAGCTTGCTGATAAAAGTATTTGAACCAGGCGGCGCATTCAGTGTTGACAACCTGGTGTTGCCATACAGTCCTTATAAAACTTATGTGGGTCTGAACATGCCGGAAGGACCCAAGCCCTGGAAGTTTTTGCAAACAGATAAAACCTACGATTTGCCAATCGTAAATGTAGATGCAAGCGGCAATGCGCTGCAAGGCAGCCAACAGGTAGAAATAGAATTATACCGGGTGAGCTGGCGCTGGTGGTGGGATAACACAGGCGACGGATTCAGCAACTTTACGCAGGACACCTACAATAAGTTGTTGAAAAAAGACACCCTTCGTCTAACCAACGGCGTGGGTAAGTGGCAACTGTCGGCGCCGGGAGGTGAATGGGGGCGTTATCTGGTACTGGTGCGCGACCGCGTCAGCGGGCATACGGCCGGACAGGTAGTATACTTCGACGATCCCTGGTGGCAAACCCGCAACAATGCAGACGATCCCTCGGCTGCAGCCATGTTGTCGTTTACGGCAGGAAAAGAAAAATACAATGTGGGCGAAGACATCACGCTTAACATACCTACCAGCAAAGGCGGCAGAGCTTTAATCAGCATCGAATCGGGCAGTCGCATTATTAAAACCGACTGGATCGAAACACAGCAGGGTCAAACCATTTACAAGTTTAAAGCAGAGCCCGGTATGGCGCCCAACCTGTATGCCAACGTGAGCCTGTTGCAACCGCATGCACAAACGGTAAACGATCTGCCCATACGTATGTATGGCGTTATTCCTATATTGATCGAAGACAAGAACACGTTGCTGAAACCGGTTATCAACATGCCGGATGTTATCCGGCCGGAGCAGGCATCATCCGTAACCGTATCTGAAACAGCCGGCAAAGCAATGACATACTGCATTGCCATTGTGGATGAAGGTTTGCTCGATCTTACCCGCTTTAAAACGCCCGATCCCCATACTGCTTTTTATGCACGCGAAGCACTGGGGGTAAAAAGCTGGGACTTGTTTGATAATGTAATTGGCGCATGGGGCGGAGGTTTGGAAAGAATATTAACGATTGGCGGAGATGAAGCTGGCAGCGGCGGTGCCAAGGAAAAAAGAGCCAACAGATTCAAGCCCGTTGTGAAATATATGGGGCCTTTCCGGCTGGAAAAAGGAGGAAAACAAACACACAAATTCCAACTGCCGCCATACATCGGCTCTGTAAGAACGATGGTAGTGGCTGCCAACGAAGGCGCATACGGCTTTGCCGAAAAAGCCGTGGCAGTAAAAAAACCACTAATGCTGCTGGGAACATTGCCGAGAGTGTTAGGTCCTGCGGAAACTATTAAGCTGCCTGTTACCGTTTTTGCCATGGAAAGCAATATTAAAAATGTAACCGTCGCTTTACAGAACAATAATTACCTGGAGCCTGCAGGCACGGCAACACAGCAGGTTCATTTTAATGAGCCCGGTGAGCAAATGGTTTATTTTGATGTAAGAGTAAAAGAAACCACCGGCATAGGAAAGGTAAAACTCGTGGCAAGCAGTGGCAATGAAAAAGCCGATTATGAAGTAGAGCTGGACGTACGAAATCCCAACCCCGTTGTTACCAATGTTGTTTCGGAAATATTGAATGCGGGACAATCGTGGAATCAATCTGCTGTACCCATAGGCATACCCGCCAATAGCAAAGCCACTTTGGAAATATCCAGCATTCCTCCTATCAATCTTGAAAAGCGGCTCGACTATTTGATTCAATATCCCTACGGCTGTATAGAACAAACTACTTCAGCGGCATTTCCTCAGTTGGTATTGAATCAACTAACGGATTTGAGTGAACGAAGGAAAGCCGAAACAGAAAGAAACATTCGTTCCACCATTGAACGCTACAAAAATTTCCAGCGCCCCGATGGCGGCTTCAGCTACTGGCCGGGATTGACGGAAAGTGACGAATGGGGCAGCAATTATGCGGGACATTTTTTACTAAAAGCGCAGGAAAGAGGATACATCGTTCCGGCAGATATGATACAGCAGTGGCTAACCTACCAGCGCGGCAAAGCCAATAACTGGGCGCCCTCCACTACCAATTTCTATGGAGGCGATCTTACCCAGTCGTACCGATTGTATTTACTTGCATTGGCAAAGTCGCCTGAACTGGGCGCCATGAACCGCCTGAAAGAATTCAAATATTTATCGCCCGAAGCCAAATGGCGTTTAGCAGCAGCCTATCAACTGGCAGGACAGAAAAAAACAGCCGAAAATTTAATAGCAGGGTTGCCGGTAACATTCGAAAAAAGAAAATCGCCGGGCATGACGTATGGATCAAACCTGCGCGACCAGGCAATGGTGCTGGAAACGCTTACACTAATGGGTAAGCGAAATGAAGCGGGTGCATTGCTGAAAACCATATCAGCAGACCTTGCAGGCGAAAGTTGGTACAGTACACAAACCACTGCTTACAGCCTCATTGCCATTGCCGCCTATTGTGGCACTAACCCTAGTGGTGAAAAAATAGTAGCCGATGTAAGTGTGAACGGTAAAAAGGTGCCCGTAAACTCAAAATCTTATATATCGCTCACCCCCGTGAGTGTAACAGAATCGAATAAAAATGTAAGCATTCGGAATAAAGGAAACAACCTGTTATACGTGCGGCTGGTAACACAAGGGCGCCCCGTTACAGGCGAAAACATACAGTACGCCAACAACCCCGATGTTTTGTCGTTAAGCGTACACTATCTTATGCCCGATGGCAAACCTGTAGCCAATATAGAAAACCTTGCACAGGGAACAGATTTCGTGGCGAAGGTTACCATCAAAAACCCGGGCATCCGTGGGCGTTATAACAACATGACCTTATCGCAGATATTTCCAAGCGGATGGGAAATATTGAATACAAGACTGCTGGACAACGAAGGAGCATTTAAGCCTTCTGCTTTTACATACCAGGACATTCGCGACGACAGGGTATACACGCATTTCGACATTCGCGAAGGGGACACTCACACTTACTACGTGATGCTGAACGCTGCTTACCTGGGCAGGTATTTCCTGCCTGGCGTGTATTGCGAAGCGATGTACGATAATACCATCAGCGCAGGCGTAGCGGGCAAATGGGTGGAAGTAGTAAAATAGCAGCTTGCGTTACAGTTGCTTTATCAGACTGCCTTCGGTGTGCCAATGAGAAGTCTGCCAGGGTTCGGAACTTTTGCAGAGCTGCCCTGGCTCGTGCCTCACGAGCCGGGTGTAAGACTACAACCACTGCTCCCAACCAGTGATACGACCTCACAAGCCTGAACAGAAAAGCAATTGACAACAATGAAACCTTTGACAGAATTTGATGTTAATGAAGAAAAGAATAACCGCTTTATATAATGGTTTTAAGAACGCAAGGAAAAGAACCAGGCTGTTATTGTTGCTGCTGCTGGTATTCGCCACATGGTTTGTCTTTTGTCTTCCCGATCCGCTGTTCACCGCTCCCACCTCCTATGTACTGGAAGCTTCTAAAGGCGAATTGCTGGGCGCTACCATTGCCGACGATGGGCAATGGCGCTTTCCATACAACGAAACGGTTCCCGATAAATTCAAGGCATGCATCATTGCATTTGAAGACAAACGATTTTTATATCACCCGGGTGTAGATGTGCTGGCTATGGGCAGAGCCATTCGGCAGAATGTCCGGTCTTCGAGAACGGTAAGCGGCGGCAGCACTATTACGATGCAGGTAATACGACTAACAGGAAAGCGCGAAAGGAATATATTTCAAAAGTTACTGGAAAGCATAATGGCTGTAAGGCTGGAGCTTTCGTATTCCAAAAACAGCATTCTCGCATTGTATGCATCGCATGCACCCTTTGGCAGCAACGTGGTGGGGCTCGATGCGGCAGCCTGGCGTTATTATGGCAGAAGCGCCGATAAACTGAGCTGGGGCGAAATGGCCGCACTGGCAGTATTGCCCAACGCGCCTGCATTGGTACATCCGGGCAAAAACAGGGAGGACTTATTAAGGAAAAGGAATTTCTTGCTGGACAAGTTGCTTACGCAAAAAGAAATAGACAGCACCACCTGCCAGTTGTCGAAGCTGGAACCTTTGCCGGACGATCCAAAACCGCTGCCACAATGGACACCGCATTTATTGCAGCGCTTTAAAAAGGAGGCTAAGCCCAATGCCAGTCATCGCGCAAAAACCACCATTCAATTAAACCTTCAAAAAACAGTTTCGCAAATTGTGGAACAACACCATCGTTTCCTGAAAGGTAATGGCATTAACAACGCCTGTGCCTTGGTAGTGGATGTACAAACAGGCAGTACCCTGGCATATACCGGCAATATTTATCACCCCGAAGATCCCGAGCTGCAAAGCCATGTAGATGTACTAACGGCGCCGCGTAGCCCAGGCAGTGTTTTAAAGCCGCTTTTATACGCCTGTATGTTGAACGACGGGTTGCTGCTGCCTCATTCGCTGGTGCCTGATATACCCACACAGATCGGCGGGTATACACCGCAGAACTTTGACCGCGATTACGACGGTGCGGTAACAGCGTCGGCAGCATTGGCCAGATCGTTAAATGTGCCAGCTGTCAGGATGCTGCGCGATTATAAATACCCGAGGTTTCATGAAAACCTGAAAAAATGTGGTATCACAACCTTAATACGACCGGCAGACAACTATGGTTTATCGCTGATATTGGGCGGATGTGAAGTAACACCCTGGGATCTGGCAGGCCTGTATGCGGGCATGGCACGGTCGCTTTTGCACGCCTCAAAAAACCAAGGCAAGGTTTTGGCAAGTGATTTTTATGCACCTCAGTATCTACAGCAGGAAGCCGAGCTAACACCTAAGACTAACGGCAGTTTGAATTTTTTGGATGCTACCGCCATATGGTACATGTTCAACGCAATGGAAGAAGTGATGCGTCCGGGTGAGGAAGGCTTATGGAAACAATTCAGCTCATCGCAACGCGTAGCCTGGAAAACCGGCACCAGCTTTGGCTTTCGTGATGCCTGGGCAGTGGGCGTAACACCCAGGCATGTAATTGTAGTGTGGGCGGGCAATGGTACAGGCGAAGGAAGACCGGGATTGATAGGCGTGCAGGCAGCAGCGCCTATTATGTTCGACATCCTGAAATCGCTTCCTTCAACCCCCTGGTTTGAAAAACCAGCCGCGGCAAACACAGTGATTGTATGCAGGCAAAGTGGGATGAGCGCTAATATTGATTGCCCGGAAGTTGATTCAATTGCCTGTTCTCCCAACGGAATTCATGTACCGCAATGCGGCTACCATTATATTGTTCACCTTAACCAAACGCAACAGTATCGTGTAACCGAAAACTGCGCATCGCCTTCCACTATGGTGCATAAAAGCTGGTTTATGCTGCCGCCTGTTATGGAATGGTATTACCGCCGCAAACACCTCGATTATCAGCTACCACCTCCCTTTATGGAGGGATGCGTGGAGGGTGTAAGACGCATGATGGATTTCATTTATCCCGAAGCCAATGCGAAAATATATGTGCCGGTAGAGATAACCGGTGAAAGGGGGAAAACGGTTTTCTCCGCCGCGCATCGAAAGTCAGATGCAAAAATTTTCTGGCACCTCGACGACGAATTTATCGGCAGCACCACCCGCTTTCACCAAATGGCATTGAATCCGCCGCCCGGCAAACATTTTATCACATTGGTTGATGAAAGCGGCGAACGGGTTACAAGGAGCTTTGAAATATTGCAGAAATAGCTATCAGCGGTCAGCTTTCAGCCATTGGTTTGGGTTTGACGTTTGCGGTTTTGCGTTTACCGTTCTCAGCACCATAAACCCTAAACGACAAACACGAAACGCTTCCCCGCTCTACGCTGTTCCGTTTTGATACAACGGAAGCTCTACATAAAAAGTAGTTCCTTTTCCTTCTTCTGTATCAAACCAAATGCTGCCGCGCGATTGCTCTACAATACCCTTGCATATTGCCAATCCGAGGCCCGTACCAGAAGTTTTAGTGGTGAAGTTGGGCGTAAAAATGCTTGAGCGTACAGATTTGGGTATGCCTGCGCCGTTATCGTGAATGCTCATAATAAAGCTGTTTGCATTTCTTTTTTCCCTGATGGTAACAGTGCCATGCTCATCTTCGGGAATGGCTTCAATGGCATTTTGCAGTAAATTGGTAAACAGGCGGTTAATTTGCGTTTTATCTGCTTCCACCATTAACGGTTCTGCATCGGGATGCCATTCCAGGTCTACTTTTTCCTGCACGTCGTGTAGCGATACCAGTGAGCTTACCACTGCATTCAGGTCAAATATTTCATTGCGAGCATTGCCAATATTAGCAAACTGCGAAAACTCTGCAGCAATCCTGGACAGGTGATCAATTTGCTCTACCAGCGTTTGAGCTACATTAGACGATAGTTCTTTAACGTTGGGGGCATTGTTATAAATGGCTTTTTGCAAATACTGGATGCTGAGCTTCATGGGAGTGAGCGGATTCTTGATTTCATGCGCCACCTGCCTGGCCATTTCGCGCCATGCGCCTTCTCTTTCGGTTTTAGCCAATGCAGCAGCACTTTCTTCCAGCTTTTGCACCATTTTGTTATACTCTTTTACCAGCACGCCTATTTCGTCTTTTTTCTTCCACACAATTTCGGCATTGTGCTTACCGAGGTTTACATCTCTCATCATGGCGCTGATCAGCGTAAACGACCCGGTGATCCTGTTGGTAAGGAACAGGGCAATGATGCCCGATAGCAAAAAGATAAATGCATTGAGGTTAATGATCGTAACCAGGAAGCTGGATATTTCCTGCTTAAGCCTGTTTTGCGAATTAAAATAGGGTATATTAAGATAGGCAACGGTTTTTCTATTGTCTGCCAGCACCGGAACGTAAATGCTCAGGTAGTTCATTTTGCCATATTTCTCTTCCTGCACATACTGAATTTTTTTCTGGCGGCTTAAATTGTAAAATGCCAGCGGGTCCATCATACGGCTTAACACTCCTTTATTGTAAACAAATGGCTGCGAGGATATTTGCAACGACCCATCGGAGTTGTAGAGGTTAACGTCGGCATTGTGCAACTGCGCCATATCTGTAATTTGTTGTCTTACAGCTTTACCGTAGGCAGAGTCGTATACCTGTATAATATCATCTGCCACGCGGTGATCGCTTACTTTGTTTTTTAGCTCGGTTGATATATCCTGTATGGACCGGCTAAGCTTGTCGCGATTGTTTTTGTTGTAAGATGCGGTAAAAAACAGGATGGTAGCAGCGCCTACCACTATAAATGAAAAGATGCTCACAAAAATAACGGTGCCGTATATCTGCGATCGTATATTGAACTCCGATATTTCGCGCAAGGCGCTCCAGCGAAAGCCGGATAAAATAATAATGCTGGCAACCTGGAACATTACCATCAGCAATAAAAAAGAACAGAAGAGATAGGCAAACAGGGTAATGGCTTCCATTATAAAATTACTGCGGCGGGTAATTACAATTACCTTAGACCCGTTCTTATACCACAACTCGCTGTAACCGTTTACTTTTTTCTCTTCAAATTCCTGGGTGGGAATATCATTGCTGGTAAGCGAAGTAGGAAAACTGTAATCGTTCACATATACCAGCAGTGTTCCGCTTTCGTATATCGCGTACGCATAATCGGGCGCATATTCAAAGGAGTAATCTTCTGCCTGTTTAAACAACTCGGGATACAAAGCTTCGCTGCGATACCTTTTAGGATTGGCAACCATGAAAAAATATGCCTTTGTATTGTTTGAGCTATCTTTTATTTCTCGCTGGTATACATAGCTGAACTTGTCGAAAGCAGTTTCAAAATACCTGAGCCCTGGTATCTTTGTTACTTTTCCCTGCACCGAATACATCGTGTTTATTTCATCGAATGGACGGGTTTGATCAACGCTCAGCGGGTCTTCCATAGCGTTGTAGAAATACAGTTCTGTATCGTACTTGTTGAGATAGGGAGCAAAGTTGGCATTGATGATGCTGTCTTTAAACCGCATTGCTTCAAGCGGCTTATACAGCCTTGATAAATTGGTGAGGAAGAAGTTATTGGTAAATCCCTGTATGGCTATATTCAGCAATCTTTCGCTCGAAGGATCGGCCTGCAGCACCAGTTTTTCTGCTGTTCTCTTTCTCAATTCCAGCTCTCTTGCCCTGTTTTGATAAAATATAACGGAGGCAATGGAGGCCGAAAAAACAAACAACCAGAACAATGCATTGCCCACCAAAAAGTTGCTTCTGCGCAGGCTAAGCTCTATACGGTTTACGAGATATACATACAACAACAGCCACACCAGCATCGACAGTTCAAAAAGAATATACGGTCCATTCATTCTTACACTCAGCCCCAGCAGCCCGAGAAACGCAATGATCACCGCCTGGTAAAACTGCGCGCGCACCAGCAGTATGCCCATGATCTTGAGGATGGTTTGCGAAAAGATGAAATACCCCAGCGATACGCAACACAATACTATAAACCCAAAAACGCTGTATATATTCAGGCTGAAAAAATTGGTAACGTCGAAGGATATCTGCGAATCGGCTACCAGACTGCGAATAACATGACCGCCGGCAAGCGTAGCAATGATTAGGGCAAACGCCAGTATAACAACAATTATTTTACGCCAGGTTTGGCTTTTAATATCGATGCGCAGGTTGCGACGCGAGAACTGTATACGCGCGAACAACACCAGCCAGAAGAATAGCAGGCTGTTAATGAGCAAATCGCCGAGGGAGCGCGATACCAGGCTGGAGCCGTATATACTTGGATCGAACAATTCGAACTGCCGAAGATTGGCGGGAATGGGAAAATAATAACTCAGGGCGCGCAGGCCTACCAGTAATACGACCATAAAGGCCACCCCCCATATGGGACCTTTTATTTTAGAAATACCTACTGCCACATTGTGCAAAAAGAAGAGCGCCAATAATGAGCCAAGAATGCGAAGCAAAACCGTTACCCAGTCGTTGCTGTGCAGGTTAGCTGCCGATTTGGGTTGCAAATAAAAGAGTGTAATGCCACTAACACTTTTAACAGGAAATGCAGTGGGAGAAAAAACCATTGAATAGTTGCGCTCAATGTTGGCATGGTTTACAAAACCATTTCGCAGGTACTCACTCTCCAACACATATTGACGCCGTACGGGCAGCAGGTACAGCGCTACAATATTTTTACCCTGCACCAACACCTCTTTTCTTATCACCTCGTATTGTCCGTTGGATAAAGAGGTGATCTTCCGGCGTTCCTCCTGTTGCACCAGGTTTTCATCGGGCATAATTGCCTGCGTGTTCCAGAATAACAAATCGTAAGATCCGTCTTCAAACTTTTCATACAAAAAAACCTTGTAGTCTTTTTGAACAATCTGTTTTACTTCATCCTCCGATTCCTGTTTGCCGATGAGGCGGCCGAGCAATACGGTATCTCTTAAAAAGAGATCGAAATTTTCTTCATTGCTTTGAATGTATTTTTCGAGGGCCTTTTTTACGCCGCCCGGCGAGGAGGTATACGACCAGTAATTACTGAAGATAAAAGAAAGTGTAAACAGCCATGCGGCTCCAATAAGCAGGTATCCGTTGTTATATAAAATATCACTCCAAAACTTCTTCAAGGCACATTGTTTTGATGTTTAACCTGGTTCCATATACCATCCATCTCTTCTAATGTCATATCCTGCAGTTTTTTGCCATTTGCTGCTGCCTCTGCTTCCATCTGGTTAAAGCGTTTCATAAATTTCCGGTTGGTTCTTTCCAGTGCAGACTCGGCATCAATATGCAAAAACCGTGCATAGTTAATGAGCGAAAATACAAGGTCGCCATATTCATCTTCTATGGCGTCTTTATCGTTTTGTTTTACCGCCTCCTGCAATTCTGCCATTTCTTCCTGCACTTTGTTCCAAACCTGGCTTGTTTCATCCCATTCAAAACCCACCTGCTTTGCTTTTTCCTGCAAACGAATAGCCTTTACCGTAGCCGGCAACGAAACGGGTACACCTCCCAGCACCGATTTTTTCCCTTCTTTCAGCTTCAGCTTCTCCCAGTTGCGCTTCACCTCTTCCTCGTCATTTACCTGCACATCGCCATATATATGGGGATGCCTTGCTATGAGCTTTTCGCATACGCCGTTCAATACTTCCTCCAGCGAAAACTGTTCCTGCTCCTGCCCTATTTTGGCATAAAAAACCATATGGAGCAGTAAATCGCCCAGCTCCTCCTTAATACCTTTCCAGTCGTGTTCTGTAATGGCGTCTGCCAGCTCATAGGTTTCCTCTATTGTAAGAGAACGCAGTGTAGGAATGGTTTGCTTTTTGTCCCAGGGGCATTTTTCCCGCAGGTCATTCATTATTTCCACTAATCGCAAAAAAGCTTTTCCGGTAGTATCCATGCTTCTGTTTTAAGATTTTGCCGCACTAATAATAAAAAATATCAAGATCAAAACCGTCATAATGATCAAGGTCATCCAAGCCAGGAAAATAAATTTCAAAATTGTCTTCCATCTTTCCTGCGCGTAATACACTCTCATGGATTTGTATACATAATATACCATGTACACACTCACTGCAAATTTTAAAACGTCCCAACCCCACCATGCCCATTTAATGTCCAGCCCGTCTATACCATAATACAGCAGCATCAGTATAAACAGGGCGCAATACACATGTATTGCAAAAATACCATGATCTGCGTAGTAAAACTGGTTCCGGCGTATATAAAGCAATTTTAACAAGAACGCAAAAATGGGCAGCGATATAAACAAAATGGTAGGAAACGAATGTTTGAACCTGTCGAGCAAGGCATTAAAGGCCTGTTCGCCGCCCTTTTTTTGCTGGTCGTGCCAATGAAGCAACCGCAGCTTGAGTGCACTCTCTACCAGTCCATCCTGCCTGTCGGGAGGCAATTCCTTTTGAATGGCTTTATAGGTGGCTTCGTCTTTGTAAAATTCAAAATTGAGGAAATCAACGTCGTTTATCGCTGCCAGTTTTTTAGCTCTGCCTGAATCCCTTTTCTGCATTTCCGACACTGAGTCCATTGCTATGCGCACAGAATCGAAAACATCTTTAAAAGAAGGCACCTTTACTTGTCCGTTATTTGCACTGTCTATTTTCTGCGAACCATCGAACCAGCTATTTTCTCTATTTTCCTTTTCCTCCTTCTGTATGCTGGCGGCAAGGGCTGCTGTGTCTTTTTGATGACGGTCGATATTTACCTGAATGGCTTTTAGCATAACAGGATCGCCTGTTCGCGCCTCCATATCGCGGAACTTTTTGAGTTCATCCTGTTTCAGCGCTAGTTCTTCTTTCATTCCTTTCAGCCCCTCCTTCTTATTGTCGTGCTTGCTGATAAAGCTGAAAAAAATAAGAAAGAAAAAGGCTGAAGTAAATACGTACATACGAATAGGATGCAGGTAACTCACCCTCCTGCCGCGTGTGTACTGTGCCGTTAGAAACCCAGGTCTTGTAAGGAGATACCTGACGGTGTTAAGGAACTTACCGTCGTAATGCGTAATGTCGTTAAAAAAATGAGTGACCAGGTGCCAGAAAGATTCTTTCGGTTCGCTATTTTCCTGCCCGCAAACCTGGCAAAACCGCCCTTCTACCTGGGCTCCGCAGTTGAGACAGTTTTTTTCCTTTCTTTCTTTAAAATGCGACACTTACAAATAAATTTTGATAAAAGTAATAATTTTGTTCACTATGAGTCATCCCCGCAGGTATTTGTCTGTTAATCGTCTTTTTATTGCGCCGGCTGTAAGTGATAAGCAAGAACAACATGCAACAAAAGAAAATCCAAACAGAAAACAGTTGCTCCAGCGGTGCATGAAAAAGCTTTGCCTCCTAAATATAGGAGTATTATTGCTGCTGACCGGAAACGCACAGTTTTATTATACCGATATTGTACTGACTGCCCGTAACTCGGAACAGCAAAAACTTTACAGGGAGAACCAGGTGAAAAAAGTGCGCCTCATTAGTTACGAAGCGGATGGCGAACGTTCTGAGGACTTTGCCTGCGAGGTAACAACTAATGCAGCATACAATCAAACAGTTACCAACACTCGCTCTGCAGCCGCCGGCGCTTCGGTGCTGACTGCTTTTTACCAACCCGACGGCAAATTATCTTCCAGCACCGATAGCACTGCCGAAAATATAAACAGGTATTCGTACAGTTATAATAGCAACGGCTTGCTGGCAACAGCCACCAGCATATCGCAAAACACAACGGGAAGGGATAAGCAATCAGAAACACATATATGGGAATACAACAATAATGGAAAGCCTGTTAAAATGCTTTGGATAAAAAATGGAACAGATACGGCAGTTGTTCAATTTAAGCTGGATGAAAGGCTGAATGTGGTTGAAGAAGAAACTTTTTCCAAAGGCATACCGAAAGAGAAAGTGTATTATTACTACGATGAGCAAAACAGGTTAACGGATATTGTGCGGTATAACAATCGGCTTAAAAAATTATTGCCCGATAACATTTTTGAATACAGTGATGATGGACGGCTGTACCAGATGTTATCGTTACAAAACGGCGGCATTGATTATTTGATCTGGCGATATGAATACAATGAAGCCGGTTTGAAGACCCGCGAACTATGCTACAATAAACAAAAAAAGCTGCTGGGAAGAATTGAATATGGGTATGAGTGAGCTTGCAGCGGTCAGCAGTCAGCTATCAGCGTCGAGCCTTTACCCTACTCTTTACACCCTATACCCTACACCTTATACCTTATACCTTACACCCTATACCTTACACCTTTAACCTCAAACTTTCATGAAAAAACTTGCTACCGGGTTGCTGCTATTGCTCATTGTGTTCTTTGCATGGGTATACCTGTATATCCCTTCGAAGATTGTTATTAAGAGCAATGCAGTAATTAAAACACCAACGGCGGCATTGCACAGGCTATTACTCAATAACCATCAGGCAGCGGCTTGGTGGCCGGGAAATGTTGCTGATGTGGGGAATGAAAAAAAATATTTGTTGAACGGCAGCACTTATTCTTTCAAAAACAACAATATATCGTTGCTGCCGGTTATTATCAGCAACAGCTTTTTACAACTGGAAACAGCATTATACCTGATTTCATTAACAGATACTACTGTAAGGGTTGAATGGATTGATACCATTCCTATGCCAGGCAGCGCTATAAAAAGAATACAAACTTTTTTTGCCGCCAGAAGTATACAGCACGATCTGGATGTTGTGCTTCATTCGCTAACGGAATATTGCTCTCAAACCAAAAACATATACGGCTTTGATGTACACAATCTTCTTATAACAGACTCTACTTTTATTGCCATTTCAGATACGACGCGCCACTATCCTTCTCCGGCTTTGATTTATGAGCACATTGACGCGTTAAAAAAATATGCGGAACAACACAAGGCTGAATTAACCAACCATCCAATTCTTAACATTGATAACGCTGACAGCCTGGGCTATGCGCTGAAAGTGGCGATACCGCTTAACAAGGCTTTGCCACCTCAGCAAAATATCCATCCGCAACGTATGCCGCCCGGTGTAAAAATACTGATGGCTGAAATAAAAGGCGGTGCAGCCACTGCGGCTAACGGATACAGGCAACTGATACAATATGCGCGCGACCGGCACCTGGGCATTCCGGGCAAACCTTTTTATGCGCTGGTTACCGACAGGCGCAGCGAGCCGGATACTACTAAGTGGATCACAAGAGTGTATTGCCCCGTGAGGTAATTTGCTTCTCAGCATTGGATTACAATCCTCTGTCGTTTAGTTAAGGTTATAGCGAATGGTCAGTTTGATTTATTAGGAACAGGCTGATAACGTTGTCTTTTATGATGAATTTATCTTCGAAGGGTAGCCCCTACGGGGCAAATTAAAATCATTGGCACTCGCTACAAAGCGGCAACCGCTATGCGGCAGATCGCAAACTGGTGTTTGTATACGCTGTTTTATGCCGTAGGCATAACCAGTTTGTAAACTCTTAAAACCATTTTTGACTTTGCCCCATAGGGGCTACCCCTCCGCTTCACTAAACGGCATTGGATTAAAATCTCGGGCGACAAGATCTCATCGAGCTGATGGAGCGGGTTCATCACAAACAGCCAGAACCGTAGGTTCGGTCAAATATTGTAAGATGGATTTCAATCCATTCGGTGTGCCAGTTCATACAACTTCGGGTATTCATTATTCTGAAGAAACAATACCCGAACACTGTTTTTATATTTCAAACCAACAATATCTCTCAACTCACCACGCAAATTAAGCCCGGTGGCGGCATTAGGCTGCCACGTAAAATTGCCTTTTCCATCATTCAGCAAAACATCTCCAAAACTTCCATCCAGTTTTTCAAATTGTGGCAGGAGTCCAAACTGGTTTCCCCCGGTTAGCAGGTCTATGTGCCCATCGTTGTTTACATCCAACGGCAGTATAGCGTTTATGCAGGAGAACTGAACCATTTGTGGTAACGCCGTGATGTCAAACTTTCCACCTCCCAGGTTAATGGCAACGCAGGATGATACATAATTAAATTGCTTTGTAACAACACCGCTCATCATTTCTTCAGAAAAAATATCCTGCACTGCTTTGGTAGCATACTCCTGGTGACGCAGGTTGTTTCTTTTAATGAAGGGAAGCTGCTCTTGCAAATCGTGCTTTAAAAAAACGGGCATGTCTTTACCATGCACCGTGTAAGACATCACCTTATCCAACGAACCATTTTTATCAAAATCATTGAGCCATAATTTTACGGGATGGGCACTGTCTGGCCGCAAGTAAAAGTTTTCGCCAATATTTCCCACTATCAGGTCTTGTTTACCATCGTTGTTCACATCGGCTGCAGCAACAGATTGCCACCAACCGAATTTAGTTTGCAGGTTGGTGACCAGCTCTTCAAAACGTTTACCATTAAACGAAAATATTCTTGGCGCCATCCATTCGCCTGCTATGATCAACTCTTTCTTCTCATCGCCCGAAACATCCGCCCACGCAGCGCCGGTAACCATGCCTATGGCGGCTATGTCTGCGTTCACTGTTTCTGCAATATCTGTAAAATGCCCCTTGCCATCATTTACAAAGAGGTAGCTTTTCGGGTCCTTGCCGTATACCCCGGGAAAGCTCCGGGCACCAATAAAAAGATCCGGCGCTCCATCGTTGTTAAAATCGTTGGTAACAGCCACTGCTATATTCATGCTCATGTTGGGAAAGGAAGAGGTACTGATCGAGAAGTTTCCCTTGCCATCGTTTATGAATAACCGAAGCTGCAATTCCCTGCTCAGCAAATCGCTTGCATTGCCACCGGGACAAATTAAGAGATCCTGGTCGTTGTCGTTATCACAATCAAAAAACAAAACGGCTACATCCTCAAAATCAGAAAATGGCTCAAATGCCTTTTCCTTTTTTTTAACGAACCGTCCATCTGGTTTTTGCAGGTAAAGCTGCCCGGGAGAACCGGTTGCACCACCAATATATATATCGTCCAGCTTGTCGCCATTAATGTCGGCTATTGCCGCTTTTGGGCCTTCGCGTGATAATGCTCTCGGTATAGATCTTTCAGCATAAAAATCAACGTAATTATTCTCGGTATGTTTGTCAAAGCTGGCATCCAGTGCCGTGAAAAGCGCCGGTGTTGCGAGAGCTGCTTTCTCTTTTGACAACGGGCGCTCAACATTACCCGTGTTTTGCCGGAGTGTATGTACCTGGTCGATTGGAGGATTGATAACAGTTTGGGAAGCACCGTCGGGCCAGGTAATAACCATTGAATCGACTTTGGTAGTAGTGCCCAATCCAATAACTATTTTATAGTCCACCGACGATTGAAAGCCACGGCTGGGAAATTGTTCACGTGTCAGCAGGTTGTTGCCAGCAAACAACTGCAGCCTGGCGCCTATAGCAAAAGGATTTTTTTCCTGCGAAGATTGTAGCACTACTCCTATATAATGGTTCTTGCTAAGCTGCCGTGAATTATTTCGATATACTGAAGCGGGTTGGTTTTCATTATTAATAATAAGGTCAAGATCGCCGTCGTTATCGAGATCACCGTATGCGGCACCGTTAGCAAAGCTGGATTGGCCCAGTCCCCATTCGTTGCCAATATCTGTAAAACGCAAATTGTGCTCGTTCCTGTAAATTTTATTGGGAATGGAAATGCGCGGTATTTCTTTCAGCACTTTGTCTATCTCATCTTTTTTGCCGCTTAAAGCCATTTTCTGCATTACCTCATTTGCAAAAAAGTCCATAAAGTCGAGATTGGTAACGTCTCTGTTTACGCCATTGCATACCAACAAATCATTCCAGCCATCATTGTCCATATCAAACATCAGCGCTCCCCAACTCCAGTCCGTAGCCGCAACGCCACTATAACGGGCGATGTCAATAAACTTTCCGTTTCCGTTGTTTAACTGCAAACAGTTTTTTGTATACTGGTAATAAAAGCCCGACCCGAGCTTGCTGTTAAATAAACTGATATTGTCGAACGAACCCATTGTTTTTAAACGGTAATCGGTTTCAGCCAGCATGTCGGTAGAAAACAGGTCGGCAAATCCATCGTTGTTAATATCGGCAATGTCGGCACCCATAGACGAAAAACTGGTATGCTGAAACCATTCTTCCAGTTCATCCTTAAAAGTTCCGTTCTTCTGATTGATATACAGGTAATCTTTTTCGTAAGAATCGTTTGACACAAAAACATCCGGCCAGCCATCGTTGTTGATGTCGCCTACCGAAACACCTAGTCCAAAACTGATCAAACCACCATGTATACCCGCTTCCCTGGTTACCTCTTTAAACACACCATTGTCGTTGCGGTATAAATGATCACCGCCGCCTTTTAAAAAATCAGCTATTCCCCAGGCGCTATCGGGCAGGTCTCTTTTGTTGGCAAAATTCAGTTGGTTGATGGGAATAGGACTGTTGTTGATCATAAAACAATCCAGGTCGCCGTCGAGATCATAATCAAAAAAAGAAACCTGTGTTGTATAAGCGGAGATGTTCAGCTTATAAGCAGCGGCTGATTCAGTAAAACTAAGATCATGATTGTTGATGTATAATTTATTGCGCCGGTTTCCATCGCGCATGTGCCCGGAATTACATATATATATATCCAGCCAGCCGTCTGCATTTACATCTGCCATTACCACGCCGGTGCTCCACATGCTGTCTTGTTTAAACCCCGACCTGGCAGTAATATCTTCAAAAGAAAAACTTCCTTTGTTCAGGTACAGCTTATTCTCGCTCATATTGGAGGTGAGCACCACATCGCACAAGCCATCATTATTGATATCTCCAATAGCCACACCTCCACCGTTGTAAAAGTTCCGGAACAAAAAACTGTTATCCAGCTTATTGTCTTCTACATCATTCCTAAAGTCAATACCTGTATTTTCCATCAGGTTGAACAGCTGTTGTTTGTGCTTGTTGCTGCACGAAAAAATAACCGGGGTAAACACGAATAGCCATATAGGCCATCTGAAATATTTCATTGGTAAACGGTATAGGAATACAAAAATGTGAGGCCATTTTACAATGGCCTCAACCTTGATCGCTCTATTGTTAAAACTATTAATTGTAGCCGGGGTTTTGTTTAAGGTTTGGATTAGCCGCCAACGCAGATGACGGTATGGGAAACACCAGGTGAGCAGCATCTGAAGCAGATTTGAGCGCCCATGGTTTCATGAACATATTAAACCTGATGAGGTCTGTACGCCGCATCACTTCCCAATACAGTTCCCTGCCTCTTTCGGCAAGCAATGTTTTTGGATCGTATACATTATCGGGATTTGCCAAAACCATGGAAGTCATTGGCGCGGCGCCTCTTGCTGCTCTCAATTCATTCACCAGTTCCAACGCGCCGGCATTATCGGGTGTGGCAGCTCTCATCTTCGCTTCGGCTACCATCAATACCACATCGGGATAACGGAAGATCATGCACCAGTTACCGGCTGTACCACCACTGTAATTTTTTCCGTTACCAGAAAAATCGGGCGGATATTTTACTACTCTTATGCCTACCGCCTCGAGGTTGGGACCGGTTTCTTTAAGATCGGGCGAAAAAGTGGGAACAAACTTGAGCAAATTTCCTTTGCGGTCTTTTACCATTTCACCGTTTTCATAATATTGTTGCCCAACCAGCAATCCTGGTCTTATCCCCGACACATTGGTTACTCCCGGGTAAAATCTGCCTCCGAGTCTTTTGTCCAGTAAAGTATCTGCCGGCGTTTGAGTGGGTGTTGAATTTATCCCGAAAGAATTATAGAAATCTGCCACCGTTGAAAATCCATTCCAGCCCGACTGCGGGGCCAGTGGTTTATAGGAGTTGTAGTGCAGCGTTGCCCACCACTGGTTATGGATGCCTGAATTATTGGTGGCTATACCCGAAGTATTAGGATAGGCAAAAATGCCTTCTTTGGAAGAGGAATTAGAAGCGTTGAAATTATCGAAATAATTAGCGCTGTAAGAATATTTGCCGCTGTTGATGATGGCTTCGCCCAGGGTAATCACCTTTTGCATATCGGCATCATCAAAGGTGGGAGATTGCCTGTCGTTAAAAGCGCCGCGATTCAGGTATAGCTTCATTAATAATGTGTTGGCCGCATCTACATTTGCCAGGTTCATGCCGTTAGTAGGCGGCAGGTCGGGAATAATAGCTGTTAACTCATCAATGATGAAGCTAACGGCACTGTCGCCCGTATACACTTTGGGAGCGTTTAACAAATTGTCTCCCGGGTTGCGAAAGGGGTATTGTCCAAAAAGATCGAGCAACTGGTACAATGCCAGCGCGCGCAAAAATCTTGCTTCTGCGGCTTGTGCTTTAGTGGGGTTAAATGCCAGCACGTTGGTTGCATCGAAATTTAATTTATTCAGTGCATTGAACTGGCCGAGGATAATGTCGACACCATCTGCGCCAAATGTATGTTGCTTCAATGCACGCCATTTGCCGTTGTCGTCCCAGTCGCCCGCGCGGGTAGGAACAACGCATTGATCGGCTGTTACTTCTTCCAACGCCTGTATATTACCGGGATCGGAATAAGGACCCCCCACATCGTTGTAGGCAGTTTGCAGCAGCAACTGCGTACCGTTTGCACCCAATGCGTTGGATGCCTGGTCGTTGGTAAGTGTGCTGTTCAAATTTTGATTGAGCTTGGTGCAACCTGTGCCCAGCAAAGCAACAGCAAAAAATATATAGAGCGTTTTAATGGATTGAATGATGTTCATAGCTACATTTTTAAAAGTTACAGCGACATGTTAAGTCCGAAATTGATGATTCGCGGAGTGGGGTACGGTATGTATTCCATGTTACGCGAGGGATAGCCTTCGTTGTTCTTATCAACATTTACTTCGGGGTCGAAACCGGTAAATTTCGTGATAACAAAAAGGTTCATGCCACCCACATAAACGTTCAGGTTTTTTATATACTTGGCCACCGTTCCAAAGGAATAATTAAGCTTCAGGTTTCTCAACTTGAAAAAATTACCACTTTCAAGATACCTGCTGGACACCGCCACACTGGAATTGATGTTTTCGGGAGTGTTTACTACCGAGGCGTCTACATTTTTTCCATTCTGAAGGTTACTGATGTTGGTTACGCTGTTGAATGTATTGTTGTAAATGTAATAGTTGGTAGCGCCGCCGGTATTAATGTCGAGCGATAGTTTTTTATAAGACAGCGAAGTACTAAAGCCGAAGAGGTATTGCGGATTCGGGTCGGCCTGGAAGGTTGGATTTTCTTCAATAATCTGCTGACCATTCTGATCGAAACCACTGAATTTTTTTAAGTAAAATACATTGGCCGGCTGGTTGTTTGCAAACAATTGCGCAAAGGTTCCCGATACACCTTGTCCGCTTACTGCACCGGTTAAAATATTAGCCTGGTTAAAGTTTTGCAGTTTGTTTTTATTGTAAGCAATGTTGAACGATGCATCCCAGTTGAAACTGCCATTGGCAACAATCGAAGCTCCTACGGAAAACTCAACGCCCCTGTTCACCAGATCGGCAGGAAGGTTGATGAAAAAGATGGAAGCAGGCGCCGGTTGAATGGCTGTGCTTTGAAACAGGATATCGGTAGTGGTTTTGTTGTAGTAATCAATAGAACCGTAGAGCCTGCTGTTGAATAAGGAATAATCGAGCCCTACGTTGAACTGGCTTGTTTTTTCCCATTTGAGATCGGGATTGGCAACATTGCTTTGACCAATGCTGCTGTAAGCACCTGAATTAAATTGCTCTAACGAAGCCCCGGCGGGAAACTCCTGGTTGCCGGTTATGCCCCAGGAAGCACGCAAACCGAGCAGCGAAATAAAGGAGCTGGTTTTAAGAAATTCTTCGTTACTGATAAGCCATTTAGCGCCAAAGGCGGGAAAGTATCCATACCTGTTGTTTATACCGAACTTGCTGGAACCGTCTCGCCTGATGCTACCATCTAAAATGTATTTTTCTGAGAGGCTGAATTTTACCCGGGCAAAGTAGGATTGTATTTCCGTGGTAGGATCAACATAAGTAACAAGTGGCGTTTGTGTTTTTGCATTCTGGAAAAAACTGGTATAAAGGATAGGAATGCGTGTGGCCTGATCGAGATTGGTATTGAATTGAGAGCCGAAGACAGAGGAGTTGGAATAGTCAGATTTAAAGTATTCGTATCCTGCCAGCGCTTCAAATTTCAGGTTGTCGGAAAGATCGGCTTTGTAAGTGAGTCGGTGCTGGAAGGTTTGCGAGGTGAGCGCCGCATCGGAAATGGCAGCTACCCCAATACCGGATACACCGTTGATGCCGGCTACCCATCCGTCGATGCTGGTGTTTCTTTTTCCTTTTCCATGGTTGATGGCATAGAGAAAAGTATAGTCAAGCCCTTTCAGGATGTTTACATTGGCTGATATGTTGCCTAAAAATACGTTTACATTAGCCACGTCGTTATAGCCGTCAATTACAGCCGATGGATTTGGAACTGAGTTGGTGGCTGGGGTATACAACCCATTGGCATCTACAAGCGGAGCGGTTGGATTCCAGTTTAATGCCCATGATATGAGGTTGCCACCCGCACCGGCAGTGTTGCTCACAAGTCCCATGTGCTCTGTAGTGTGCCCCGCAATCAATCCAAAGCTTATAGTTAGTCTTTTATCGATGAACTTGTACTCTCCTGAAAAGGTGCCGAGATATTTATCTAATGAAGTTTTTTTCAAAAACCCATTGTTCCTGGAACCGAGAAAGGATGCGCGGAATTTTCCGTATTCATTTCCGCCGCTAACCGCGAGGTTGTATTCCTGCGACAAAGCGGCCTGGGTAACTTCTTTCAGCGCGTCTACATTGTCTCCGTGATCGAGGGAAACGGTTAAGGTATCTAAACTGTATTTCTGCAATGCAGACCTGAACCCTGCAGGTGAAAACACTTTGTACTTGTGCATGTATCCTGCTGTAACGCCGAAATTAGTAGCAAAGTCAACTTTCATATCGCCCGATGAGCCGCGCCTGGTGGTGATTACCACTACCCCATTAGCGCCCCTTGAGCCGTAAATAGCTGCTGCAGAGGCATCCTTCAAAACATCTATCTGGGCAATGTCGTACGGGTTTATGTAGAGGAAGGGATTTGATTCGGGAGTAGTGCCAAAATCCAGCCCCGACCCTCCGCCAAAATTCAGGCTCGGCTTAGCAGTTCGCCCGTCGAGCGGAACACCATCTACCACATATAAAGGATTGTTGCTGGAGCGCAGGGAGTTGTTGCCACGGATTTTAACAGTGGTTGCTGCGCCGGGCTGACCGCTGTTGCTCACAATTTCCAGTCCCGGTACCTTACTTTGCAGCAGTTGATCGGGCGCGGCAATTACGCCCTGGTTAAAGTCTTTTGCCTTTACAGAGGCAATGGCGCCGGTAATGTCCTTTTTTCTTGCAGTTCCGCCGTAACCGGTCACCACTACTTCACTTAACCCCGTAATGTTTTCTTCCATTATTACATTTACAGGATCTGCATTGGTTACGGTTACCTCCTGCGAAGCAAAACCGGCCGCTGAAAACTGAAGTACTGAACCTTTTGCAACATCGTTTAAGGTAAAATCGCCTTCGGCATTGGTAGATGTTCCTTTGCCCGTTCCTTTTACAATTACAGAAACACCGGGAATTCCCAGTCCTGTTTTATCGGTTACCTTACCAGTAATAGTTTGCGCTTGAATAAAAGAGGAAAAGATAATGACTGCCAGGCAGGCTATAGCAGCATTTCTCATGGCAATGAGCATAGTCGTTAGGTTTTGGAGTGATGAATAGTGCTTATATAATAGATTAAGCTCCGGTTGCCGAATGGAAAACAGTCAAAAAAATACAATAAGAATCCGGTTTCCGGTGAAACTTAATATACCAGCCATTTGTTTTCGAATTGCATTGCACGCCACTTCACAGCAAAGTTTTACTGCACTTTTCTTCATGCGCCCTTTAGCAACGCAATTCTATTTATGGTTGAATACCATATTCTACCTCAAGGATCAGGCCTAAGGATTTAGGGGTTAAAAGAATTTAAAACTGTGGATGATAAGGTAAAAATAAACCCTTGATATGAGCAAAGCCAGCCACTATAGTGGATTACGAACCAAATGTTGAGTACTTCGTTTGACTGTGCCGTTAGTGTCAGCTGTTAACATTTCCTTGCAGTGTCCAATTTTTTCTACGATCTTATTGGCCACCTCAAACAGAATTGTAGCCGCTCTCTTTAGGATTTCTGTGTAATGAAGATAATGTTTAAAATTATAAAAACAAAAAACCCGCCTATCCGGCGGGTTTGGATTATTTAGAAAGCTTCAGATCAGATTGCTTATACGATCTTTTCAACCTGCATATAGTTCAATTCTACAGGTGTAGCTCTTCCGAATATTTTTACGTTTACTTTCAGTTTCTTCTTTTCGTCGTTTACTTCTTCTATCACACCGTTAAAGTCGTTGAAAGGTCCGTCGATGATCTTGATAGTTTCGCCTACAATAAACGGTTCGCTCATGGTAACGCCCACATCGCTCATCTCATCTACCTTACCCAGCATTTTATTTACCTCTGCTTTGCGCAAGGCGATGGGATTGTCTTTACCCAAAAAATGAATAACACTGTTGGTATTTTTAATGGTAGTCACAATGTCGTCGTTCAGTTTACCTGGCTCTACTTCTATCATTACATAACCGGGATAGAAGTTCCTTTCGCGCATTACTTTTTTGCCATTCTGCACTTTATATACCTTTTCCACCGGCAGAAAAACCTGCTTAACCACCTTACCCCAATCGCTACGTGAAATCTCTTTGTCGAGGTATTCTTTTACCTTTCTTTCCTTGCCGCTCACCACACGCAACACGTACCATTTGGTTTCCTGCGCATTTGCTACTTCTTCGCTCATTATGATTTAAATAAGGAGTAAATAAATTTTAATAAACTGTTGCTAACAAAGTCCATTCCCCACACCAAAGCGGTAATCAACAGTGTAGCTACCAACACAATCATGGTAGATTGCTGCAGTTCCTGCCAGGTAGGCCAGCTTACTTTTTCCAGCAGCTCGCGATATGAATCTTTAAAGTATGCAGTTACTTTACTCATTCGTACATTTTTAGTTGCAGTTTTGCTGCAATTATTAAAGTCTGCACGGGCACTAGGATTCGAACCCAGATCAAAGGTTTTGGAGACCCGTATGCTACCGTTGCACCATGCCCGTGTATAAAAGCCTGTCCAAACCTCCCCCCGGGGGGAGACTTAAAAAAGCCTAAATAAAGAACTAATTTTAAAAGCAAAGTACTTAAGCTTTCCGCCTAAGTACTTTGCAAAAGTATTAAAGCTTTTCCAAAGTCTCCGCCATGGCGGAGATTTAGGTGGGCTTTTATTTTATGATTTCAGTTACCTGACCGGCACCTACGGTACGTCCGCCTTCGCGAATAGCGAATTTAAGACCTTTTTCCATCGCAATTGGCTGAATGAGCTTAACACTGAGTGAAGTGTTATCGCCAGGCATAACCATTTCAGTACCAGAAGGTAATTCAACCTCACCGGTTACGTCGGTAGTACGGAAATAGAACTGAGGACGATATTTGTTAAAGAATGGAGTGTGACGTCCACCTTCTTCTTTGCTCAGTACGTATACTTCGCCTTTAAATTCAGTGTGCGGAGTGATAGAACCTGGTTTACAGATTACCATACCA
>JBQCFW010000071.1:0-8540 GCA_051958655.1 Agriterribacter sp. | reverse complement strand
CTATGGATGTGCTTTTTGCCCTCCCTTTTTGTTTTTTCAATTGAAAATAAAAAGCTGTTATCTTTAAAACCGGGTCTTTGAAAACGGCGGCGGGTGTAAAAGGAAGGCGGTAATTATTATCCATTTGGGCTCACCATGGCGGGGATATCTGCCAGAGCAGTTTATAACCCGGTTAATAAGAATGAACTATTCCAGGGGCAACCGTTGGATGATGATTTAGGACTAAACTGGTATGGATTTAAGTATAGAAATCATGACCCGCAGATCGGAAGATTTATTGAAATAGATCCTCTGGCGTCTGATTACACGCACAACTCTCCTTATGCATTTTCGGAAAATCATGTAACTGCGCATGTCGAACTTGAAGGGCTTGAAAAAGTCTGGATCAATCAGCATACGAATCCATTTCATATAGTAGGTGAATCAATGAAGCAAGGATTGTATGCGGCCGGTTCATTTATTGATCGAACTTTCACGTGGGGTAGTAAAACTGATATTTCCACGGAGGTGGCACCATCCGTGTCAGTCGGAACAGAAATAACAACATCCACTCAAACGAACGCAGTCAACTTTTTGGATTACATTCAGTACAATGGAAGCAATGAAGGCATGCAGATGGGTTTAACAACAACGACAACGAAAGTAAAAGGCTATGTTGAGCAAAAGGGTGATGTAAGTGTTGGGGCATTGAGTGTAAAAGGTAAGGTAAGGGAGTTTTCGGACGGTGTAACTTCGGTAGAGGGTAGTGTCAAAGTTCCGCTTAAGCTTGGCGTCATTCCCGCGACTGGTGAAGTAAAGGCATCGGCAAGTAGTAATGGCGAACGCAAGGCCACGGGAGAAATAGCTTCTCCTGAACTTGGCGGTGCAAAAGCGAAGGTCGGGATTAGTTCTACCACGGGTAATCCTAGTTCAAGGCAGAACGGTGTTCAGATAAACGTAGGTACAGAAGTAAAATCAGGAAATAAAGCTGTAAATTCTTCTGTTTGGTTTAGAATAGGGGGTTTTTAATTAGTGAAAAATTTGTCAATATGAATTTGAGTAAAGCATTAAGGATATTACCTTTTGCAGTTTTGTTAGTATTTACAGTTATAGCATGGTATGAAATTTTAACTGTAACGCATGTTGCTAGAATAAGACATTTAATCGGCGGAGGGTTGGTGGTGATCAACATCATTGTTTATTTTTTTAGTTTAAGGATCGGTGTTTTATTAACCGGTATAACCTTACTGCTGGCTACAATTAATCTTGCAGCATTTACTAGCACCGTTGTGACCAAACAATATTGGTTTGGACCATTAACTCTTCCTGTTTTTCAACCGTTGGCATTACTACTGTTGTTGGTATTTTTAGTTTTTAATTTAAAATACCTGCTAAATGCGTTTAAAAAGACATCTTAGCCATCTGAGTAAGAAAGTTATTAGAACGACAAGGCTAAGAGAATATTTTACAAAACCCCTTGGATCTTCATTTTGGTGATAAAAGCGTCCAGGAGGGCGTAAACATGACTTCGTTCGGCTTCAGGCATTTTGGATACTTCCTGTATGCGCTTGATGGTCTCGTTATCGAGCAGCATGTCGGTTTTGCCGACTAGATAATCTAAAGAAACTTCTAGCGCCTCGGAAATCTTTACGGCCATCTCGATGGTAGGGCGTACTTCATTGCGCTCATATCTTCCATAGGCATCACCGTTGATGCCTATCTTTTTGCCCACCTCAGCCTGGGAAAGGCTTTTTCTTTTTCTAACAATGGTTAAGCGTTCGCCAAAGGTCATGTTTGTAGGATTTTAGGCATGAAAAAGCCTTATTGATCGAAATTATAAACAAAACATGTAGGAAAAAAATCAGAAAAGTTTGGTTAACTCATACAGGTATTGTAGTTTTACTACAAGTTTGTAGGATTTAAATATTTTTCCACATGGCACACAAGGTTAACAAACTGCGCCTTATAAAGGTAGGTGCAAAAGCGCATCCGCGAGACAGGGGTTATAAATATTTGCCGTGGCTGAACCTGAGCGGGGTTTGGCTGGTGCAGGCGGGTTTTGCTATCGGTGATCAACTGGAGATCACGGTGAATGATGGTTATCTGACGATCAAAAAACTGCCGGTACATGGAGATCAAAGAGGTTAAGCAGCGGTTGCGGCTGACGGAAGTGATCGCCCATTACGGGCTGCGCCCTGACAAGCACCAGCGATTGTTATGCCCGTTCCATCCTGATAAAACGCCCTCGCTGCAACTCTATCCGAAGACGGATACTTTTTGTTGCTTCTCCACCAACTGCCACGCAGGTACGGGTGATGTGATCCGTTTTATCGAGCTGATGGAAAAATGCAGTACACACGAAGCGATCATGAAGGCTAAAGTATTGACCGGCGAAATGCCTTTACTACGGGCCGTTCCAGCTGCTTCTGTTCCATCCTCCACAGATCCATTAGAACGGGAAGCCGTGCTAACAAAGGTGTTCAGCTCGTTTAAAAAAGCATTGCCGGCCTCGCGCAAGGCCACCGAATACCTGCAGGGACGTGGACTGGACTACAAGCAGCATGCATGCGGCTACAACAGCGGCGGGTTACATGTAGAGAGCAAGAACCATCATCTTGTTACCAGCATGGTGAAATATGGCCTGCTCAAACCGAGGCCGGCCGGAGGTTACAGCGTGTGGGCAAAAGACTGCGTGATCTTCCCGCTGAAGGATGCGGAAGGTAGGATCGTGAGCCTGTACGGCCGCAGCGTTACGAATAACAGCGACCAGCGGCATTTTTATATGACGGGCAGAACGGGCTTGTATCCCGGCTATCCTGCAGCGGCTACGACAAAGCTGCTTTTAACGGAAAGCATCATCGACGCGGCGAGCCTGTTGCAGCAACCAGCGATTACCTCGCAATACAGCGTGCTGGCCTTGTACGGCACCAATGGTCTCACCGATGAACATCAGCAGGGTATTATCAGCCTGCCAGCGTTAACTGAAATCCTCCTGATCCTTGACGCAGACGAAGCGGGCAAATCCGCTACGATCAAGCATGCGCAAACCTTATCAGCATTATTACCGAAAGTAACGTTCACGCATGTAGTATTACCGGATGGTGAAGACGTGAACAGCGTTTTACAAAGCCACGATGATCCGCAAGTCTTGGCTGATCTTATCAACCAGCGGCAGCCGGTAGAATTTTTTGTTTCAACAGAACCAGCCGCGCCCGCTACCATACAGGCTCCTGTTATCCCTATACCTACTTTGCCTGCTGATGATCGGCTGAACACTTCTAACCCTGAATTGCTGGTGTATGAGAGTGCGTTGCTGCGGGTCACGGTGTTGGGTGGTGTGCGGCTGACGGGCTTAGACCGGCTGCGGGTGACGTTGAAGGTAGAACACAAGCGGGGCATGTTTTTACCGGTACGGCACAGCCTTGACCTGTATCACCACGGGCAGGTACAGCAGCTGGTGCAGCTGATCACGGAAACCTTTGATATGAACGGTCAGGCGGTGGTAACGCTGGTGGCGCAGCTGACGGGCGCGCTGGAAAGCTACCGTGCGCAGCGTTTAGAGCGCCTGCAAGCCAAACCGGAGAGCAAACCCACGTTATCCCCTGCGCAAAAACAGGCTGCTATCCGGTATTTACAGCAGCCGCATTTACTGCGGCGCACCAGCGATGATATTGGTGCGAGCGGTATTGTGGGCGAAGAAATGAACCGGCTGATCGCCTACCTGGTGTATAGCAGCCGCAAACAAGCCACACCCTTGCATGTGATGTTCCTCGGCGCCAGCGGCAGCGGTAAAACGTATTTGCAGGAAAAAGTGAGCGAGCTGATCCCGGCCGAAGAAAAGTTCGAGATCACCCAAGTTACGGAGAACGCTTTTTATTACTTCAGGCAGGATGAGCTGAAGCACAAGCTGCTGCTGATCGAAGACCTTGATGGCGCAGAGAGTTCGTTGTATCCCTTGCGGGAACTGCAAAGTAAAAAGCGTATCTCCAAAACGGTGACCATCAAGGATACGAAGGGGAATTTAAAGACGATCACGGTGGTGGTGGAAGGCCCGGTGAGCGTGAGCGGTTGCACCACGCGGGAGAAGCTGTACGAAGACAACGCCAACCGCTGCCTGCTGCTGTACGTGGATGGCAGTGCTGAACAGGACGGTCGTATCATGGCCTATCAAACGCGTGCCAGCGCCGGGCAGATCGATCACGGCAAAGAGCAGGCGGTTAAATCCCTGCTGCGCAATGTGCAGCAGGTTTTGCAACCGGTGCGGGTGGTCAATCCTTATGCGCAGCACATCACGCTGCCTTCGGAGATCTTCAAACCACGGCGGACGATGACGTTGTTGCTGGCTTTTATCGAAGCGGTGACCTTCTATCATCAATATCAGCGCGACCAAAAGAAGGATAGTAACGGCCAGTCCTATATTGAAACTACGCCGGAAGATATCAAGGCTGCGCTGCACCAGCTAAAAGAGGTGCTGTTCAGCAAGGGCGACGAGCTGGCCAAAGCCACACGCAATTTTTTGGAGCAGCTCAAAACACTACTGGCGTGTGATGGAAAGGATAGTTTTACGGCGCGGGAAATCCGCCAGCAGCTGCGCATCGCGCCGGGTACGCTCAAGCGTTACCTGTCGGAGCTGGAACGATATGGCTACCTGAAAGGCAGCGGCAACCGTTACCGGCATTATGAATACACGATCATCCGCATGGATGAATACGAGGCGCTGAAAGCCAGCATCGACAGCCAGCTGCAGGCGATCCTTGCAAAGATCAAAGAACGATCGGGCAGTTCCGTGGCGCAGTAGCTCACCAGTGGTTCAGTGAAACAGGTGAACCACTCCAACCGGCTACAGTAAAGGAAAACACGTTAGTGGTTCAGTAGTTCGGCCAAAAGATAGTAATAGGAATTTTGTTGACCCACCTCCATCTGACTATCACTTTATCAAACTGATTTTATGGCATCCTTGAACTTATTGTACAGCCCGGCGTATGCGCGGTTGCAGGATCGTTTTAAAGTGTGGCTGCAAACGCTGGGCTATGCGCCTGCGACGGTATACAATCTTCCGCGGCATGTAGCGGAGTATCTGCATTGGCAGGAGCAACGGGGAAACATTACCATCGATAGTTTAACTGCATCTTCCGCCAATGCTTTTATCAGTCATCTGCAGTTGCAAACAGGCATCCGCACTAAACGAAGTCACAGTGCGGGTCATCTCAACAAATACGTGCAGGCGCTGGCGCTCGTAGGTCGTTACCTTCGGCAGACGGGCGCGGGCGGGGATGGTTTTGCGCCCGGGCGGGTGGATGATGAGAAGCGGCTACCGGTATGGCTGACGGTGGGTGAAGTGCGGCAACTTTACCATGTTACCGGTGATACGGTGCTGGGCATCCGTGACCGTGCGATGCTGGCGGTGTTCTATGGTTGCGGGCTGCGGTTGAATGAAGGCGCGAGCCTTGAAATATCGGATATCCTCACAGATCGCCGGCTGCTGTACGTCCGCAAGGGCAAGGGCTATAAGGAACGGTATGTTCCACTCACGCAGCAGAATCTCCATCACTTGCAAGCCTACCTGAGCGATAGCCGTCCGCAGTTATTGCAGCGATCCACGGAAAGCCTGTTTTTAGGCGCAAATACGGGCAAAGGGCTCACGGGGCAGTCTTTGTATGTGCGCGTGAAACAACTGGCGAAAACGGCGGGCATCGCAAAGGGAATCGGTACCCATACGCTGCGGCATAGTATCGCCACGCACCTGTTACAAAACGGGGTGCCGTTAGAAAAAATACAACTGTTCCTCGGTCATGAAAGCCTTGACAGTACACAGTTATACACCCATCTTGTAAATGGTGCTTTATGACGTTCGGGCAATATTTACAAAGCAGGAATTATAGCGCAGCCACGATCTGCACGTATGAAAAATACGGGTCGGTCTTTACGGGCTGGCTGGCATCGGAATATATACATCCGGACGGCGTGTGTTACGAAGAGCTGCTGGCGTTCATGCGCTGGCTGCAAGCGAATGGCCGTAGCCGGGAAACAGTGGCCATGCAGTTGTGTGTAGTGCGGCATTTTTATGAGTGGCGGATCGCTATTAAAGCAGCGGGCAATAACCCGGCTGCGGGCGTGTACATCAAGGGCATCCCGCGGCGGTTGCCGGCGGGGATGCTGGACATGGAAATGCTGCAGGAACTGTACGGGCATTATTGCCAGTTGTATGCTTCGACATTATGCGGTCGTGTCATGTTGGGGCTGCTGGTGTTCCAGGGCTTGACGGTTCGTGAAATACGCCAGTTGGAAATTACGGACGTGCGATTGGAAGAAGGGATGTTGTACGTGCGCGGAGGCAGAACTTATAACGGTCGCCGTTTAAAGCTGGATGCGGCGCAGGTGCGGCAGTTGCAGCGTTGTGTGCGTGCGCATGGGAAGTTATCAACGATACGCGGGATGCGATTGCTGAATGGGCATTACCTGCGGGAAGAAGTCAGCAAGCTGCTGAAAGCCCTCAAAAAGTTAAATCCTGCGATTAAAAGCGTGCAACAGATCAGGTGCAGCGTGATCACGGAATGGTTGCATCATTACAATGTGCGGCAGGTGCAGTACATGGCCGGTCACAAATATGCCAGCAGCACGCAACGTTACCAGCTCAGCGGGCTGGAAGATCTGCAGGCGCAGTTAGATCAGTATCACCCTATAGAAATCGGCATCCATACGGATCATCACGAATCCTTCTAACAGCGAATAAGACAAAGTACCTCATCATCATCAACGCACCCTATATGCAAGAACAGGAAAAGCGGTCTCACTGCGGGCATGGGAAGGGCGCGGGTGTACACGTTTGAAGGTTCCCTCTTACTTGCTGCGTTCCCTTGTGGCCGCCCTTCCCATGCCCTTCGTTCGGGCAGCTCCCGGTCTTTGCGCGAAGCGCGCAAATCCCTCCTCTGCCTCATATCTGTCCGCCACCTGCCGGCGGCGCAGGGTGACCGGTGGCTCCGTGTTCGCTTCGCTCACACTCCCGCCCCCGGACCCTGCGCCGCATGGCGGTGGAGGTGGCGGAAGCGCGGATGATGGAAGCGGATGGAAATGCAGCGGAGGGGCGGTGGATCAGGGACGAGCGGGGGAACATGCCCTGCCGCGAACGGGAGCGGTAGTTCCCTGATCGGCGGCAGTGCTGTCTTGGCGCATCCATAGCGGGCGAAGGCGGCGCAGCGTTCTTCCTGTTCAACGTTACCGGCCGCCTTCGCCCGCTATGGATGTGCTTTTTGCCCTCCCTTTTTGTTTTTTCAATTGAAAATAAAAAGCTGTTATCTTTAAAACCGGGTCTTTGAAAACGGCGGCGGGTGTAAAAGGAAGGCGGTAATTATTATCCATTTGGGTTGGCGATGAGCGGAATATCTGCCAAGGCATTGTACAACCCGGAGAATAAGTATCAGTATAACGGCAAAGAATTACAGAATAAAGAGTTCGCAGGCAATGGTGGTAGTGGTTTGGAGTGGTACGACTACGGTGCGAGGATGTATGATCCGCAGATCGGGAGGTGGCATAGTGTCGATTCTATGGCTGAGAGGCGCTACGAATCTTCAGTTTATGCGTATGTATTGAATAATACTATTCGTAGACTGGATTTGCGAGGACTTACTGATTGGGATGCTGTCTTGAAAGGAGCGGGCGCTACAGTAGGGGGAGTGTTGGGGCTAGCTGGAGGTATTCTTATGACTGCGGCTCCAACCGGAGTAACTCAAGTTTTAGGAGGAGGGTTAATTACTGTTAGTGTTCCATCTATCGGGTTAGGGATTAGTCAAATTGTTGCCGGATTTAAGGACAACGGTTCAGCGGGAAATATTCCGGGTGGGATTGGGGAAGTGAGCGGTATGGCAGTAGATAAAATTGTAAACAATGATCCCAAGAAACCGATAGGAAGAATAACTGGTTCTTGGGTTGATTTTGGTATGGGATTGGCGCTAGGAAAAACTCCTCCGACTTTGAAAGATGCACCATCAACAGCAATCACTATAGCATATGGAATAAATGATATGGATAATGCATCCACAGGAGGATCAGACGGAATAATAAAGAGAGTTTCAAATTCAAATAACGAAACGAATACAGCAGGAGCTGGGAATGGAAATGCAAACAAGGATAGTAATAAGAATGTACGTAACAGCCAACCTTCTCCATTAATGACACCTAGTCAAAATACGCTCAAAAAAGTAGACTTCTTGGCGCCCTTATATGGGCGTTAAAGTAGCGGTTGCTTCGTGGTTTTTTATAAGGGTTATAACAGCAAAGAATTTAGGGTGCATTAATTTTTGTGATTAAGTAAATAAAAAAAATATGACTATTAAATGTAAAGGGGTTTTATTAAACAGACTGATTGTATCAATGATGGTTAGTATTGGCTTGTTAGCTCTAATGTTATTTATGATTTTTCCTGTAATTAAGGGGTATCTCTATTTTCTTAGCATGGTATTAATGTTCACTTCGCTTATTTATATATTTTATCTAAATAGATTTGAGTTATTGGTGATTGGTATCGAGCATGATGAGTTACATCTGAGCTTTGTGAATAATTC
>JBQCFW010000070.1:0-80078 GCA_051958655.1 Agriterribacter sp. | reverse complement strand
ACAGATATTTTCAACCTACGTTTTGTATAACGGGCAAAGGAACAGTCTTCCTACCTATAGTACAACACTAACTTTGTATGAAAAAGAAAGATGTAAACAAGAGTAAAGAAAAAAAAACCAGCGAACCACTTCAGCCAAGGCAGAATAAAGTAGATTTTTTGATTACAGGCATCGGAGCTTCCGCAGGTGGCGTGCAGGCGTTGCAGGAGTTTTTCCGTCATGTGCCACCTCATTCAGGCATTGCCTATGTTGTTATTTTGCATCTTTTGCCCGACCATGATAGCCAGTTGGCTGCAGTGCTGCAAACACAGGTAGAAATTCCTGTATCGCAGGTAACACAAAAAGTAAACATTGAACCCGATCATATTTATGTGGTGCCGCCCAATAAGCACCTTACAATGGAGGATGGTTTTATTGCTGTATCCAACAATGTGTTGATAGAAGAACGCCGGGCGCCGGTAGATATTTTTTTGCGTACCCTGGCCGATGAACATGGATCAAGAGCGATCGCCGTTATTTTGTCGGGCACCGGTGCAAACGGTTCATGGGCTTAAAACGGGTAAAGGAAAGAGGCGGCGCCTGCTTTGTACAAAACCCGCGCGAGGCAGAATTCAATGAAATGCCGCGCAATGCCATTGCCACTGAAATGGTAGACGAGGTATTGCCGGTGGCAGATATTCCCGCAAAAATTCTGGCGTATAAAAGAAGCCTGGGAACCGTTATCATTACAGAAGATGCCGAAAAGCGACCCGAAGAACAGCAACAGGCGTTGCGCGAAATCTTTACACAGCTTCGCCTGCGCACGGGGCACGATTTTTCTAACTACAAACGCCCTACCCTGCTCCGCCGCATAGAACGGCGCATCAATATCCGGAACCTTCCCAATCTTACGGCTTATGCCAGGTTTTTGCAGGACAATCCTGATGAGCCCACAGTGTTACTGAAAGATCTCCTCATTTCAGTCACCAATTTTTTCAGAGACAAAAAGCCTTTTGAAATGATCAAGCAGGAAGTGCTGCCCATGATCTTTAAAGGCAAAACCAACGAAGACCAGGTGAGGATATGGGTGGCTGGTTGCGCCACCGGCGAGGAGGCTTATTCTATTGCCATGCTTTGCCTTGAACTAACAATGGGCACCATCGACGCTCCCAAAGTCCAGATTTTCGCTACCGATATTGATGAATCTGCCATAGCACAAGCAAGGGAGGGACTGTATACATTAAACGATTCGGCCGATGTTTCGCCGGAACGGCTGCGGCGTTTCTTCAACAAAGAGGGAGAAGATTACCGCGTATGCCGGGAGATCAGGGAGATGATCCTGTTTGCCACACATAATTTTTTAAAAGACCCACCTTTTTCGCACCTCGACCTGGTGAGCTGCCGCAATGTAATGATTTACCTGAACCAGGTAGCACAGGAGCGGATCATCGAAACATTTCATTTTGCGTTGAATCCCCGCGGCTACCTCTTCCTGGGCACTTCCGAATCTGTTGACGGTTCCAGCGATCTGTATGCATCCTACAGCAGGGAAAATCATGTTTATCAAAGCCGGCCGGTAAAACCAAGGGCATACCCCGTGCCCGAGTCTACTCCTGCGCTTTATTTTGATCAATTCAGGAAAGAACGCCTTTCGCAGGGAACCGAAAACAAGATCCCCGAGCGCATTTCGTTCGGCGACCTGCACCAGCAACTGCTGGAAGAATATGCACCGCCTTCGCTGGTGGTGAACGAAGAATATGAAATTGTTCACCTTACGGAACGGGCAGGAAAATATTTACAGATCGGAGGTGGTGAGCTGACCCAGAATTTATTGAAGCTGGTGAAACCTGAGCTGCGGCTGGAACTGCGTTCGGCTTTTTACCAGGCCCTTCAGCGGCGTTCGGCGGTAGAGGCAAGGGGACTAACGGTAAGCATCGATAAAAAAACAGAAACCATTAATATTCATGTACGCCCTGTACTGCATTCGGGCGATTCGGCGAGAGGTTTTATCCTGGTACTTTTTGAGCCTACAGCCGATACAAACGATAAGGGAATACTGCTATCGTCGGAAGAATCGGTTGCCAAACAACTGGAAGAAGAACTGGTTCGGGTAAAAGCACAGCTTCGTGCTTCTAACGAACAGCACGATTTCCAGGCCGAAGAAATGAAGGCTTCTAACGAAGAGCTGCAGGCGATGAATGAAGAATTGCGTTCGGCCGCCGAAGAGCTTGAAACGAGTAAAGAAGAGCTGCAATCTATTAACGAAGAACTACGCACGGTAAACCAGGAACTGAAAGTTAAGATCGAGGAAACCAGCCTTTACAGCAATAATCTCCAGAACCTTATCAACTCAACCGATATTGGCACCATTTTTCTTGACAGGAGCTTTCGCGTAGCGCTATTTACGCCTGCTGCCAGGAATATCTTCAATCTTATTCCTGCCGATTACGGGCGGCCGCTCAGTGACATTACCAATAAACTTCAATATACCAACCTGTTGCAGGATGCGGAAAGAGTGCTGGATAAGCTCACCACTTTAGAAAGTGAAGTGTATACAACAGAGGGAAAAGCATTTTTGATGCACATAACGCCTTATCGCACCACCGAAGACCGCATTAACGGCGTGGTAATTACATTTGTTGATATTACCGCGAGAAAAGAAGCGGAACAACAATTGCGTAACAATATGAATGACCTCACCCGGTTTAACCAGGCGATGGTGAGCCGCGAATCGAGGATGATTGAATTGAAGAAAGAGGTAAACGAGCTTGCGTTAAAAGCCGGGGAGCCGCCCCGTTATCCGCTTGATTTTGAAGAGGAAGAAAAATAATACATGCCTTTGATGGATGAAAAATATAACAGACGGCGTAATAATACTCAAACAATACCACCGTTAGAAGGAAAAGACCCGTTATGGGCCGATATTAAACGGCGTTTTGGCGTTGTGCCTAACTTCTTCAGGTTACCTGCAGGCAATCCGGAAATTACAACTCATCTCTGGAAAGCGGCAGTTTTCGCTTACCTTGATAATCCACTTCCTTCTTTGTTCAAAGAAAGATTGTTTGTATATCTTTCCCGCTTTTGCAAAGCACGTTATTGCATTACGCGCCATCTGGGTTTTTTAATTGGATTAGGGCATATTGCCGGAGATGCCGCTGTGCCGCCGCAATCGGTTAATGAAGTAACAAGCCTGCTTAAAAAGGCGCTGCCGCGCAATGAACAGCTTAATGCAGTGATTGAACAATTGATGGCAATGCCAGCTCCCCTTGCTAAAATGCCGGCTCCCGGCGCAACACCGGAAGAAGCTGTTTTTGCCTGCTCTGCCCATATTTTTCTGCAAACAGCCGAATCGGCAAGATGCGATGCCGCGCTCCGGCGTAGCTTAACTGAGCGGGATTTTAACTACTTATTGTTGCTGCTCACATTTATACGCACCGCGCATTACTGGAGCGAAGCACAAACCAATCTCCGGTTAGAAAGTGACATAGAAGAACTGCTCGCCACCGATAAAAGGCTTGCAGAACTTTTGCGAACCGACCCCGAAGCAAATATCAATAAAACCGCACAGGCTGTAATGGACGAATTTGAACTGCTTCGCCTGCAAAAAAATCAAACAGAAAAATTATTGTCCGAAGAACAATCGCTTCGCGAAAAACAGGCAGCAGCGTTGGTGAGAACCAATAAAATGCTAGCTGATAAAATTGCAAAGCTTGAAAAGGCCAATGAAGAAAACAGAGCCAGCAGGCGGGCCGCTCTTAACCTGATGGAAGATGCCCTTCTATCGAAAGAAGCACTGCGGATCAATGAAGAAAGAATGCGCAGGCAGAAAGAAGCGTTTCAGTCCGCCGTTAACGGCGCGCCGCTCCATGAATCGCTCAACACATTGGCGCGGATGGTAATAGATGAAACACACGGTAAGCCGAGAACTGCTTTTTATATTGCGGAAGACAATGGTCGCTTCCTGCATCCCGTTCGTGGCGCAGGAAATATGCCCGTTCGTTATTTGCAGCAATAGACAGCTTCCCTGTCGGGAAAAATTCACTCGCCTGCGGGCTGGCCATTCCTACCGGTGAACCAGTTTTAACGCCCGATGTTTTTGAAGAGGCGTTGTGGAGGCCCTGGCTTTACCTGGCCGAAGAATACAACTTCAGGGCTTGCTGGTCTTTCCCCATCAAAACACGCGAGAATAAAGCCGTTGGCACGTTTGCCATGTATTTCAGCGAAGCGCGCAAAGCCACTCCCAACGACCTGGCACTTTCCGGCATTGTTACGCAAACGGCAGCGGTGATCATCTCTAATTATATGGATGCGCAAAAGCGCGCAGAGGCAGAAGAAGCCTTGCGCCAAAGCGAGGAAAGATATCGCGTGGCACTTACCTCTGCCGATATGGGTGCATGGGACTGGAATGTGGAAGAAGACCAGGTAAAATGGAACGACCAGCATTTTTTACTGTTGGGGCTGCCACCCGATGAGCAGGAAGTGCCGTCGGCACTGTTGCTTCAGTTTGTACACAAGGATGATGCAGAGAGGATCAGCAATGCATTGAAGCTGAGTGTTGAAGAAACCGGACTTTACCATGAAGAATTTCGCATTGTGCGTACCGACCATGAAGTGCGCTGGATGAACGGATATGGAAAAGCCATTTCAAAAAAAAATGGCAGGGCCACCAGAATGATAGGTGTAATGTTTGATGTAACGGAGCGCAAAAGACTGGAGCAGCAGAAAGAAGATTTTATCAGCATTGCCAGCCATGAGCTTAAAACGCCCATGACGAGCATTAAAACATATGCAGAAGTATTGCACGAAACCTTACAAAAAACGGGCAACCCTGCCGCGGAAAAAATGATGCAGAAGTTAAATGTGCAGGTTGACCGTTTGATTTACCTGATACGTACTTTGCTGGATACATCCAATCTTGAAGGCGGCGAGCTGATATTAAAAACTGAACCTTTTGAACTGTGGGAACTGATAGATGAGCAGGTGCAGGACCTGCAACAGTTGTCGCCGCAGCATCATTTTATTACTTCAGGAGCAAAAGAATGTATGGTGGCTGCCGATCGCGAACGCATTGCACAGGTATTCACTAACCTTATTTTCAATGCCATAAAATATTCTCCAAGAGGTGGCGATATTGTTATAGAATGGCAAAAGCTAACAGACGAGGTACAGGTTAGCGTTCGCGATCAGGGAATTGGAATTCCGCCGGAGGCGCAGCAAAAATTGTTCACCCGGTTCTTTCGCGTAAAAACGGAGGAGATGGAGAACTATCCGGGAATGGGACTGGGTTTATATATTACCGCGCAGATCCTGAGCAGGCATGGCGGAAAAATATGGGTGGAAAGCGCCCCGGGCAAAGGATCTACCTTCTATTTTACCCTGCCCCTGGCAAAATAAGATTGGTGATTTTTGTATGGTGTCTTATGTTTTCTAGCTATAAACGGGTAGCACCTACGGTGCATGACCGATTGATGCTGTGGTGCTGTACGACGTCTCTGACGTCGTACTCCTTATGTTCTTCCGGGACTCCGTCCCGCTAATGCCAAATAATGAAATGTTGCACCGCAGGTTCCTTCTATTCCGACAGGCAGCGATTCACTTCTGCCCTTAGCTGTTTGAGCGTAAAAGGCTTTTCAATAAAACCATCTGCACCGGCAGCCTGGGAGAGTTTGCCCGCGGCAGGCGTGGCAGACATGATGATTACGGGGATATGTGCAAATTCCGGGGTTTGCTTTAAATGTTTGCAAACACCTAAACCATCTACGCCCGGCAGCTGTTTATCAATGATAAAAATATCCGGCAGCTCAAAATTACCTGCTAAGATGGCCGTGCCGTCGATGTAGGTTGTAGTCTGAAACTCCGGTTGCGCAAAAACCAAGGCCACCGAATCCTGGATGGCACGGTCGTCGTCTATAATGATGATCTTTTTCAATTGTTTACCCAATAAGTTACATTTCCATATACTACAGATTCTGAGCCAATTTTAAAGAACATCCATTAAAAAACAAGCTCCGCCATCAATATACGCCTCCGGGTAAAATTTTAATGTTTACCTGTACTTCATTATGCGGCTGATGTCGATTTCCCATTCCGACAAAATACTGTGGGTACATTCGTCGCACAGCCGCACCCGGTACATTTTTTTTTCAAGATATTGAAACGATACCCGCTGTATGCCTGCGGGCTTTTTAATTAAGCGCAAGCTTACCACCCCACCCGTGCTAAGATCGGTAAGCGTTATTGTTACAGGATTTCTTGTACCTATAAACATAACGGAGATATGAACAGTAACCGCATCGGATAAATACATTTGCTTCCATATTTACATTACGGAAATATTGGTTGAATGCTTCGTTAAAGCGCACACGTTTTTACATCCATCATTTCAGAAATTCCGTCGGCTGGCGTTTAGCGTTTGCCGTGTAATAAACGCATTACTCATTTAAACAGCAGGTCGTGATTTTTTTCGCTTTTTTTGAACACGCATCATGTCATGCCTCTATGCACAATCTGCAACTCGGGGGCCGTTGGCGAACCATTGCGGGGAACCTGAACAATTTTTTTTCGTAGTTTTTTGTGGAGATGTCTGACAGCAATTATAACAGTGCTTATCAGCAGAATGGGAATGTTTATTTAGCGCTGAAGCTGACGCCTGTGCTGGCGAACGAACAGAAAACGACAATATTAAAATTAAAAAGCAGGATGTTGGAAATACCCCACGCCAGCATATGCTGAGGTTTAAAGCACAGCTGGCGGATTGCTTATATCCTTTAAAAACGAAGGTATAAAGATTTGTTTGGGCGAGTTGCCCGGTTGTTGCAACTCGTCATCGGAAATTGTGGGTAAAAAAATAGAAAAGGTGGCGCCCTTTCCGGGAGTGGCTTCAGCCGTAATAAAACCCTGGTGCATTTCTGCTATCTTCTTACAAACTGCCAGCCCCCTGCCCGACCCTGCAAAATGTTCTACGGTCGTTCCTTTTTGAAACAGCCCGAAAATCTTTTCTTCTTCACCGGGCTCAAAACCAATACCGTTGTCGCTGAAAGCTATTTTCAAAAACTCCCTGTCTGCTGCTACCGCATCTTTTGCAACCACAACCGAATGACTGATTTTCAATACAGGTGCCTGTCCCTTCGATTGAAATTTAAGCGCATTGTCAATAATGTGATAGAACAACTGGAACATCATGTCGGGATAGCTGTTGAACATTGGCAGGGCATCGGAAGTGATGACTGCATTTTTTTCTTTAATCTTTTCGGTCAGCGTTTCGTTTACGCGTGACAGTGTTTCATTCAGGTTAACCGACTGTTTTTTTTGAAGGATGCTGTTGATGCCTGAAACGCTCAGCACATCATCCAGCAACAGGTTCATCTTGCTGATGGAAGCCTGCATTCGCCTGAAAGATGCCTTGCTGCTGCTGGACAAAGCCGGTCCTTCTTTCCTGATAATTTTTTCCAGCGATGTGTAAATCAGCTTTAGTGGTTCTTTAATGTTGGTAGACGTTATGAAGGTGTAAGAAGCGATTTCAGAAAGCGCTCCCTGAAGTTCCCTGTTTTTTGCTGCTAGCCTGGCATTTAACTGAGAAAGCACTAATTCAGCTTTAATGCGGTGGGAAACATCGTGCATAATATTCATTACCCCATGCAAATTGCCCTGAGCATCTGTAAGAGGGGTAAAATGATTTTCGTAAAAGCTGCGGTGTTCATGTTTTGGATCGGCAGGCAAATAACTTTTATGTCCTTTCAGTGCAGCCAGGAATGCTTCGTGCAGCTGTTTGTCTTTTTCGAGCCATGGAAAAACATCCCCCAGTAAACGTCCCATTACTGAGTTGCGCGATAACCCTGTTATGATTTCAGAAGTTTTATTCCACGCAATTACCTTCAATCCTGTATCTACCGCCATAACACGGTCTATGCTGGCATCGTTGAGCATTTCTGCCAGGCCAGTCTGCTGTATTAGTTTATTATCATCGGACAAAGGACTCACAACATTATATTTATCATCAAACAATGTTCCAGTCTGGCTAACGCTGCTTATTAAACGACAACATTCATTGCTGCTGCCATTGAGTGAAGCCGGCATCTGGTATGCTAATAAGCTATCAGTTTACAAAGAAAAAAATTATCTGCGAATTTGTAGCAATAAATCCCGGGCCGTCTCAACGGCAGGGGTGGATATAATACCTCCCCTCAGCAAAATTTATTTAGTTCGAAGCGCTTTCTCCTCTTACCCCAGGCGGGCGTTGGATTGAAATCCAACGTTACAAAATTTCACCCAGCCGATGGCTCTGGCTGTTGTGTCTTGTCGGTCAGACCGCCGCCACCCCAAAAGCCATTCAGGCGGGCCGGCGCTACAATATCGGGAGGGGGATATTGAAGTTGTTGTGAATGTAAACAGGGAATTTTCTTTGGAAATAAAATGATAAAAAAATTACACTATCAGGTTGATCATTATCCCCTCCGAATGTCTTCGGAGCGGGGCCGAACGGTTGTCCTAAAGTACGTTCAATCGGGGTTGGATACAATACCTCCCCCTCAGCAACATTCACTTAGCTGGAAGCGCTTCTATTAATGGGAATATTGAGGTTATTATTGATGTAACGGGAGGATTTCTTATTTGCAAGAAACTCAAATCAGGAAAAAAAATCTACAATTAACCTCACAAACTAAAACTTTGTCAAAAATTGTTGTACCTTACGTATACAAGTGCCAACGCTACGGACTTGACAATACATATTTACTTCCCTTGACTAATACGTACACAAGCTGAGCGGCTACCAATAGCCGAGAATGGTGCGTGCATCCCTTTGCCTTCAGTAAGACAGCAATTTTTCCAACTGCAAATATTTAAAACGATCAACATGGTTATACATCTTGCGTATAAAGATGAGTACATTAAAGGCGTGGTTACTTATCGCAGCGCGGCAATAAAAAATGTGGTAATGGTAAAACTGGAAAAAGAAATTCCGGGGCTTAAAAAAGACATCCTGCTTTTTTATGAACCCTCGGGATGGCATGAAGCGAATGGTATGCACAGCAAACATCCGGAGCTGTACAACCAACTGCTATCGCGGCTGCGGAGCGTACTTGAAAAGTGCTGCACCAACAATTAGGTTTTTGTAACTATACACGTAATGCATACTCTTATTGACAAAATCATTACTAAAAAAAGTTTTTCATAATCCTATGAGAAAAAGAAAAATCGTGACAACTGCGGCAACAAAAAAAGAACCGTTCGCAGAGGAGCGCACTTATGCAGAAAACCGTTTGGCAATTGAAGAGGAAGCAATAGACATAGTAAGCCACGAACTGATTACGCCCTTAACTTCCCTGAATATTTATGCAGACATGCTGGCGCAAAAAGTAGAACAAACCGGCAACAGTGAAATGCTGCTCTATGTAGAAAAAATGAAAAAGCAGATAGAAAGGTTGAAAACAATGGTGCAAACACTCCAGGACACAAGCCGCTATTCTATTTCAACCTTTGTTTTATCAAAGCAACATTTTCAGCTCAACGACCTGGTAACGGAACTGGCAGACGAATGCCAACGATTAACAACCAGGCATACATTGATTGTGAATACCCAAGCACTGCCAAAAATTGTGGCAGACAAACTGCGGCTACGCCAGGTAGTTGTTAATTTAATTACCAATGCTATTAAATATTCGCCCGACGGGGGCAATATTACCATTACCACTGCCGGGCTGGGAGACAGTGTGCTTTTACAGGTGAGCGACCAGGGTGTGGGAATTAAAAAATCGCTGCACAACCAGATTTTTGAACGTTTTTTTCGCTCGCCGGCGGAATCTACGGCAAACACTTCGGGAATGGGATTGGGACTGTACATCAGCGCCGAGATTGTGCGCCTGCACGGCGGAACAATTAAAGTTGAAAGCGAAGCGGGCAAAGGTGCAACGTTTAGTGTAGTACTGCCCCGTTATTCTTTTGAAAGAAATGGTGCTTTATAAGCCAGGGACAGATGCTGAGTCACGCAGGATTTTTCCGCACTTTTTAGTTGCAGGATGAAGGATGCTTCGGTTCTCCTCCACTGCGCAGGGTACCTGCAGCAACAATTGAAGCCTGCTTACGATGGCTGCTTCTGCAGGCAGCGCTGGCGGAACAGCGGCATAAAGCTCCTGAACATATTGTACAATCTGGTTGCGGCTGCGCTCGCCGGCGGTTAAAGCAAATGGAAAAACAAAAGAGGGCACCATCCAGGGCGTGTGCTGCGGATTGGTTAATGCGTAGAGCACAATTGTGGGGCATTGCACTGCGGCGGCTATATGTACGGCAGCAGTGTTAACGCTTAACAGCGCCCGTGCATTTGCAATAAGACATATCCATTCACCTATACAAAGTTCTCCATCTATCCGGTGCACCAATGGTATTCCGTTGGAAATGGCACTGATCAACCCGGCGTCGCTACGCGACCCGCAGCATATTATGGGCAGCTTCGTGCTATTGGCAACAGCTGTCAGCAAGGTTCTCCAGTTGGCCACAGGATATTCTCTTTTCTGTTCGCTAACGCCTGCATGCACCACCAGGTACGGCCCCTGGCTGCCCAGCCTGGAAAACAATTTTTTTTTCATTCCTGCTTCAAAGCTGTTAAAGCCGGTAAGCAAGAGGCGATGATTGGCTGTTTGAGCACCAATGGTTCGCACCAGTTCCAGGTCGCGTTCTACCTGGTGGCGGATCATGGAAAAAGGTTCTTTTTCGATTGCCCAATGCGTAAGCAACTCGTAAGGATTTTCGCGGCAATAAGCCAGGCGAAGGGGAATGTTTGCCAGGTAAGCAAGAAGGGCTGCCGGAAGCGCCGACTGACTGTACACTGTAAAAATAATGGCACCATCAAAATTCCGGGCTTTCAATCTTTCAGCCAGCCTGCATACATCTGCATCGCAATGCTGCAGCTTCACCCATGGCAAATCCGACACAATTACATCGTCAACGGCTGGTAAAAAGGGCACCACGGGGCTGCCGGCGCCGGAAGCAAGCAGGGTAATATGGCTGCCGAAAGATTCTTTTAACGCTCTGAAAGCAGGACCGCTCATTACCAAGTCGCCCATATTGTCGGGGCGAATGCACAATATTCTTTTACAACGCCGCCATTCCTCCATTTGCATCCCTGTTTAAGTGTTCAGATATGATGGTAGCAGCTTCCATGAGGTTGGCTGCCATAAAATGCGGCAACCTGTGCTCGCCGGGCAGCCACTCTGTTTCGTTGCCATTATTAAGCAGGATGGTACGGCATCCGGCACGGTTGCCGGCTTCCACATCATCCAGGATATCGCCGATCATCCACGATTCGTTCAACGATATATTATGATCGTACGCAGCCTGCAATAGCATGCCTGGTCGCGGCTTACGGCACAGGCAAGGCGTTGAAAATTCGGGTATTTTAGCAGGATAGAAATGCGGACAGTAATAAAAATCGTCCATAATCACTTCATAAAGCGCCAATTCCGCCGAAATATAATCAAACACCCGCTTTACTTCCACCGGCGAAAAATATCCTTTGGCAATGCCGGATTGATTAGACACGACAATAAATTTATAGCCTATTTGCTGCAGCAGCTGAAGCGCTTCTACAGCGTATGCCGTAAATTCTACCAGGTTCGTATCAATATTGTAAGGCACGTCTTTTACCAACGTACCGTCCTTGTCCAGGAAAACAGCTTTAATCATGTCCGGTCATTTACGCCACCTGAGAATCGTAACTGGAAGCCCTATCCGCAGCACAAAGCCTTGTGTATATCAAATGAAGCTTTTTTGCTACCGCTTCCCACTTAAAAAAGCTGTTGGCCCTGTACAGCGCCTGTCGCTGCATCTGCTGCCTCAACTGCTCATCCGGCAGCACTTTCTTAACAGCATCAGCCAATGCAGCAGGTTGATCCGGCGGAACCAGCAAGCCGCATTTCTGGTCAATCACGCTGTATTTTATTCCCCCTACCCTTGCTCCTATCACCGGGGTTCCGCAAGCCATTGCTTCAAGCGGTGTAATGCCAAAAGGCTCGTACCAGGGCGTGGTGATAAACACATCTGCAGCACTGTAATAATATTTCAGTATATGACGTGGCTGATTGCCGGTAAACACAATATCGTTGCACAGGTTCAGCTGCCGCACCAGGTTTTTCAGCCGCAGCATTTCCGGATCGGTAGCATCGTCTTTGGAGCCACCTACAATCAGCAGCCTAACCTTTCTATCGCTTTGTATTAAAGGCATGGCTTTAATAATATTGTCAATTCCCTTTCGGGCCACAATCCGTCCAATGTGCAGCAGTATCGCTTCATCCGAAACAAGGCCAAGCATCCGCCGGGCAGTTGTCTGGTCAATCGGGTAAAACTCTTCCGGGTTAAATCCACAAGGAACAATTGTTACTTTATTAGCATCCGCATTATACAGGCGCTGCATGTCGTAGCTGTCCTGCGGGCATTCTGCAATCACCAGGTCGGCATCCTTCATCAGTTCTTCTTCAATGGCAAGACGTTCATCGGGAAACAGATCTTTTTCTTTCTGATAAATCCGTCGTACCCGGCCAAGCGCATGAAAAGTAATTACATAGGGAATTTTGCAGTGCTTTTTGATGGCCGAGGCCACCATGGCAGACATAAAAAAATGCGCATGTACCATGGCGTAAGGTGTTGTTTGTGCACGGCAAAACTCAATTACCCTGTTAGCAAATTCATCCATCAAACCAAGCATCTGTTCCTTTGGAATAAAACTGCAGGGGCCTGCTTCTACATAAATTACCCTCACACCGGGCAACCAGTGAACAACCGGAGGCAGTTCGGGACTATCCTTCCTTGTAAAAACATCTACCTGGTAATCCATCCGGGCAAGTTGCCGGGCCACTTCTGCAACGTATACATTCTGCCCTCCGCAGTCAACGCTGCCGGGTTGCGCCAGCGGAGAGGCATGCTCACTGATAAATGCTATTTTTGTTTTCATGAGTTTATTTTTTTAATTTTTGCCACATGCCCCCTGGTGTACGCCAGCCGGAAATTCATTCTGGCGGGGGCAGGAAATTACTTTCAGTGAACTTTGTGTCACCATATTAATCATCTCCCCGGGTATGTAAAATGCTGATGGCTCATTTCATATAAATTGCCATTAGATCTTAACATCATAAAAGAAATAAGCGAGCGCCACTGCTCACTAAAGCGGGCCATACCAAAGCGCTCCCTAACAGTTTTACGCCCTTCCATGCCAATCCTTTCCGCCAGTTCCCGCTCTATGAGCAAAAGGTTCATTGCCATGCACAGGTCGCGAACGTTGGTGCTAACAAAGCCAGACTGCCCGTTGGTAAATACCGTGGCATATTCGGTTGTTGCCAGTGCCACCACGGGCACGCCCAGGGCCATGCATTCCAGCACTCCCAACCCGAGGCTCGTGTACCGGATGGGGTTGAACAAAAAGCGGTAGCGGGAAACAAACTGCGGTAAATCGGGATACAGCACCTCGCCCAACCCACCAAAGCGTTCCGTGTTCATACCAATCAGGTCGAGTGGAATTTTTTCTCTCAGTTCATCGTACAGGTCTGCCCCCAATTTTCTGCCTCTGCTGTGCAGGTTGTTTACGATCACCAGGCCGCGCTCCAGTTCGCCGGTATACCGGTGTTCGCAAAAAGGAATGCCATGTTCAATTACTTCCACTATCGGCACGCGGTTGTGCCACATCAAACGGTTGTAATGCGTTACATGCACCAATGCAACATCGGGATCGTTTACAATGTGAACAGCATCGGCGGGAGATTCCCAGGGAGGATCATGCTCCAGGTAAATAGACGGCAAGGTTCGCTGTTCGTCGGACAGCACTTCATATTGATCGGTGAGATAATTTTTTTTTGTCTGGAACAAAATGCAGTCAAAGTCCATATTGCGTACTTCCGCCGCCGGTATTTCTATTACGTTGTCACCAAAAGGAAAGGTATTACCGCGCCCTACATATCCTTCAGAGCGCTGTTCATTTACAGGAATATAAATTTCAATGTCTGTAAGCGATAGATAATAAAGATAAGTTCCATGTATGTGCCAGGTAAAAATCCGGGGCTTGTATAGTTCGGTATGCAGCATAAAATAATGATTCGTTCGCGCACTACCTGCTAAACAGCGGCCATCAACAAGCCGCTTGTTGCTGGAAGCGCTTTGTTGATTCTTTTCCTCAAACATGGTTCGCTTTGGGGAGCGTTCATTACCATGCCACCAGTATTTAAAGCACATTCAACCGGGGGCTTGTTCTTTGAACAGAGATGGTCAAAATAATTTACATGTATACATTGGGAATTAACGCTGCTTTTCACGATTGTGCAGCCTGCCTGTTTAGCAACGGCGAGCTGATAGCAGCAGCAGAAGAAGAAAGATTTACGCAGGTAAAACACGGCAAACGTCCTGTGCCTTTCACCGCGTACCAGCTTCCGTATCATGCCATCCATTATTGCCTGCAAACAGCAAACATATCGCTCCGGCAGGTAGATCGTATAGCCTATTCGTTTGATCCGGATATACCGCTCAAAGAAAGCATGAACGGAGATGCAGCCAATATACAACTATCCGATCTTTCGTATTATGGAAGCTGGGATACGCTTTTCAATATCTATATAAAAAGCGCCCCGCGGTTTTTAACAGATGGTTATCCGTTTCATTTGCAGGAAAGTTTTTGCAATGCATTGCCCGACCAACTGCTGTGGCATTTTGTTCCGCATCATATCAGCCATGCTGCCAGCGCATTTTATCCAAGTCCTTTTGATGAAGCTGCCATCATGGTGCTCGACGGCCGCGGGGAGCACGTAAGTACAAGCTATTATAAGGGCGAAGGCAAAAAAATGACGCCGCTTGGCCAGGTAATGATACCGCATTCGCTGGGACTCTTTTATGAAAGTGTTACCCGTTATCTCGGGTTCCTGCATTCGAGCGACGAATACAAAGTGATGGCGCTTGCGTCTTATGGCGAACCGGTGTATTACAATTTTTTTGACGACGCTATTCGCGTGACTGATGGAAACTATACGATCGATATGCCGGATTTGGCCGCTGTGTTCGGACCAGCCAGAAAGCGCGATGAGCCGCTCACGATGTTCCATTTCAATCTTGCACAATCGCTTCAAAAGGTGCTGGAGCATAAAGTGCTGGAGCTGGCAACGTGGCTGCATCAACAAACGGGATCGCCAAACCTTTGCCTGGCAGGCGGTGTAGCGCTCAACTGTGTGTTGAACAGCGTGCTGAGAGATCGCTCTCCCTTTCAACAGGTTTGGGTGCAGCCGGCAGCCGGAGATGCAGGCACTGCGTTGGGTGCTGCCATGTGGATTGACCAGGAAGATGCGCCTGATAACAGGTTGCCGGCAAAAATGAGTCATGTATTCTGGGGACCCGAATTCAGCGACGAGCAAATTGAGGCGGTGCTTAATGACGCGAAAATTTCTTACAAAAAAATGGACAACATTGCTGAGGAAACAGCAGCCTTGCTGGCCGAAGGAAAAATTATCGGATGGTTCCAGGGCAGGATGGAATTTGGGCCGCGATCGTTGGGGAGCCGCTCCATATTGGCATCTCCTACAGAACCGGGTATGCAGGCAAAACTGAACCGGCTGAAAGAAAGGGAAGACTTTCGGCCGGTGGCTCCGGTTGTGCTGGAAGAAGATGCAGATGATTGGTTTGAATGCAATACACCTACGCCATTTATGCTGTTTGTAAACAATGTAAGAGAGGAAGTAAAACATAAAATTCCGGCGGTAACGCATGTGGATGGCACAGCGCGTGTGCAAACGGTGAACGCCGGCCAGCACCCGCTGTATTATAACCTAATCCGTGCATTCAAACACCTTACCGGCGTGCCGGTGCTGGTTAATACCTCCTTCAATATAAAGGGAAAACCCATTGTGTGTACGCCGCAGGATGCGCTGGCCTGCTTTTACACTTCCTCGTTTGATGTACTGGTAATGAATTCTTTTTTATTGGAAAAAAAAGCCGAACAAAATGCCGAACCCATATACTCAACACAACTCGCCACCTCGGTCATATAACCAGCTTGCGGTGAGTGTTGTGATTCCCACGTTTCGCCGGCCGCATTTACTGAAGCGTGTGCTTGAATCGTTTAGCCGTCAAAGTTATCTTCCGCCGGCATTTGAGATCGTAGTTGTAATTGATGGAATAGACGCTGCGTCGGCAGATTGTGTTACCGCCTGCAATAACCAGCGCTTTCCCATAAAATATTTTATGCACTTCCGGTCGCGCGGGCCCGCGGCTGCAAGAAATACCGGGTGGAAAAGCGCCAAGGGCGATCTCATTATTTTTACAGACGATGACTGTATTGCCGACCCGTTGCTTGTAACACATTACATGAAAGCTTTTTTTCAATACGGCAATCCTGCGGCCTTTTGGGGAAGAACAGTGGTGCCGATCGGAGAGCATCCTACAGACTATGAAAAAAATGTAGCAAAGCTGGAAAGCAGTGGTTTTATAACCGCTAATTGCGCATGTACGAGAGATGCGTTGCGCATCACCAACGGCTTTGACGAAAGATACCGCGCCGCCTGGCGGGAAGATACCGATCTGTTTTTTTCGCTGATGCAGCAATCGGTTCCCGTTCACGAAATACGCGGGGCGGTAATTACCCATCCAGCACGTAGCGCTGGCTGGGGCGTTAGTTTAGCTGAACAAAAAAAATCGAGGTACAACGCGCTGCTTTACAAAAAGTTTCCCAAGCTCTTCAGGCATTATGTCAGCCGGTCTCCGGTTTGGATCTACTATGCCATTATCCTTTGCTTTTTCGGGGGAATCATTGGCTACATAGCAGGTCTGGAAGTTCTTACCATGCTGCTGATTTCTTTTTGGATTTTGCTGACAGCCTGGTTTGTATACAAGCGACTTGCACACACTTCCAAAGCACCGGTTCATATTGCTGAAATGATCGTTACCTCCGTTTTAATACCCTTTCTGTCTGTATACTGGACTTTGAATGGATCGATAAAATTTAAAGTATTCTTTTTATGAAACTACCAGGTTCTATTACAAAAATTGGCATTTTCCGGGCATTGCAACTGGGAGACCTGCTTTGCTCCATACCGGCAGTACGCGCATTAAGGCGCGCTTACCCATTGGCGAACATCACCTTAATAGGATTGCCCTGGGCGCGTACACTGCTGGATCGGTTTCCGCGGTATTTCGACGATTTCCTGCACTTCCCCGGCTACCATGGTTTGCCGGAGCAGCCGTTTGACGAACAAAAATATGAGCACTTTTTGCAGGAAGCCAGGGTAGCACAATTTGACCTGCTGCTTCAAATGCAGGGAAACGGAACAATTGTGAATGAAATGCTGGCCGATGTTGAACCGCGGGTGCTGGCCGGATTTTACAATGAGCATTGCCTCACCGACAGTCCATTCTTTGTGCGTTACCCCGAAGACCGCAGCGAAATTCACAGGCACCTTGCATTGATGGAAAAGCTCGGCATCCCGTCTGCCGGCGATGCGCTGGAATTTCCTTTGTACGAGCGCGACAGACAGGATTTTGAAGACCTCTCTTTTCCGTTTGAACCGGGAAGCTATATTTGTTTTCACCCGGGTTCAAGAGGACATTGGCGGCAATGGCCTCCCTCGCACTTTGCATTGATGGCCGACTATTGCTATGCACACGGATACAACATTGTTATCACCGGCACCGAACAGGAAAAAGAAATTACCGGAGAAGTACGTAAAAGATTACGGTCGCCCAGTATTGATCTTACAGGAAAAACCAGTTTGGGCACCATAGCATTACTGATCAAACAGAGCCGGATGTTATTTTCTAACTGTACCGGGGTGTCGCATATTGCCTCTGCGGTGCAAACGCCGAGCGTAATTATCAGCATGGATGGACAGGCCAACAGGTGGGCGCCGTTGAACAAATATATTCACAGGGTAATCGACTGGTCGGTATCGCATGACCTGACACCGGTGTTCGACCAGGTAAATGCAATACTACAGCAGACTCGCATGGATCGTACACAAATGGTAAAAGCTTAATACTTACAGGCTATGAAAAAGAATAATAAAAGCAACTGGTCAGGTAGTGAATCGGAATTGATGTATCCAACTTCTGTCCGGTCTTTGCAAAAAAGTTTTCCGCAATGTTCGGTCAACCAGATCATTGATGCTGTTAGAGTGGCCGGTCCCGATGAACAGGACATCAGGCGGTACCTGGAAGTGTTGAACAGGGGAACTGCGGGACTTACCGGGCGCACTTATGCTGATTTCGGTTTGTTTACCCGAAAATTCTACGCATTATAACAACGCATGTTGCCTTTAAAGCGGGCTGCACTTTAGCCCCACCGCGGTTTTGCCTTATTTGATTTTGATTTCCTCCGGGGGAGCGGAGGGACTGTTGGATGATAGCAGGGGACCATGAGCCCGCCTGGCTACCGGCCTGGAAAGCAATGCGATGATTACAATTGCCAGCCCGGCATAGAGCATGTCTCCGGCATTTTCATAACCCACACCACTAAGCGAAGGAGCAGCTATTAACATCAATCCTGCAGCTATGTCGAACAACAAATGGGTACGAAAAGAAAGCAATCCCACAAAGCCCGCTTCATAACGGGTTAGCAGGCTGTATACAATAATGAATACTGCAATTGTGGGACATATCCAGAAGAAACCTCCCGAAGGATCTTTGCCGGTGAAGATGGGCAAAGCAATGAGCACCACAGCGCTTACATAATCTATAATGCCATGAACTTTTGTTGGAATTAGTGGAATAAGCATAAGACAAACGTTTAACATTAAAGAATAAATTACCGGAGCTTTTATTCCTTTGAATTTCTCTTTTGCAAAGCACATCCAGTGCAAAACACAAGCACGCCGGCTGAAGGCACAAAAGCCGGCAGCATGTGCATGGTTTCATTTTCATTAAGCAAAGGCCCGGAGCTTTTAACCCCGGACCTTTCCTGTTGCATAAACGCGTTCTTCTATGGCTGCTTTTGTTGCGCTCCTGGTGAGCGTTGATACTGTTGCCAGTTTTTATCCATTTGAAGTTCGCGGTCGTTTTCCACTCCCCACATTTTTGCACCTCTCATCTGAACTTTAGAGGTATCGAGTGCATACCGCTGATCGTTGCCACGCACCAGGTAGTTATTCACTACATAAAAGCCACGCGAGGAAACGGTGTCGCCGGTTGAATTAATAAAGAAATCGACAGGCTGCCTGGAATCAAGGTCATACATCGTACTGTCTTTTTGATTGTATTGCAACCGTATGGATTTGCCGGTCGCCAGGTCTTTGTACTGTGGTTGTCCTGCATTTTGGTCATTAGGTCTTTGCTGATTAACCTGTGCAACTGTTGCTTGCAAACATACCATCATTACAACGCAGCATACAATGATCGCTTTCATAAAAGTTGATTTTTGATTTATAATACACACAGCAATCTGCAGGCCGTCATTTCCTGCAATCAGCCCGTATCGCATCAGTAAGTATTGCTGATGCTGTCAGCATGCGCTTTATGTTCCATGAGTTTGGGCAACATTTCGGCAGCAAATGCTTTCAGGCGGCCATTATCGCCGTTGTCTTTTTGGTTTTCAAACAGTCCAATGGCTACGTCATGGTCGGTTACCTGGCTGTGAATGTATACCGAATCGAAAGGCCTTCCGGAAAGCGTATCCAGGGTTGCCATGAGCGCCACGTGCATACTGTCAACAGTATCGGAAGTAGCAATGTTCAGGCTGTCGGCCAAAGCTTTGAGCCGGTTTTTGGCCTGGGTATGATCCATCACCATCATCGATCCAAAATTTGCTACAGCACTGTCGGTTGCTTTCGATGCTGCCAGGTTGCCGGCATTGATCTCGGCCTCGTTGGCCATCGATGCTTTCATTACAAAGTCCCTGTCGGCAGCAGTTACCTGCGGCACATTCATATCGTCGTCATCGTCTTTACACGCACCAATGCAAAGCAGCAGACTTACCAACAAAATTGTAAACTCCTTTTTCATAAATAACATTTTAGAATTACCCTCATTCTGTCAAATCAGGGGCCTTCATCCTGTTATGCAGCCATTCTCGGGCGGATTGAAATCCGTCTTCGCAATATGCGCCGGGCTGGTACGGACGGGCTGGTGGCTTTTATTGTTTTGTTCTTCGCCGGTGTCTTCACTACCAGCGCTGATGGACATTCGCCGACATACAAGCTTTGAAATTTGGAGAATATAATTGCCTTGTGAAGGAAATTTCCCAATGTCGCCATACGTAAACAGTTTGAGGAGCCTGCAAAACAGTTGCCGCACGGTGACGTGTTTTCTTTACACTGAAAAAATGTCTAGCTGCTACGGCACTGCATTTGAAAACAAGTTGAAAAACGTAGGTGTATGACGGACTATACAGCAGACATCCTTTCTTATTTAGTTACCAGGCCCCGGCATTGTGATGTGCGTCCCCTGATAAATGCCTGCCTCCTTACAGAGCAAAGCATGCATGACGCTTCGGCAAAAATGGCGTTGGCATTGCAGCTTGCTCAATTAGCAGAACAACGATTTATTAAGTTTGAAGCTTGTTTCCTGCAGTCAATTATATACGACACGCAAACGCCCATCCTCATCAGTATCACCTCCAAAGGCAAAAAGCAATACAGGAGAAAAATACCCGGTTTGGTATCAAAACAACGATCGGGCGCGGTTGCAGGCATACAGGCAATCTGGCACAGATTTAAAAGTAATAAACATTAAAAACCGTATGACGATTATACCTTTATTATTGCTGGCAGCAGGGTTGTTTTTTATTATTACGATAGCCATTGTAGTTAAAACAAAAAGCAAAAAAAGACCACGCAAAAACGAAGAATTATAAACCGCCGTGGTTATTCGTGGTTCGTGAGACACGAACCATGGCGAACGGGTGGCTTATGTTTTGGTTAGCATACAACAGACAACTGTGATCTGCACCCAGCTACAAAGGCGTCACCCTCCTGCCGTCATGGCGAGCCTGCGGCGAAGCCATCTTCCCCCATCCAAGGTTATTCGTGATTCGTGAGACACGAACCACGGTGAGCGGGTGATTATGTTTTGGTAGCGTACAACATACAACTGTGATCTGCACCCAGCTACAAAGGCGCCCCCCTGCCGTCATGGCGAACCTGCGGCGAAGCTATCTTCCCCCATCCAGGGTTCGTGTCTCACGAACCTTCGCCTTTATAAAAAAAGCCGGATCCTTTCGGACCCGGCCGAACACAGCCAGATAAAATGAAAAGTAAGCATTTCAGTTATTTGCCTGTGCGAACTTTTGTACCATTATATAGGTATATAGGCGTTGCAGTTTTGCAACCAGTTTTTTGGTCATTTATTTATTGCGTGTCGCGGTATCGGAACGGTTGCGTGCTGTTGTATCGTTTGCGGTGCGATTGGTATCTGTTTCGTTGCCTCCTTGTGTATCGTTGGCAACAGGCGCTCCTTCAAGCCGTGCAGAGTCGACATTGTCTATGCGTGAAGGCGCGTTGTTATCACAATTAGCAACACCGGTACCGATTATCAAAGTAAGCGCCGCCCATAACTGTTTCATAAAAAAATATTTTGAGTACAACTCTTACCAGCAAGCACCGGGCCACCGGTTTCGCTGCATCAGAACTTCACGGATGTTTAGCCTGCAAAGCAATGGCAGTGGCCTTCTTTTTATTCGCACAGATCGTTCCACACTGTAGTTGATTTTTCGCGCGTTGTTGTACAACATCAGTTGTTTACTTTTTACCGGTCTTCTTCAGCAGCTCCATATCCTGCCTTAACTTCGGCAATACACTGTCTATCATTTGAAGCACTTGTTGATTGGTGATCTTTCCGTCTGCTGCCTCATACAGGCTTATCGATTGCTGAAGCAGGTGCCTACTGTTATCAAAATAATCGTCCCACTGCTGAATGCCTTTCACGTCTGCACGTTGTGTTACACTGTCGGGCAAGGTTACCTGGTATGAAAAAGCAATAGCTTCTGCTTTTTTTAAAATATAATCCTGCGTAGAGGCAATTGTTTTAGCGATATTGAGCAGCGCTGCATCTGTTGCCTTTTGCCCAATGATGCGCGAAAGTTGCAATTGCTGCTGCGCATTACCGGCTGCCTGAACCAGGAAGTCAGACACATTTTCATCTGCAACCACTGCTTCGGGGCGGTTGGCAAGCTCTTCTCTCTTTTCATTGACAGCCTCAGCACTATCTACGGCTGTCGGCTCGCGGCCTGCAGGTTCGCATGCGTTGAGCAGGATGAATAAAACCAGTAACGTATGTTTCATAACGGAATAGTTTAAACGCTGGCAAGCTCGGAGAGCTGTAGCTCGATGCGCTGCCCCGATGCAGCCGATTCATAAATAGCAGCCATGATCTCCATGTCGCGCAATCCCATGCCTGCAGGAACCACCGTGGCGTTGCCTGTTAAAATACAGTTGGCGAAATCATCCATTTGCACTGCCTGCTGGTTAATGGTATCGTACTGCATAACGCCTTGGCTTGTACGTCCTTTCAGCCCGTTATACTCATAGGCAGGCGATAGTTCAAACCAGCCTTTTTCGGCTTCGGCACGCATAAGATTCTGCTCTTTGCTGTAGCTGCTTTCACAAACGGCAATGGTTCCGTCTTCGAAAAACATTGTCCATTCTATTCCCTCTTCTACCTCCTTAAATTTTTCCGGTTCCGTTACAGCACTAAATTTAGCTTCCACCGCTACGGGCAGCGCCCCTGTTATGTAAATAGCTGCCTGAACGCAATACACCCCATTGTTCATAAGCGGTCCACCTCCTGCCCTTTGTCTGTCCAGCCGCCATTGCCCTGCTTCTGCGATCATGCTGTTACGCAGCTCCATGCGTTTTACTTTTCCAAAAACCTGTCGCTGGCCAAGCCGCATCATTTCTTTGTTAAACGGATCAAAGTGCAACCTGTAGCCCATCGAAAACCGAACGCCATTGTTTTGCACGGCTTGTATCATTTCCTTGCATTGGCTAATGTTAAGCGCCATTGGCTTTTCGCAGATCACATGCTTACCAGCCTGGGCGGCGCGAATGGCAAATTCGGCGTGCATGGAATTGGGCAATGTAATGTAAACGATGTTAACCTCGTTGTTGTTTGCAATGGAGTCGAAAGTGCTGTAATCATAAAGGTTTTGCCCGCCGATAGACAGTTCCTGCGCCCACTTGCGTTTTTTATCTTTGCTGCCACTTACCAATGCAGCCGCATAACAAAGCTTAGTTTGCTGCAATGCCGGCAGGATTTGCTGGGTGGCATATTCACCCAATCCTACCAATGCTACTCCGAGTTTTTTATTGGTCATATTGCTGTTTTATAAAAAATGATGCCGCCAACAGTCAGGAATAACCGCAGACTGGGAACGATTGTTAAATATATTTTGCCCCAAAAGAAAGCCGGGTGCTTGTTGCCCCGGCTTGTACGCGTTGAAAATAAACATCCACTTCTATTGTTCATCGCGCATGAATATTAAAAGTCTTTGCTACAGAGCTTATGCAGAACGACTGCAATCAAAAAGCTTCTACCGCGCTACAAAAAGCCGGGACTTCCTCATTTTTGTATTTCTTCTTCCCGCATTTTGCAAAGGGGTATGCCCAGGCGTTCCCTGTATTTTGTAACTGTTCTTCGCGCTATTATATAACCTTCTGCTACCAGCAGATCTGTCAGTTCCTGGTCGGTATAAGGAGCGGCCTTGTTTTCCTTGCTTATTATACGGCGGATACTGGATTCTACTTTTTTTCCGCTCACCCGCTCTCCTTTAACAACTGCAGTTCCTTCAGAAAAAAGCTGCTTCAACCCAATTGTACCAAATGGCGTACTGACGTATTTGTTGGAGATCAGCCGCGAAACAGTAGGTATGTCCAGGTGTATTTTTTCTGAAATATTTTTCAGAAGCATCGGTTTCAAAGACACCATTTCTCCCGACAGAAAAAACTCGCGCTGCATATCAATAATAACATGCATGGCTTTAAGCAGGTGCTCCTCCCGTTTGCGCAACACTTCCACAAACCATTTGGCAGCCTGGTACCGGTCGCGTATATACGACATTTGCTTCCCGGAATTTTTGCCCTGGTAAAGGTCTTCAATACTCGACCTGTATTCGGTGTTCAACGCAATGCCCCGGGCATTGTTCAGGGTTACACAAATCTCGTCGTCCTCTACAGAAACGATAAAATCGGGAACGATATAATCAGAAGGCAACATGGGAGCATCGATAGGCGAAGTTTTCAGAGTGCTTACAAACTCCAGCGTAGAGCGCAGCTCAAATCCGGCGCTGTGCATATTTCGCTGAACTTCTTTCCATTTTCGCTGCTGCAGTTTTTCGTAATCATGTTCAATCAGGTACAATGCCGCGTTCTTCCGTTCATCTTTTGTTTTTTCAAGCTGCAACAGGTAAAACTCTTTCAGGCAGGTACACCCCACGCCCGCCGGCTCAAGCTGTTTTATATGCTTTATAATTTCCAGCGCCTGCGCCTCCGGTATGAACTTTTGATGCTCAAAACCAAAAGCGTCTACCAAACCCTGGATGTCCTGGCGGAGAAAGCCTCTTTCATCGCAGGAGTCAATCAAAAAGCAACCGAGTTTATATTCCAACGGTTCGATAGGCAAAAAGCTGAGCTGCTGCTTCATTTCAATGCGATAGTCGGTTTGCTGATCGGTAACCCTTGCCGCCAGATATTCCAGTCGGCTTGCCTTGTCGCTTGCCTGGAATGAGCCTGAGTTTTCCTTCTCTGCAAATTCTTCCCAACTTTGATAATCCTGGATGGCCTCATCCGGCGCATGTTCGTGCTCCTCCTCCTGCACTGGTTCCTCTAAAAATGGATTCTCTTCTATTTCGATGGCAATGCGCTGCAAAAGCTGAAGCTGATCAAGCTGGTACAGGTGTAGCTGTGCAAGCTGCCGGGGGTTTAATGTAAGCTGATGTTTTAAAAGCTTAGACTGCGTTAACATAATAATTGAATTTCCCGATTCTTTAACGTACTGATTCACAAATAGATCAGATGCAGTACAAATGGCGGGCCGCGAACCATAAATACTCCTGCTGCAGTTACAACATTACCGGGATTGACAATTAATATGCAGGTCTAAGTCGCTTACATCGTTGTATGTACACGAGATGCCGCCGCTTTATTGCAAGAGTGGAAAACTTTCGTGCGTGCAATAGTTTGCGGGACTGGATGAATAAGGCATGTGGCAACAATTCTCGTATAACCGTTCCAGATAGTGTATTTGGGGGAAAATGTTACGCAGCGATACCTTTGCCAAGTGCGCTGACTAAAGGAGTTGAATACTTTCATGCATGCAGGCTTTTATTGTCGGCGCTGCGCCACCTTCCCCAAAGACGCTCCTTCCAGCTAATGATCTGCCCGATAACAAAAGATTCTTTCAGACTGTTTTTAATATTGCCCCGCATGATTTTTGCCACTTCTGCTTTTTCCACCTCTCCTTTTTCACGAACGTTCATCAGCATTTCGAGTGCAATGAGGGCGAGGAAAGCGCCAATGATAAAAAGAAAATTCCATTGATGCAGTGATATCAGGAATATACTCTTGCTTGAGCCCGGACCTGACCATTTGAGATTCGCTTCGAGTGAGCGGTTGGAAAAATAATCGGCCAGTATACCGCCAACCAGCGGAGCCAGCGCAGAAAAAGCTGATACAATAATATTTCGGGCGGAAAGATAAATAATGGCTTCGGATGAGGGCGACAGCTTGAGACTGATATTGGTAAGGGAAAGATTGATTCCGGCATTGGCAAAGCCCATGAGCGCGTGAATTAAGAACAACAACGACATATTAACGATCACGTTATGGTTCAGTCCTACAAAGCACCAGCCCACAAGACAGCAAATATATAAGGGGCCACCAATGGCTATCATATTTTTGTTGCTATAACGGTCGGCATAATTTCCCCACTAACGAATGGTAAAAATGCTGGCTAGCTGGCTTACTACCGTGAGTACTATAATATAGGAAAGCGAAAGCTTCATTGTTTGCATCATAAAAACGGTAAAAAAAGGACTGGCTATGTTAACGGCAAACACCCACACTGAGTTGAAAGTAAGCAGTCGCCTGAAATTGGAATCGGCCAGCGGTCTGCGCAAAAGGCTTTCGATCTTTCCTGTTGACACTTCGGCCTGCGGTTCAGAAGCTTTGCGCATATACACTGCTCCTCCTATACCTGCCAGTCCGGCAATGGCAAACAGTGCACCATACACGAACAATTGAAGGTTGGCATGTTCAACCTTCACCGTATCAATATAAAAGGCAGTGCTAATGCCTAAAACAACATTCAACAACTGCATGTAGCTTCCGCGTCTTGCAAAATAAGACCCCAGTTTGTTTTCGGGAACGATGTCTTTTATCCAGGCGTTCCAAACAGGACCTGCAACAGAACCAAAAAAATAATGAAACGACAAAAAAACAAGCATCACTGCAAAAGAAAAATTTTCCATTACCATTGCCAGCACTCCAACCGCAATTAACGGAAGCCTTGCGAGTATAGAAAGACTAACGCAGATCACTTTCCTGTTGGGGATGCGCCTGCAAAGCCAGATAGAAATCAGTTGAAATACATTGGTGGCAGTGGGGAGAGCGGCCAGCAGCCCTATTTCAACATTATTGGCGCCCGACAGCAGTGCCATGGCTACCAGGAAAGCGCCGCCGGTTAACGTTGTCATGGTTTCAGTCGCCAATCCATCCACGATCATCACCTTCATGCTTTTGCTTACTTCCTGCGCGTTTAAATGTTGTTGAGGTTTCCAATTCATATATAATGGATTTCAGGAAGCAGCTTTGCACAGCTGTTTCACGTCGTTCTGCCACTATGTTAAATTGCAGGCCACGCCCAAAAAGAGGCACCAGTCGTGCCGGTGAGGAATTTTTTTTCCCGTCTTCAGGTCAATAATATGCAGTTTTCCGCCGTTACCCTTTTGCACAAATTTTGACGCAGAGGTTATATTTGCATTATAACTTCATTCGGGGCCCATTTCTATGGGTCCTTTTTACATCCATTGTTCTTTTGTATTGATAGGTGCAGCTATATCCGCCACCCAATGGGAGCTGCGGTGAAGACAGGTTTGACGCCCTGTTTATTATCAACGCAGTTTGCCTTACTTCATTCGTCATGTTGTTTCTACCAGGTATACGATCAGCAAAATGCCTACGAATATGATAATAAAAGTAACCAGCGTAAGCAATACACTGCTGTGTTTATAATTGCCCAAAGCGATTTGTTTGCTGGTATTGCGATAGCGGATAAAGGAAAGCAGAATGGTGAGTATGCCAACAGCTACGAGGATGATTCCGACAATAGCGGAATAACCTCTGTGAGGCGCCATTTCAGGCTTGCCCATCATAAGCGCCACCTGCTTTACAAAAAGAGAAAACTTTACCACCACAAATCCGAATGCCATAATTCCGATTGCGGTTCTTATCCAGGCAAGGAATGTTCGTTCATTTGCCAGGTGATCGCTGATATTACGTGAAGACTGTTCCATGCTTTTTTAACAAAAATAATCATGCTAGAATCATGCTAGCTACCCGGTTCGTAACAGGTAATGATTTGTTTAAATATTTTTTTTGCATTTATATAATTTTTATTCCTACTTTTGACCGGATACTTTACGTATAGCAATTGAGCAGTGCGTTTCAACCCGTTTGACAGTATTTAGCCACCTCCCTACCACTAAACCATAACGTTGGTCTAAAAGCAATATCTTCTATGGTTCACCACTGAACCAATATCCTCCTTGTATTCATTATTTACCCAACTCTATTAAGTAACACCACCTCATTCTGCATTTTTAATGCACTGGCATTTTTATGCCCGGATTTTCATCACTCATCAACCAACCTTTTTATGAAAAGATTTTCACTCCTAACGCTTTTGGCTTGCCTGGCACTCACTCAAACGCATGCCCAGGTACTTTCTCAAGACAGTCTTGCTTTAGTAAACATCTACAACACAACCAACGGTAACGGATGGACGCAAAAATGGAACCGTTCGCAACCGGTGAGTACCTGGTTTGGCGTAACCGTTACATCGGGAAGGGTAACGGCGCTCATCTTACCGAACAACAACCTTACCGGTAAGCTGCTGTCTGGCACAGTAGCCAAGCTTACCGGTCTCAAGGTTTTGCAATTGCAGAACAACCAGATCGGCGACGGGCTGCCGGGTGGCATCGGCTCCTTAACCAGCCTGGAGTTGCTCGATCTTTCCTTCAACAATTTATCGGGCAATATCCTTTCTTCATTTTTCAACAACCTGCCCAACCTGCAAAAATTCAATGTAGCCCACAACAACCTGAGTGGCTGGATACCTGCCAATATATCCAACTCCACAGCATTGACTGAAATAAACCTCAGCAATAATGGTTTTTCTAACAAAATACCAACCAGCATCAACAGCCTTACCAACCTCACAAAGTTCCTGGTGGCTAACAACCAGCTTATTGGGCCCATGCCAACAGGAATCCTTTGCTCCTCATCGGTGCAGGTAGACATCAGCGGCAATGCATTCAATTTTTCGGGAGTAGAATGTCTGGGCAGCAATCCGAACGCAGTGTACAATAATCAACAGAATCGCGAGCTTGCCCAAAATGGATCTACATTGAGTATTGCCGCCGGGGGAACACTTGCCAACAATACTTATACATGGTACAGGAACAGCGGTGCTGCTCCTTATTTTGTATCTAATGGCACTACCAACAAACTCAATACGAACGGTGTAGGAAAATACTGGGCGGTTATTACCAATAGCGCAGCTTCGGGATTGACTTTAAAAAGTGACACGATCCTTTTAACCGGTTCTCTTACCACAGACAGCCTGGCGCTGGTTGATCTTTATAACAGCACTAACGGGCCAGGGTGGACGAATAAAACAAACTGGCTTACATCGGCTCCAATAAGCCAGTGGTTTGGTGTGGGCATAAATGAGGGAAGAGTGGAGAGTCTTTCTTTGCCGGGAAACAACCTGGTGGGAGTACTACCTCCTTCCTTTGGCAATCTGCCACTTGCTTATGAGCTGAATCTCTCTGACAATAAATTATCCGGAGGCATCCCATCCTCGTTTATTTCGGGGAGCATTGCGTATGTATACCTTTCTAATAATTTATTTACAAGCCTGCCGCCGGATTTTACACTCACCTCGATCGACCTGAATCTTTCGCACAACCAGTTGAGAGGTCCTTTGCCTGCCGGTATAGATGCACACACCGGTTCACTTGATTTGCGGTACAATCGATTAACGTTTACTGAAATTGAAAGTTTGAATACGGAGATTGCTAAAACATATCCCCAGGCATCTGTACCGCTTATCCATGAAAATCCTGTATTGAAAGTTGCGGCAGGAGGCACGCTTTCGAACAACACCTACAAATGGTATAAGGGTGGTACATTGGTTGCCACAAAAACCGGCGACTCAAGTTTTACCTATACAGAAATTGGAAGTTACCATGCTACTGTTATGAATAGTGCGGTTGCGGGTGTTACACTCAATTCAGACACTGTAAATATTACGACACTTGGGTCGCTAACAACCGACAGCCTGGCGCTGGTTGATTTTTACAACAATATCACTTCTGGTTTGAACTGGGTGTTAACTGACCCGGTGAGCACATGGGAGGGGGTGACGGTTGATAACGGAAGAGTTGCCATTCTTTATGTTGGCGGGCTTTCCGGCACCATCAGCCCATCTATAGGCAACCTTTCGGAGCTTACGACGCTCTATATTGACTTCTTTACCGAAGGAAATTTAACCGGCAGCATTCCTGCAACCGTTGCAAACCTCAGCAAGCTGCAGGAGTTAATTATTGGTCCTAATAACCTCACGGGCGCCATCCCTGATGATATAGGAAGAAATCAACCGGAATTATTCAACATTTATATCTGGAACAATCCTCTTACAGGCACCATCCCATCGGGGTTAGAATACGCTAGCAGTTTGCTTGAGCTTTACATAAGCAACACTCAGATCAGCGGAACCATCCCCTTATTTTTTAACAAGCTGCCTCTGTTCAGCTTAGAGTTGTCGAACAATCAATTGACAGGCTCTATTCCCGACTCCTTATTTTACCAAGGTTTACCGGGGTATCTTAACCTGAATAACAACTTCCTTACCGGGCCCATTCCAAATTGGACTCAAGGTGGATTTGGACTTAACTTGTCTCACAACCAATTATCAGGTTCTCTCCCTGACAGCTTAACTCAGCTTGGAATATGGATTAACCTCAGCAATAACAAATTTACCGGGGCAATTCCCAACTTGCAGGGACTTTACAACGAGTTAGACATCAGTAATAACCTATTGGAGTCGGTTGACGATATTAACTGTGTTGCCGCCTCTTCTGATTACGGTTATTTGCTTGATCTGCGCAACAACAAACTTAATTTCTCCGGTCTCGAATGCCTCAAGTCGAATGCAAACTTCAATGGCACCATCAGCCCGCAACAACGTATACCGCTTATCAACAACAACCCAGTATTGAAAGCAGCGGCGGGCGGCACCCTTGCCAGCAATACATACAAATGGTATAGAAATGCAGTATTGGTTGCCACCATCACAGGCGATTCTACATTAACAATCACAACTGCTGGTTTGTATCATTGCGTGGTTACCAATAGCAATGTGCCTAGTGTGGAACTGCGCACAGACAGTGTAAACATAAGCTCCGTGAGCAGCCGCAAAGCGCAGGAGCTTACAACAGAAGAAACAGGTATATATGGAGGAAACCTCTCCGTATACCCGAACCCGGCCGGTGGTGATGCGATCTACATTAAAGGATTGCGGAAAGCTGAATCCATTGTATTGTACAATGCCGCCGGACAAATAGTAAAACAATGGCAAAATGTAAATGGCAACCAGCAACTGCATATTGGCGCACTTGCGGAAGGTGTATACATGATAAGGATAACACAAGCCGGCAATCAAACCATGCTGAAATTTGTAAAGCAATAATAAACTAACGTTTCAGTATACATGCCGGGAGACCTACTCCCGGCATTTTTTTGCCTTCGCCGCAAGCCGCCAGAAACTCTCCCGTCGGTCAGACCGGCTACCGCCGTGCCGACCGGAACCAACTGCTGTACGAAGTTTCCAACTTCGTACTTATTATGTTCTTCCGGGACTTTGTCCCGGTTAAACAATATTTACTTCCGCACAGGTTTGCCAGCATCAGGTTATATTTGGTGTATAAAGAGCACCACCATACTTATTCAAACCAACGCCATCCATCAGACTGCCCTTTGGGCGGGCCGATGCGAAAGCCGGTCGATCCGCCTGAACGGGCGTTGAGCGCAGCCGATGGCCTGATCGACAAAAGGCGAACACATTCTATATTTCATAAAACCGGCAGGAGGTTTTATCCAGGTCTTCGAAAAAGAATATTTTATTATCTTCAATTGTCTTCAAAAAAATTAGATCACGGCATTGCCGATCAGCTCAATCTGGAAAGTTCTCATAATTTATTTTAGCGAGCTTAAAACCGTTGCCTAAAAATCTTTTTGTCAATATCGGTGCATAACAATATCCTTTATCATACAAGCATGGTCCTCCAAAAGTTTCGAGTCTATTGTTTTACCATTGATGGAAATCATGCCGACCTGCGGACCGCCCAGGACAATTTCCGTTTTCTCAACCGTGTATTTGGCTGACAAAGTTTGAATGAATTTTTGGTGTGAAATTTGAGCGTTTCGTGAAATCATGAAACAAAAATCGCTTGAACTGATCACGGCTATATTGCTGATGCTGGTTACAGGTGTTTTCTGGGGCACCTGGTTTTCGCTCAGCCGGACAATGCACGTGCTGCCTTCCGAAACTTTTATTACCATTGGCGAACAGATCATGAACAATGTTGCTTTTACCATGAGCATCATCATGCCGGCCTCCATTGCAGGTTTGCTTCTTTTACTAATCGGGTCATGGAAAGTAAAAGCGCTGTATTTCTACTGCATCTTAACAGCATTGCTGCTGTTCGTAATAGCGCTCATCGTTACCCTTACCATTGAAGTTCCTATCGACAACCAGATAAAAACATGGACCGCTACCACCACTCCTTCCAATTGGGAAGACATACGGGATCGTTGGGAGCACTATCATACAATGAGGACATTCCTCACCATCGCAAGCACTTCGTTTTTTATCACTGCCATCCTGAATAAAAAAGTTGCCTGACAATTGAAGAAGGTTTTACGCTTACCTGTATATTTCTGTTCACTATCCTGCAAATGAAACAGAACGGCGATTTCAGTTACAATACAATTGATATTCCTGAATCGCTGCCATTTTCGGGAAAATGTGTTGTATAGCCATATTTCGTTTTCAGTTCGCCGTCATCCCATTTAGCAGTATACTCCGACCGGTAATTGAAGTAAAAGTGAAGCTGCGGTCCATTGTGCTTAATTAACTTTGCCGGAACCTCGGGTTCAGGATGATGATACCTTTTACCGTCGGTAGAAAACAGCAGGTGCCTGCAATCCAGCTTTTGCATCAGGCTGTCGTGTTTGCTTTTCCTGCTGCCACGTAATTAATGAACAAAATATTCTTTCAATATCTTATCAGCTTATTCATTCACCGGCTTATCAAGCCCGTCGTTTCTATCCAGGTCTTTAATAATTGTTTTTATTGCCGCATCCGCCATTTCGCCGGCAACAACGCCCTTCCCGAAAAACAAGATGACCCGCATCAACTGCCTTGAAAAAAAGCCACCTATTCTTTGCAAAAGAGATTTCCGGAACAAGGTGCTTATCCATTGATCGGCATTGGGCGTTTTGCTTTTTTGTTTTTTGGAAGGTCTGTTTAAGATGAGGGTAAGAATTTCCTTAAACCGCTTTTTCATGGCGCCTCTGAGCCGGAATAACCGCCCGGGATCGTAAGTGGGAACCTGTTCAACCGTGTAGGAGTACCGTGAGTAAGTTCTGGCGGTTAAGCCTTCTTTAATTAAGTTGAGATCGGGAACAATGGGTAAAAAATATTTGCCGCCTTTCTCTATCAGGAACAATTCTTTCATCTCGTCGCTCCATTCGCGGTGAATAGGATGTACAATGCCCGCTTCCTTGTCGTAAGGCAATGAAAAGAAAAACCTGAAAAAATTCCTCGCATTGTCTCTTCCCAGGAAGTAGTCATGCTGCCGGAAATTAATATCCAGCAACCCGCCGAAAGCCAATGCGGCAGACGAACACAGGGGATGGTTAACGGGTCGTACCCTTTCTTTCTGGGCAGAAGGCGCAACAGCATCAGCGTTGGCAGCCCCGGGTGAATCGTTGCCAGCAGCATCCAGTTTTTTCCATTTGCGCGGGAAGATGATGCCGCGGAAATTTTCTGTCTGATCGTTTTCCAACAGCTCACGGCGTTTCACCCTCGACTGGTCAGTTAATGCACCAATAATACCGGGAATAACATCCAGCAGGTCTTCCGGCTTTTCATATTCTTTGGCTGTTTGTGCACGGTCGGGAAAGGGATCAATCATCACCACCCCGTACCTCGGGAATCCATCGGCGGGTGTGGGACCATATTTATCTTTGAGCAGGCTGATTACTTCGCGGTACGGCTCGTTATTGATAGCACCACCATCAACAGCAAAAGTGCTGAAATCTTTTGCCAGGTAATTGAGCTTGATGCGCTCCTCCGGATCAGGGTCGGGGTTTCCCAACTCTCCCAGGGCTATGCGTTTCAATACTGTTTTGAGGTATTTGTAATTGAAGTTTTCAATCGTAAACTCACGGTACAACAGCCCTACCGGGAAAGCTCCTGTTGCCTTGGTGGCCAGTTTTAAAGTGTCGGAATAGGTTGCATCGTATGGATTAAGCCACAGGTATTTGTCGGGATCGGGCGCAGCATTACCACCGTTCAAATGAAATTGCGAAACGAGATAATGCTCAAAGGTTGTATGATTGGGAAGCACGCTTTTGCGTCCTTTTTTAGAAATAGGCGTTTCAAAATTTACATCCAGAGGCATGCCTCTCAAAAAGCAATGAGAAAGCAACAACTGCAGGTTGGGAGAAATATATGCAGGCCGTTGTTTAACACGTTCATCCAGTTTCTCTTTAAAGCTGAACAGCTCTTCGGCTATCCTGTCAATAAATGATGAGTTCAACATGGAGTGTACCCTTCCCTGTTGCAGATCATCGCGGTCCCATACTTTTTCAAACGTCTCACGGTCATCGTTAGGGTCCATATCATCCATCAATACCCAACTGTCGTAAAAAAGATTGTCTTTTCTTTCTTTCACCTGTCCGGGCTTGCTCACGGGATTGATCTTTCCGTTCAAAGCATACACCACAGACATTGTAGACGTCATGCCGCCGGCAGAGGTTCCTCCAAAAGCATCTATGATCACCTTATGCGGTGGAACCAAATGTTTTGATCCGGCCAATACAGCCGAGTTGGGATCGCGTGCTTTCTCCCACAGGTCGAGCATCTCAAATAAATAATCCATCACGCCCCCGGTATAACAGCCGGCAGAAGCTGCCCCGGCCATGGTTATGGCAAGGTGAAATTCATTTTCGGGAATGTTTTCATTGCTATTGGATTGAGCGCTTTCGGCGGGTGCGTTTTCAAAGTTGGTTGCATTTCCGGATAAGGGTAAAGGCTGATCGTTCATATATAAATAATATTTGCTGGTAAAATGGCGGGTACGAACAAAAAGGCTATCGTAAGAAGTGCTTTGACTAATAAAAGTGTTTATCCAGGTGTATAATGATCGCTAAAGGTTAAAGGAAGTATTGCATAGAAAATTAGCAGTTTTATTTGAATCACTAAAATAAATTATGCTTCGTTAACAAACGCTTTTCGTGAAAATAGAAGAAGGAATCGCTTATTTACCCAGCCTTTTAAACAAAGCATATTCGGACTTTTGAACAAAGCCTGCCGCAAACCAGCGTTCTATTTTTGTATCAACAAAACAAAATAAAAATGATACAGAACAATTACTACGGCGCATTGCAACGCCCGCTTGGCACAGGTTTCAACGCGCAATCAACAGCAGCAGATGTGATCAAAGGCATTCACCTCAATGGTAAGATCGCTATTGTAACGGGTGGCAATACGGGCATAGGCCTGGAAACAGCAAAGACGCTCGCCGCAGCCGGAGCTACCGTCATCGTTCCTGCAAGAGACGTGGAAAAAGCGAAAAAGAACCTGGAAGGTATTGTCAACATAGAAATTGAACCGATGGATGTGATGGAACCGTCATCAATAAACGCTTTTGCAGCAACATTTCTTTCGTCGGGGAGGCCGCTGCACCTGCTGATCAACAATGCAGGAATTATGTGGGTACCCTTCCGTAAAGACGGGCGGGGTATAGAATCGCAACTGGCTACTAATTATATCGGGCAATTTCACCTGACGGCTGCACTATGGCCGGCGCTCAAACAGGCCAACGGTGCAAGAGTAGTGAATGTGTCTTCGCTCGGTCACCACATGGCTCCGTTCGATTTTGACGATCCGAATTTTGAGCATCGCGCATACGAATCACTGCAGGCTTATGGTCAATCCAAAACGGCGAGCAACCTTTTTGCACTGGAACTGGACAATCGTGCAAAAGAATACAATGTACGGGCTTATGCTGTGCATCCGGGCTCCATTGCCGGTACTGAGCTGGCAAGAGAAGCACCGGTTGAATTGTTCCGGAAAATGGGTTTTCTGGATGAAAATGACAATATGCGCCCCGAAGTGCTGGCAACGCTAAAAACAATACCGCAGGGAGCAGCTACTACGGTGTGGGCGGCAACCAGTCATCAACTCAATGCTATTGGAGGTGTATACTGTGAGGATGGCGATATAGCTGAACTGCTATCTGCCAACCCTGCATCGGGTACTAACGCCAGGCTTCACCAAAGCGGCGTTCAACCCTATTCGCTGGACGAGCAGAGTGCCAAAAAGCTTTGGACGCTCACCGAAGAGATGACGGGTATCCGCTTCGAGGTGAAATAATACAAACCTGATTGAGCCTTTTGAGCAAAATGGTGAGTATAGTGCTACATTTACAAACGCAGCAATGCAAAGGATTCAATATGGAATACCAGGCAAAATATATCAGCGAGGACATTAAGCTGTCTTGCTACCAGGACAAATTCTTTAAGTCAGACATCTTATTCGAACATCACATGCTGATCTGGTTTCTTTCGGGCGAAACCAAAATTGTTCGTGCCGAAGGAACCTACCTTTTTAAAAAAGGAGATATCTTCCTGATACCGAGAAACCAACTGGCTACCATTATCAATTACCCGAAGGATGGATTGCCTCATAAAACAGTGGTGATGCATCTGACTACCGACTGGCTTCGTAACTTTTACACAAACCTCAACGTGAGGCCTGTGGCTGTGGATACACCGGGAATTCGACACTACGCCAATCACCCGTTGCTGGAAAGCTGCCTGTCGTCGTTGATCCCTTATTTTGAAATGAAGGAGCTACCGCCGGGCATTGCGAACTTAAAAATTATGGAAGCTATTACGGTATTGCGTTCCATAGACCCGGGAATTGATAACCTGCTGGCTAATTTTGAAGAGCCGGGTAAAATAGACCTGGCGGATTACATGGAGAAGAATTTTATGTTCAACATGACGCTGGAGAAGTTTGGCTATCTCACGGGCAGAAGCCTCACCACTTTTAAGCGGGATTTTAAAAAAGCATTCGCCACCACACCGCAACGATGGCTGACCAAAAAGCGCCTGGAGTTAGCGCATTACGAGTTCCAGGAAAAAAAGAAGAAACCCATTGATGTTTGTTACGAAGTAGGCTTCGAAAACCTCTCTCATTTTTCTTTTGCTTTCAAAAAGCAATTTGGCTACGCGCCCACGGCATTATTAGCCTCCAAAAAGGCATCGACCTGACCGCGCTGCTAATTGTTGTTAAGCAGCATCCACGATGTTCCGAATTTATCACGCAGCATGGCAAAGCGATTGGCAAAGAAAGTCTTTTCCATCTTCATAAAAATTTCACCATCGGTGGCCAGCAGGTTATAAATTTCTTCTGCCTTTTGTGGTGTATCCAATGTAAGCGTAAGGTAAGCGCTGCGCATGGGCTCGGCGCCAGGAATATCGGCGCCTCGCACGGTAGCGCCGCCAATCTCTATTACTGCATGCAGCACTGGATTTTTCCATTCTTTGGGGAAATTGGCAGGTGGTTGCTGGTGAGGCATCATCATCTGTATTTTTCCGCCAAGATGCTGTTCGTAAAACCGGAATGCTTTTTCGCATAGTCCTGGGTAGTTGATGTAAATGTCAAGCTTGATTGAATGATCGGTACTCGTGCTCATGTTTCGCCTGCTTTGTTTTTGAAGATAGGCAAAAATGGGGAGGGATTTCAATCATCCATACAATATGTTACCGGTCCTGCGGATCTTGCCGGTTGTGAGAGAGCGGTGCCGTTTTTGTTGTCTGCTGTTGCGTGCTACCAAAAAATAAACCACCTGCTCGCCCGCCGTGGTTCGTGCCTCACGAATCGCGAATAATGACCGAAGGTTTGTGAAACACGTACCTTGAATCGGGAAGAAGGCTTCGCCGCAGGCTCGCCATGACGGCAAGGGATTGACGCCTTTGTAGCCGGGTGCAGATTACAGTTGTCTGTTGTGTGTTACCAAAACATAAACCACCCGCTCGCGCCGTGGTTCGTGTCTCACGAATCACGAATAATTACCGAAGGTTTGTGAAACACGTACCTTGAATGGGGAAGACGGCTTCGCCGCAGGCTCGCCATGACGACAAGGGGTTGACGCCTTTGTAGCCGGGTGCAGATCACAGTTGTCTGTTGCATGCTACCAAAAAATAAACCACCTGCTCGCGCCGTGGTTCGTGTCTCACGAATCACGAATAAATCACCACTAATTACCGAAGGTTCGTGAGATACGAACAAAAGGCCTTTATCCCTCCTGCTCTCCTTTTACATGAATGATCGTATTCAACAGCGTTAGCGTAAACAACATCGACCTTTTTAAAGAATGGATGCGACCGCCGTCGTTGAATTTGTCTTCAATCGTTTCCAATTGCCGAAGCTGTGCAATAAGCGCTTTTTTATACGCGAGCCTCCCTTTGCCATCCATATAAACAGGATTACTGAGATAGCCGGCAGGTCCCGGTGAATCTCCGAAAAGATTGTCCATATAAAATTCACCTGCCGGTCCTGTTTTCCAGTATTTCCTGAAATTTTCAGTTGCGTTGTTCCATTGATCAAAATAGGCGTTTTCGGTCTCCAAAAATACCTGCGTCAGTTTTTGATGGGCTTTAGCGCTCCCGGGGCGATACAATTGTTCTATTACATCGGAAAGTACCTCGCGAACATCACGGGAAGGGTTGGCCGCAATCAATCCTCCGCAGGCAATGTTTACTTCGGTGCCCGGGTTGTTTACCGGCCCCTGGTAATGCATTAACCCGCGAACACCTTCCGCATATTGTTTTTTGATTGCATTTACCTGCTGTTGCATATGCGGGATAAAGAACGACTCCCTGTCCCATCGCTGCCCCGGGTACACCCACCTTCCTCCCGAGGTACCATACACGCAATCCAGTTTTTTGATGAAGGCCGGTCTTTCCAGTTCGGGCACGTAGGTTCCGTGCCAGCCCTGGTCGTAAAATCCATCTATATGCCGACTGAGCCCGACGATATGCGCTTTATCCGATTCAGTAAACCGTTCATTACTGTCCATTGCCCAGCCAATGGGGATGACGTTGATCAATTTATCGGGCCATTTCTTCCGGATATAGCTGGCAGTTTTGCCGTTAATCCTGCAATGATATTCCACTATACCGGCTTTGCCGGCGCAATGCGTACAAAAACAGCCGCCCTGGTCAAAAGATTCGAGGTGCACGCCGTCAAAATCAAATTCAGACAACACAAAGTCAAGGATCTTTCTTACCCATTCAAATGAGCGACTGTTGGCATCGCACAACGCTTTTGTATTGACCGACCCATCGCGGTTGCGGGCGGCAAGTGCGGGATCGTTTTCGATGATCTTTTCATAACCCCAGCTATAGGTGCCCATACCGTATATCACTTTGATATTTCTTTGATGAGCGGCATTGATGATTTCTTTCACGCGAAGCCTCCGGTCGAGTGCTACGCCGGCACCAATATTCAACGGCCAGGAAGTGGTTGCCAGCAGCCCCCATGCATCGAGCCAATTGTATCCAAAACGACTTTGCAGGTCTAACGCTCTTACCACGCCCTGCACCGTTTTATCGTCCATGTGCGGAGCCGGCCATTCTTCCAGCGCCAGTGGTTCAAGCCTCATATCATTCACCCAGCACCCATAAGCAATGCGATACTCCAACCCCTGCTTAAAAGAAGAGGAAAGTATTTCTTGTTTGTCCGGTTCATCTCTTCGGCGCACAAAGGCAAGCGCTGAACCTGCAGACGCTGTTGCCAGGAAATCTCTCCTGCTTACTTTTTTCAGTTTCATAATCCGATCATTTTGAAAATATCTGACTAAATGCCGGCCATGTTATTGCCTGCTCCTATCAACACAACAGACAGCATTAAAAAGATAATACCCAGCCACAGGTAAAAGCGTGTTTTTTTATCAACCGCTTTCCACTCTTTTAATACAACGCCCCATAAATTACTGAACAGGATGATGGAAGCCATGTGAATACTCCAGCTGGCAAAATCATACTGTCCCATTTTTGTAGACCCCATTCCATAAAAAAAGAATTGACCATACCACATCAAACCACTCAGGAGCGCAAGAAAATAATTACGGAAAAGTATATTGCGTGGCTTAATAGTATAGTCGCCAAAAGTTCTGTTCTTAAAGCTGGTGATGAGATTGTAAATAAGATTGGAACAGAATCCTCCCGAAAGTGCAAACACAAAAATGGGGATGTTAACAAACACCGGGCTGGTTCCCATTGCTGCTGCGCGTTGTGCAATAGGCGCTCCTGCTGCAATAGCAAAAGCCATACAGGCGCTTAACACTCCTCCCAGCAAAGCCATGGTAAATCCTTTTACCGCTGAAAATTCTTTTACAGATGCTTTTTTATCGGTATCAGAAAGCAGCCTGTCTTTGCGCACACCGGCATAGCCGCAAAAAAACACGCCGGCAATACAGATTACAAAACCGGTGAGAATGACGGCGCCCGACAGCGTGGTAAAAAGCATTCCTATCTTATCCTGCATAATAGCAGGGATTACCGTACCTACAATGGCAGATACGCCGAGACAAATGGATTGCCCGAGCGCCAGACCGAGGTAACGCAGACCCAGTCCCGCCAGCAAACCGCCAAATCCCCATAAAAAGCCATAAAGCCAGGTCCACATTTTAACCGAAAATGGAGTGGATGCCAGTATCTGCCACAGCGACGTTGAAGTCATCAATCCGCCAACCGTGGGCATGATCATCCAGGCAACAAACCCTAACACAATCCAATAAGTGCCCCACGACCACCGCTTTACTCCATTGTACGGAACATAAAAACTTGCAGAAGAAAATCCCCCGATGGAATGATATATTATACCTAGTATTTGCTCCATAATAAAAAACGATGGTTAAAAATTCATTTTCGGTCGGTGAAAAACGCCATAACCGTTACCGTTGGAATTAAATCAACGTATGTTGTTCCGGGCAGGTAGACGCCTCCTTTCGTCGGAGTGACAGGCAGTAGAATAAAGGTTAAGCAATTGTTCTGATGTTCCGCTTTGTACTACTGCTTGTCATGTCAAAGAATGAGACATCTGGTTCCCCAATGCGCTTCAGTTCACGGCTATGGTGCTCACCGACCGGCAGTGAATAAGAATAAAAACCGATTGTGAAACTTTCCTTTTTTCGCAGCTCTACAGATGAAATTTTAATCTGCGCATCTGCGGCGTTACTAAACAATATTGAATAGATCTACATTAACCGGTAACTCGTTTCCACATCAACCGACAGCACGGTTCCTGGTTCTATCATGTCGGGGCAACCACCCACAGCTTCTATTTCCATAAAGTTGGAAGCATCGTTGTAAATGCTGAAACGAACCCCGCGGGCGTCGGGTTTGCTTTGCGGATCTGCATCGCTGATATCTATATACCGGTTACCCGCTTCTAATGCAGCCGCGCTTCGTTTAACCACGAGCCCCTGTTGGGCGTGATGAAACTCGATCCAGGGAACCGATGGCGCCAGTGCCACCTGGAATCTTCTTTTGCCGTCGGCTGGCACTTCCATCCTGTTTCCGTTAACGGTACATTGATCGGCAATTGTTTCGTTATACAGGTCCCACAATTCAGACTGATTGCTGTAAGGAAAAACGACTTTCCCCCTGTAGTCCGTATCAAACTGGCAAAGCGTCCACGGAGCAATCATAACCTGCGAAGCAGGCAGGGCTTCTTTACCCATATAGATGATGGCTTCTCTTACGTTTACTTTCAATACACGCTCTACTTCGGCTATCCTTATGTCGCGCTCAAATAAAGTAGCGATGCCTACACCGCTATTGTTCACCAGGTCAACTTCTGCTTCCACAACGCAATGGCTATTGCCGCTTTCCTTCACCTGGTAGCGGGCAAACCTGATGCCGGGGGCAACCCGCCATTTTCCGGTAGCGTATTGATAGCCCATGAAGGTTCCTTCTGGAGCCGGCCACAGCACATCCCCGCCAGGGTTGTGATAGGTATGCTGATCGCTATGATAACGGATGGCATCGGGATTTACACGATTGAGCACTTCTCCTTTCCAGACAGTGAACATCCGTCCTTCCATATCAAGCGCAACGAGTACACCAGCGTGCTCATTTCCGACGAAATGTGTTCTTTTGCCAGCATTGTTAAATGCATGCTGCAAGTCATTTACGTGCATGTTTTTTTATTTTAAATGAAAGATCTCTGTCAGCATTTCTTCTTTCGCCTTTTGACTGTCGGCATGCTCGCATTCTAAAAACGAAGTCATAAACAACCACCAGCGCCGGCACACTTCCTGTTCAGCCAGCTTTTCAAAAATTGTTTCATCTGCTACTTCCAGGTAACCGAACAATTGCTGTGTATGTTCACGGTAAAAAATGGAATAGTTGGAAACGCCATGCAGTTTCAACTGTGCTGCCAGTTCCGGCCAAATGGGGTTGTGGTGACGGATGTACTCCTTCATCATTCCTTCTTTTGCATGAATGACAAAAGCTTTTCTGATCATGATTGTTGCAATTGTTTTTCTTTGAAGTCTTTGGCTAACTGTCCCGCTGTTACGAAACGCGCTCCACGTTTGAGCAACAGATCACATAAATCGTCGAACGCTGCGATTGCCTTGTCGCCGCAATTTTCTACAATAAAAGGCAGGGGCGTAACCGAACACTCTCCAAAATCGAGCGCGCCCTGGGGCATGGGATAAAACTCCCAGGGATGAAAATAAAAACACAGCACGGGTCTTTCTCCTCTGCCGGATACGTAGCGCAAAAAGCTTTCGGCTTTTTCCATTACTGCCGCGGCAGACTTAGTTCTGAACAAAGGCCATTGATCACGATCGCGCTGAAAAGGATCGGTGCTGGTCATTTCCAGGTCGCAGAAATTAGGAATCTCCACAATATTCATATCACCTTTCTTTGTCCAGTCGAGGCTTGAAGGATGATAGGGAGCAAATGGCTCACCGTAATAATACAGCGGCAAAGAGGCATCTGAAATATACCCCAGCGATTCCAGTACATTTACTACCTGGGTGCTGCCCCACAACCTGGGACAGCGGAAGCTAAGTGGTTGTTCGCCTGTAATGTCCTTTATGATGCGTGTTGCATCTTTCAGCCTGCCTTCTACCTCGTAAGGAAGAATGGGCCAATTATTGGGTAAGGGAAAAATCGGGTCGCCCAATGTTTCATGCAACAACCCGTGACAACCTGTTTCATGACCGGCTTCTTTCACCTTCAATACCCATTCGGGATTGTGCATCGCAGCATGTCCCGTCCAATAAAAAGTGGCGGGAATATTCCATTTGCTCAATATTTTTAAAATAGGATCGGTGCCTTTCTGCACCCCATCATAATAAGTGGTGTAGGAACCGATGTCTGTTTCCATGTCGAAACCAAGCACCACATCAAAGGATGCGGAGCTTTCAGTTTGTAATTTTTTCACAACCAATATTTAATCATTGACGAAATAGGCATCCATACGCGGGCTGAGGGGCACAATGCCATCAGCAGTCACTTCATATCCTGTTTCTATGCGCAACCCATGAAACTCTGGATGACCGAAGAAGCTGATATCAACGCATATCATCATGCCCGGTACCAGCACATCACTGCTGTGCGGTCCAAAAAAAGGCGACTCCGCTTCGTGCAAACCTATGGTGTGCACAAAGGGGCAAACGAGGTATTGCGACAATTGCTGCGCTTCAAAATAGGCTCTTGCGGGCGCATCGAGTTCTTTACCTGTTTTACCAATCTTTAATCCATCCCTCGTTCTTCTGAAGGCTTCCTTCAGGTGATTGACCGCGATCAGCTGCCTTTCGGTATAGCTGCCCGAAACGGGAAACACATCTCCCACCACACCTGCATATCCATTTACTTTAGGAGATATACCCACCATTACAAGCTCTCCCTCTTTCAGCAATTTGGAACTGGCTGTTGGAACCACTGCATTAGACCTGGCGCCGCTGCCCACTATGGTGCCAAATCCAAACCCGCTGGCGCTCCGGCTTCTTACGGCATACTCTCCGGCAGCAGCCACTTCAATTTCCGATACTCCTGCCGTGGTTTTTTCCTTCATGGCATCGTACGCCACATCTGCCAGCCTGAATGCGGCACGTATCTGTTCCCGCTCCCACTCCGATTTTACATAACGCAAACGAACAAACGAATCTGTAATATCTACCAGCTCCACGCCGCTAAATCCTTCGGCAATCTGCTGATAACCGGCAGCGGGCATCCTGCCTGCACCTACCAATCCTACCCGGTTGATCTTACCCAGGCTTGCGGTTAACTCCTCAAATAGTTTTTTAAAATCGATGATGGTGGCGTTGGGATATTCTTCGTCGGGCACCATAAACACGGTGAAGTTCCTTGTCTCCTTGACCATGCTGTCGAGTTTGGCAAAAGGTTCGCTTTCGGGTCCTCCCAATATCATAGGTTCGCCTTGGCGTGGTACCAGCACTGCCCCGCTTTCAAACTGGGGGCACCAGCCGGTGAGGTACCATCCATTGCCGATATTAAACTCATCGTAATACACAAGCGCAATATCCAAATTGTTGACTGCCAGCAATTCCTGCACTTTGCGTATCCTGGCTGCCGATTCTGTTTCAATTAAATAGGCCATAAATTGTTTATTTAAAGGTTTATATATTTTTATACTGTTTCGTGTACTCGTTACCGTTATTCTAACATCCGGATGAATACTTCCCGGCTTATTATTTAATACTCCTGCGCACAATTTCCATGGCTACGCCTTATTGCTTTTTATTCAAAGCTTCCGGCAGCGTCGGTCCATGGCTGATGACGGTGACCGATACACGCGGTTTCACGTCCTTGCGCCCTTCACAGGAAAAAGAAACATTGTTTTCGCCGGGCAGCAGGAAGGGAACAATCCCCACCGGCTTCACTTCTTTTACCAGCCTGCCTTTGGCATCGTAGAGTTTGCAATCGGCAACGGAGTTAAATTCCAGGTACATCCCTGACTGCATTGTTACGGGAAACAGGATATTTTGACCGTTCACTGTTACAACCGGATTTTTTACTTCATACGATACCAGCGGCAAGGCTTTTACAGGAGAGATAAGACAGTTCACTTCTTTTCCTTCGGGAAGATTGTTGTACCACAATTGAAGCCTGTCTATTTTATCGTACTGCACAGAGTGGAGATAGGATTTGTATACAAACAGGTCTTTCACTTTTGTATCTTTTATAATTTCGGAACCCGGCCACATATAATCTGTAAATGCGGCAGACTCCAGCTCAACCAATTCAAAATATTTCCATCCTGTAAAATCAACTTTGATATAATGATCGCCGCGAACACCGGCCGAAAGATGTTCCGGTGTTTCTAACCGGAGATTCAGCAGTTCGCCATTGCCATCGCCTTTTACCCACACGCCCAATCCCTTGTTGTTTTGCAGGTTGAGCCAGGGCTTAAACTGCTTCTCCAGCTTAATCCAGGAGCCTTTTTGCGGCGAAAGCCCGGCATTGAAGGCCCGTAGTGAAGCATGTAAACCAGGCTGGCTGTTATCTTTCACCGCTGGTATGATGTCGCCGGTAACTCCTTTTGCAATCCGCTTGTCTCCAAATTCATTGGGTGCTGAAAAATCTGCAATCGCAATAGCCGCGGCATCGTTGTAAGGCATTACTGACATTTGTGGTTGTATGCGGAGCTTTAACGGCTGCCGGTCGTGTTCGTTCAGCACTTTCCATTGCCGGGAATTTTCATCGCCACTGAACAGGTTTTTATAGTAAGACGCGGGCTTAAAGTTCCATCGCCCGTTTTTTTGTTGGAACAACGTATATTCTTTGCCGGGCTGCCTCAATAACCTGCATATTTCTTCACTGAAATATTGTTGATGCCTCAACGTTTCGTATTGTTTGATGATTGCATTGAGCCGTTTGAAGGCAGGGTTTTCCTCCACATCCTTTTTTTGATAACCGCTCGCCATCGACAACCCGGCATTGTTACCAATCATCTTACAACCCAGGTATTCCACATCATCGGGAAACAGGGATTCTGTATTTGGCGGATCCCACACAAAATGATGCCACCATCCCAAATGCAGCGGCAGCAATAAGCCGCCATTGGTTAAAGGTGCATAGCGGTTGAATTGCGGCGTGTGTCCCCTCCAGTAACCATGATCTTCTTCTTCCGATTTGAGCGAAGAAACATGGATGTCGACAAATTTTTTATACCCGCGTCTTGGAACATCCCATGCCTGCCAGCGCGACCGGTAATGCCACCAGAAATGCGACATGGCACTCATTTCCATGCCTACAGGTTTGGTGAGCCTGCTGGCAACGGCAAATAAAAACTTCGAGCTGTAATACCAGTAGTTTTCCATACCGCCGAGGATGTCGCTGCCATCGATGGCATCAAAATAAATTCCGTCGAACCCGCATTTATTAACGATGTCTGCTGTTCTTGCGGCGACTGCATCGAACAACTTAGTTTCGGGTCCGGGCAAAAATCTTCCAAAGAGTTCTTTTAAGTGATCGGCAGTGGCGCCTTTTTCGTGAACGTCCGCCTTTGTACCATTAACGCCCCGTTTGCAACCGGTAAACCTGTAGGGAGCCGTTTTGGATACGCCACTAAATGTTACCAATTCGTTGCCGATTCTCAACGTGAGACTGTTGGGAAAATGAAAACCGGTAAACAATGAAATGTCTGCTGTAGATTCGTTCACTACTATTTCATCGCTGGTGGCATTTAAAGATTCAGCAAGCGTAAAACTTCTGAAAGATGCAAGGTCGGGATGGGGAACCGGTGTTACAAACGAAGATTGTTTGTCGATGAAAAAAGCATAAGTATGAAAGATGGAAGAAATGCCGTTTGCATGCAGTGTATCATTGAGTCTTTTAAAACTGTTCCACCCGTCGGGCCATTTTTCTTTATTCAATTCAAAACTTCCGAAAAGGAAGAAGTCTGTGTTGCCGCCATGGTGATCAACCTGGTTAAACCCAACGCTTTTGCAATATTCCACCCATTCCTCCGCATTTTTTTCTGTGAGTGTTCCAAAGTTCATCAGGTAAGAGCCATAGCCCTCCTTTGATTGCTGCGCCCAGGCACCACCGGCAGTAGAAGCCGGAATATCTTTAGCGTTGGACATGACATTCCTGATGGATGGCAAAATATCTTTTTGTGGCACAGCAACCACTGCGAGCTTTGAGCCTGTAATACCAAAGCGGGCATGTGCCTGTCCATGCAAATAATTTTGCAATGCGGGCAGTTGCTTTACTTCTGTTTTAATATTGAGCGCCAATGCGCAAACGGCAAATGGCTCGCCCGGCAACCGTTGCAGGTCAAGCGGCACATCCAGAAAGATCAATGTTTCGGGTTCTCCTTTTACTTCGGTTACCTCCCAGAATATAGCATCGTTGCTGCGCGATATACGAACCGCGGCTGTAACGCGCACGGGAGCAAAATCGAGCCGCAATATTCCGGCTGCTTCGTAGCTTACTTTGCTTACGGAATATTTTTTACCCTTTAAAATGATACCTGCACAATAGGAAACCTCTGATTGAGATAAATAATCCTTACCACTTATTTTATCTACAAACGCGAGATTCTTTCCATCATCGCCTACCAGGTACCGGTAGTGCGCATTTTCCAATACAATTTCGCCAGCAATGGCATGGCTTGCGCTGCCTGCACAAAACAGCAGCAGGAAAAATAGTTTTACCAGTTTCATGAATGATATTATTGGTTTGCCACGAAGGCTGGTTTCGTTATACGTTCATTTGAGATAGTATAAATGCCAGCCATAGTTCAGCTGGTTGCTGCTGCTATAGCATCGCTATTTTTTTTGTTTGTTCCTGACATTTTTTAGAGGAAGCCCTTCACCAATAACGGTTACCTGTACCCGAGGATTCACATCCTCTTTACTCTCATAGTTAAACTCCACCGCGTTGTTACCGGCATTGAATACCGGAACGTCTCCACGGATTGTTACGTCGCTGATCAGCTCTCCTTTTGCACCATAGAGTTTGCAATCCTTTTCCGAAAAGAATTCGAGATACATACCGGGCTTCATTGTAACAGGGAACACAATTGTTTTGCCTCCGATTTTTACAGAAGGATTGGTGATGGTTGTTTCCACCAGCGGCAATGCTTTAACCGGTCCTATTATTGTTTGCACCTCTTTGCCTTTAGGCAGGTTGTTATACCAGAGCTGTAATTTTTCGATTTTGTCAAAATCAATGGTATGGCGATAGGAATCGTAAACATAAAAATGAGAATCGTTGGGCCATATATAGTCACTTATTTCTGATGACTCAATTTCAACAAGCTCAAAATATTTCCAGCCAACAAAGTCTATTTTTACAAAACGGTCGCCATGCGCCCCGTGTGAAATATTAACGGGGCTCCGGAGACTGAGGTTGAGCAGTTGCCCTTTTCCATCTCCTTTAATCCATACGCCAAGCCCTTTGTTGTTTTTGAGCGACAAAGGCTGGTCGTAGTTTTTTTCGGCACTTACATAGGTTGCATCCGATGGCGTTGCACCGGTATTGGCTGCAACAAATGCCCCTGTTTTTTCGTTGCTGCGCGTGACTTCGCCAGACGAAACGATCTTTGCTGAAACCCCGTTTGCACTATTATCGAAGGTAAATTGCTGAGCATCTGAAAAATCGGTAAGCACAATAGCAGAAGGATCGTCATAGGGTTTGACAGACATCAGGGGTTCAATCCTGAGTTTCAGCGGCTGAGTTTCAAAATCGTTGCGAATTATCCATTTCGACGATTCATGCGCCAGTCCTGCCACTTTATGTTTGTTATACGTTCTTGGTCTGAAAGTCCAGCCAGCCTGCTCATCTCCGATTAGCGTAAACTCTTTTCCAGGCTGCCGGAGCTGCTGCAATACCTGCTCGTTGAAATAGTTTTGATGTCTTAACATTTCGTACTGGCGAATGATATCTGCAGCGCGTTTAAACAAAGGCTTCTCTTCCAGTGTTTTTTTGTCAACGCCTCCCAATTGCGAGTAGCCGGCATTGTTAGCAAGCATTTTTACCGCCAGGTATTCTACATCGTCGGGAAACGTAGGCTCTACCTGTGGGGGATCCCAGGTTTGATTACCCCACCAGCCCAAATGCAGCGGCAACATGGTCTGACTTTCTTTAGCCGCCGCATATCTGTCGATCTGCGGTGTATTGCCACGCCAAAGTCCGTGTTCCCATTCGTTTGATACTATTTTTTCAGGCAAAAAAAGCGATGGGTTTTTAACAGAGGCAAGGTGTATATCAACAAAGCGCTTATACCCACGAACCGCCCTGTCCCACGCCTGGTAGCGGGAGCGGTAGTGCCACCAGTGATGTGACATGGAGCTCATTTCCATGCCTACACTTTTTTTGAGATTCTTTGCTATATCAAAGATGAACTTTGTACCATAATACCAGAAATTCTGTTCGCCTCCCAGCACGGCAGCGCCATCTATTGCATCGAGGTAAATGCCATCAAAATCGCATTGATTTACAATTTCGGCATGCTTCCTGGCAATTGTATGGAACAGCTCCGAATTGGGATCGGGTACAAAACGCCCGAAACGTTCGCTGAGATGATATGCAGGAATGCCTGCATTGTGTGCAGCTATTTTAGTGCCGTTTGCGCCTCTTTTCAAACCCTTGAATGTAAAGGGAGCGGTTTTGGTTACCTCGCTGAATTCAATCAGCTCATCGCCCAACCTTAACGTAACACTATTTTCGGTATGAAAACCTGTAATGGTTGATACATGTGCAGTTGATTCGTTCACGATGATTTCGGTTGAGGCGGCTGCCAGCGGTTCAGCAAGAGTGAAGGTTTCAACATATCCCAGCTCTTTATGAGGAACAGGCTTTACATAACTGGTGGATTTATCAATAAAAAAAGCATAGGTGTGAAAGATATGGGAGATACCGTGTTGATGCAACTTAGCATTGATCCTTTTAAAGGACTCCCAGCCATCGGGCCATTTTTCTTTGTTTAGTTCAAGCGTTCCAAAGTCAAAAAAGCCTCCGCCTCCGTGGCTGTCAATCTGGTTAAACCCGAGCGATTTGCAGGTTTCAATCCATTCGTCTACCGTTGCTTCGGTGAGTGTACCAAAATTCATGAGGTAGGAGCCATATCCTTCTTTTCCCTGCTGCGCCCACGCCCCGCCCTTGTCTGAGAAAGGAATGTCTTTTGCGCCTTTAATGACCTTACGGATGGCTGGAAGTATTTCTGCCTGGGGTACGCCGAGAATAGCTGTGGTTGCTCCCTTTATGCCGAACTTGCTGTAGCAGGCAGCCCATAAATGATTCTGCAGTGCAGGGAGACGCCGCACATGCGTATACAAGTTCAACGAAAGGGCGCAGGCTGCAAATGGCTCATAAGGCATTGCTTCGAGCCTGAGCGGCACATTGAGGAAGGTGAGCGATTCGGGCCCGCCAGCAACGTCGATAACGGTGAAGGTTAAGTGATCTCCATTTGTTTGGATGCGGATCTGCACGGTTACGTTCTCACCAAAACCAAGCGTGAGCAACCCTTTGTTTTGAACTGCCGACTGAACATTCATTACTTTGCCATTGAGCACAATACTGGCGCAGTAAGAGGAGGAGTCGGAATAGAGATAATCGACATTTTTAATTTTATCCCGGAAATGCAGGTTCTTCCCATTGTCTGCGATTTCGTAAGAAAAATATTTGGTTTCGAGAATTACCAGTGCCTTTGTCTGAAGAGAAATAAAAAGAACAAGACAACCTATCCATACGCTACATTTCATTTTTTTGCTCAGCAGATTGCGATAACTTTTACCTGTCATGATGCTCCATTTTTTTTAGTTTTAGAAGGGTGCATTTTCTTTCGCAGCATTATATCAATCAGCGTCATTATCCGTCAGACCGCCCCGGAGTGCTGCCCACATGGCTTAGCCGGGCGTGCCGACGGTGAGTCGGTCGGCCCGGCTTTAGCCGGTCTGACCGATTTTTCTTTGCCGTGGATCGCGTTTCACGATCTACCAATTTCCTTACTGGTTGGCGTCTCCACCATAGCCGTCAGCTTAAGACCATCAGCGAGCCAGATGTCTCATTTCTTCGACATGACAAGCAGTAGTACAAAGCTGAACATTAGCACAATTAATTGGACTTTAGTCTACAGTCTGTCACTCCTCCGTACAAATAAGTCAGCGTCATCATCCGTCAGACCGCCCCGGCGTGCTGCCCACATGGCTTAGCCGGGCTGACCGATTTTTCTTTGCCGTGGATCGTGTTTCACGATCTACCAATTTCCTTACTGGTTGGCGTCTTCACCATAGCCGTCAACTTAAGAGCATTAGCGAGCCAGATGTCTCATTTCTTCGACATGACAAGCAGTAGTACAAAGCTGGACATTAGTACAATTGCTTAACCTTTATTTCTACTGCCTGTCACTCCGACGAAAGGAGGAGTCTATCTGCCCAAAACACCCTACGTTGACCTAACGCCAAAGTTGACGGCCATAGTGAGACACGAACCAGGGGAGTCTCTTTGCCGTGGATCGCGTTTCACGATCCACAATTTCCTTACTGGTACCCAGGATTTTGTTTCAGACTTTTATTCAACTGCAAGTCTCTGTAGGGTATAGGATAGATCAACCTGTTTTCAGTTACATTAAATGAATTATCGGGCAGGAAAGGATATTCCTGTTTCATCCTTTCACCATAATCACTCATCACTCCAATTGCTTTGCCGGTGCGGATAAGATCTGTCCAACGATGGTTTTCGAAAGCCAGTTCATGGCGCCTTTCGTTCAATACATCTTCTAATGTAACTGCATCCAGGTCGTCGAGCCCCGCTCTGTCTCTTACCCTGTTCACGTAAGGAAGTGCCTGGTCGTTTTTTCCCTGCTGCACAAAAATTTCTGCCAACAGCAACAGCGCATCGGCGAACCGGAATATGGGCCAATTTTCGCCCGTATTGTTTGGCAGCGCGTAAGGACCATGAACATATTTTGAAACATACGGAAAATAAAACTTACCAGGTTCGGGAACATAGCCGCGTGCATTTTTTATTTCCTCGATAATGATAGGATCGAAATCGGGGTTGCCGCCTGCCAGGGTACCTTTCGCAATTTTTATTGATTCATTTATCCTCAGATCGTTGGGTTCATAAGAGTCTATTAATTCCTGGTTGGGCACATTCCACCCTCCCAGGCTTACGTTATTTGCCTTTAAACCTGTTATCAGCCAGGTATCCTCCGTTTTTGGCAACATGAAATACAGGAAATCGCTCTGCTGTCCGTCGGGACCTTCTTTAAACTGAATTTCAAATATTGATTCCTTATGGTTCTTATTATTAGGATCAAAAACATCACCATAATTTTCCAGAAGGTCGTAGTTCATATTCAATACATCTTCCAGTTCACTTTCGGCAAGCAGGTACTCACGCTGCGGCTTCGACATATAGGCTTTTGCCAACAACATTTTTGCTGCTCCGCGGGTAGCCCTTCCCGTTTGCGGAAAAGTAGCGGCTACAGGCAGATTAGGTATTGCACTGTTGAGGTCATTTATTATTTGCGCATATACCTCTTCGATGGTTGAATTGGATACATAGGATGATTCCTCATCCACCACTTCGTTAAGATATAAGGGTACTCCGCCAAAATGCGTCACCAGGTCAAAATAATAGAACGCTCTTAAAAACAGGGTTTCGCCGGCAACCTGCTTTTTAACTTCTTCAGAAATTTCGGCTGCGTCGAGCCGTGCTAAAATAATATTGGCTCTTGAAATACCCCTGTAATCGGCGTAGTACCGGTTGTTGACTGCAGTTGTTTGCGACTGGTCGGTCCACTGTATGATATCTTCCACCCAGTTGGCAGGTCCCCTGTCGGGCGCATAATAACGAAAGAACGTGTTGTCAGATCTCATTTCATCCATATAAAGCCCGGGGTGAATTATGCTGCGCAAAGGTTCATACGCTGCCACCAGTGCTAAATTGAAATGAGATTCTGTTTTATAGAATGTACTTCCCGTAATAGCAGTTTCGGGAGCAACTTCGAGGAAATCTTTATTGCAGGAGGTCAGTAAGAAAATCCCAACCAGGCAATGAATCAAATTCTTTTTCATGTGTTTGTTTTAATTGTTTCTTAGCCACATGCCCGCCCTGCCGGCTGGCAGGGAACAGCTTTTAAATAAACATTCTTTTGAGTATTGGGCTGTACTTATGGCGATTTCATGACACATTTTTAAAAGTTAACGTCTAGTCCAATGGTAAATGTTCTTGGAATCGGGTATGGTGCAAAGTCCCGTCCTTCATTCAAACCGTTCAGACCGTATTGGCTGGCATCCGGATTGGGTCCCGGATATTTTGTAAGGATGAACGCATTCTGGGCACTGATGTACACTCTTGCTTTCTTATAAATTTTTGCTGCTGCCGGCAAAGTATATCCAAGCGCTATGTTCTTTCCGGCAAGATAGGAACCGTCGAAAATATGCCGGGTATTGTTGAAACGATGAAGCGGGTTGGAATTGCTCCGGGGCAAATCTCCTTTACCAGGGTTTTCAACCGATCTCCATCTGTCCAGCGCAGCAGGTCGCACGTTAAACACGCCGTCAATGTTTTCAATTGAAAGCAGGTCTCCTTTAAAAACATCTCCACCCACTCTGCCAATTAAAGTAATATTGAGGTCAAAATTTTTATATGAGAAGTCGTTGGTAAAACCATATACAAATTTGGGATTGGGATTGCCGATAAATGTTTTATCATTGATCGGATCAATCAATCCATCAGGTACGCCATCGGGGCCGCTGATATCCCTGAGCCTTACAGAACCCACATCCGAGCCACCGTATACGGTGATGTGAGGTCCTTTAGCCAGTTCAGCTTCGTTCATAAACACACCTTCATAAACATAGCCATAAAACTGTCCTATCGGATGTCCCACTTCTGTTCGGTTAAAGTCGGAATTTTCCTGCACGCCGCCTATCGGAACATTTTCAGTTCCTAGTTTCTTCACTATATTCCGATCAAGGCTTACCGTTATGTTTGTATTCCATTTGAATTCGTTTACCAAGTTCTTTGTCTGCAATCCAAATTCATGCCCCCAGAAGTTGAACTCCCCGATATTCGATTGGATGCTGGCGAAACCAGAAGCCAGCGGTATATTTACCGCATACAGCAACCCGTTGGTATTTTTCCAGTAATAATCGTACACAAGAAAAATACGGTCGTCGAAAAGCCCGAGGTCTACACCAAAGTCATATTGAGCGGTAGTTTCCCAGGTTAATGCCGTATTGCCTAAATTGGAAACGGCTTTTCCGGGCACCACGCTATTGCTGAATACATAATTCACGTTGTTAACGGAACTGATGTGGGAGTAATTTCCGATGTTGTAATTGCCCACTTTACCATAACTCGCCCTGAGCTTTAAAAGGCTTACTTTGTCTTTCAGCCCACTCATAAAATTCTCTTCCGAAACCACCCAGCCAATGGAAGCGGAGGGGAATGTTCCATATTTTTTGTTGCTGCCAAACCGCGATGCACCATCCCTCCTCACCGAAACAGACGCGAGGTATTTGCTTTTGTAATTGTAGTTAAGCCTTCCTAACATCGATACGATGGTGAACTCAGATACAGACACGTTTCCAATCCTGTTGGTAGCTGCATTGATCCAGGGAATTTCATCATCGGGGAATTGAGTGCCGCTGATAGAACTGCTTTCGCTTCTTACACTTTGAGCCGAATAGCCGAGCAATACATCGAGGTTATGTACGCCAGCAAAACTTTTGTTGTAGTTCAATGTGTTTTCAACCTGCCAGTTTGAATAATTGGAAGTGCCATAGGAGCCTGCCGCCGGATTAGGAGGAGCCTGGAACATGGCACCCTGGGCGGTTGAGGGACTCCAGTACCTGTTTTTCGTGTTCCCCACATCAATATCGGCCCTCAGCTTGTATTTTAATCCTTTAATAATTTCATACTGCCCAAAAACATTGCCGAGGATATTGAGTTGCTGCAATGGATTTTGTCTTTCTGTGAGCACCCTGTACCAATTGGGGTTGGGGAACATGCCGGGAGAGGAAAAACCCACCGGCAGGCTGCCATCGGGATTTTTATACTCCAACGTGGGGTCCATGATGTAGGCAGAGGAAAGAAAGCTCCAATAGGCTGGCTCGAAACTCTGGTTGTCGGAATGCCTGAAGGAAGATGCCAGGTTCAATCCAAAAGTGAGCCGGTCGGAAACGTTGAATATATTATTGGCTCTCGCAGTCACCCGCTGTGCTTTTGTATTGAGCAGGATTCCCTGCGTGTTATTATAACTCAGATTGACCACGGACTTCACTTTTTCCGATCCGGTCGAAAAAGTTAAATTATAATTTTGCAGGTTGGCGCTGGGGTTCAGCAATATGTCGAACCAATCAGTTCCATCGTTTGGCCCATACTGTGAGGGATTCTGGTATCTTTCCGGAACTTCCAGTCCCTGATCGCTGTACCATTCATTTTTATATTGGGCAAACTGCTGGGCGTTCATTACATCCGGTCTGCCGCGTTGCGGCACTTTTTGAATACCGGTATAAATGCTCAGCTTCAAATCGCTCCTGCCTCTTTTTGCCTGTTTGGTAGTAATCAACACCACCCCATTGGCGGCGCGAGAACCATATAAAGCAGATGCAGAAGCATCTTTCAATACTGAAATGTCTTCAATTTCTTCCGGGCTTAAAGCGTCCATGCCTGTGCTGGAGGGAAATCCGTCAATTACAACCAAAGGAGCATTGCCCGCATTGATCGAAGCCTGTCCGCGGATCTTGAATACAACACCCTGTCCCGGCACGCCTTCCGTCTGGTTGATCCTAACACCGGGCAACCTTCCCTGCAAACGTTGTCCCAACTGACTGATGGGCGCTTTTTCCAGGTCATCGGAGCTTACAGAACTGATAGCACCGGTAAGTTCTCTTTTCTTTTGCGTGCCATATGCAATCACGGTTACCTGGTTGAGCGTAGAAACATTTTCCTCCATTACTACTTCAATATTCTGTCGGCCGCTAACGGGCATTTCTTTTGTTGCAAAACCCACAAAAGAAAATACCAGTGTTCCGTTGGAGGGCACGTCTATTGAATAGTTCCCGTTTCCATCTGTCGAGGTTCCGGTGGCGGCACCTTTCACCACCACGCTTACGCCAGCCAGTGGTTCTCCCCGGGCATTGGTTACTTTACCTCTTACAATATTGGCTACCGCCTCCTGCTTTGGCGTTGCATCTGGCGCTTTTGTTGCCGTCACTACCCGTTTATATAACATAATGGTTTTATCCTCAATCTTGTATGCCAGGGGTTGATCTTTCAGCATCACGTCGAGGAATGCCGGAAGCGGCATATCGTACACAGAGAGCGTAACGGGGCTGGTTCCGGAGAGATCGGAACTATTGTAAAAAACTACGTACCCGGTTTGTTTTTTGATAGCAGCAAAAACTTTTTTCAGCTCAACATTTTTGCCGGATAAGGTGATGGTTTGTGAAACGCCACGGGCAGATACATTCAGAAAAGCAGCTGTTAAAAAGAGAATCGTTAGCTTCATCACTAACAGGGTTTTGGTAAGATTACGGCCCCTCCTACAGGGAACACAATAACCGTAAACAATTTTTTGCATAAATTGCATTGGTTTAGTTGTAAATAAATTCGTTTAAACGGCGGTTTTAGACCAACTAAATGCGCCTTTTGGGCGTTGCCGGAAGTGCTTCGAACCACTTCCGGTTTTTTATTGGTACAATAAGATTTTTTTTCAGCAACTGTTCATGGCACATTGTTTTATTAATGATCAAATTGGTTTATTCCATATTTCAAACAGGAACTACGGCATTACCACCAGTTGGCGTCCTTCTTCGATCCTGAAATGAACACCTGCCCTTTCCAATCCGCTCAAAAGCCCGGCAAGACTCACGTTGCGACTCAACTCTCCACCAAAAGACATCTGCGGTATTCCTTTTTCGTACACTACTTTAATATCGTACCAGCGCGAAAGCTGCCGCATCACTTCTTCGAGCGAGGCATTGTCGAAATTAAACAACCCGTTTTTCCACGCCATCACCTGGTCTGCATTTACAGATGGGTTCAGTTTCAATTGACCGTTGTTCGCTATTTCTGCCTGCTGACCGGGTTTTAAAATAAGCTGCTCCTGCACCTTACTACCTGCTATAACCGATGTTTTAACGCTGCCTTCCAACAAAGTAGTTTTTATATTTTCTTCATCTTTATAGGAATTAATATTGAAATGAGTGCCCAGCACTTCTATTTCTGCTGCTTCGTTTACACTCACTTTAAAGGGCTTGTTTTCCATGCGTGCCACTTCAAAATAGGCTTCGCCGGATATCTTCACTTTTCGCTCATTGCCCGAAAAATAGGCGGGATAAGTAATGGAGCTGGCTGCATTCAGCCACACTTTTGTTCCATCCTGTAATACCAGCTGAAACTGCCTGCCCCGGGGAGTAGTAATGGTGTTGTACACCATGTTCTCGTGCAATGTATTGTTTGCATCGTATACCAGTTGGCCGTTTTTTAATGTAACCTGCGTACCGGGCTGATTGGCCACAATACCATCTGCAAGACTGTCGAGCACCAGTTCACTGCCATCGGCAAGTTTCAGTATGGCGCCATTTTTTCCCGGCGGAAGATCGTGCTGCTGTTGCACCATCGTCATCGGCTGCTGCTTTTTATTGTTCAGCAACCACCACGATGCTGCTCCGGCCAGTACAAACAAAATGGCTGCTGCTGCCCACCGCCAGCTACCCACAAAAATTCGCTTACTCGCCACCATCGGGTGTTGGGCAAGGTGGTTCCGCTCATCCTGCATCCTGATTTTTTGCGCTATGCCGCTGTTGATGGCTAACTTCCCCGATTCTGTTTCTTTGAACAAATAAGCATCGTTCATGAATGTTAGCAACAGTTCTTCGTCCAGGTAGGCCAGGTTGGCGGGATCGTCGAGCGCGTGCTTCAATTGCTGCCAGCCTTCTTTAGTCAATGTACCTGCTACGTAATTATCGATCAGATCAATAAATGATTCTTTATCCATATGAACCTGTTTGCCTGAAGGCTTTACTTATAAAGACGCATCCGAAATAACCGGGTACAGGTGCCGGGTCACTTTTTTTTGAAGATTATAAAAATGGAGGAAAGAAAAATAAAAGAACGGCGCTATAGTTGGTACTTTTCAGGAATACGCGCAGGAAGTTCAAAGCCGCTGCCATGTGGTGCTTCACTGTTCTTTTAGTGATGTTCATTTTACCGGCTATTTCTTCCTGGCTCAATTGACCGCTCCTGCTTAAGGTAAAAACCATGCGCTGCTGCGGGGGCATCTGCTCTACAGCGGCGGCAATATGCTTTTCGAGTTCCTTTGCTTCGAGCGCATTGTCGGGGCGAATGATTTCATGCAGCATGTCTTCGTCGTGCAGGGCTGTTCTTTCAGACACACGCTTACGAATAGCCGAAACCAGGTAATTGCGACTAACAATAAATAAATAGGAAGGGAAATCCCTTACTTCCAGCAGCCGTTCTCTCTGCATCCATATCTTTACAAAAATGTCCTGCACAATCTCCACTGCCTCGTCGTGCATTTTAACATAAGTGAGTACATGAGAAAAAACGCGCCCCCTGTATTGATCCAGCAACAATGCAAATGCCTGTTCATCTCCGGCAGCTATCTTAGCCAGAAGAGCAGTATCGGTATGGGCTTTTTTCCTGTTCAAGAAATGGTTCCGCTAAATTTAATAACAAACCTAAGGGAAGACAAATCTAATGCGAAGCGATTAATCTGAGATAGATAAAATCAGATTTCGTATGAAAGGATTTTTTTCGACTCTTATATGCTTCGCCTTCATATTAACAATAACAGAAAATGAAAAGCAGGCTCAATATTACTGTTGACGAAATACTTATGGAGCAGGCAAAACGTTATGCCGAAAAGCATAAAACGTCTTTGTCGAAATTAATTGAAAACTATTTCAGGAACCTCATTCGGCCAACAAATAAGAAAAATGTAATAGATCTGATCGAAAGTTTACCCAGACCCTCTTCCAAAGTAACAAACAATAAAGAAAACCTGAAAGAGCATTTTTTTAAGGCGCAAAAAAGCAAGTATGGCTTCTAAAGCGTTTGCCGATGCCAATATGTTACTTGATTTTACTTTAAAGCGGGCTGGCTTCCAAGACGCGCGTGACATTATTCAATTATCCATTGATGGCGTTATTCAACTATGCACAACATCCTCTGTATTACATATTGTTGGATACTATACAGCCCAGGCTTACGACAATAAACAAGCCAAAATTGTCATCTCAACTTTACTCAATGACGTACTGGTCATCGATTGCAATCACGAAATATCCGTTATTGCCATCAATTCAAAAACAGATGATATTGAAGATGCACTGCAATATTTCGCTGCTGTTAGTCACGGTGTGGACTTTTTTATATCAGCCGACAAAAAGCTGAAAAAATCGGCTATTCCCCAACTCCCTGTATATTCAGCTGTGGAATTTTTAGCTGAATTCGGTCAGCGATAAATTGTATCTTTTTTGCATAAAATTCCGTTTTTGAAAGATTGCGGATTTGTAATTCACGAAGCAGCTCCTCTAAAGCCTTTCGATCAACCATCTTATACTTTCATACGGCATAAAGACAACCGTTAGTACTATAATTTTTTTTGTACTAATACGATTTAAGGGTTTCTATTGTCGTCATATCAAAAAAATACCCGGCAGCCATAAGCAAAGCAGTCCGCTTCCCACGGAGATATACTGAAGATTCTGCGATATATTTTTTTCTTTTGCTTAGTATAGCAGAAATTATAGTACCTTTTGGAAATATTCTAATTCTAATCCCGGATTTACTTATTGCGCTGCATTCATTAAACATTGGTAGTGGCAGTTTGTAGCTATACCGCTAAATTATTTGCCATTATGATGAAATCAGTTATTACCGGCACCGGCATGTATCTTCCCGAGGTGCTGTGTTCGAACGAGCAGTTTACAAATAATTCGTTCTACAGCGACAAAGGTTTACCGATAGCGGATCCGTCAGCTCTCATTGTTGAAAAGTTCCAAAAAATTACGGGCATTCGTGAGAGACGATATGTGCCGGATTTTTTGAACACCTCAGATATTGCTGCTTTTGCCGGTATGCAGGCTCTAAAAGACAGCGGCGTTGATCCAGAAACGTTAGACCAGGTAATTGTTGCACACAACTTTGGGGATATTGCCCGTGGGAGCATGCAATCCCAGAATGTGCCATCGCTGGCCGGCAAGGTAAAGCACCTGCTCGCTATCCGCAATCCAAAATGCATTGCCTACGATATTCTTTTTGGTTGCCCGGGTTGGATACAGGCATTGATCCAGTCGGAGGCTTACTTTAAAGCAGGCATGGCCAAAAAAGCATTATTGATAGGTGCAGAAACTTTGTCGCGTGTTATTGATCCCTTCGACCGCGATAGCATGATTTTTGCCGACGGCGCGGGTGCCTGTGTGCTTGAGTATCTCAACACCGGTAACGAGGGGGCTGGCATACTGGGTTCGTGTGTGCAATCACATAGTGTAGACGAGTTGAATTATATTAACATGGGCTGCTCGTACAATTCCGCCAGCGGCGACAGGTTATTTATGAAAATGAAAGGAAGAAAAGTATATGAGTATGCATTGATGCATGTTCCGGCGGCAATAAGAAATTGCATAGAGGGATGTAATATCGATATCAGCCAGGTGAAAAAAATATTTATACACCAGGCTAATGAAAAAATGGATGAAGAAATTGTAAAAAGGTTATTTGAGTCATATGGCCTGCCCGCTCGTTTGGAAATAATGCCAATGAACATTCAGTGGTTAGGAAACAGTTCGGTTGCCACGGTACCCACGCTGTACCATATGGTTCGGAAAAATAGTATTGCAGGACATGAAATAGCCGCAGGAGACATTGTGGTTTTTGCATCTGTAGGAGCCGGCATGAACATCAATGCCGTTTGTTACCGTGTTTAGATATAACGATGAAGCGCTTGCCAAGGTTCGGAACTTTACAAAGACGCGTATTCTGAAAATGGAAAACGAAATTGATTATTCTCACAGCCTCCGGGATATAAAATTCCTGATATCATTAATGTTTAACGGGCTTAAAAAATAGTATGAACGGTTTTGCTGTCATAAGCGAATTGCAGGAACTGCGCGGCCACTACGAAAGTGGCATAACCAGGCCATATGCCTTCAGGAAACAGCAATTGCTGCTCCTCAAAAACGCCGTATCGAAATATGAGCAGGAAATTAACCTTGCGTTATACGCCGACCTTAAAAAAAGCGCTGAAGAAACCTATGCCACAGAAACAGGCTTGCTGCTTGCTGAAATTAACCTGGCATTGAAAAAGCTACGCAGTTGGATGAAGCCAAGGCGCATTTTGCCCAACCTGGTAAACTTCCCTTCGTCTGGTAAAATATTTGCAGACCCGCTGGGCGTGGTATTGATCATTGCGCCCTGGAATTACCCGTTGCAGCTATGCCTTATTCCTTTGGTGGGCGCTATAGCCGCAGGCAATTGCGTTGTAGTAAAACCTTCCGAGTTGGCTCCGGCAACTTCCAGCATCATACAAAAAATAATCAGCGAAATATTTCCACCTGCGTATGTAAAAGTGGTAGAGGGCGAAGGCGGCGTGGTTATCCCCGCTATGATGCAGCAGTTCAGGTTTGATCATGTTTTTTATACAGGAAGCATCCCTGTTGGCAGGATCATCTATCAACTGGCGGCAAAGACACTTACGCCCGTTACACTGGAACTGGGCGGGAAAAGCCCGGCAATTGTAGAAAAAGATGCAGACATTACAGTAAGCGCCAGGCGAATAGCTTTGGGAAAATTTGCCAACGCGGGACAAACCTGCGTAGCCCCGGACTATGTGTTGGTGCATGAAGACATTGCTGAAGAATTCACCGCCGCACTGATCAATGCCATACAGGTTTTCTTTGGCGAGGATGCCGGCAAAAGTTCAGACTACGGGAAAATAATTAACGCCAAAAGGTTCGATCAACTGGTGGCCTATTTAGCAGAAGGCGAAATCACATACGGTGGAAAAACAGATCGCTCTTCGCTATACTTCTCTCCTACCATTTTGAAAAATGTTACAGCCGGTTCGTCCATCATGAACGACGAAATATTCGGACCTGTTTTGCCCATACTCCGGTTCACCACCATGGAAGAAGCGGCTGCCATTGTAAAACAGCATGCTAATCCGTTAGCGTTCTATGTATTCACATCTGATGCATCAAAAGAAAAAGCGTGGATTGAACAAACAGCTTTTGGCGGCGGTTGCGTAAACAATGCAGTGTGGCATTTCGCCAATCACCGCTTTCCCTTTGGCGGTATTGGCAGCAGCGGTATCGGCTCCTATCATGGCAAATATTCATTCAAAACATTTACCCATGAAAAAGCGGTAATGAAAACGCCGGTATGGTTTGATCCTTCTATAAAATACCCGCCGTTTAAAGGAAAGCTGAAATGGTTTAAACGCTTTATCAATTAACCGGCACCTAAAATACACAACGATTGTAAACACTCATTGTCATCCCCAATTACTACGCGGCCGGGGAAACCAAAACAGGCGTCATTATTAAGAGAGAAAAATGCTGTCGGTATTCACCGGGTTTTTATTATCCTATGAGCCAGCCGAGCAATACACATAGTGCCAGCATGATCACAAAGAATACCTGGTGAATTAATTCGGGTTCGGAGTTCTTGTTCATCTCAGTTCTGATTAGGGTAGGGATTAGTGCGGCGAATTTAATAGCCAATCTCAACATATCCAGTTTCTACCAGGCCGTTGTTACCTTTAATTAACAAAAGCTAAAAAGAAGGGAGAACAGCATTTACGCAATGCCGTTAGTAAAATGCTTATTCAGGATCAAGGGCATCCATCAGACCGCCCTTTGGTCGGGCCGATGGGAACGACGGCGGTCTGACAGGCTCTATTGACTCAGCTTCCAATAGGCCGTGCTGCCGGCTTTTCGTTCATCGGTTGCCCGCACCACCAGGGTATCGTTGTTACTCAATTCTCCAAAAACCTCTATGCCTTTATCTGTCGACATGCCCTGCCGTACATCAACCCAGGTGGCAACGCCATTTTTAATTTTAATAACAAACTTCCGCTCCTGGTTGGTAACCACTGCGGTTGGCGGAACAACGAATGAATGACCGTTTCTTTGCAACCCTACCTTAACGTATGCGAATGATCCGGTTTTAAGATCATGATTGCTGTTGTCATACACATATTCCCACAGCTCCGTTCTTGTTTTGGGGTCAATGCTTTCGCTTTTCCTGGTGAGTGAAGCCTGAAATAATTTATTCGGGAAAGCATCTACTCTGAAACCAGCAGTATTGGTAACTGCTCCTGAAGCCACATACAGCTCTGGCACGGCTACCCTTAACCGAAGTTTATTGTTATGCTGTATGGTTAAAATAGACTGGTTGTTGCCTACCAATGTACCCCTGTCGGCATTGCGGGCAGTGATCACGCCGTCGAAAGGGGCCTGCAATACCAGGTAGCCTGCCACTTCTTTATAAGACCTGGCGAGTTGACGCGAGGCTTCATAACCGGCGCTGTCTGCAAGATATTGATTCCGGCTTCTTTCCAGTTCAACCGGTGCTACTATGCCGGGCGTTTTTGCCTCTGCGGCTTTCGACAAGCGCAGGTAAACATCGGCACTGCTCATATACTTTGCTTTTGCGGCCTGTAACGATGCCTGGAACTCTGCATACTTTGTTTGCAGCTCCGGCGCTTCAATAAGCACAAGGGTTTGCCCTTTTCGCACCTTATCTCCCATATCTGCCTTCAGGTCTTTTATATAACCCTGCACGCGGGCAAATAATTCAGCCTGCTCGTAAGGCAGCAATTCAGCAGGCAGCTCTATGCTTTTTACAACATTTGTATCATGCAATACAAATACGGGAACAGTATCAGGTGCATTGGCGGCCGGGGTAGCAGCGACCGGACGCGAATGATTTTGACAAGCTATGAGTGAAGCGATGCAAACGGCTGTAATAAAATATTTCATAAACTTATCATTGCGTTTCATTGTTCATTAAAATTTTTGCTTTGCGGATCATCGGGATCAAGCGAGGCTGAGCGATAGTTTTTCCTTCCCACTGTGTAATGATATACCTGCGGCAGAAAGAATAATACACTAACGGTTGAAAATAACAGTCCGCCAATTACGGCAATACCTAAAGGAGCTGTTTGATCGCCACCTTCGCCAAGGCCGATTGCCATTGGTATCATGCCCGCAATCATAGCGAGGCTTGTCATAATAATAGGGCGCAACCTGCTTTCCGAGGCCACAAGGAAGGCGGTGCGAAGATCCCCTTCTTTCCTTCTTGTTTCTGCCGCAGTAACAAACAATACGGCATTGGCAATGGCCACCCCCACTGCCATAATGCAACCCATGTATGATTGTATATTCAAGGTTTGACCTGTTAGCAGCAGCAGCAACAATGACCCGGCTATTACCGCGGGCACCACCGATAAGATGGCAAGTGATACTTTGAACGATTGAAAAAATACAGTCATCACTAAAAAAATCATCACAATGGCAACCAGCAAACCAAATTGCAAACTGTTCAGCGTGTCTTTCAGCAACTCCGGTTGCCCACGCAGCAATATTTTTGCGCCTTTGCCAACAGGAGCCTGGTCAATTAAAGCATTCACTTTTTTGAAAGCTGTGCCCAGGTCCTGTTCCTGCACATTGGCAGTAATGGTTATATAGCGTTGCTGGTTTAAGCGGTCGTATTCACCGGGCATGGTGATCCGCTTCCACGAAGCCACTTCATTAAGCGTATGCAGATCACCGTTATTGGAAGAAACCGGTATCATTTCCAACTGCGTGGTATTGTTCATCCGGTATTCGGGATACTGCACCTGTATAATATAGGCGGTACCTGTTGTTTTATCCAACCAATATGCCGGTGAAGTAAAGCGGCTCGACGATGTAGCTGCTGCTACAGAGCGGGTAACCTGGTCGGCGGTAACACTTAATTGTCCCGCTTTCATCCTGTCTATGTCAATTTTGATGGCAGGATAATGGAGTGGTGTTGCTATTTGTATATCTTTTAAATAGGGAACTGCTGTCAGTTGATGATACAACCAATCCGCCGTTTTTTTCCCTTCTTCCATGTTTTTATTTACCACGGCTATTTCAATGGGGTTGGTAGATCCCAGGTTGAGTACCTGTTCGGACAGGTCGCCTGGTTCAAACGAAATTTTTGCGGCAGGAATTTGTTTTGCAACCGCCGCCCTTAACTGATCTTTGAACTGGTTCAATGCAATGGTGCCCGGTTTCAACTTGAGCCTGGTAACCGATTCATGCGGTCCACCCGTCCACAAATGAATATAGTTTACAGGAAAGCTGGTGGGTTGAGTGCCCACAAACGCTGAACTGATCAGCACATTTTCTTTTCCTGCAATTTTGTTTACTTCCTCCAGTAACCGGCGGGTAGCATCTTCTGTTCTTTCCATGCGGGTGCCTATGGGCAGTCGCAACCGTACCTGCGTTTGGCCTGTATCTGTTTTGGGGAATAATTCCGTACCAATTGAAAAAAACAACAGCACCACTAATCCTATTGATGCCACAACAAATAACAAGGCAAGCCAACCGCCTTTTTGCTGCAGGCGACTACCATATTTAACATAGCGGCTTTTCATCCGGTCAAAGAAACCATTTTGCTTTTTATGATTACTTAAATGATGTTGCATGAGCCAGTTGCCTAACACAGGCACAAAGGTTTGCGATAGCAGGAAGGAAGCGATCATGGCAAAACCAACTGCCAGCGATAATGGCAGGAACATAGCTTTGGGCACGCCGTTCATGAACAATGCCGGTACAAAAACCGCAAGAATGCTGAATAAGATCAGCAATTTGGGAAGGGCTATTTCTTTTGAAGCATCGGCTATGGCTCTTGCCCTGGCTTTACCCAGTTCCATATGCCGGTGAATGTTTTCGATGGTTACAGTGGCTTCATCTACCAATATACCCACCGACAAGGCAAGCCCACCAAGGGTCATGATATTGATCGTTTGTCCTGTAAGAAACAAAAGGGTGGCCGATGTTAATAAGGCCAGCGGAATAGTGAGCACCACAATCAGCGCGCCACGCCTGTCGCCCAGGAACAACAACACCATTAAACCAGTTAAAACAGCACCAAGTCCTCCTTCATACAACAAACTTTTCAGGGCATTGATGACGTAGCCGGACTGGTCGAATTCATAAGACACTTTGATGTCTTCGGGTATAGCTGCCTGCATATCGGGCAAAGTGGCTTTTACGCGCTGCACCACATCCCAGGTACTGGCGTCTGCTCTTTTGGTAACCGGTATATACACCGATCGTTTGCCGTTGATCAACGCATAACTTGTTGTTACATCCGAGCCCAATGCTACGGCAGCAATATCTTTTACATATACCGAAGCGCCGCTGCCCAATTGCAAGGGAGTATTTTGTAACTCCTGTAAATTTTCAATTACGCTGTTTTGTGGTGTCATATAGGTACTGTCGCCAATGCGAACATTCCCTGCCGGGCTAATCGTATTGCTTTTTGCCAAAGCTTGCACCACCTGGTCGGGGGTAAGATGATAGTTCCTGATCTTATCGGGATCGACCGTGATGAGCACCGTTTTTTGATTACCTCCAAAAGGCGGCGGCGCGGAAACACCGGGCAGGGTAGAAAACATAGGCCGCACGCGGAACAAAGCCAGGTCTGATATTTCGCCTAAAGAGCGGGTGTCGCTGCTAAACACCAACTGCCCCACGGGTACGCTACCCGCATCGAAGCGGGTAATAAAAGGAGGAACAGTGCCGGGCGGCATGAAGGCGCGTGAACGGTTCACATAACCAACCACCTCGGCCATTGCCTGGCTCATATCGGTACCTTCATTGAACTCGATCTTGATCAGCGCAGCGCCCTGGATAGATTTGGAATCTACATACTTCACCCCTGTGATGTACAGAAAATGATACTCGTAATAAGAGGTAATAAAACCTTCCATTTGCTCGGGCGATAAACCGCCGTAGGGTTGCGCCACATACACTGTTGGCAAACCTAATTTTGGAAAGATATCTACCTTGGTATTTCGAATGGCGAGCCACGAAAAAAAGACGATGGCAAGCACTGCAACCAAAATAGTAATGGGATGCCGTAACGCGGCAATAATGAGTTTCATTTGATCATTTAAGTTGGTCTAAGAAAATACCAAGGTTTCCGTTGGCAACAGCAACCGCCAGTAAAGACCGCCACAATTGCAACTGCGCAGTGGCATTGTTCAGCTCGGCCTGCGTTAGTTCGTATTGTGCCTGGTACAGTCTTATATAATCAATCAGGCCGGCTTCATAGCTAATCTGTAAGCCTTCATACACGTCGGTAGCAATTTTTAACTGCACAGGTGTTTTGCCGGCAATCTTCAGGTCTTGTTTGTATTGCAGCTCTGCCTGCTCCACCTGGTTGGAAATATCCAGCCTGGTTTGAGCCAACCTCGCTTTATCCGATTCTAACAATAACCCGTACTGCCTTTTGCGGATGTTCACTTTGCTGAATTGCAGTAACGGGAAACTCAGTTGTACACCCACACCGGCATTGGTTCTCGACAACTCCCATCCATCTGCCTTGTTGACAACGCCATTAGCCTGCACACCTGAACCACGGGCATACACATTGCCCCATACGTCGAGCGTTGGCACCCACGACCGTTGTATTTCGCGCAAGCCTGCCGCCGTGGAATTTTTTTGCGCTTCTACCAATTGATAATGCGGATGGTTGCTGAGCGCAAACGAGTCTTTTGCAGGTAACAATACTCCGAAAACAGAATCCGTCAGCAACAGGTTTTCGGCTGAATGATCAATACCGGTTAGCTTGGCCAGCTCCGTAAGTTTGAGCAAATAATTTTTTTCCGTTTGCAGGTATGCTATTTCCGACTGGGTGATGACGGATTGAAATTGCGCGGTATCAATCCCTGGTTTCAAACCATTTCTGGCGAGCACGAATGATTGCTCCAACCCTGTTTTATTTCGTTGGATCACCGCTTCTGAAATGTGGTTCATTTTTTTCAGGTACAGCGCTTCGAGATAAACGTTGATGACGGCATACTGATACTGGAACAATTTTTCGTTGTAGCTGGCATTGGCCTGCGCATACTGGGCCGCCGCTTTTTCAATTGCCGCGTTGCGTTGGCCAAATGTAAAAGGGTTCCATTTCACCAAAGCACCCACTGCCGTGCCTGGCACAAAATTCATTTGATTGTTTAACGAAGGTGGCCCGCTGATCGGCAATAAGAACCCGGGATAACTCATGCCTGTAATGTTGTTAACGGTGGCCATATTTGCCTGGTAACCTGCAGTAACATCGGGCACAAGACTATTTTTTGCAAGCGGTATGTTTTCGTGCGCCGCCGCTGCCTCCTGCCGGTATACATCGAGGTGTGGCAGGTTATGCTGCATCTTTTCGAGCGCTTCGTGTAAAGAAAGTTTTATTGTTTGTGCTGCCGCCACGCCCGGACCACCAATCACCATACATAAAACGAAAATGCGGGGCGCCAGGAAAACGCGATACAGCGACTGCCATAATACTAACATGGCTTAACTATAATTTTGGTTGTGCTATAAAATTCATCCAACGGGTTGGCGTCGAAAGTGATCAGTACCCAATACCTGCTACCCATAAAAGAAATGCGGAGCAGGTCGTTATACAGACCAACATCCGCAATTCGTTAAGTGACAAATATTTGAATTTAGCCGGGAACTCTATGGTATATTTGAAAATACTATGGCATTATTCACCATGCCTTGCCGATTCCTGTGAAAGTTCCCTCCCACTGATTACAGTACTTAGCTTTTCCACGCCGGTTCGCTTTTTGTTTCATAATCGGTGAATGCTTTTTCCAAACCAATGATCACTTCGGCGGAAGTTTCAAAAAGCGCTTTCGCCGCAGGATCGTCCACTTTTGTAATATCTTCACGCAAATGGTTAACAAGCATTTTAAATTCCTTCTTAATATTTGCCGTATGTGCTTTTGGATCGCTTGTGTTTTTATTTTCCATAACCCAGGTTTTATAGTGATACAATATTGTGATGCATGGCAACAGCCCACAAATACCCATTCAACAGCGCATGCTCCTACATTTACTATATATAGCAGCAAAAATGATACTACGCTGGTGCGTTTAATGGTAGCTTTGAAAAAACTATGGTACTATTCGCTGGAAAGCCTGAACGCCTGCGGAGTTTGGCCTGTTGCACGCTTGAAGTATTTTACAAAATGAGAAGCATCGATAAACTCAAGCGCGAACGCAATTTCACTGATGGTTTTATTGGTATAGAGTAACAGTCTTTTAGCTTCGCTGATGATGAATCCGGACAACACTTCGGTAGCCGACTGGTTTACCGCTTTCCGGCAAACAGCATTCAGGTTTTGTGGAGAGGTATTCAATTTTTCCGCATAAAATTGTACGCTGTGCTTAACTGCTTCGCCCGAATTGAGCATGCCGATGAGATTTTGATACAAATCGGCTTTTAATTCTTTTTTATTGATAACCGGCTTTGCTACGGCAATTACTTTTTCCAGCAACGCCTTTAGCAATCCCTCAATTATATGGAAGCTGTTTTCATTCTCTTCGTTGTTTTCCTTTACCAGTATTTCAAACAATGAGTGAATGGTAGCATTATCCTTAACAGACAAACTACTAAAATGACTGATTTTGGTAAGGAGCGCTTTTAACTGGTCATCGAGGCTTTTTGCAATAAAATGCTTTTTAATGATGACAACAAACCCTTCCGGCTCCGTATTCAGTTCCCAGTAATGTACCTGGTCTTTGCGAACAAAATAAATTACAGGCGGGTTCACTTCATGCCTGTAAGAATCGATGAAATGATAGCCGCTGCCGGCAGACAGATAAATGATTTCAAAATAATTGTCGTGAATATGTGGACTTGTCTTACGGATGTCCTTTTTAAAAGGAGCGATCTTTATGGTCTTATTGACTTCAATTTTATTTTTTACCTGTAATTTTTTGGCCATAAATAGGTAAAGATCGTCCTATTTACTTACCCGGTGATTTTTTTTTAAACGTGGCCACAGAGAATCCCTGTAACCCGGTAAGGTTCGGAAAGCTGACTTAAAAAGGCCCCAAAATTGCAGTTGAGCAACGCGGCAGCAAAGGAATGGGAAAAGCAGGTTGATAGTGAAAAAACTGGAACGGCATTCAACTTTGATTGGCTTACCCATTGCGTTTGCGCAGGTTTGTTAGCATCCGGAAAATACAGTAAATTAGTTTTTATGAAATGGATTGGAAGAAGAGAAAGTTCAAACGTAGATGACAGACGTGGCTTATCAGGCAAAGGACTGGCAGCCGGCGGCGGTGTGATCGGTGTTGTTATTTACCTCGTTTATACATTTATGAGTGGAGGACAAATAGATCCCTCTCAGATTGACCAGGTAGTAAACCAGGGCGGACAAACAACACAAATGACGCCCGAAGAGCAGGCAGCGGACGATGAGAGAGCCAGGTTTGTAAAAGTTGTATTGGCTGAAACAGAGGACGTGTGGAACCAGGTTTTTAAGAACAATGGGCAAACCTACCAGGAACCTGTGTTGGTTCTGTTTAGAAGAAGTGTTGAATCTGCATGCGGCTTTGCTCAGGCTGCCACGGGGCCCTTTTACTGTCCCGGTGATAATAAACTGTACATCGATCTGTCGTTTTACGAAGACCTCCAGAACAAGTTGAATGCGCCGGGCGATTTTCCAATGGCTTATGTGGTGGCGCATGAAGTGGGGCATCATATTCAAAACCTCAACGGAACGGCTGCCAAAGTAAACAGGCTCCGGCAGCAAATGAGCGAAACGGAATTTAACCGTTATTCTGTAATGATGGAACTGCAGGCCGATTTTTTAGCCGGTGTATGGGCGCATCATGTTCAGAAAAAACAAATCCTGGATGCGGATGATATAGAGGAGGCCTTAACAACAGCCAGCGCCATTGGAGACGACCGGTTGCAACAGCAAGCCGGGGGCAGCGTGGTTCCCGATGCGTTTACACACGGTACCTCAGCCCAACGAATGTATTGGTTTAAGAAAGGGTATGAAACAGGCGATTTGAAACAGGGCGACACTTTTAATTCGCCCGATTTGCAATAGCCAAAATTTTTAGGATCGCGGGCACCGTCGCAGAGCTTCTTTTTTATATTCACCAGCCCTGTATCTCTTTCAACATTAGTAACTGCAGCCGACAAGAGCTGCTTTCGGGCATGCAAATAATTTTTTAGCCCACACGATTAAAAACTAAAAAATTTAGTAATTTTGTGCTTCTAGAAAGCATTTATATGTCGTTGTTTGAAGAGGTTGAATTGTTTGCTGAAGGAAAAAAGCGATTCGTGGAGTTTTGTTTGCCGGGAGCGGAATTAAAGCTTTGGGAACAATTTTTTGACAAGCAAACTTCGGATAGCTATTTCAAAGAATTATTTCACAGCACGCCGTGGCAGAACCGGGTAAGAAAGATGTATGACAGGATGGTACCCGACCCCAGGTTAACCGCTTACTATGGCGGTAGCAACGGGCTGGAATGGACGCCCTTGTTGTTTGAGATAAACGACCAGGTAGAGGCAAGCGGCAACATAAGGTTTGACCGTGTTTTATTAAACTTCTATCGCGATGGCAACGACTCGGTAGCCTGGCATAGCGATACACTGCCGGCAGATGGCAAACACCATGCGATTGCATCGGTAACCTTTGGCGAAACAAGGCTTTTTAAAGTGAGAAACAAAATTAATAAAGATGCCAATCGCCTCGATATTCCACTTACACATGGCAGTCTTTTACTAATGGGCGATACCATGCAGGATCATTACGAACATCATGTGCCAAAAACCTCCAGGAAAATCGGGGGACGGATCAATTTAACCTTTCGTATTTCCGAGGGAGGCAAGCCTTTTTACCCGGTTCATTATGTTTCGCCTAAGCCTGGTAATTCACTACCCACTTAACGCCGTACCGGTCAACCAGCATCCCGAAATACGCTCCCCAGAATACTTTTTCAATGGGCATTACAATATTTCCTCCCTGCGACAGGTCATCAAATATTTTCTTAGCGTCCTCCACCCTTTCCGGATGCACCGACATTGAAAAATTATTACCCGCTTTGTACTCCCCCATAAAATCCAGGTGATCATTGCCCATGATGGTACCCAGAGGCGTTTGCAAAGTAATATGCATAATCAGTTGCTTATCCTCATCCGGCATAGCATCACCGTGGGGAGTATCGCCAAAACGCTGAACACTCAAAAATTCACCGCCCAGTGCAGCTTTGTAAAAATTAAATGCCTCCTCCGTGTTTCTTTTGAAAGTTAAGTAAGGTACAATCATGCTGAATAATTTTATGTCGGCAAAACTAACAGGCGGGGTGCAGAAAAAATTGTAAAAAACGGAACTGTCAATCCTTGTAAAAAGTCTTTCCGAAATCGTTCTTCATCTGAAGAATTTTATTGGGAGAAAATCCGGTGTAGCGCTTAAAGTTTTTTATGAAATGAGATTCGTCATGGTAGTAATCGTAAAAATCCTTTCGGTTAAAAAAGCTAACAGGATCGGCAATCATGGCATGATAGCTTTTTTGAAACCGGATAACGGAAGTCAGCGTTTTCGGATTCAGTCCCAACAGGTTTTCGATCTTCCGGTTCAGCCAACGGCTGGAGTATCCCGTTCTGGTTTCTAATTCACGTACCCTTATCATCCCGTAGCTCATTTCAATCTGGCTTACACAATACTCAAAAATCTGGTCGGGTTCGCCTGCCTGATACAACGAAAAAAGGTATTGCTGCAAAAGACGGATTTTAGCATCTACGGTTACGCATTCCAGTAAGCGTTCTTCTAACTGGCCGGCTGATGTTGGAAGTATATCCGTGAGCTCATATAGCTGGTGCGCTATGCTCTTTAAATTGATACGGAAAAAACGATAGGCGCCTGCCGGATTAAACTCAACTCCTATTGTTCCAACAGGTCCATCAAGGCCTGCATCAACAATTGCTCCGTAGTCAGACATTCCAACCAAACCAATTTTGCCGGTCTTTCCCACGTTTAATTTCCCGTTCATCTTTCCCAGGAGTACATTCTTAAACGGAATCACCATCAGCATTCTGCCATCGGGAACAACCAGCTTCATATCATCATCGGGCATCGGTGCCTCACTTTCAAACACCCAGATTTTATGGATATACGTTTTTAGCTGTGGTAAAACAGGATATGTACGAAAGCAAATGTTCACTGCAATGAGTATATAATAACAGGGTAAAGATAAAAGTTACGGCTTTTTATATACGTCGTGTGGAAAAAACAGCGCTATAAAGCATAAAACCCATCGCATTGACAACTGCGGAAAAATAAATTTTCGAAATCACTTTGTATTTCAAAGCACTTTTAATATTTTTGAATTCAGATAATTTTTCACCGCTTCATTATTCAATTATGAAAAATAAAATTGGAAAAATTGGTGGTTTTTTGCTGGGAGTATTATTGGGCTTCCTGGCAATAGCAGCGCTGTCTCGTCTTCATCCTGAAGAAGATCTGGCTGGAATAACAATTGGTGCGCTATTGATCTCCGGTTTAATCTTTGCATTGATTGGTTCGTTCATTCAAAGCCATGTTGCAAAAAAGCATTAAAACCAGGATCATCCCATAGGCGTTGACGTACTCCGATGAAATTTATTATTAATTGAATGGGTATCCATTAAATAACCGGGAAATCAATACGAAAGGACTTACAATGCTCCTATCCCAACCCGCTACACTTTAAGCATTAACGCAATTAGCAAACACAATTAAACTGATCGCCGTGAAAACAAAACACAAAATCAAAGCGATGCTGGCATTTGTATGCCTGGCGCTGTTGGGAACAAGTTATAGTCAAAGCTTTGACAAAGCCAAACTGGATCAATTGTTCGATCGCCTGCTCGAAAAGAATAAAGGCATGGGCAGCATAACGCTTGCTAAAGACGGAAAAATCGTTTACGCCCGTTCGTTTGGTTATGCGCAGATCAACGACACGATAAAGAAACCTATAACAGGCGATTCCAGGTTCCGCATTGCTTCCATCACCAAAACTTATACCGCGGTAATGATCTTTCAGTTGGTTGAAGAAGGGAAACTGAAGTTGACCGATCACCTGGATCAGTTTTTTCCGCAGGTTCCCAATGCTGCTAAAATCACCATTGCGCAAATGCTGAACCATCGCAGCGGCATCCCCGAGCTTACCGTTGAGGCTGGCTGGCGATCGCAGCCCAGAACGCACGAAGAAGTTGTTGCCGTAATTGCAAAAGGCAAGCCGTTGTTTGAACCCGACAGTCAACACCTGTACAGCAACACCGGCTATGTGCTGTTGGGTTATATACTGGAAAAAATGGATGGCACATCTTACCCCGAAATACTCAGGCGACGCATCACTGCCAGGATTGGCCTCAAAAATACCTATATGGGATTGGGCAATACCAATGTTGCTGACAACGAAAGTCTTTCTTACCGGTACATAGGTTCCTGGAAGGAGGCACCGGAAATGAATCTCAGCGTTCCGGCCGGTGCGGGTGCTATCATTTCCACGCCAACAGATATGTGCCAATTCATACAGGCACTGTTCGACGGAAAACTGATTTCTAAAAAAAGTCTTGAGCTGATGAAAACCATGCGCGACGGGGAAGGCATGGGCATGGAACCATTTTCTTTGGCAGGCCATACGCTTTATGGTCATACCGGGGGAAGCAATGTTTCAGGCTCATGGCTGGCTTATGAGCCTGCTGAAAAACTTGCGATGGCTTATACTACCAACGCGAAGATTTACCCGGTGAAGGATATTATTGCAGGTGTTTTCGATATTTACTGGAACAAGCCTTACCAGGTACCAACTTTTGACGCGCCGGAGATTAGCCAGGAGCTCCTGAACCAATATGTGGGTGTTTATGTAGTGGCGGGTACGCCGGCAAAAATGACGGTGACAAAAACCGGCAATACCATCGCCATCAGCAACAACGGATCACCCATTCCGCTTGAAGCCATAACGCCCAATAAATTTAATATTGCTCCGGGAGTGACGGTGGAATTTGATACGGCAAAAAAGCAAATGATCATCAGGCGGCCACAGGGCGAAAGGATATTTACTAAGGAGGAACAATAGGATCGTACAATAACGCATTTCAAACCTGCGCCGTCTTTACTTCACCTCAATCGTTTTCCTGCTCACACTAAATCCGCTGAAACAGCCTATGACGTGCTCCCCCGTTATAGTATTATCAAGCATAACCGGCGTTGAAAAGGGACCTGCATTTTCTTTGGCTTTATTAAAGCTGTTCCAAAAGTTGTATACCCGGCGCTCTACACTTACGAGGTGATACGCTACTTTTTCGCCAATGGAAAAATCGGATGAAAGCGTAGCGTGCAGGTATTCCCCGTTAATAAGATCATCCGTTCCATATATATACCTGCTCAATCGCAATCCGCCCCAGCCAAAGTTATTGCGGTTGTCATCGCTGCGTAAGTATATTAACTGCGCATTGCCCAAAGTATCAGGGTCTTTGAAATGTAAGGTAACCAACGCGCGTTCTTCATTTCTTTCCACGTCCCTGAAATGGTTCTCGCTCGACAGGCTATCCAGCACTACAGGAACCGGCAGGTAAGTGTCGGACGTGTATACATTTCCATCCACTTCCACTCTCAGGCGGTAATAGTTTCCGGGTTTGCCAATAAGTGCATTGGCTGAATCTGACACTAGTCGTTCGTCAAAATAAATACCGTTTGAAATAGTGCGGGAGCTGATGGTAACGGTTGAAATTTTATTTTCGCGTAAGGTAACGGCATGAGCATCGTCCCATGCTATACTATCATTGTGTGGTGTGCCTTCTGTAACAGTTACCTTTGCCCCGGCTACAGGAAGGTTTTCGATGGTAGTGGAATAATAATCCTGGCTTCTGCTCAGCACAACATAATTGTATTCCCGCATTTCGTTGTTTATATATCCTTCCACAATCAGCATTGGCTGGTTGGGCTTAATATCAATATCAAAATCACGTTCGCAGGATGTTAAACAAAACTGCGCCATCAAAATCATCAGTATAAACAGTAGCTGCCTCATCATTTCAAAAATTGAAGTTCCATGTTACAGAAGGTATAACAGGAAATAAAAAGACCTTCTTTCCTTTTATCGCCTGCTGTTTCTCATCAACACTCAGATAAATAAAATAGGGATTGTACCGGTTGTACACATTATACACACTAAAATTCCAACTGCTTCTGAACTGCCTGGTGCTGTTAGGTCGCGGTGTATAGGTAGCAGATATATCCAGGCGGTGGTAGGCCGGCATCCTGTAATCGTTAATTTTATCGTATTGGTTGATATTGGTAAATATGGTTGTATTCTTTTCAGGATTTGTACCAATACTATATGCAAATCTCCCGGTAGGCATGGTAATGGCATTTCCTGTTCCGTATACAAATACGCCGGACAGCTCCCATTTTTTTCCTAACGGATAACTCATCACAACGCTCAGGTCATGGGTTCTGTCGTACCTGTAAGGAAAGGTTTTCCCCTTGTTCATCTCCGGAAATTTTCTTTCTGCACGACTTAACGTGTAGCCGATCCACCCGGTAAGCTTACCGGTTTTCTTTTGCACAAAAAGTTCGATACCATATGCTTTGCCACTGCCAAAAATCATTTCATCCTCAATATTCTGATTCAGCAAAAGTTGGGCACCAGGTTTAAATTCCAACTGGTTCGACATTGTTTTATAATACGCTTCTGCGCTTATTTCGTACCTGCCATTTTTTATTTCTTTAAAATACCCTGCGGCAACCTGGTGCGCAACGCCCGGTTTGATCAGTTGGCTGACGGGCGTCCACAGATCACTGGGAAAAGTGGCGGCACTGGTGGTGGCCAGATGCAGGTACTGAATGGTGCGGGCATACGACAATCGCAGGCTTGCATCGCTGCCTGATTTATACAGCACACTCAAACGGGGTTCGGGATAGTGATATCTTGCAATACTCTCGCCTTTTTTATACTGCTGTGTTGTTCCCGTAAATATTCCTTCGTTGGTATATACGTTTTGCGTTGTTGGCCCAACCTGATTGAAATAACTGTAACGAACACCTGCAATAACATTCAATTGTGCTGTAATGTTCATATCAGCGCTGATGTAGGCTGCAGCTTCTCTTGCATGCCGGTCGCTGATCTGTGATTTGAACTCCTGCATACCTGCATTGGAGGCGCCTGCGCCCGGCTTGAAATTATGCCAGATATATTGCAGCCCCCATTTCCACCTTACCTGGGCGGAGCCGGAAGCGTATGTCCAATCGTTTTTTAACTGGTAATCTTTAAGACCGGAACTGAATATAAATCCTGAAGCACCAAAATTTATCCTGCTGTCAAGATCAAAACCATTGTAGATGACGGACAGCTCCTGTTTGAGGCCGGAATGAATTTGCTGTTTCCAGTTAATACCGGCAATGGTATTGCCCCACGTAACGTTAAAGATTTTTTCGTTTCCTGCATTTTCTTTGTTTACATAAGAGAACTTGTCGCTTCCCTTGTAAAAAGTAAAGTTGATGCTATTGTTTTCATTGATATAAATATTGGCTTTGGCGTTTACATCATAAAAGTAATAACCGTTATCGCCTATGCTGTCTTTTGCCATTAGTTTTGCCAATTGATCAACATACGTTCTTCTTCCACTTACAATGAAAGATGATTTTCCTTTAGCCAAAGGACCTTCGATTGAGATCCGCGACGAAAGCAATCCAATGCCACCGCTCGCTTTTACGGAATCTTTATTGCCTTCGCGCGAACTGATAGCGATCACGCTGCTTAGCCTGCCGCCGTATTCCGCCGGAATACCGCCTTTTATAATCTCCACGTTTTTGATGGCTTCGCCATTAAACACACTAAAAAATCCGAGCAGGTGATTGGGATTATATACGGTAATACCATCCAGCAACACCAGATTCTGATCTGGTCCTCCTCCCCTCACGTAAATACCCGAACTGGCATCTCCGCCACTTTTTACACCAGGCAATAACGTGATGCTCTTCAGCGGATCTATCTCTCCCAGAATAACGGGTAGCTTTTTTAATTGTGCGATGCTGAGCCCCTGAGTACTCATTTGATTGCGATGCACATTGCGCCGCGCCGCTATCGTAACATTTTCCAATATCCTTTCTTTAGACCTGAGTTTTATGTATAGTGTTGAATCGCTGCGAAGGTCAACAGCCAGTTCGGCAGGCTGGTAGCCTACCGCACTGGCTGTAATTTTATATTTCCCTTTTTTTAGCAGGCTGAGGAATACACTTGAGGAATCAACAACGATCCATTTTTTATTAATGCTGAGAGTTGCGTTTGGCTGCGGAATGTTGGAAGTATCGGTTACCCTTACCGTTAGCCAGTAATCCTGGGCATAGGAAGTTTGCCCGGCAAATAATGCGCACACAAAAACCAATATTCTCATAAGTCCGGGCATCGTTTAGGGGTAAATGTTAGGAACATTAAAGTAGGTAATATTCCTAAGAAAAACCCCTATATCCCTAAAATGTGCAGAAAATTTGAGGTAGGTTAAACGGACTTGTACAATAATCCGCTACAAAAATAGTTGCGGCAGCCCACACCATCCTTTTTCCCAGCCTTTCGTCAGGTTGATTGCAAAGTGGGCATCGCTTTTAAAAAAGCCTCCCGGATAAGATCCGGCGGGTGATACCCCGTTATCAACAGGCTCTCTGCAGGACCTTTTATAACAATGGATGGCAGCCTGGTAATGCGATGCATTTTGAGCATCATCATATCATCCTGCAAAAGCCTGTGAGTTGCTGGCGAATTCAGCTGCTTATCAAAAATTTCAGGATCAAAAAAAGGGAATTGTTGCTGCAATCGTTTGCCCGCTGCCGTGAGCGCCTTACGTTCGGAAATATTCTCACCTTCATTCATGCAACACTGCCAGAGCAGTTTGAGGAACGGCCACCCGTAATCGGCATGCTGCAGCATTGCAGCATAAAAAGCCAGGCATGCCGGGTAAGAAGATGCCGGCGGGTTACGAACCCACAACGAACTGTCGAGATGTACCTGTGATACCTCTGAAACATACATCCAGAGTGGACCCATTTGCGAAGGCCGCGCAACGTTGTTTACAGGATCGGAGAACTTCTTCCAGTCAGGAATCATTCCAGCAAGGCGGATACGCCATTGAACGTGTGTACCAAATGCTGCCTGCACTTCCTCGATGCTATGCTGCATGGCATAACTCCAGCAGCATAGCGGATCGGTATACAGCGTAGCGGAAACTAGTGCGTCTCCGGCAGTTGCATTGTCAGATAATGTTGAAGTCATTTATATAATACCTGCAAAATTTTATTTTTTTGTCCTCGTCTTTTGTTCTTTGTTACCGGGCTTTGCGCCGTTTCCGCTGGCAAATGCTGCATTTTCGATATCCTTTTCCGGATCATTCCACTGCATCGGAAACTTATCGGTCGATTTATCTACCTGCATTTTTTTCTGCTCTCCCAGTTGTTGCTCCATATCCACACGTTCCTGATCTTCCGTTTGCTCTTTGCCATCTACTCCCAGCAAACCATTTGTTTCCATTACATATGAAACAGGATCTTCCACGAACTGAACGACACTGCCCGTTTGCGCTCCGATACCTTCATTCCACGGACCTGTAAAGTCATTACCTGTAGACATGTTAAAGTACTGGTCAACATAACGTTTGTCTGCCTGCAAGGTTCCCGGAGGAAAATTCGGTTTGAGCGTATCCAGCGCTGCACCAAACATCTGGAAGTGCGATACCTCTCTCGTCATCAAAAATCGCAGCGTTTCCTGTACATATGGGTCGGGAGTGAATTGAAGCAGGTATTCGTATACCATTTTTGCTCTTGTTTCCGCTGCCATATCCGAACGCAGATCGCTCGTCAGCTCTCCCTGCACGTCTCCATTGATGTACGCAGCCGTCCACGGAACACCCTGACTGTTGGTGTAAGCCGGACCACCAGCCGAAGCAACCAGGAACTGCGGGGCAAACACGCCCTCGTGAATAACCTGTTCCTTCGCGGCCCTGCCTTTTAACAGCTTCATAATTTCCGACTGCTCTGCCGCATCTTTCAAATCGCCGTTAATTCCTGTAAGCAGCATTTGAATGGTGGCGCCAACTATTTCAAGATGACTGAATTCCTCGGTGGCAATGTCCATCAGCATATCATACTTGTCCGGGTGAGGATTTTTAGCAGCAAACGCCTGTCCAAAATATCTAAGCGCAGCAGCCAGCTCACCGTTAGCTCCTCCAAACTGTTCAAGCAGCAGCGTGGCAAAAGCAGGATCGGGCGCCGAAACCCGCGCGTTGAACTGGAGTTCTTTTACATGGTAAAACATAAAAAACAATTTAATGAATGAAATGATGAATGCTACGATACAATTCCGGTGCAACGACTGTTGTAAGCAACTTTCGAAATGCATTTGGGGAAACACCGTTACAGTTGGGTGACAATGTCTACACAGATATGTATACACCTATACACATCATGATGGCCCGGCAGTTGCACGGTAATTATTAAACTCGAAAGACATATAT
>JBQCFW010000069.1:0-13421 GCA_051958655.1 Agriterribacter sp. | reverse complement strand
ACCTGCTTGTACAAACGCTATTACATCTTTGTTGTTTTCGAACACCGGCTTCAACTGGTCGAGATGCTGTTCAACTATTGCCAATGGTGCATCTGTGCCCTCCATATCATCCGTATACGCGAAACGAAGAATAGCTTTCAGTCCCGCATTGCGTATGGTCGCAAGATCAGTTGTTATCAACGAAAGCTGTGCGTTGCTCATTGCTTTGTCTTTAAACGCATCCAGGTAAAACACTCTCAATATCATTGTAACATTCTGTCCCCGCAGCAATGTTAGTTGCGATGCATTGAGCGCGGCACCTTCTGCCGTCACTCCCATTGTTTTTATAAAACCTCGTTCGGGATTTGGGAAAATGGTATTGGTAATTTCGTATTGTATGGTTTTATCGGGTGTTTCACTGCCCGCCTCAGAACGTTTACAGCTAACCAAACCGCTTACCATCACCAATGCCAGGTATACTATATTTATTTTGCTTGATGTCATGATTACTCTTTTTAATTGCAATAAAATTTCGTCTATTGGTAACCGGGGTTTTGAATAAACTTTCCCTTCCCTTCACTAACGGCTCTTAACGAAAACGGGAACAAAACCTTATTTGGATTGGTATAGGTTGATTGCGTTACTTCCTGGCAGCGACTTACAAATTTCCCATGCCGTATCAAATCTGCACGGTACTGTCCATTTTCGCACCAAAATTCATGGCTTCTCTCCAGCAATATCAGGTCGTTGAAAGCATCTTTCGAAGCATAGTCGGCCAAATCTTTATCTTCAAGCCCTGCCCTTCTGCGCACCACATTCACCAGTTCCATTGCTTCTGCATCGGGCGCTCCGGCGTTTGCTATGGCTTCTGCCTTCGACAACAGTATATCGGGATAACGGTACATTACAATATCAACCGTGCTAAGGCTGGTAGTACGGGCCGCATCTTCGCTCATCTTTAAAGGAATAGGCCCGCGATCTAAAATATTGCCGGGGTTGGCACGATTGTAGGTAATGCCATCGCTGCCAGTGTATTCAGCTAGCAACATCTCTTTTCTTTTATCGTTGGGTTCAAACCTGTCGTAAAACCACCAGGTGCTCGAAATGGTGCCCCAGCCGGCTTTGGGTGCATAGTTGGTGGGAAGCACCATTAACTGCCACTGGTTTTCGCTGGTTCCGGCATAGTCGCACGGAATTACCCATATTACTTCTTTGCTGCTTTTGGCTCCTTCAAGGTCCCATATAGCCGCATAGTCTTCGTCAAGCGCATAAGCGTTGTAGGCAATTACTTCATCACACAATTCTTTCACCCTGTCCCATTTCTTTTCGTGCAGGTTCAGGCGTATGTTGATCATTTTTGCAAGCGCCTTATTAAATCTTCCATACTCCGCATTCTGTGGCAATGGCAAGTCCGCAGCAGCGGCTTCCAGGTCGTCTTCAATAAAGGCTACCATTTCGCTGTGCTCCATTCTTGCCAGCGGCTCTTCCTTTAACGGGTTCTGCAACACCTCGAGTGGCGCTATTACCAGCGGACCGTAAAGATCAAACAAGGTATATGCCAGCAATCCCCTGGCACATCTTACTTCGGCTATTGCTTTCCGTTTAAGATCCTCGCTTACTGTAGACCGTGATATCAGGTCTATTGTCATGGTCATGCGGCTGATCTTATTGTAGAAATCATCGTAGTAACGGGTAAAGCCTGTATTAGCCGGTTGAAAATTATGCAGCGAAGCCAGACCCTGGTCTCCGTATTTGCCGAAGAGGATTTCGGTTGTGGCATCGCTTACAAACATGACACCTCGCTCTGAAGTTGAAAAAATACCATCGCCCCATGATCCACGAAGGGGGTGGTAACAGGCATTTACCATCGCTTCCAGATCGGAGGCCGATTTGGGAAATATATTAGGATTGATTTCTGAATAATCTATCGGTACAAGATCTTTGGTACAACTGTTAAGTCCTGCCACAAACACTGCAACAACAGTAACGATATATTTTTTTATACTACATTTCATATCTGTACAGTTAATGGTTAGAAGTTAAGGTTTAAGCCCACCGTAAAGGTTCTGATATAGGGATAAGCGGCGGTATAGGAATCTGTTTCGGGATCGACGCCGGTATAAGGAGTGATTACGAAAAGATTCTGCGCATCGGCATGAATGCGAACCGAACTGAATACATTGCCCAGCAACTTTCTCGGAAGATTGTACCCCAACGAAACATTCTGAAGCCTGATAAACCATGCATCCTGCACAAAAAAATCACCTATACCATATGGCGACCATCCGTAGAAGGAACTTGGATGAGTGGTAGAAGGATTTTCAGGTGTCCACCTTTCTTTCACAGTTCTTAATGCATTGTACCCGTTAGAGTATACGCCTGCTGCGCTTACGCCATAAGTTGTGTAATTGGGATCGGCAAACTGGCGTCCAAACAACGCATTGAAATCGAAATTGAGACTGAAATTTTTATAGGTCAGAATATTGGTGAGCCCTGCCATATAACTCGGGTCTGAGGTGCCCATTAATTTTGTATCCGCCTCATCAATGATGCCATCGGGTTTGCCCAGGCGGATAAACCTTCCGTCGGCATCTACCGCAGGATTTCCATTTCCATCTCTTTCGAAACCGTCAATGTCTTTTATTTTGATCATGCCCGGTTTCAACTCAGGTTGTGATGCAGGCACCTGTTCGCCTACCTGCAATATGCCATCTGCTACCCTGCTGTACATAGAGCGTATAGGATCGTTGGGACTTTCATATACCGCAGGCTTCCAGTCGGGCGCTCTTTCCTTCCAGGTATCTTTGTAGCGCGAAAGTGCAAACATGGTTCTCCACTGGAAATTGGTGGATTGTATGTTTCGTGTGTTGATGGTGACTTCAAATCCTTTGCTTTGCGTTTTGCCCACATTAGCAATGATCGTATTGATCTCCTGGTAAGAGTTGAGGGTTTTGGTTGCCAGCAGATCGGATATAACGTTATGGTATACTTCTATCGAACCGTCAATCCTGCCATGCAATATAGAGAAGTCGAGACCGAAATTAGCGCCGGTGGTTGTTTCCCATTTAAGATCGGGATTTTCAAGTCTGGCCAGCGACACACCAATCAACCTCACATCATTGCCGGTAAGCCATGCAGGATAAGCGGCATAGGCGGCAAACGCATTGCTATTGATGGTGGCATTTCCTGTTTGTCCATAGCTAAACCTGAACTTCAATTGCGAAAAAGTATTTTTCAGAAAACCAAGAAACGGCTCTTCCATTACATTCCATGCAATGGCTGCCGAAGGAAATGTGCCCCATTTATTATTGGCAGCGAAAACGCTTGCACCATCAGTACGTACAGTGGCGGTAACATAATACCGTCCTTTATAATTATAATTGAGCCTTCCAAAATAAGAAGCGATCATATTTTTTGACCCGGCGGAAGTGCTGGGCAACTGAACACTGCCTGCGCTCAGGTTGTTCCATAAAAAAGCATCGGTAATAAAACCGGTAGCTCCTTCGCTGTTAAGTTCGCTTACAAATTTTTGCTGCGACACGCCAGCCAATACATCTACGTTATGATCGCCTGCAATAGTTTTATTGTAATTGGCGGTGGCTTCGAGCAGGTAAGAATTGCTTTCTGAATTGGAGATATACGCTCTCCCATGTTCCAACGCACCATGCAGCGTAGTAGTTGGCAGGTAATTTTGTCGTTTGGAACTGCCCCTGTCAATGCCGGCTTTTAATTTTACAGTAACACCTTCAATGGGTATTACATCAACGTAAAAATTTCCAAGGAAGCGCTCAATCCGCCCCTGATCGCTGATGGTTAATAAAGAATAAGGATTTGGTTGCAACGCCAACTGTGGGTTGAGCGGATAGTTACCCTCTTCGTCGAGCGCAGGAATATGCGGCCCCTGCTGAATGGCCGCACGGATCAAACCAGAGTTTTCGTACTGATCGGCGCCTAATTGTGTATTCTCGTTATCAATTCTGCTGGCAGTAAAGTTAACTCCCGTTTTTACATACCGGTTAATCTCCTGGTCGATATTGGCACGCACTGAATATCTTTTAAAAGACGAGTTCTTTACAATTGCCTGCTGATCGTAAAAATTGCCGGACACGAGGTACTTCGTATACTTTGTACCGCCCGATAAAGAAAGGTTGTGTTGCATGGTTTTGCCATCCCTGGTAACCAGGTCGAACCAATCGGTTCCGCGCCCTACATTGTTAATGGCGTTTTGCGTATACAGTTTTCTGAATGGACCATTTACGGGATTTGCTTCTGCCTCTGCCTGCGTTTTGGTGCCATATGGCATAACGTTGTTATCAAACTGCCATTGCTCCCAGGCGGCTTCATTACGCACCTGCATCCACTCGTTCAACGGTAGCACGTCGAAGGGGTTGTTGTATTTCTGCAACGAAAAGTTATTGGAGTACTGTACTTTCAGCGCGCCGTCGCTGCCCTTTTTGGTAGTGATAAGAATGACGCCGTTAGCTGCTCTTGATCCGTAAATAGAAGTGGCGCTTGCATCTTTCAGCACTTCTATAGATTCAATATCATTAGGATTGAATGAATTAAGAATACTTTGCGAACCGGCATCATAACGTCCGCCACTTGCCGGCTGCAACAGGTCTGTTATAGGGAAACCGTCTACCACAAACAACGGTGCGTTGCTGGCATTTACAGAACCCGCTCCGCGCACCAAAATGTCTAATCCGCCACCGGGTTGTGCGCTGTTTTGGCGGATGGTTAGTCCGGCCACCTTACCCTTCAGCATGTTGCCGATTTCAGGGCCGGACGACATCACCAGGTCTTTGGTTTTTACAGATGATACTGCTCCGGTAAGATCTTTCTTCTTTTGTGTTCCGTAACCAATTACCACTACTTCTTCTGTCTGAGCATCTAAAGCCTTTAATGCAACACTTACATTGGCTTTTGATCGCGACACGGCCACTTCAATGGATTGATGCCCTACATAAGAAATGATAAGCGTAGCAGATTCGTTGGGTATTTGTATGGAGAACTCGCCGTTAGCATTGGTGCTTGTACCATCATTCGTTCCTTTGATTTTTACAGAGGCACCTTCCAGCGGCTGACCGGGATTGCTTTCGGATGTTACCCGCCCTTTGATGTCAACAGGCGGCGGATCGTTGGTTTCACCGGAAGGATTGACCACTTCGGTTACTTTGGGAGCAATTACAATAAACCTGTCGCGCAAGGTATATGATAGCGACTGGTGCTGGAATACCAATGTCAATGCCTCGTTGAGCGTAACATTGTTTACGTTGATGCTGATTTTTGAGGCTTTGGCAATTTCTTTCTTGCCATAAATAACACGATAGCCAGTTTGTTTCGTGATCTCTTTTAACACAAACTCAAGACTGGCATTGTCCATCCTCAACGTAACGCCTTGCGCATAGCTGCCGGCGTGCGTTTGCAAAAAGCAAGCGAAGAGTAAAACAACAGTCAGTTTCATACCTAAGCAGATTTTTAGCAGTTCGGTATTATAGTTTCGGTACCTGCACAGCAGTGCTTGGCGATAAGCAATGAATCGCATAGCTTTGTTTTGTTGGGTTATTAATTAGATGATCGTCGCAGATTGTTTAGCAGTAACCTGCACATTGCCGGGAGTGCTTCCAACGCTTCCGGTTTTTAATTGCAGTACTGTACGTTAGTTATTGGTTGATATACTATTACATTGTAATTGATTTTAAGTTATACTTCAATATTTACCGGGTAACTGTTATTACTTTGTTGTTGATGGTAAAATGAACCTGCCTGGTCAGCTCCAGCAATTCCAACAGCTTCGACACATTTACACTCCTAGGAATTTCAGCTACAAACTGTTCCGAAATTTTGTCTTTATACACTATTTCTACCCCATACCAGCGCGCCACCTGCCTCATAATGGTCTCTATATCCGTTCCATTAAACCGGAACAATCCGTCTTTCCATGCCAGCGTTTCATCAATATCGGGATTGTGCACCAATCGCAGGTTACCGGCTTTATCATTTTGAACCTGCTGCCCTGGCTGTAACACAATGGTTTTGTTCTTTTCGGTTACCACAACCTTTCCTTCGGCAAGCGTGGTTTTAACCGTGTGTTCGTTGCCGTAAGCATTTACATTAAAGTGCGTGCCCAATACCTCTATCATTTGTTCTTCCGTTTTTACTTTAAAGGGCATAGCCGCATTTTTTACCACTTCAAAATAAACCTCACCCGTAACCGAAACATTTCGTTCCTTACCTGCAAAGGCAGTCGGGTATGTAATGGAAGAGGCTGCATTCAGCCAAACGCCGGTGCCATCGGGCAACACCAGGTGATATATCCCGCCTATGGGAGTTGTCATTGTGTTGTATAATATTTCCCCGGTTGCTTTCCCCGTTTCATATTTAATTTCTCCATTGTCTGATTTTACAATCTTTGCAGTTCCCTGGCTGGCAACCACGCCATTGGAAATACTATCGAGCACCACTTTGCTTCCGTCGGCCAGCGTTAGTGTGGCAAAGTTTCCGCCTGGTGCCACATCCTCACGCGGTGAAACGGAGGCGGTATGCTTATCCGGGATGTTCTCTTTTTCACTTCCACTAATTAAATAAACAGCATATCCTGTTATAACGAGTATGATCACGGCCGCGATTCTGGCCCAGGAATGATTCAAAATGCTGACACGGTTTCGTGGCTTCAATGGCACAGTATCATCATCTGCCGTGGCAGCAACAATATTTTTGAAGTACCGATCGGCTTCTTCGCCCGGCAATTGTTCCGCGGGCTGGTAGGAAAGCCATTTTTCCTGCATCCATTCCTCCAGCGCAGCGGAACCTTTCATTTGAAGCATTAGCTGCGAAAGTTCCTCTTGTTCGTCAGGCGAGATCGTTTTTTGGAAGTGCTTTTCCAATAAGTATAAAAATCTTTCGTTTGCCATACAGTAGCTTTGATCTGCCACCCCTGAATTTGAGGCGGGATACAGAGTAGACAAACGGCAAATGAAAAAGGAGTAGTGAAAGGAAAAAAAATTTTACAGCTGGTAAGCCAAGCCGCAGAAACGCAGATCAATTACATAACAAGGGAAAAATTATCGAAGCAACGCGCAGATAGCCAGTACTATGGAAACAGATATGCTGGCTTGTTTTTCGAGCAGCGTGCGGATGGCGCGCGACGCCTGCGAAATATGTTTTTTAACCGTGAGGGGAGATATGTTAAGCTGGTTGGCTATTTCATCGTTCTTTAAACCCTGTTCGCGCCGGAGCCTGTAAACGATTTTTTGTTGTGCAGGCAATTGCTCTATGGCCGTTTGCAGGGCCCTGCTGGTTTCGTTGTAATCAATGGTTTGAGTGGTGGAGTCTACCTGATCGACAAGCTCTTTCTTTATTTCAGTGAGGATGCTGTGCTCCATCGACATTCGCCTGAAACCATTAATGATTTTATGCTTAGCCAATGTAAACAACCAGGCGTCAAAGCTGCGCACATCGCTCATCCTGTCGCGATCGGTCCATACCTTAATAAATACTTCCTGAAGAATATCTTCTGCCAGTTGTTTTGAGTGGGTTAAACGCAGGGTATAATAAAAGAGTTTGTCGCGGTAATTGTTGTACAGGCTGCGGAATGCTTCGCGGTCTCCATCAGCTAACTGATGCAGCAGAATTGCTTCGTTTATGATACCGTTATCGCTCACGCAGTTAAGTTTTGAAAGTAAATAGCTGGTCAGCAACTACGACAACATAACAATTAATGCAACTAAAAATACAAAAAATCCAGGATTGGTTCCAAGAAAAATGCGCAATCGTATGCACAGATTACAGTAATTTGGGATTGTAATAAAAGAAGAAATAACAGCATTGGTTAGCGGTAAAATACTGATTTACATGTCTAAAACTTATATAGAAGACAAAGTGTTTGAGGGCGAAGACTTGTCAGTGACGGCGTTGCAAACAGGCGAATACGACAATTGTACTTTTTCGGGTTGCCATTTACCTAATACCAGCCTGGCTGGCATGCATTTTATAGAGTGTACTTTTAATAATTGCGATGTGAGCATGGCTACGCTTACTCAAACGGTTTTAAGGGATGTAACATTCAACGACTGCAAACTGCTGGGACTGCATTTTAATGACTGTGATGCTTTTTTGTTTTCGGTTGCGTATAACCGTTGTATCCTTAATTTTTCATCTTTCTTCAAATTAAAGTTGAAAAAGGCAAAGTTTATTGATTGTGAGCTTAAGCAGACAGACTTTTCGGAAGCCGATCTTACCGACGCAGTTTTTAAGAATTGCAATATGGAAGGCACGGTATTCGACAACTCTATTCTTGAAAAAACAGATTTCAGCACTTCTTTCCATTACAGCATTGATCCTGAGAGAAACAAAATAAAAAAAGCACGATTTTCACTCGATGGTTTGCCGGGACTGCTGAACAAATATGATATCAAAATCGTGTAACCAGCATCGTTATGAAATCTTTTTCTGCCAGAATTTACAAGATCGGCATCAATCCTTATGTATTGTTGCCAACAGCCGTACTGAAAGATATTTTTGAACAGGCGCGTAAAGACAAGGGACCAATACCTGTAAAGGGTAAAATAGACGGACATGCGTTTACACAAACACTGGTTAAATACAGTGGCAAATGGAGGCTGTACCTGAACACGCCTATGCGCACCGCAGCTAAAAAAGAAACGGGCGACACAGTAACCATAACAGTTGCTTATGATGCGGCAGAAAGAAAAACGCCGGATCATGCAGGCTTTATGGCAGCACTTAAAAAGAACAAAGAGGCAACTGCCGTATATACCGGCCTTGCGCCTTATCTTCAAAAAGAAATCAACCGTTACCTGCATCAGCTAAAAACAGAAGCATCGGTGCAACGGAATATAGAAAAGGCCATACAGTTTTTACTGGGGAAGGAAAGGTTTATAGGGAGAGATGGGATAAGTGGCAAATAAGAAAATCAAAATACAAGAACCAAGATCCAATCCAAATAGCAGGAAGCAATATACGAGGATCCAAGATATTTTATCATGGTAACCATACAAACATTCCGAGAGCTGGCATTGGCGTTTCCGGGCACAACGGAAGAACCACATTTTGAAAAAACTTCGTTCAGGGTAAAAAAGAAAATCTTTGCTACTTACGATGAGGCAAACAATCGGGCGTGCGTAAAATTATCGGTCACCGACCAAGACGTATTCTGCAAAATTGATCCGGCAATTATCTATCGCGTACCCAATAAATGGGGGCTGCAGGGCTGGACTTTGATAGAAATGAAAACTGTGCGAAAACAAATTTTTAAAGAAGTGTTGGAGAAGGCATACAGGGGGGTGAGTGAGAAGGTGTAAGGCAGAGAAATAAGAACCAAAAATCAAGTTTGGTGTTTGGAGTTTACCGGTTATTGTTTGATGCAATTTCAAACACAAAACCATAAACGCCCAACTTCATTGCTGACGCCTGCGTAACAAAGCTCATGTGGCTGCGTACCAACATTGCGAAGCTCTATCCTTAACCACGATAATCACCACAACAAATAAAAAAATTAGCAGATGACTGCGAAAACGTTACCACGTTATTTTTAAATTCTTTTTCCTCATCCTACTATATCGATCCAACGTTTTTTCTATATTTTTATCCCAAATTTGACTGCACCGCAACGTTATGAAAAACATCATTCTCGACTGCGATTTAATGCGCTATCGAAATTCAACGCTACACCATTACTGTTTAAACACTGGTTTAAACATCAACCGGCTACAACAAAAAACAGGAAAACTACCTGTAAGAATGTATGTGCCTCCTGCCGAAAAAAATTCATTTGGCAACCTCTCCTATACCATTATAGAAAAAAAATGGCATAAACTATGGAAGCCTTTTCTTTGGAACTGCCGCGTATGGCATGCTCCTTTTCAGTCCGGCAGAATACTTCCCGATAAAGAACAGCATCCCGGTATTAAAGTGCTGCTCACTATACATGATCTGAACGCCTTACATGAAGGAAAGTCACTGAAAGCACAACACCGGAATATAGCTCATACCCAGTCATTGATTAACAGAAGCGATGCCATTGTTTGTATTTCTGAATTTACAAAATCGGATGTTACCAAACATTGCGATACCGGCAGCAAGCCTGCGTATGTTATTCATAACGGCGTTCACAAAGTAAGCACACCAGGTGCAGCGCCGGCTTCCGTATTTAAAGACGGTATGCAAAGATTTGCTGGGAAAATATGTCTGCGCTGATAATTCAACTGAGAAAATTATTTAGCTGGACGGAAAGCGCGGCAAAATATTAAGCGTATATCATTCACTATTATAAAGCGATCTATGAAACCCTTACCTAACATTTATGCTGACGGACAATTAAGTCCTTCGCCAAAAACAGCGTTTGCAGAAGATATAGCAACGCTTGCCAAGCTCCAGTTCGAACCTTTATGCAGGCAATATTCGGGCTGTGTGCAATTCGATAACCATATTGCCTTGTGCAGGGTATTGACGCGTTATAAAATATACGTGGATACGCGCGACATGGGAATTGCCCGCCATTTGATGCTGGATGGCTTTTGGGAGCCGTGGGTAACACAATGCCTTGCTTCGATCGTAAAACCCGGCGACGTATGCATTGATATAGGTGCAAATTATGGATACTATTCAGCACTGTTGCTGGACCTTGTAGGAAATAATGGAAGAGTTATTGCTATTGAGCCCAACCCGTCAATAGTCAAATTACTTCGCTTAACAGCCGACATTAATAGTCCAGGATTTGACATTGAGGAAGTAGCCCTGTCGTATAAAAAAGGAAAAATAAAACTTACTGTGCCTAAAAACTATTTTGGAGATGCAAGCATTTTAGAGGGCACAGACAAACGGCCACACATTGACTACAAAGTACCAACCGTTCGGCTGGATGATGTGCTGCGCGAAAAGCAAATAAACAAAGTGGATATAATTAAGATAGATGTGGCGGGCGCCGAGCCTTGGGTATTTGAAGGAATGCAGCAAACGATCCTGCAGAACCCGGGACTACAAATCATTATGGAATACAGCCCGTGGCTTTATGAAAAGGCCCGGGGTTTTACGGAATACCTGTTCGCGCGTTTCACCATCCGGTGTCTGAAAGATGAGCAGCAGCAAGACTTAGAATATTCAGCCATTGAAAATCTTTTGAACCTTCGCACCCGCACAGACCTGTATTTGAAACGGAAAACGGATTTTTAAGGGATGACCTATGGAAGGTAGAAGGAGGAAGGAAGAAAGTGCAAAATGTTTCCTTCCTCTTGATTTTGCATCTTGTTTTTTATTTCCAGGCAGATCTTCGCTGATAGCTGGCCGCCGAAAACTGATCGCTGATAGCCGCTCCCGCTCCTCAGCACTCCTTCAGTCCCAAAGGTATATGTATTGCCAGTCCGCCTTCGGAGGTTTCTTTGTACTTATTGTTCATATCAATGGCAGTATCCCACATGGTTTTTACCACCGCATCGAGCGACACTTTGGCAAAATCGGGTGTGCTTTGTAAAGCAAGCTGTGCGGCGGTGATTGCTTTGATGGCGCCCATTGTATTTCTTTCAATGCAGGGCACCTGCACCAAGCCGGCAATAGGATCGCAGGTTAAACCGAGATGGTGCTCCATTGCTATTTCCGATGCCATGAGTACCTGCCGTTGCGTGCCTCCCATTGCTTCGGTTAAGGCTGCAGCTGCCATAGCGGAAGACACCCCGATTTCTGCCTGGCACCCTCCCATCGCCGCAGATATGGTAGCTCCTTTTTTAAAGATGCTGCCAATTTCAGAGGCCGTCAATAAAAAAGAAAGGATTTTTTCTTCGCTGTCGCCGTCACAAAAAATAATGTAATACATCAATACCGCGGGTATTACGCCGGCAGCACCGTTAGTAGGCGCCGTTACTACCCTGCCAAAAGAAGCATTTTGTTCATTTACAGCGAGTGCAAAACAGCTTACCCAATCGAGCGTATACTTAAAGCTGTTGCCGCCTGCCCGGATCACCTCCTTCCATTCATTATAATTGTTATAGGCAAGCGCCCTGGTTAATTTTTTGTTCAGCGCTTCCGCCCGTCTTTTTACATTCAATCCACCGGGTAATACGCCTGTTGAATGGCACCCAGCGTAGATGCAATCGCGCATTACATCGAAGATGCGTAGCAGCCCCGCCTTTGTTGCCGCTTCAGGTCGCCAGGCATTTTCATTTTCTGCAACAATTTCGTGAATGCTCAACCCGGTTTTCATGCACCAGTGCAGCAAATCCGATGCAGTATTTACCGGAAAGGGTAACTGCACTGTATTTTTGATACTTGTTTCTACATTCTCCTGCTTTACAAATCCACCTCCTACCGAATAATAGGTTTCTGCAAATTGTTCACCGTTAGCCAGCGTAACTAAAAAGCTCAATGCATTGGGGTGAAAGGGCAGCGATTCATTCATCAAAAAAACAATATCAGTAGCCGGATTAAATTCAATTTCTACAGCGTGCTGAAGCCTGATTTTTAAACTGCCGGATATAGCCAGTATTTTATTTTGTATATCGTCTACGGCAAAAGTTTCCGGGTCTTCTCCACACAAACCCAGTTGTACGGCCACATCGGTGCCATGCCCTTTGCCGGTTTTGGCCAATGAGCCATATAGCAAAACCTGCAACCGCACAACATCGTTCAATAAATTTAAACGGGTAAGCTTTTGTGTAAACAATTGTGCTGCACGCCACGGCCCCAGCGTATGGGAACTGGACGGACCAACTCCTATTTTAAACATGTCGAATACTGAAATGGGGTCGTGCGGCAAATGCAATAATTTGCTATAAAGTTAAAGGCTTTGATGTTAGCAAAACATCAAAGCCTTTAAGCAAGATTGTATAATAACGCTGCAACTATTGTACAGACTCGAGTGTTACATCAAAAATGAGTATTGATTTTGCAGGTATGCGAACCGTGCCTGTTGCCTGGTCTTTGATCTCCACATCACCATAACCCAGGTACGGGGGAATGTAGAGCTTTATTTTTCCGCCACCGCCTTTAATATGTTTCAATCCTTTTTGCCAGCCTACAATTAAATCGCCTAACCACAAAGTAGAGGGAGATCCGGCAGGCGACTGATCGAACACGGTACCATTTGTCAGCATGCCTTTGTAATAAAAAGTAATTACCGAACACACTGCGGGAGTAGTAGTAGTGCCGGGATTTTCAACCTTATAAAATACGCCTGAAGCTGAATCTAACGAGTAGTCTGTGATATGGGCAACGCTATCAAGATAATATTTCACCTTAACCACCTGAGAATCGGGGGCTTTTCTGGTAACGTCGGTATACGGGCACCCTGGGTCTTTGCTTTTTAAACATCCCGAAAAACCGATGCCTCCAACAAGAACAAATAAACCAATCAGCATCGTTTTCAGATTGAGTTTTCACAGTTTTATTAAGGATGGTTGATTAACTATCCGGCGCAAACGTTGCATGCG